>CAXTUW010000023.1:0-72253 GCA_964247595.1 uncultured Acidobacteriaceae bacterium | reverse complement strand
CCTCACATCCAGACTTCAACACGGGCTCGCAAAGCGCGGGAGATCAAATCCAGAACGCGGTGCGTAACGCGTCGCCGGGCGGCGGCTCGTCCGGAGGGATCACCAACCGCGGCCGGGGCGGGACCGACCTCGGCATGGGACCAGCGGAGATCCTGTCCGATACACAGGGCGTAAACTTCAACCCCTATCTGCAACGGATCCTGCGTGAGATCTACACCCAGTGGATTCCGCTGATCCCGGAGGAAGCGCGGCCGCCGCTTAGTAAATCCGGCGTCACCATGATCCGCTTCACCATCCTGCCCGACGGTACGATTGGGGCTATGCATCTCGACGGCTCGACGCACGATGACGCGCTGAACCATGCGGCTTGGGGATCCATCGTGGGGGTGAACCAGTTTCCGCCGCTGCCCTCGCAGTTTCATGGGCCGAACCTCGAGTTGCGCATTCACTATCTAGTGAACCGCCAGACGGAGTAGGGCACCGGGATGCCAGACGAGCTACGGGATCGTGCGGACGGAGCGCCTTCGCGTCCACCGACAGGCTTTGGGGCGGTACGCGCCGCCGTTGAAACAGAAAGGCGGGCCGAGCCTCCTCGCGCTCCACAACTGCCCTTAACGCTGCAAAAGAGAGAGCGGGAGCGCACGGCACTGTTGCGGGCACGCGAGGTGCTGGAGCGGGTGAGCGTTCTGCGGGGGCTCGTCATTCTCGCTCTGCTGATTCTCGTGGTCAGCCTGGTGCGTGCGGGGAGCGATCGCGCCTTTCCATCCGGCTGGTGGCGGCAGTGGTAGACGTGTCGGCTGCGAGTGCCGGGGCCTCTCCGCTGATCGTTGTGGCGGGTCCGACGGCCAGCGGCAAAACCGCGTTGGCCCTGCATCTCGCCGAGCTCTGCGGCGGTGAGATTGTCTCCTGCGACTCTGTGGCGATCTATCGCGGCCTCGACATCGGTTCTGCCAAGCCCTCCGAAGCCGAGCGGGCCCGGGTTCCGCACCACTGTCTCGATCTGCTCGATCCGAATCAGCCGGCCAACGCGGGGGACTACGCCCGGGTGGCCCGTGAGGTCTTGAACAAGATCTCGTCGCGCGGCAAACTGCCGATTGTTGCGGGCGGTACGGGCCTTTACCTGCGGGCGCTGCTCGGTGGTCTCGCTCCCTCGCCGGCGCGGGATGAGGGATTGCGCGAACGGCTTCGCCGCTTCGCCATCCGGCGGGGGGACGGTGCTCTGCATCGGGTGCTTCGGCGACGCGACCCAGCGGCGGCAGCGGCCATTCACCCCCATGACCTCCCCAAGCTCATCCGCAGCCTCGAGGTTACGCTGCTCGCGCGCAAGACCCAATCGGAGCAATGGGCTGCAGGCCGTGCGCCGCTTGAGGGCTATCGGATATTGCAGATCGGGCTCAACCCGCCTCGCCCCGAGCTTTACAGCCGCATCAATGTACGCGCTGCCGCGATGTTTACACGCGGTCTGCTGGAAGAGACGGCTGATCTCTACGAGGAGTACGGCGAGACCGGTCGGGCCCTCGGCTCGTTAGGCTATGCGCAGGCTCTCCGGGTGTTGCGCGGCGAAGCTCCTCTCGCCGAGGCCATCACGGAAGCGCAGGCGGGTCATCGCCACTACGCGAAACGTCAGCTGACTTGGTTTCGCCGCGAGCCGCAGATGCGCTGGCTGTCCGGCTTTGGCGACGACCCCGCGATCCAGGCAGACGCTCTGGCGCTGACCCAAGCGCATCTCAAAGCGTATGCCCGCAGAACCGGGGCAGGGTGAGCTGTTGGAGCAGGCATGAGCGTTCGCATCGACAAGTGGCTCTGGGCCGCGCGATTCTTCAAGACACGGCCGCTCGCCGTCAAGGCGTGCGAACTCGGCCGCGTGCAGTCCAACGGCCAGCTTGCCAAGCCTGCCCGCGAGGTGAAGCCCGGCGACAAGCTTGAGATCACCACGGAAGGCGGCGTCTTCGGGATCGAGGTTCTGGCGCTCAGCGAGGTACGCGGCCCTGCCGCGGCAGCGCAGGCGCTCTACAGCGAGTCCGACGCGAGCCGTGCCGCCCGCGTCCTCGCCCAGGAGCAGCGCAAGGCCATGCTCAGCTTTGAGCGCCTGCCCGCGCTGAAGCCGACCGGCAAGGATCGCCGCCAGCTCAGCCGTCTTCGCGGTCGCGGTTGAGATGCTTTAGCCCGCCACCCTAACCAGCGTCAGCACCACAAGAGCCTGTCCTCCTGAGCGCAGCGAAGGACCTCCGTCTTTGCCTTCCGGTGCGTTCAAAGCCAAGCCGGATTACCGTGGTCGCCACAAAATACTTGGGGTTTCGCTCCGCTCATGCTGAATGGCAGTGGGGTTATGGCGCGTGGGGTAAGTCCTCGCGGACCTACTCGCCTCGTCGCTGCCCACCCGACGCGCTACCATTAGCTGTTTGCCTTTTCTTCCGCAAACGCCGTGAGGAGCCCCACGCATCATGCCGTCCGCATCAGCCGTCCTGCCCCGCACCATGCACGCCCTCGTTAAGGCCAAAGCCGCCCCCGGCATGGAGATGCGCGAGGTCCCCGTGCCCACCCCCGGGCCCGACGATGTTTTGATCGCGGTGGAGACGGCATCGGTATGCGGCACGGATTTGCACATCTACCATTGGGACCAATGGGCGCAGAATCGCATCAAGCCTCCCTATGTGCCCGGCCATGAGTTCTCCGGCACTGCCGTGCTCATCGGCGAAAACGTAAAAAACGTGAGCGTGGGCGATTTCGTCTCCGCTGAAATGCATGTCGCCTGCGGGCATTGCCTGCAATGCCGCACCGGCCAGGCACACGTCTGCCAGTTCGTAAAAATTCTCGGCGTCGATGCCGACGGTGCCTTTGCCGATTACGTTCGCATCCCCGCCGGCAATGTATGGAAGCTTGATCCGGCTATCCCGCGCGAGTGGGGCTCGCTCTTCGATCCTTTTGGGAACGCGGTGCACACCGTGCTCGCCGGTCCGATTGCGGGCCAGACGGTCCTGGTTACCGGCTGTGGTCCCATCGGGCTTTTCTCGATTGCGGTCGCCAAAGCGTGCGGAGCCGCCCGTGTTTTTGCCATTGAGCCCAACGCCGGACGCCGTGCCCTCGCCCAGCGCATGGGCGCGGACCTGCTCCTCGACCCCGGCGATCCGGAGACTGAGGCGCGTGTGAAGACAGCGACTGGGAACAACGGCGTCGACGTGCTGTTGGAGATGTCCGGCCACGGTTCGGCGATCGGGCAGGGCTTTCGTCTATTGCGCAATGGCGGTTGGGCTGGATTGCTCGGGCTGCCCTCCAAGCCCGTAGAGGTGGACCTCGCCAACGCCGTCATCTTTAAGGGTGCCACCGTGCACGGCATCAACGGCCGCAAGATGTATGAGACCTGGCTCCAGGCGGAGGCGCTTCTGCGCGACGGCCGCATCGACCTATCGCCCGTGATCACGCATCGCTTGCCGCTCGCGCAGTTCGATCAGGCCATGCACCTGCTGGAGTCTGGTGAGGCCAGCAAGATTTTGTTGCAGGTTCGCCGCTAATGGCCAAAACTTCTGCAACCTATGCTGTTGAATCCGGCTCGATGGGCTAGCCGGATCAGGCAAACAGCGCTGAGCCGGAACGCCGGCTCGGGACTGCTAACGCGGTAGCATGGGAAGCATCATGTGTGCCGCGACCCTAACCCCGCCAACCCCGTCTAAAGCAACCAAGCGCCCGCAACTCGCCCACCTTACCGCGGTGCTCGACGACCTGCGTGAGCGCGGAACGTACTTCCACTTGCGCGTGCTCGAAGACGAGCAGGGACCGGTCTGCCGTTATGACGGCCGCGAGGTGATCAATCTTGCCTCCAATAATTATCTTGGCCTTTGCAATCATCCCAAGCTGCGCGAGGCCGCTACGAGGGCGATTGCGCAGCTCGGCGTCGGCTCGGGAGCGGTGCGCACCATCGCCGGCACCATGCGCATCCACATGGAGCTTGAAGAAAAAATCGCTGCCTTCAAGGGTGTTGAGGCCTGCGTCGTCTTTCAGTCCGGCTTCACGGCCAACGCGGGTACCGTCTCCTCCATTCTCGGCAAGGACGACTTCATTCTCTCCGACGAACTCAATCATGCCTCCATCATCGACGGCGCACGGCTTTCCAAGGCCAAAATCAAGGTCTTCCGCCACAAGGATGTCGCGCACGCCGAAGAACTGCTCAAGGAAGTGCAGAATGAGCCCGGCCGCAAGCTCGTCATCACCGACGGCGTCTTCTCCATGGACGGCGATATCGGGCCAGTCGCTGAGCTTGCCGATCTATGCGAGCGGTACGGTGCCATCATGATGGTCGACGATGCCCATGCCTCCGGTGTGCTGGGCCGCAACGGCCGCGGATCGGTCGATCATTTCGGTTGCACGGGGAAGGTCGACGTGCAGGTCGGCACGCTGTCCAAGGCGATCGGCGCACTGGGCGGCTACGTGTGCGGCTCTCGCGATCTCATCGAGTTTCTCTACCATCGGGCCCGTCCGTTCCTGTTCTCCACCTCCCATCCGCCCTCGGTCGCAGCTACCTGCATCGCTGCATTCGATCTACTCGAATCTGAGCCCGAACGCATCGAGCGCCTTTGGGACAACACGCGTTACTTCCAATCGCAGTTGCAACACGCCGGTTTTGACATCGGCGGTCGCACGACCCCGGCGAGCGAAACACCCATCACTCCTATCCTTATCGGCGACGGACGCCAAACCATGAGCTTCAGTCGCGCTTTATTTGAGAAAGGCCTGATGGCTACCGGCATCGCCTTCCCTACCGTCCCGGAAGGCAAGGCCCGCGTCCGCTGCATCATGACCAGCGAACACACCCACGGCCAAATCGACGTGGCGCTGGAAACGCTCACGACGACGGCACGCCACCTGGGCATTCTTTAACAGGCTTGCTTTACTCGAAGCCGCGTCGCGGTCGTGAGCGCGCTGATATGGTACGGTTACCCAACTTCCGCCCGTAGATCACTTCCGCTAATGCGACTTGTCGGGACTAACGGGTCTTCGAAGGGCCTGGGAGACGAAGCGTGCGCGTCGTCCTCATGTAGTGCTCCCAGTTCCTTTTCAGGTCTGGCAAGGTGGAGCCATGCGCCTCATCGAGGAAGTCGGCCTCCAGAATCCTGTCTGTTCGGAAATGCCGGAAGCCATTGCGTAGCTCACACCAGGCAGCAAGGAGTCGTACGGCGTCAGCGTAGCCAATGATCACCGGCCACACAACCCGATCAGTCTCCTGCCCGGCTTCGTCTCGGTAACGAATGCGCAGCTTCCGTCCGGCACGAATCCAGGAGCGGGCCTTCGCGAGATCGAGCCCGTCCCTGAACGCCAGGATGTTCTCCGGTGTGCCAAGGGTGGGCTCGGTAATGAAGGTGCGCAGAGAGTGTGGGACCGCGGCGGTGATCTTCGAGAGTAAATCCCGCGCTGCATTGGCCAGTGCAGCATCGCCCCGCTCGGCAACCCATTGCGCGCCGAGAACCGCTGCCTCCAGCTCCTCTGGGGTCAGCATAAGCGGCGGCATATCGTATTGCCGACCGAGCGTGTACCCGACACCTGCTTCACCACGGATGGGGACACCTTGGCTCGCCAGATCAGCCATGTCACGATAGACCGACCGGACCGAGATATTCAGCTCTGCTGCAACCGCCTCAGCCGTGAAGGGACGACGAGAGCGCCTAAGAATTTGAATCACTCGAAAGAGTCGGTCGGCTCGGCGCATAACAAAACAATGCTGACACAACGCTGTCAGTAGTGCTCAGTTAGTGTCGTTCAGGTGCTGGGACTCAGCATGGGAGGACACGATGAACCTGGTTTCGATGCGCGTCATCACAAACGATGTAGAACGGCTGGTCAGCTTCTACGAGATGATCAGCGGTAGTTCCGCAACCCGGTATACGCCGGACTTTGCTGAACTTACAACACCGAGAGGCACCCTTGCCATCGGTAGCACACGAACCTTGAGTGCTTTTGGCGCAGAGGATGAATTACAGCCCGAGGCGAACCGGAGTGTCATCATCGAGTTCATGGTGGAGGACGTAGATGCGACGTTCCTGCAGCTGAAAAAGCAAGTGCCCGCCTTCCTTCAAGAGCCGACAACGATGCCTTGGGGGAACCGCTCCTTGCTCTTTCGCGACCCCGACGGCAACCTGATCAACTTCTTCACCCCAGTCACTCCAGAAGCGATCAGGAAGTTCGCACAGTAAGACAGCAGAGATCATGGAGAATCGGTAGATAACGATAAACGCCGTTAGCGGAAGCTATATGTCCTTTGTAACAAATCTCGTCTTAACCTAGGGGAAAGCCGCCCGGTGTCGCATCCTACAGTACGAACTGTCCCTATCGGGGATGCAAGGAGAATGACAACATGGCAGATCAAGCAGCATTGCAACAGAAGTACGCCTCCGTCGGTCAGGTGATCGCCGACTTCGCCCCTGAAGGTGCCAAGTTCGACGGTCTCTTTATGGAGGGCGACAAGCTCATCCTGAAGGCTGACGTGCCGTCCAAGGTCGTCCTGAACCGCGTCTGGGACGCCACCAAGAAGGTTGATCCCAGCTACGCCGACTTCGAGCCGCGTCTCACGGTCACCGGCGGCGACGATCAGCCCTACACCATCAAGTCGGGCGACAATCTCAGCAAGATTTCCGAGAAGTTTTACGGTACCGCGAGCAAGTACGAAACGATCGCCCAGCACAACGGCATGGACAATCCTGATCGCATTCAGGTCGGTCAGAGCATCAATATTCCCCCGTTGTCCTAAGGGTGGAAGGAATAAAGCGGAACGCAAAGGACGCGAAGGGAACGCAAAGGACGCAGCGAAAGCTCGACAAGAACAAAGGTCTCAGAGAAGGGCATATCGGCTCTTTGTATTCTTTGCGTACCCCTTGGCGAGCTCTGCGTTCCGGTTCCTGAAGCGCTCAGGCCAGCAGAGCGTCTGTAAATGCTTTCGAGTCGAAGGGCAGAATATCTTCAATTTTCTCGCCCACACCCGCATAGCGCACCGGCAGCCCCATCTCCCGGGCGATAGCGACAACAATGCCACCTTTGGCCGTGCCATCCAGCTTGGTGAGCACAATGCCGGTCACATTCGCTGCCTCTGTGAAGAGCCGCGCCTGCTGCATTCCGTTCTGCCCCGTGGTGGCATCGATCACAAGCAGCGTCTGATGCGGTGAGCCCGGCACCTGCCGCTCCGCGGTGCGCCGCATCTTGTCGAGTTCCTTCATCAGGTCCGTCTTGGTGTGCAGACGTCCGGCTGTGTCCACAATGACTATGTCCGTACCGCGCGCCTTGGCCGCTGCGAGCGCATCGAACAGCGCCGCGGACGGGTCGCCACCCTGGCGCGTCTTGATCATCTCCACCCCCGAGCGCTGCGACCACACCTCCAGCTGCTCGATGGCCGCGGCGCGAAAGGTATCCGCCGCGCACAGCAGGACCGTGCGGCCCTCACGGCGGAACAACGCCGACAGCTTGCCGCTTGTCGTGGTCTTACCCGTACCGTTCACGCCGACCATCATGATGACCTCAGGCCCGGTTGCCGGATGCGGCACCGGCGTGGCGACCCCATCGAGAATGCGGCGGATTTCGTCCTTAAGCACGCGCTTCAACTCCGTACCATTCGCGATGCCTTGCCGCAGGGCCCGCTCCCGCAGCCGGCCGATGATCTCATCGGTGGTCACCGCACCGATATCGCAGGTCAGCAGAGCGAGTTCAAGATCATCGAGCGAAGCCTCATCGACCTCTCGTGTAAGCGCAACGACCGAGGCGATGGACGTGGAGAACGAATCGCGAGTGCGGGTAACTGCCTGGCGCATGCGCTCGAAAAAGCCGCCGCGGCGCTCCTGTTCAGCCTCTGTCGCCTCGCTTTCCAGCACGGTAGAGGTTGTTTCCGCCGGAGGCGGCTCAGGCGTTTTATCGCGCTTGCCGAAAAGGGAAAAGGCCATAGATCTGTTATGAGTCTACCGGAGCCTGCGGCCCGGGAACGTGTAGTCTGGTGGCGAGTGGAGGTGAGTATGGCGGCTGCAACCCTGCCCGAGGTACAACCCATCCCGCACGCGCCCATCGCGGAAGCGACCGTCCTTGCCACGGTACCGGTCGAGCTCTATCTGCAAACCAGCTACCGTCCCGATCGGGAGTTTCTCGACGGCCGTCTTTTGGAGAGGAACTTGGGCGAAATCCCGCATTCGAGATTACAAGGCTTCTTTTACTGGGTATTCCGCTCTCATGAGGCAGACTGGAGATTATCCGCGCTCACCGAGCAGCGGGTCCAGGTGACCGCGACGCGCTACCGTGTACCGGACGTGTGCATCGTTCCATTCCACATAGAAGACAAGCGCATCGTACGCGCGGCACCTCTTCTGTGCATCGAGATCCTCTCGCCAGAAGACCGCATGAGCGAGATGCAGGAACGCGTGGACGACTATTTACGCATGGGCGTGAAAGCTGTTTGGGTCGTCGATCCCATGCGCCGCAAGGCATTCAGCGCCGAGGCGGAAGGGGAGGTCACACCCGTGCCGGAGCTGCTCCGGGTTCCGGGTACGATGGTCGAAATCAGCGTTCCCGCTGTGTTCGCGGAGCTGGATCGCTATGACCAACCCTAGAAACGGATTCGCAGATCGTGTAAGAACAGACGACCCCAAGAACAGCCGCAGATCTCCTTCTGAAAAGACAACAAAGATAAAAGCTCTACACCTCAACTGCGATAGAGGGAGACTGATAGTCACTACGGAAGCCGAAGCGAGCCCAACCATAGATCCAGAAGAGGACCTGGACGTGCCAGTGGATGTGTACCTGGGCTGTTCCTACGACCCCGATCGTGAGTTCGTCGATGGGAACGTCCTGGAGAGACATGTAGGTGAACTGCCACACAGCCGTTTGCAGAAATATCTCATACGCTACTTTGCATCTTTTGAAATTGAGTTGGACGTGGAGGTCTTGCCCGAACAGCGTGTCCAGGTTGCGCCAACACGATATCGTGTCCCCGACGTCTGCTTAGTCCCGTGAAAGGGCAGCGATAAGCTGATCGTTCGAACGCCGCCTCTGGTTTGTATCGAGATCCTTTCCCGTGAAGACAAGATCATCGAACTGCGTGAAAGACTTGAGGACTACCGGCGCATGGGTGTTCCCCACAACTGGGTGATCGATCCTTGGCGGCAGGAGGCCTTCGTCGTACAAGCCAATGGCGACTGGACGCTTGCCGTGGAGGAACTCGTCATTCCAGAGACCACGGTTCGCGTACCCGTCGCAGAGATGTTCCGTGCGCTCATCGCGCCTGAGTCCAGAACTCGGCAGTAACGGCTATTTGAGCTGCACGGGTTGTGTGTCCACCTTGATCCGAAATAGCTGGTACGGCTTACGACGCAGGTCCTGCCCGTTGTGCATCGTCGGCTGCTGATGCAATTGGTTGGATGTGAAGTAAAGGTAACCATCGCCTGCAAGGCTCATCGTATCCGGCCACAGGATGCGGGGATCATGCACGAGGGTCTCGGTAAGACCTGTCTTGGGGCTCCAGCGGTGAATCGAGTCTGTCACCGGATCGGTCATGTATACATTGCCGGCTGCGTCCGACTCGAGGCCATCGGAGGGCATCTTGCCGGTAACGATGCGAACCGTAGCGGCTACCTGCGCGTCTGATTTTGTACGGTCGCGCATAGCGGCCGTCGACGCAGCATAGAGCTTGGTCGCCTTAATTGGACAGTAGTACAGGGTCTCGCCGTCGTTTGAGATGGCGATGCTGTCAGCAGCGAAATTGACTGCTTTTGGCGGCATGTTGGGCTCGGTTTTGTAGACTGGCCGGCCCTCGGCAAACATCAGAAACTGGTCTTCCGACAACGTGCTGGAGTGTTGGTTCAACCGCCGCCAACTCTTGCCTGTGCCCAGATCGACAACCACGATCGCGTTAGGTCCCTCACTCGACGAATCGGTGATGTACGCCGTTCCGTGGATGCTATCTGTGGCGCGAGTGCCCGGGGCGCAACTGCGTTCGGCATTCGGGTGCGAGGGATCCTTGGGCGGCTCGTTCGGGTTTGGCGCGGAATGGCTGCCAATCATGGTCGTGCAATCCTGCGGGCCGGGGTCACCGCTGCGCAGATCGAAACGTACATCGTTCATGTAGCTATTGGTGCCGGCGCTCTCGGGCGGCAGCAGGATCGTCTTCACGACCTTGTTCGTGTGCAGATCGATGGCTACGAGCTTCGGACCATCCGGAACGACGTTCTTGAGCAGAGGCGCTCCTGTATCGAGGATCCAGAGACGATCGTCCGGATCGACCACAACCGACTGCACGCTGACGAAATGGGTCTGATCGGCGTTGATATCGGCGAAGGCGTTGGGATTCGGCAGCTTGCGGCCAGGCCAATCGTTGATCGTGGTGTTCGGGTACGCGACCGCCTTGCCGTTGACGAGCTCCGCGACGGTAAAGGGGATGTCATCGCCCCAGCGGGCGAAGTTCACAAAGATGCGGCCGGTGTGCGAGACCGTTACGCCTTCCGGCATCGGACCTGGAAAGGTGGCGACGGTTTCGAGTTGCCCGAGCGGCTGATCGGTGGGGGCCTGTTGAGCGGGGGCCGTCGCAACCAGCGCGACGGCGGCAAGGCAAAGGGCAAGCGGGGATCTCATCGCCTGTGTAGGACGTGTTCCGGGCAGTCCTCGTTGGCTAATGGAGGTTTTGGGCGCTGGCCGGCTTACTCCATACGTCCCGGCCGCGTCATCAGCTCGCGAATCACATCCTGCGGGGGGCGGTTCTGGTGCAGGATCGCCGCCATCTGCTCGGTGATGGGCATTTCCACGCCGTAGCGCGCGGCCAGGCCGAGTGCCGCAGTCGTCGAGCGTACGCCTTCGGCGACCTTGCCGTTCAGCCCGGAGAGGATCTCAGGCAGATGTCGGCCTTTGCCGAGCTCGATGCCGACGGCGCGATTGCGCGAAAGACCACCTGTGCACGTCAACACCAGATCGCCTATGCCGGCCAGCCCTGCCAGCGTCTCCCGCCGGCCGCCGCAGGCCATCGCGAGCCGCGTAATCTCCGCCATGCCGCGTGTGATGAGAGCCGCCGCGGAGTTCGAGCCGAGTTCCAGGCCGGTGACAACGCCCGCAGCCAAAGCGATGACGTTCTTCAGAGCGCCGCCGAGCTCTGTGCCGATCACGTCCTCATTGCGATACACCCGCAGGCTCGGCGAGGAGAAATCATCCTGCAGCCGCTTGCCCAGTACCGGATCTTCGGTGGCGATGGTAACCGCCGTCGGCATACCTGCGGCAACCTCCTGGGCAAATGACGGGCCGCCCAGCGTGCCGACCGGATTGTCGGGGGCGTGTTCGGCCATGATCTGCGACATGCGCAGAAAGGTCTTCTCCTCGATGCCCTTGGACGCTGACAGCAAGACCTGCTTCGACGTGAGGGCGGGGGCGATGGCCTCCATCACGGAGCGCAGCGCCTGCGAAGGCGTCACGCACAGGATCGTCTCCGCGCCTTCAATGGCCTCCGGCAACCGGGCCGTCACGCGAATGCCCATCGGCAGCACAAAGCCGGGCAGATAGCGCAAGTTCTCGCCTGTATCCGCGAGCTCTTCGGCGTGCGCGGGCGAATGCGCCCACAGGCTCAGATCATGGCCGCCATGGCGGGCCAGCGAGAGTGCCAGCGCCGTGCCCCACGCGCCGGCACCGACCACCGCGATGCGGCTCATGCGCGCGCCTTCCGTTTGCGCGGCGTAGCGCTTCCAACGACTGCTGTGCCCTTCTCCCTGCCGAACTTCGCTTCCGTCCCGTTCAGCAGCCGGGCGATGTTCGCTTGATGCTTCACGATCACCAGCAGGGCGATAAAGATGACCCCGGTGAGGTAAACCGGCGAGCGGTCCGGAACCAGCAGCACAGCGAAAAGGGGCAGAAAGGCTGCTGCCGCGATCGACGCCAGGCTGACGATGCGAGTGAGCGCCACCACAAGCGCAAATACGGCGACGGAGGCGACCGCGACGGCCGGCACCAGCGCCAGAAATACACCCAACGCGGTTGCCACACCTTTGCCCCCGCGAAAGCGGAGCCACACGGGAAAGACATGGCCCAAGACCGCCGCCACCGCCGCGCCCACGGCAAGGTCAGACGGCACCCCGGGCATCCTCGGGGCAAGGTGCCGGGCGAGCAGCACAACGAACAGGCCCTTGGAGAGGTCGAGCACCAACGTAAGAATGCCCAAGCCCTTGGAGCCCGCCCGCGCCACGTTTGTCGCGCCGATGTTGCCGCTACCGACCGCTCGGATATCCTCCTTGCGGACAAAGCGCACCAGCAGATAGCCAAACGGAATGGAGCCCACAAGGTAAGCGGCAGCGAGTACCAGCGGTGGCGTTGCCCACGAAGTCATCGCCCCTGAGTGTAGCAAGGGAAGACGGCCACCAAAGCTACAAAGTGGCGGTTAGTAAGCCTATATAGCTCTCAGGTGGTCATCTGCAGCACTTCACAACAGGTGCCTGCGCAGCATCTCCAGCGCATGCTGGCTGGCCCAGAGACGGACCCGTTCGCGATCGCCGAGCACGTTGAACTGCTTTACCTGCGTGCCCTCGGGGCCGGCCAGGCCGATGTACACCAAGCCCACGGGTTTGTCCTTATCCGGTCCCTCGGTCATTGCCGGCCCGGCTACGCCGGTGATGCTGACTCCCAGCGTCGTCCCGAGCCGCTTACGGATGCCTTCGGCCAGCAGCCGAGCGACGGGCTCACTGACGGCACCATTTGCTTCCAGAATCTCATCCGGCACATCGGCGCAGAGCGTCTTCACTGCATTGGTATACACAACCGCGCCGCCGGCAAAGGTGCGCGAGGCGTTGGGAATTGCCGTTAATCGCTGCGCCAGCAGGCCGCCGGTACAGCTCTCCGCGGTGGCCAGCGTGGCGTTGGCAAGGCCGAGCATCAGCAGAACAACCTCCTCAAGCGATTCACCTTGCGAGGAGAAGATATCCTCACCCATCTCGCGTTCAATGGCTTCCACGACCGCATTGACACGCGCTTCGGCCTCGGCAGCCTTGGGCTTTACACAGAAAAAATGAAGCTGGATCTCGCCCCCACCGGCAAGAATCGTTGTGTCCACATCCGTGAAGCTCTTGTAGATCGGTGCTGTACGCGCATCCACCTGGGACTCGGGGATCAGCGCCATGCGCAGCAGCCGTTTGGCGAGATAGCGCGGTGGCAGCGAGGCCGCGAGCCTTGCCTTGCACTGCTCATCGAAGAGCGGCTTCAGCTCCTTGGGCGGTCCGGGCAGCAGAATGACCACCTTGCGATGTCCGTCCACGACGGTGTCCAGCCACTGTCCCGGTGCCGAGCCGTTACGGTTGTGCAGCAGTTGCGCGCCGTCGAGCACCTCGGCCTGCCGCTCATTGTTCGGCGGCATGGGGATACGGCGCTCGGCAAAGCGTTTGTAAAGCGAGGTCATCGTATCCGGATCTTTGTGCAGCTCGATGCCGAGAGCGTCCGCGACGCATTGCCTCGTCAGATCGTCCTCCGTAGGGCCCAGCCCACCCGAGAAGATGACCACATCGGCACGCCGCAGCGCGATGCGGGCCGCTTCGGTGAGGTGCTGCGGGTTGTCGCCGACGATGGTCTTGAACGCGACCGAAACGCCCAGGTCATTCAGGCCCGCGGTGAGATAGAGGGAGTTGGTGTCCTGGCGAAAAGGTGTCAGCATCTCCGAGCCGACAGCGATAATTTCAGCAATCATGTCCCTTGTTGGATGCAGAGACCTGCCACCGCAACTCACAGCAGTCTGCGGAAGGCTGTGTTTGAAGCGGCGGGACCGTATAGCAAATTGCGTTCAGCTATGGAGGGGCGTTCAGCTTTTCTGTTTGCCATTCCCGGAGGAATCCGGGTTTCGGCCACATCACGGCAGGTCTCTCCACCTCGGCTGCGCCTTCGATCAAGAGGACACCTCTACAGCGACGGGTAATTTGCTGTAGAGGTGTCCTGGGACCCAGGACGGCACCGTTATTTAGCCGCTAAGGCAAGCGTTGAGGCCTGTCGGCTGTTACTCAATCAGCGCTCGCCCGGTGATCCCCAAATCGACCGTATACAACGTACTCGCTGTGGCCAGCGCGGCCGCCCCGTCCTCCGTGAAGCAGAGCCCGACGAGATCGTTGCCGCTGACCGCCAGCTCCGCTTCCCGCCCATCCGGCGTCACGCGCACGATACCGCGATGGCCGGCCAGCGCGGCCGCCACATACACGTTGCCCTCGACATCAAGCGCCATGCCCTGGGGCCGGCCCAGCCCTCGGTAGAACACCCGTTGATCGCCATCCGGACTGATGGCATAGATTGCTGCATTGGAGCTTGTTGTCGGTGCCGTGACCAGCAGCGCACCGTCGTCGCGGAAGGCCAAGTGGTAGGCCGCCACGGAGGGCTCCAGCGTGGCAAAGACGAAGATCTCCGCCGCGTTGTGACGACCGTGCGGCCCCAGCTTGAAGATCGTACCGGAGCGGTCGCCTACGAACAGGTTGCCCTCGCGGTCAAACGCCAGCCCGGTCGCGATGCCCATGCCTTCGGCAAAGGTCGATACCGCACCCTCGGGCGAGATGCGATAAACGATGCCCTCGGCGCGCGATGAAGCGTGCAGGTAGCCATCCGGCCCAAAGGCCAGCGCGGAGACATTCAAAAGATCGCGCGCAAACGGTCGCACCTGCAGATCCCGCGAGATCTTCATGATGGATACGGGTACCCGCGTTCCGCGCGGCCCGGAGATCATCGCAAAAACATTTCCGTCGGCATCCACGGCCGGGTTCGCGACCATGTGCAGATCCTCGGCCATCGATACCGCCACATTGGCGTGAAGCGCATTGCTGGCGTGCCCGTTGTAGCGCAAGGTCAGGTCGCCGGCGATGGCACCCTCAGGCACCCGCACCTGCGCGCGCGTGGAGCGTAACAACTCCAGCGATCCCTCCGTCTCACCGACGAAGGCCGTGGGCATTCGCGCCGCCGCCGCACTGCGTGACGACAGCAGACGCGCGCCGGTCACCTCGAATGAGCCGCCGGGAAGTGCAGCCTTGGGGCGCAGACCGCTGAGTGTCGGCGCATCGGGACGGATTGGGTGCAGCAGGCTCATGTGTTCGAGCCTACCCGCGTGAGTGCAGAGAGACAAGCCCCACTCTCGCACGGGCTTAAGGCAGCTTGGCGAGCAGATGCAGGCTGAGCTGGCCCAAGACAAGCGCAAACACGCCGGCACCGAGGTCGTCGACCATGATGCCGGTTCCTTCGGGCAACGCCTCCAGCCGGCGTATCGGCCATGGCTTCAGGATGTCGAAGAAGCGAAACAGGATGAAGGCCAACAGGGCGTTGGGCCAAAGCGGCGGCATCAGCAGCAGCGCCAGCCACTGCCCGGCGACCTCGTCGATCACCACAAATCCGGGATCCTTGCGCCCCGACTCTCGCGCCACGCGGGTGGCCGCGGGAATGCCGGCCGCAGTGGCCAGAATGACCGCAACCCCCGTCAGGATCGCGAGCGTACCCGTGTTGTGGTGAACGGACCAGCCGGCGATCAGCCAGAGGACGCAGGCAGCCGCCGAGCCATACGTGCCCGGTCCCGGCTTGCCAAAACCCGCCCCAAAGAAAGTCGCAACCAGCCACGCCCAAGCGGTCGTCTGGCCTTTCCCGCTTCCATTGAAATGGACTTCCCGCGAGGCAGCGGAGGGATCTGCTTTTTCTTCGGTAGCATCGAGACTGTGGCCGGAGGTGTCGCCGTCATCCACTAGTTCTTCCACTCTTTGCCTGAATCCGTTCCCATCGGCTTGGTCTGCTGCTGTTTGTGCTCGAGCTCCTCCAGCAGATCCGGGTCAAGGATGGGCGAGCTGATCTTGTAGTCCCCTGAGGCCCACTTGCCGAGATCGATGCGGCGGCAACGGTCGGAGCAGAAGGGCACATCCTCGCTGTTGAGAGGAACTAGGGTGCGGCAGATAGGGCACCGAAGGATTTTATTGGCCATGAATCACTCCGTGTGGGCAAGAAACTTGCTGAGGGCTTGCTCGACAACCGCGCTCAGGGGTAGGTCGGGTTCCTCGGCGAACATGGATGCGCGCCGATGCAGATCAGAGGGAAAGCTGAGCTGCATTGCCGCAAAAGGAGTGGCAGGCTGTTTACCATCTTCTGCGGAGAAGCGTAAGTACTCGTCAACGGCTCCTCTAAAATTCCATTCAAGAACGTCTAGATCCTCACCGTCGTACAGCACGAAATCGGGGATACCAATCACTTTTCCATGAAAAGTGCGTTCCGCGGCATCCTGGTGAATGGACCCATCGTATCCGCGGTGATGTAAGTTGCCGCTCATGATATGAAGCCCTCCTGACGCAGAAATTTGATTGCTTCCCTCACTGCTACGGCTTAAGGATATTAGATGGGTGTGGCTGGTGAATATAAAAGGCGTGTCCCGAAGCGGGATTGCGAAATCTTCGCGCCGAGCCACTGGAAGTTCCAAGACCGACACCAAACGAACCCATAACTTGCACTAACTCCTCCCATGTGAAGTCTTTTGGTGCTGATTGCAACCGGAAAAGCACTTTCTGCTGCTTTGATATGCTCGCTGATAGCTCCTACGACTGCTCAACAAGGTACGCTCATAACATCGGCTGAGCTCTGTTACTCAAGAATGGTCGCCACGACATCATAATCATGGGACTCGGTGATCTCGGCACGGTAGAACGTGCCCGGCACGAGCGCCTCATGGGGGCCGAAGTCGTTGATCAGCACGACCCCATCGATCTCCGGAGCCTGGTCAAGCGTACGGCCCTGCCACAGCAACTCCGTCTCCTCGCTCGGCCCTTCGACCAACACCTCGATCTCGCGACCGACCCAGGCCGCCTTTGCCTTGCGGCTGATCTTGTTCTGTAGGCGCATCACCCGGCGGCGGCGGGCTTCAATGGTGCGCTTGGGCACCTTGGGGTTGAGATCGAAGGCCTTCGCCCCTTCCTCGTCGGAGTAACTGAATACCCCGAGCCAGTCAAACTTTGCGGCCTGCACAAACGCGCAGAGTTCATCGAAATCCGCCTCAGTCTCGCCGGGGAAGCCGACGATAAAACTCGTGCGCAGCACAAGGCCGGGAACAATCTTGCGTGCTTTCTCCAGGATCTGCAGGAAGCGATCGGCGGAGCCGCCGCGCTTCATGCGTCGCAGCACGTTTGTGCTGGCATGCTGTAAGGGCACGTCCAGGTATTTCGCCACATTGTCATGCCTGGCGATGGCTTCGAGCAGGCGCGTGGTGATTTTATTTGGGTAGGCGTACAAGAAGCGCAGCCATTTGAGCCCCGGTAGCGGGGCGAGCGCATCGAGCAGATCCGCTAGTTCTGGCCGCTTGCCGGGCTGGCCGCCGTTTTCCAGCCCAGGCGTGAGATCCTCGCCGTAGCAGGTCGTGTCCTGGCCGATAAGCGTGATCTCCCGCACGCCTTGTGAGATCAGCTGCCGTGCCTCGGCGACGACCGACGCCACCGGCCGCGAGCGGAACTTGCCGCGCAGCTGCGGAATGATGCAGAAGGTGCAGGGATGATCGCACCCTTCAGCAATCTTGATGTAAGCCGAAGCGCGCGCGGTGGTGAGCAATCGCGGCGTGGCGTCCGAGTAGAGGTAGCTCGGCAGGGCAGCCGTGGCACCATCCCAACCCTCTCGCGAGAAACGGCCCGCGGCCTCACGCGCGTCGCCCTCGGGCCGCGACCCCGCACTGAGTTGCGAGCCATCCGACTCCGGACGGGAATGCTGTTGCACGGCGGAGTGGGCGCGCCGCACCTGCGCCGCTTCACTGCCGCTCGCGGCCGCATCCAGCCCTGCCACCTGCACCGCGGTCAGCACCCTAAAGGGCGAATCTGCAACGAGCGCCGGCGCTGGGCGTTCCAGCCCGGCAGCCTCCAGAATCGACTCCAACTCACCCGTCCCGATAACCGCATCGACCTCCGGGATGTTGCGCTGGATCTCGTCGCGATACCGCTCCACCAAGCAGCCTGCCACCACCAATCGCTGCGCCCGTCCGCCATGGGCTACCTTGTGCCGCACCATCTCCAGGATGGCATCGACGGACTCCTGCTTTGCCGAATCGATAAAGGAGCAGGTGTTGACGACCAGGACCTCCGCGTCCTCGGCACGCGGCGTCAGCTCGGCCCCAGCACGGTCCAGCAAACCCATCATGACTTCGCTATCGACTAGATTTTTGGGGCAGCCGAGCGAGACAAAGCCCACCTTGGGCCGTGTGGTCAAAGCCTTCATCTGAGGATTGTTCGAGTCCGACGCAGGGGCGGAAACCTCGAACGGGGCGGAAGAGATCACAAGGTGTAGTTTATCAGCGTTGCCGAGCCGTGTGGAGCATTGCCTCAGCGGTTCTTCGACAGCTCATCCAAGCGCCCGTCGAGCTTGCCCGTGATGGCATATAACGACCTCCAGGCGGGCATCGACACGATCAAGACGGCTATCGACAAGGTCCAGCCGAGTGTCGACTCCATTAAGGCGATCATCGACATGAGCTCTGAAGTCTTTCAGAGCCGACCAGTTCAGAACCATACCCACCAGCAAAAGCAGGACGGGAATGCCGATGGACATATATAGCGGAACGGCTGTCACGGGCAAGTCCCTTTCTTACAATGTTGGCAGGCGCGTACGAACCTGATCTTTGTGACTGAAGGCACGGCTCAGACGCGCGCTCCTGCAGACGATGGGCAGCTCAGCGCGGCATCTTCGGGAACTGGGGAATCGGCAGCGCCTCGAATGCCGGCTTCGCGAACAGATAGCCTTGGAAGAGGTTCACGCCTTCATCGCGGAGCCACAGGAACTCGTTCTCGCTCTCGATGCCTTCGGCGATCAATTCAATGCCTAGATCGCGGCAAACCTGCAGAATCGCGCGCACAATCGCCTGTCGCGGCCCACGGCTGTGTATGCCACGCACCAAATACTTGTCGAGCTTGATCTGATCGGGTTGAAAATCCGCCAGCACATTCAGCCCGGAGTAGCCGGATCCGAAGTCGTCGACGGCCATCCGCATTCCCAGCCCGCGATAGATGCCGATCAGTTCGGTAAAGCGATCCTGGTTGCCGAGGACCTCACCTTCCGTTACCTCCAGCACCAGTTGTTCAGGTGCAAAACCGTGCTCGATTGCCATGTCCAGCGTGGAAGCCAGACAGTCGCGGTCGGCGCGAAATCCTTGGGGTAACAGGTTTAAATTGAGATCCCCTTTTAAATCGAGGCGCCTGGCGAGCACCAGCGCGGCCTTGCGGCACTCCTCGTCGAAGGTGGCGAGTTCATCCCGCGGAATCTTGCGCAGCACCGCACCGGCACTTTCGTTCTTAGGCCCGCGTACCAGCGCCTCGTACGCCGTGACCTCCTGCGTTCGGGCGTTGACGATCGGCTGAAACGCGAACGAGCAGGTCCACTTGGGCAGCTTGGCAAGCCAGGCCTCCCGGCTAGGATAGGGCACCGCGACGGACCCGTAGCGGCTCAAGCGCGCACCGCCAGGGTGACTGCAGGTGACATATGGCTGCGCCAGCGGCCGTCCGTGAAGGCTCGCAGCAGCCGTTTCGCACGCCCTTCATCGATGCCGGCAAGCAACTGCTCCCGGTGTGCGGGGCTGTCTTCCTCGATCAGCGTCGCCAGCTCAGCGGGGGTCAGGGTTGCCAGGACCATCGCCGTATCGGCGAAGTAACGCCGTGGAATCGTCTCGAAGATAATCCGTGTAATGTGTGTGTGACGTTTATCCATCAGGATCTTTGCGTATAACCCTTCTACGCTCTCCTGAGGACCCTCGAGAATCTGGAAAAACGTGTCCTTCACATGCAGAAGAATGCCCGTAATGTTGCTTTGGGTGTTGCTGACGCGCGAGTGCTCGACCAGCCGCGCGATTTCCGCTTCGGATAACGGATGGGTTTGGACGCTCGTATAGATACAGTGCACCAGGGCGGACACGTCGCGGCTCTCCTCGTCAGCCGACTCGAGCACAACGGTCGTCTGCCTGTTTAAGTCTTCTCAGCACTCCGAACGTATGTCAACCACCAAAATGGGTCAGAGAACTTTCTTGCTGAGAGTGGTGCACAAACTTGGGGCATCCGAGGACATCCTGAACCGGGTGGCTGAAGCCACGCCCTGCAAGCGAAGCGAACGATGGCACCCAAAGTTTTCCACCTTAAAAAGGTGCTTCTGTACGGGAAGGGGCCTTAGAACTCCCAGCGCAACAGGGTCGCTCCAACAGTAAATCCCGCGCCGACGCTCGCCAGCAAAACCAGATCACCGCGCTTGAGGCGGCCGTCCTCGAGTGCGGTTCCCATGGCCAAGGGAATGGTCGCCGCCGTGGTATTTCCATAACGATCGATATTGATCACAACCCGGTCTTCCGGCATGCCAAGACGTTCGGCGGTGGAAAGGATGATGCGCTTGTTGGCCTGATGCGGAATAAAGCAGCCCAACTCCGTGCCCAGAACACCATTGCGTTTCAGAATGGCCTCGGCGGTTTCGGCCATCTTGCGCACCGCAAATCGATAAACAGCCTGGCCGTCCTGGTGGACGAAGTGTTGCTTGCCGTCCACCGTTTCGTGGCTCGGCGGCAAAAGGCTGCCGCCCGCCGGCATTTGCAGCGCCGCCGCGCCGGAGCCATCAACCTCGTGCAGGAAGTCGATCAGGCCAACCTCACCCTCGGCGCAGGGCTCCAGCAAAACGGCTCCGGCACCATCGCCGAACAGGATGCAGGTGGATCGATCGGTGTAATCGACGATGGCGCTCATCACATCGGCCCCAATCACGAGCACCTTCGTGTGCGATCCGGTTTCAATCAGCTTAGAGCCCATCTGTAGCGCATAGACAAAGCCGGAGCAGGCGGCAGAGAGATCGAATCCCCACGCCTTGGTCGCGCCGATCTTGGCCTGCACCAGGCAGGCTGTTGCCGGAAAGGACATATCCGGGGTCACTGTCGCGATGATGATGGCATCGACCTCGCCCGCGTCGATCCCCGCCTTTGCAAGGCAATCCCGAGCCGCGGCTGCGGCCAGATCGCTGGTGGCCGTGCCCTTGTCCACGATGTGTCGCTCGTGTATGCCGGTCCGCTCGACAATCCACTCATTGTTGGTTTCCACCATGCGTTCGAGGTCGGCATTGGTCAGCAGACGAGGAGGCACATAGGTGCCGAGCGCGGTGATCTTTGTGCGTTGGAGTGTCTTGGGGGCTTTCAGGCTCTGCGGGGTGATGCTCAAAAGAAGGCTACCTCAACGGCGGAATTCGGTGACCATGAGCATCTTACCGCGAGCGACTGCAAGCGCCGCGACTCCCCGGCCCTGCGGCATGGGCCCCGAAATCCTGCAGGGCTGCGCTCGGCAGAGGGTAGGAAGTGTATCGCAGCGCTAGGGCGGCGTGCACAACCAGGCAGTCGGGCTAAAGGTGAAGCAAACGGAAGGGAAGTGTACCGGGTTACCCTACTGCGCCCACGTGGGCCCGTTGCCGTTGCTTCCTTCCGGACCTGGCGGGGTTGGCGGGTACGCGTCGCGTAGGACCCGGCACAGCTTAAGTGTACCATCGCCGCGGCCGTCGATCGACGGATCGGTCGGCACCGTCCGTACCTGCGGTTCCACGCTATGCAGCGAGCCAGAACGAAAATGACAGATGTCATACCATTCGGTTGACCTTTCGTACTACGTTTTACGCAGCTTCCGGCGCACACTCATTCCCATACTCAAGAGATCGATCCCGTAGCCAAGAGATCGATCTTGTGAGAGCTCACAGCTCGACACTGAGCAATGCGAGCGGGAAGAGACCAAATGAGCGGTGATCCGGTCTGGATGAAGAGCCTATTGGCGGTGCACATCACGGCAGGCTTCGGAGCGTTTTTGCTCGCTCCCGTGGCTTTGGCCACGGCCAAGGGGGGCAGGGCACACAAGCGCTGGGGCAGCGTTTACCTGTGGTGCATGGGTGGGGTCGCGGCTACGGCATTGCCGATGTCGCTGTACCGGCCGGTGCTTTTTCTGGCACTGGTGGCGATCTTCAGTTTTTACCTCGCCTTCTCCGGGTATCGCGTCCTCCGGCTGAAGGATCTGCCCCGCGGCGGAACGGCGAAGCCGGTGGATTGGATCGCCGCAGTCCTCACCTTTGCCGCCAGCGCAGCGTTGGCGCTGTTAAGTTGGCTTCAACCCGCAGCGGTACAGCATATGGGGTACGTGGCGTTCATTTTTGGCTGTGTTGGCATGCGTGCGGCGGGTTTAGAGATGTGGAGCTTCGTCCGCAAGCCAAAGGAGAAGATGTTCTGGTGGTACACGCATCTCCGCAACTTCATCGGCAGTTACATCGCCGCGTGGTCTGCCTTCAGCGTTGTAACGCTTCCCCGGCTGTTTGGCGATCATCTCTGGCTATGGATCTGGCCTACCGCCGTCGGTGTACCGGTGATTGTCGTCACCACGGCGTATTACAAGCGAAGGTTCGCCCCGCGCGAGCGTCCCCCGTCCCCCGCTATGGCGATGTAGCGTCCTGCATGCGCAAGTCGGCCGAAAGAATGCGCAACTCGGCCGGCAGTGGCGGCAGGACGCCAAGCTCGGCGGCATAGGCTCGGAAGGTGCGAATCGCCTCCAGGCAGGGCGCGTCGAGATGGTAATAGATGTTGTGGGTGAGATAGGTGCGGATGGTCTCAGCCGCGAGCGGCAGGCGTACGCTCCACTCCGTCACCAGTTCCTCCACATGCGCGAGCCCGCCATCGCGGCTGGTGTTCAGATCGGCGATAAGTTGCGCCGCGGTGGCATCACCGCGTATGAGGGCTTGCCGTCGCACAGCCCACACCGCTGCCACCCACGGCAGGCCGGTGTGCTCCCGCCATAACTGCGCCACGTCCAGCCATAGGAGCGAGTCACCCGAGGCGGACCTGATCGCCGCATCGATTTCAGGGCGGCGCTCACGTGCCAGCAGGGCTGGGTCACCGATCAGCAGGGCCGCATCGTGTGCGGCGAGCATCGCCAGCGGCTCGGGAGGGTGCTCCTGTAGCGGGGGCTCCACGCCATAGAAACGCTTTAGCAAAACGCGTACATAGGCCGCGGACGAACGGGAAGCGTGATCCGCCGCGATGCTCCGGACAGCCCGAAGCGCCTCGGCGACGGGGGCCTGACCCTTATACCGCACCAGCAGCACGATGCTGCGCACCTCCCGCAACGAGGCGATGGTGCAGCCCGGCACGATGAGGAGCTCCGGCGTGAGCTCTGCGATTGGGATCAGGCCCAGATCGGCCACCCCGGCATGTAACTCAGCGGCACAACGCGAGGGCAGGGTGTAGTGCACGTCATAACGCGAGCGTAGATCGCTGGCCGCAGGCTCATGTTCAAAGTCGTATAGCAGGGGTGCAGGGTTCAGAAACGAGATGGCGGCAACGCGCAGGGGCACCCTTTCATGGTAGCGCCCCCACTTCGCTGGCCGGCGTGTGCCCGCAGCGAACGGATTGGGGATAGCCACCCCCCTAGTGCCTCGTTACGATGCGAGCAAAGCGGAGAGGAACGGGCATTTGAACAGAATGGCAGCGGAGCGCGACAGCCAGTTTCGGGAACAAGACAGCCAGTTTCGGGAAAACGATAGCCAGCTTCGGGAACAAGACAGCCGGCTGGGATGGTTGGCCTTGACGTTGACGCCGGGCGTGGGACCTACCCGATGCTTCAGGGCAGTTCGGGCACTGCGGCGGGCTGGCCGGGTCTTCTCGGCCTCGCTCACTGAACTCGAGGGTGCGGGTCTTCCGGCGGCGGCGGCGCAGTTCGTCTTTCACGGGAAGGCACTGAAAGCGGCCGAGGAGGAGATGCGTCGTATTGCGGAGGGGGGCGCGCACCTGCTCACGCCGGACGACGATGCCTATCCGTCGCGGCTGCTTGAGATCTACGATCCCCCTTCGGTTCTTTGGGTACGCGGGAATGTGGAAGCGCTGAAACGTCCCGGGATCGCCGTCGTCGGCACGCGCCACCCCTCGCCCTATGGCGCGGGTATGGCGGAGATGCTGAGCCGCGATCTCGCGCGCCGCGGCGTGGCCATCCTGAGCGGCATGGCGCGGGGCGTCGATACGGCGGCGCACAAGGGCGCGCTGGAGGCCGGGGGCACCACCGTAGCCGTTTGGGGAACGGGGATCGACGTGATCTATCCCAAAGAGAACAAACGCCTTGCGGAGGACATCGTAAGCTCCGGCGGAGCCATCCTCAGCGAGTTCCCCATCGGTACCTTCCCCGCGCCGCAGAACTTCCCCATTCGCAACCGAACGCTCAGTGGCATGAGCATTGGCGTCCTCGTGGTGGAGGCTGCCGAGTACTCCGGCACCCGCATCACCGCTCGCTGTGCCATTGAGCAGAGCCGCGATGTCTATGCGGTTCCCGGTAACGTGACCAATAAAAACGCCTGGGGCCCGAACACCCTCATCAAGCAGGGTGCCAAGCTGACCGCCACATGGGAGGACGTGTGGGAGGACCTTCCCTCACAGGTGCGTATCCAGCTCGAGGAGCTCGCAGAGGCAGGCAATGAATCCCGCCCCGGTGGAACAGCATCTTTATTCGGCAGTGCCTCGGGAGCCGGTTTCGCGGTTGGTCCACCCCTTGGCGACCACGAACGCATGGTGCTCGAGCACCTCTGCGCCGATGAAGCCTTGCAGCTGGACGATCTGCTCGACCGTTTGGAGAGCAATCTGGCCTCCGGCGAGGTCTTTACAGCACTCTTCGAACTCGAGCTCGCCGGACGTGTGAAGCAGATGCCGGGCAAGAATTATGTGCTTAGTCTCTAAATCGCACACCATCCCAGGTGCCTGCAAGCGAGTGTCTTGTGTGGGCCGCGGGACCAATCGGGGGTGGCCGCGTCTATAGGGGTGACTATAGCGTGGACTAACCGGTCTTGGGCGCTATCGCGGCACGACGGTTCCCGATAGCCGTTGACGCACTCTCCGCGGGGCGTGTTAGTTTGCAGGCTACAGAGGTACGGAGAAGGTCGCCCGGCTGCATCTCGCAGCAACGATCTCTCAGGTGGGTGTTGGAATGGCAAAGAATCTCGTGATCGTGGAGTCGCCGGCAAAGGCCAAGACGATCAATAAATATCTCGGCAGCGACTATGTGGTGGAGGCTTCTATCGGCCACATCATGGATTTGCCGAAGAACGATATCGGTGTGGAACTCAAGCACCGCACCTTTGCGCCGACGCTGATCGTGTCTCCTGGCAAGGAAAAGGTCGTCGACCGGCTGAAAAAACTGGCCGCCAAAAGTGATGCCGTATTTCTCGCCCCCGATCCTGACCGTGAAGGCGAGGCCATCGCCGCACACCTGAAAATGCAGCTTCTACCCTCCATGCGGGACAAAACGAAGCTGCGCCGCGTAACCTTCAACGAAATCACCAAAAAAGCCGTAACCGCCGCATTTGAGCGCACCCGTGATGTGAACGAACATCTCGTTGATGCGCAACAGACGCGCCGTGTGCTGGATCGCCTTGTGGGGTACCAGATCTCGCCCTTGCTGTGGGATAAGGTGAAGCGCGGGCTAAGCGCCGGCCGTGTGCAGACCGTCGCACTGCGGCTCATCGTGGAGCGTGAGCGGGAGATCAATGCCTTCAATCCTGTCGAATACTGGAACATCGATGCGGTTCTTGTGCCCGGTGCCGATAAGGCGAATGGAGTGCAGTTCACGGCGCGCATGGTGGGGGTCAAGGGGCAGCCGATTCGCGTTTCCAATGGGGTTGACGCGGAGGGTAAGGAGCAGTTTCTAGCGAACGCACTGCCCGACAAGGAGGCAGTCGATGAGGTGATGGCGCAACTCGAGAACGCCACCTGGCGCGTGCGTGGCGTCGAGACCAAGGAGCGCCAGCGCCGGCCCGCGGCTCCCTTCACCACCAGCAAGCTGCAGCAGGAGGCCGCCGGCAGGCTTGGTTTCAATGTTCGCCGTACCATGGGTGTCGCGCAGCGGCTCTATGAGGGCATCGAGCTCGGCACGGAAGGCACCGTCGGTCTTATCACCTACATGCGAACGGACTCTACTCGCATGAGCCCCGACGCCATTGCGGAGGCGCGTGAGTGGGTCGGCAAGAAGCTGGGCGACAAATACCTGCCCAAAACGGAGAATATCTACAAGAGCAAGGCCGATGCCCAGGACGCTCATGAGGCGATCCGCCCCACCAGCTTTAACTTTGCGCCTGACGACGTACGCAAATACCTCAGCGACGAGCAGTTCCGGCTCTACAAGCTGATCTGGGAGCGTGCCGTGTCGAGCCAGATGACGCCCGCCATCTTCGACGCCACCAGCGTCGATATCGAGGCTCGCGCGGGTTCCATGAGCTACGACTTCCGCACCACCGGCAGCGTGCTCAAGTTCGACGGATTTCTCTATTTTGAGGAGCGCACCAAGAAGGCGCGCGCTGCCCGCGACAACAAACAAGACACCAAGCAGGTCGCCGATGACAAAAAGCTCGCCGAGGGTAGCGCCGAGGGAGATGGCAGCGAAAATGCCAAAGACGCCACCAGCGAGGACAGCGCCGCCGATCGCCGTCTGCCTGCACTCGTGCAAGGCCAGCCGCTCGCGGCGGACAGGCTTGACCCGCAGCAGAAGTTTACCCAGCCGCCGCCCCGCTTCAATGAAGCCAGCCTGGTAAAAGCGCTTGAGGAAAAGGGCATTGGCCGTCCGTCCACCTATGCCTCCATCATCAATACGATCCAGGAGCGCGACTACGTAAAGAAGATCGCACAAAAGCTGATCCCTACGGAAATCGGTATGGTCACGACCGAACTTCTGGTCAAGAACTTCCCATACATCTTCGAGCCCGGCTATACGGCGCAGCTTGAAAGCGAACTCGATGCGGTCGAGGGCGGCTCGGAGCGTTGGACCGATCTGCTGAACGGCTTCTACGGACACTTTGAAAAGGAACTCAAGGTCGCTGAAAAGCAGATGGAAGACGTCAAGGCCATGGAGGTCGAGACCGACGAGATCTGCGATAAGTGCGGCGCGCCCTTGATGCTGAAGTGGGGCAAGTTCGGTTCCTTTTACTCCTGCTCGAACTTCACCAAGGTCAAGCCGGTCACGGTCGGCCACGGCCCGCTTAAAAAGGATCCAAAGGCAGCGGTGAAGAAGGTCACAGCGGCGCTGAGCTTTCCCATGATTGTGAAGTCGATGACGGACGATGTGACCGAGTTCTCCCAGGAGGTTCACGACAACCAGGAGTTGCTGCGGACCTTGCAGAAAGCCTCTCCCATCGGCAAAAAGCTGATTGTTGAGCCGCAGACCTGCGACTTCACCAAGGAGAACTTCGCCGCCAAGCCGGACCTGAGCTCGCCGGAGGCCAACGACGCCGAGGCCGAAGACGAGTTCTGCGATAACTGTGGCCGCACGATGGTGCTCAAGAATGGTCCCTGGGGACCCTTTATGAGTTGCCCGGGATACAGCGACGATCCGCCCTGCAAGACCATCCGCAAGCTCACGCAGAAGCAGCAGTCCAAACCGCCCGTGCAGCTCGAAGAGCCCTGCCCCAAATGCGGCAAGCCGCTGCTGCAGCGCGAGGGGCAGTATGGCGAGTTCATCGCCTGTTCCGGCTACCCCAAGTGCAAATATGTGAAGCAGGATCTTCTGGATGTGCCGTGTCCCAAGTGCGAGGCCGAGGTTGCGGTACGCAAAAATCGGCGTGGCGACACCTTTTACGGCTGCACCCGGTATCCGAAATGCGATTTCACGACCAACCAGAAGTTGGTCGCCGAGACCTGCCCCTCCTGCAAATCGCCCTACCTGCTGGAGCTGGCCGACAAGGAAGGCGTGCACCTCATTTGCCCCAACAACCACGAGCGCCTGCCCAAGCGCCGCGGCAAAAAGGGAGCGGAGGATGAGAAACCGGCTGGGCCAGTGTGTCACTTTGAGAAAACCATTGGGCCGCCAATTCCGCGGGAAGAGCCGCGTGAGCTCAAGCGGCCCGATCCGGCTACGGCCGGCCCGCTCGTGGAAGCCGTCGCCTGAGGTCAGTTTCTGGAGCTTTCAGTCGCTGGAGTTCTCAGTTGCTGGAGTTCTCAGTTCTATGCCGTTCTGGAGGTTTGTCTTTACCACTTCCCAAATCACGTAGAACATGACACAATCGTTGTAGAGATACACGGCGTACCCGCCCTACATGTGGGTTGTGCCCGGTCCCCCTTTACAAGACTGGAGAGGATGCATGGCAAAAGCAATCTGGAACGGACAGGTCCTGGCGGAGAGCGAAGAGATCGAAACCGTAGAAGGCAATATCTATTTTCCTGAGAAAAGCGTCAACCGGGCCTATTTACGTCCCAGCTCTACCAGTTCGACCTGCCCCTGGAAGGGCCTTGCGCGTTACTACACAGTTTTAGTGGACGGTCAGGAAAACCAAGACGCAGCGTGGTACTACCCCGCCCCTAAAGCGGCGGCCCGCAGTGTGAAGCACAAGGTTGCGTTCTGGCGTGGCGTGGAAATCACGGCCTAGTCTTTTCAAGTACAGCCTTCGCTTAATACAGCAATTCATAGTCTTCCAAGTTACAGTCTCCCGAAAGGCCCCCTCATGAGGGGGCCTTTTCCTTTTGCTTATCGGGCCTGGTGTGCATCTCCTCCTGGCGCATCGGCATGGTGTCTATGGTTTCTTCGAGCTTCTTCATAGGGACCGGCTTTGAGGAACGTAGCTTTGCTCCTCCGTCTTTGCCCAGGAGGATGACTTGGAAATCGCCCGGAGCCACATGAAAGCGGCGCCGCGCCGTCTCAGCTTCGGACGCCGACAGCTGCAGGTCGCTGGGACCGGGAGCGTTGTAGGGCAGGGCAATGGGCACGATTTGACGGTCCTGCGCCTCCGCCGCATGCTCATTCAAGAGGCGTAGTTGGATCCCCATCTGTGAGTCGTCAGGTTTTGGCGCGAAGATCAGTAAGGGCCGCGTCTGATCCCGCTGCGTGGCAAGGCTGGTAAGCCCGGACTGCTGCGCGCTCATCGACGATAGCTCTGCACACAGGTGTGCCGTGAGCACAAGAAAGCACACGAATGTGGGGCGTAGATGCATGGCCATTTTGGATACCGAGTCAACCGGCACCGCCTTCTCGGCCATGTGCCTGACACTTCCGTCTTACATCACCAGGGGGGGCGGAAAGTTAGGCATTTGCGCCCCAGCATACCTACGATCTCTGCAAACTAAGGACAATTTTCCCGAAGTGATTGCCGCTTTGGAGATGCGCAAAGGCCGCACGCGCCCCCTCCAGAGGGAATACCTTGTCGATGACCGGTTGCAAGCGGTTCACCGCAACTGCCGCGTTCATGCGCTCAAACATGGCCCGGCTGCCGACATACACGCCGTCGAGGTGGATCGATTTGCGCAGTATGGGCAATATATCTACACCTTTGCCGGGCTCTGCGAGCACGCCGATGAGATACACATGGCCACCTACACAGACCGCATTCAGGGAGCGTTCCATGGTGCCCGAGCCGCCCACCTCCACCACATGGTCCACGCCGCGCCGCTGGGTCAACTTCAGCACCTCGGCATCCCAATCCGGCGTGGTGCGGTAGTTAATCGTCGCGTCCGCACCAAGTTCCTTGCCGCGCGCCAGCTTCTCGTCCGAGGAGCTGGTAAGAATCACCTTCGCCCCGTGCGCCTTGGCGAACTGCAGGCCGAAGACGGATACGCCGCCGGTGCCGAGGATTAACACCGTTTGTCCGGCGTGCAGATTGCCCTTTTCTACCAGCGCATTCCATGCGGTGAGCGCGGCGCAGGGCAGTGTGGCGGCCTGTTCGAAGCTGAGCGCGTCCGGCAGGCGAATGACACCGGTTTCGGGCAGAAGGCGATCCGTCGCAAACACACCGTCGATCGGTCCGCCCAGAGCCGCCCTGCCCTTTTCCTGCGTTGCCTTTCCGTCCTGCCAGGTCTGGAAGAAAAGGCTTGTCACCCGGTCGCCAGGCTTGAGCGAACTTACACCCTCGCCGATCGCCACGACCTCCCCCGCGGCATCCGAGCCGAGAATGCGGGGCAGCTGCATCTTGGGGTTGTAGGTTCCCAGCGCCACGGAAAGATCGCGATAGTTCAGTGAGGCGGCATGGAAACGGACGTGGACCTGCCCGGGGCCGGGCTGCGGCACCTCCTCCTGCTCGACGTGCAGGTGATCGATGCCAAAGCCGTCGCGCAGACGGAGGACAGTTGCTGTGGTCATGTAGGGTTGGATGCCCAGGCGAGGCTCCAGTGGCTTATCTTTGCTCTGTAAGCCCTAATCGTCATCCTGAGCAAAGCGAAGGACCTCTGCATTCAGCCTGAACCGCCTTGGCTGCTCGGAGGAATATATAGGTCTTTCACTGCGTTCAAGATGACGCCAGTAACGGCACATGGGGAGGGGAGGTTACGCCTTTACAACTGAACCGTTCTCCACCTTCACCGGATCCAGGAACGGCATACCCGCACGCAGCTCCGCGCCCACCTTCTCAATCGGATGCGCCCGTTCCTCCGCGCGGTGACGCGCAAACTCCTTGCGCCCGGTCTTGTTTTCCTCGATGAAGCGCTTGGCGAAGCTGCCGTCGCGGATATCGGAGAGCAGGCCCTGCATGGCTTTTTTCACATCCGGGGTCACGATGCGCGGACCGGCCACGTAGTCGCCCCACTCGGCGGTATCGGAGATCGAGTAGCGCATGTACTCCAGGCCGCCGCGATAGAGCAGATCGACGATGAGCTTCAGCTCATGCAACACCTCGAAGTAGGCCAGCTCCGGCTGATACCCGGCCTCGGTGAGCACCTCAAAGCCAGCCTTGACCAAGGCGGCCGTGCCGCCACACAGCACGGCTTGTTCGCCGAAGAGATCGGTCTCGGTCTCTTCGGTGAAGGTCGTTTCGAGCACGCCGGCACGCGTCGCGCCGATGGCCTTGGCATAGCTCAGCGCGATGGGCATGGCCTTGCCGCTCGCGTCCTGTTCAACCGCCACCAGGGCGGGGATGCCGCCGCCCTCGGTGAAGACCTCACGCACACGATGCCCGGGGCCCTTGGGAGCAACGAGCGAAACGTCAATGGTGGCGGGCGGTGTGATGGTGCGGAAGCGGATGTTGAAGCCATGCGCAAACATCAACGTCTTCGGCTGGCCGTCCGGGCCTGTTTTCTCAAAGGCGGAAACCATCTCTTTATAGACCTCCGCCGCGGTCTGGTCCGGTACAAGCACCATCACCACGTCTGCCCATTGCGCCGCTTCGAGCGGGCTCACCACAGGCAAGCCGGCGCTCTCAGCCTTCTTCGCCGAAGCGGAATCGGGACGCAGGCCGATCTTTACCTCAACCCCGGAGTCCTTCAGGTTGAGCGCGTGGGCGTGGCCCTGGGAGCCGTAGCCGATGACGGCAACCTTCTTGGCCTGGATAAGGGAGAGGTCTGCGTCTTGATCGTGGTAAGTCTTTGCCATGGATACTCTCTTTCAAGTGCTCGCGGCACTTTGGTTGTCATCCCGTAGCCTAGCGGAGGGATCTGCTTTTGTCGTGTCGCGGCTCCGCCACTGCCGGCGTTCCGGACGGAGGGCGAAAATCTTGCGGTTTAGCTCAAATGAATTACACCTACGGAGGAAAAGAACGTTCCTTCACTCTGCTTTGCAAGCAGAGGGCCGTAGAGGTAGAGCGAATAGGAGCTGGAGCAAACAGGTAAATGGAGCCTCACGCCTCATGCTCATCGAACTGGTTGGGGATCGTGTCATCCTCGGGTAGGGCATCAGGGTCGAGGATGCTCTCCACGTCATGCGAATGGAAGTTGTCCTGCTTGGAACCGAGTGCCTTCAACACCCGGCCCGTGTGCTGGCCGCGCCGCATGGCCATGCGGCCCGTACGTGAGACCTCCAGAACCTCATAACCGCTTTCGCGCAGCACCTGCAGCAGACCTTCGATCTTGGAGGCCGAGCCGGTCATCTCCAGCATGATGCTCTCGGGCGCGAGATCGACGACGCGGGCGCGGAACACGGTGGCGAGCTCAAAGATCTGCGAGCGTGAGTGCACGCCTTGCGGCGAGTGAGGGCCGGCAGCGATCTTTACCAGGCAGAGCTCGCGAACGACGGCTTCGGCGCGATTGACCTCGTCGACATCCACCGTCGTTTCGAGCTTATACAGCGAGGCGCGGATACGATGCGCGGCCGTGTCAGGCGCCTCACACACGATCGTCATACGCGAGGTATCGGCACGCTCGCTTTCGCCCACGGTCAGCGAAACGATGTTGATGTTGAGCCGCCGGAACAGGGAAGCGACGCGCGTGAGCACGCCGGGTTTGTCCTGCACGAGCGCTACAAAGGTGTGGAGCATGAAGGGACCTCCCGGCCTAATACCTGAACGTCTGCCACCAATGCGCAGACCGCACATAGAGGGTCAGCACGCCTGGTTCAGCGGCGGCGATTCGTCTGCTGCAATTGTTCGGTGCGACCAGGCCGGAGGAGAGGATCTGCTGGACAGGGAAAAGAATCGGTGTGGTCTTATGCCGCCGGTTCGACACAACTTGGCAAGGCCGTTGCTGCGCGATGACCATGCTGACCTGCGCCGTCGTGGGTACAAGCATGGAAAAGTCGCCCTGCTGGTTGGCTACAAAATTGGTGGGAGTTTCATAACTGGTCAGCGGGTATACATTCACCGTGGCATGCGCCCGCTTAACCGGCTTGTTGTTGCGGCCGTTCAGGACGTGTATGTGCAGGGTCTCAACCTTCATCTGCGCTTGCGCCAGAACTGGCACGCATACGAGGCAAAAAGTAAAGGTCCGGCACGTTGCTTGAATAATCCGGTAGGTCACTAGGCGTCCTCCGCGGTTTCAAGCAGTGGGTCCTTGGTCGGCCTGCGTACCATCTCGTGCAGTGCGGCGCCGGGAGCAATCATGGGGTAAACGCCGTCTTCCTTCTCCACTTCAAAGTTGATTAGGAAGGGTTTGCCGCCAGTGCGGGCGCGGGTCACCGTGGCTGTCACGTCCCCCCGCTGCGCGATGGAGGCGCCCTCGATACCATGCGCGCCGGCGAGCATCACAAAGTCCGGCGAGAGGATGGGCGAGGCGGAGTAGTTCTTGTCATAAAAGGTCTCCTGCCATTGACGCACCATACCCAGAAAACCATTATTAATCACGGCGATGTTGATCGCGAGGCCCTCCTGCATCACCGTTGAGAGTTCACAGGCGGTCATCTGAAATCCTCCATCGCCGGCGATGACCCATACGTCCTTCTCGGGGCAGGCACACTTCGCGCCGATGGCCGCGGGCAAAGCAAAGCCCATCGTGCCCAAACCGCCGGAGGTGACCAGCGACCGTGGCGACTCATGCTTGAAATACTGCGCCTCCCACATCTGATGCTGCCCTACGTCGGTGACGATGATCGTCTCCTGCAGACGCCCTGCGGCCTGCGCCTCGCGCCATATGTCGTGAATGACGTGCGCGGCATAGAGATGGCCGTTATCGGGCAGGTTGATGATGTCGCGGACAGCGGCTGTGCCCTTGCTGGCGCGGATGTCTTGCAGCCACGAGCGAGACGCAGAGCCCTCCGTTTCACGATGGGATGACAACTCACAAGCATCGAAGTTGACAGCTGATTCAGTGCCGTCGTTCCTCCTTTGTTTGTCATCCCGTACCTTGAGCTTGTCGAAGGGGAAGGGATCCGATGTTTTCCTGGCTACACCCACCATCGGGGCTAGCTGTTGAAGCACCTGTTTTAAGTCTCCAATCAGCGCGACTTCTGCCTTGACGTTTTTATTGATCTCCGCAGGATCGATCTCCACATGGATCTTCTTCGCGTTCGGGGCATAGTGCGCCAGATTGCCGGTGACGCGATCGTCAAATCGCATGCCGAAGGCGAGCAGCAGATCGGCTTCCTGGATCGCATGATTCACCCACGACTCACCATGCATGCCCATCATGCCGAGGGATAACGGATGCCCTGCCGGAATCGCACCGAGGCCAAGCAACGTGGAAGCGATGGGGATCTGCAGCGCTTCAGCGAAGGCCAGCACCTCAGCCTGTGCGCCGGATTCGACGACGCCGTGGCCGGCAAAGAGAATCGGTTTGCGGGAGGCCTGAATCAGCTCCGCAGCCTGCGCGAGGGCATTATTTTCGGCCTTCAGCATAGGGTGCGGGCGCACGGGCCGAGGCTTGGACATGTCGAAATCGAAGACGGCTGTGCCTTGCTGCGCGTCCTTGGTGATGTCCACGAGCACCGGCCCGGGACGGCCGGAGCGTGCGATCTGGAATGCCTGGCGCACGGTTGTGGCGATGTCCTCGGCACGCGTCACGAGGAAGTTATGCTTGGTGATGGGCAGCGTAATGCCCGTGATGTCGATCTCTTGAAACGCGTCGGAGCCAAGCACTTTGCTCGCCACCTGACCTGTTATCGCGACCACGGGTATGCTGTCGAGCATCGCTGTGGCGAGACCCGTGACAAGATTGGTCGCACCGGGGCCTGAGGTCGCCATGCACACGCCCACACGCCCCGAGGCCCGCGCATAGCCGTCGGCCATGTGCGACGCGCCCTGCTCATGGCGCACGAGCACGTGATGGATCGTCGGAAACTTTCGCAGCGCGTCATAGATGGGCAGGATCGCGCCGCCGGGATAACCGAAGACGGTGGTCGTGCCTTCCCCGGCAAGCGTGGCCCAGAGAATCTCGGCTCCGGTGAGGGTGGGGTGTTGGTTATTCATGGTGTGTGCCTCCGGCAGGGACGAGTCTTCCGAGGCCCGACGCTCAGCTTTGGGTGAGCGGCTGTGTCGTAATGGTCCTTGGGTGCGCTACGGAAGACTTCATAGATTGATTGTAATGACGGGAAAGCCAGCGCCGCGAAGGGGCATCGAGATACCGCTCCAACGCCCATGCCGCGGCGGCGAGCAGCAACATATACACCGGGACAAGACAGCGCACCAGGGTGCCAGAGGTGTGTGCGAACCGAGCGACGTGCGAGCCGAATAGCGGTGCCAATAAAGGCAGGTGTACCACGTAAAGAGGATAGGAAAGATCGCCGAGGGCAGCACAAGCCTTGTTCCATGTGCCGCGCAGCTGAATGTCCGCGCCGAAGAGGACAATGCCGGGCAAGACGAACGTCATGACGATGATTTGGTACGCGCGGGTTCCGCTGAAAGGGATTGGCAGCAAGAGGACCGCGAGCAGCAGAGTCAGGAGCAGAGCTGCAGCAGGAAGGCCCCGCTGTTGCCGAAAGCCGCCAAACGAAGTTCTTTTCCAGAGCTTGAAGATGCAGATGCCGATGGGAAAGGAAAAGCCCATTCTCGCAAGTCCGACTCCCACACCGGACCACGTTGAGCCGCTGTCCAGGCTGCGTGACGAGAGAACCAGAGCGAGCCACGAGACGATGCAGACCAGCGCAAGCATGCTGTTGACCGCTTGTTTGCCGCGCAGCAGTGCAGCATAGGCGAGATTGGCGAGAAGCTCGAGCAGCAGCGTCCAGCACGCCATATTGAGCGGAAACAGGGCCGACCGAGGAAACGCAGAAATGCTTGGGAGAAAGAGTAGCGACGGCAGGGCGCCCAACGCCATCGTTCGTCCAGCAGGTTCGCCAAGGAGATGGCCCGGGCCTACTGCGGAGGCAAATGCTAACACCGTTCCGATGAGGAACATGGGATAGAAGCGAATCAGACGGGCGGCAATAAAGTCGCGCAGACACAGCCGGGTACGCAGACGCTCCTCGTATGCGAAGGCAATTACAAACCCACTCAGGCAGAAAAAGAAGTCGACCGCGAGAAAGATGTCCCTGGTCTGCACCGCGCTGGTTAGGTATTCGGGTACATGCCGAAACACGACCAGAAACGCGAGAAATCCGCGCAGGGCATCGAGCAGATAAAAGCGATGGTACTTCGCCGACGGAACGGCGAGGGGAGCACAGGTCATTGGCAACGGAGATCTCTGTGGTTGCTATGGACGGGGAGTCTAAGGACAAGGGACTCAGGCCGGAGTTAACTCGGAATAAACATGCTGTGCGCGGCAGGACCGATTCAGAAGCCTGCTGTTCGGCAACAGCTACATCCGAGAAAGATAGAGAGAACGCGCGTTCGCTCATCGGCGAACTTAGAACCGTGTCGGATATAGATTGATACAGCTTCTGCAACATCACAATCCCACAGAAGGGGAGATCCCCGGTTGCGCGTTGATCTTTCAGTACGGCAACGGCCGCACCCTCCGGCCGCACGGCTCTATCAGGTCGTAACGGCCCCCGCGCTGGCGCTCCTTACACTGCCGGCGTACTTCGCAAACACACCTCGCTTGTAACGGTCCTGCGGTGCAACAAAGTGGCTTAACCGTGAGGCAATCTCCTCATCCGAAACATTCAAAGTGAGCTTCCGATTGGGAATGTCGAAGGTGACGGTATCGCCTTCGCGAACGGCCGCGATCGGCCCACCGAGCTGCGCTTCCGGCGCCACATGCCCCGCCATTAAGCCGCGCGTGGCACCCGAGAAGCGCCCATCGGTAAGCAGTGCTACGGTTTCGGAGAGTTCGGGGATGCCTTTGATCGCCGCGGTGACGGCGAGCATCTCGCGCATCCCTGGGCCGCCCTTAGGGCCTTCGTAGCGGATCACCAGTACATCGTCCGGCTTGATCTGGCCGGCCTCTACGGCATGGAAGCAGGCGTCCTCGCTGTCGAACACACGCGCGGGGCCGGTGTGATGGATGCGCTCGTGCCCGGCGACCTTCACGACGCAGCCCTCGGGTGCGAGATTGCCGCGCAGGATGACGAGACCGCCTGTCGATTTCAGTGGATCGGACCACGCACGGATGACTGGCTGGTGCGGTGTCTCCTGCGCAAGCCGTGTCTCTTCGTGCAAAGTCTTACCCGTGACCGTTAGACCGTCATGCAACTGTCCACGATCGAGCAGGCGTTTGGCGAGCACGCGGGAGCCACCGGCGTCCTGATAGTCCTTGGCAACATACTTGCCGCCAGGCGAAAGATCGCAGATGAACGGCGTCGCTTCGGAGATGCGGTCGAAGTCCTCCATCGTGAGCGGGATGTTCAACTCATGCGCGATGGCCAACAGGTGCAATACGGCGTTGGTCGATCCCCCCGAAGCGCACACGGCCGTAATGGCGTTTTCGAGCGATTCTCTGGTCAGGATCTGCGAAGGTTTTATGCCTTTACGCACAAGCTCCATGACGCAGCGGCCTGCCTCGCGCGAGGCCTCGTGCTTGGCCTGCGACATCGCGGGAACGCCCGTGAGCTGGATGGGGGAGATGCCGAGAAACTCGCCCGCCATGGCCATGGTGTTGGCGGTGAACTGGCCGCCGCAGGCTCCCGGGCCGGGGCAGGCGTTGGCTTCCACGGCCTCGAGTTGCGCGTCGGTGATCTTGCCTGCGCTATGTGAACCGATAGCCTCGAAGACATGCAGAATCGTGATGTCCTTCTGGGTGCCATCGGTTTGCGGCAGATGCCCGGGCATGATGCTGCCGCCGTAGAGCATGAGCCCCGGGATGTCGAGCCGCGCAAGCGCCATCACGGCGGCAGGCATGTTCTTGTCGCAGCCGGCGATGCAGACCAGGCCATCGAAGCTGTTGCCGCGCGCGACCAGCTCGATGCTGTCGGCGATCACCTCGCGCGAGATCAGCGAAGCCTTCATGCCTTCCGTGCCCATCGTGATGCCGTCGGAGATGGTGACGGTGTTGAACTCCATGGGCGTGCCACCGGCCTCGCGGATGCCCTGCTTCACAGCCTCGGCGATGTCGCGGAGGTGGAAGTTGCAGGGACCGATCTCGGTCCAGGTGTTGGCGATACCGATGATCGGTTTCGCAAGATCGTCTTTGGTAAAGCCCACACCGCGCAGCATGGCGCGCGCCGCAGCGCGCGAGGGGCCCTCGGTGAGGGCGATGCTGTTTATCTTGCCGCTTACGTTCTGTTGACTGTTCGACACTGCTGTTTCCTTTTACATACTCGCCGCGGTGGGAAGAGAAGCAGATTCACTTCGGGAATGACAACAAGAAAGCTAAAAGACAAAACGATGAAGCAGCAGATCACTAAGCTTCAGCTGACTTCGGGGCCAGCCAGAACTCGTTGTCGTGCTTTGACTCGTAGTGTGTTAACTCGTCGACATGACGCAGGGTGAGGCCAATGTCGTCGAGGCCGTGCAGCAAGCAGTCCTTGCGGAATGGATCGATGTCGAAGTGCGCGTGAAAACCTTCGTCATCTGTAACAGTTTGCGCGGTCAGGTTGATCGTGAGGCGGTGCTGTGGATTTGAGGTGGAGCGGGTGAGCAGGGTTTGCACGTCGTCTTCACTGAGCCGCACGAGCACGATGCCGTTCTTACCCGCATTCGAGTAGAAGATATCCGCGAAGCTGGGGGCGATAACGGCGCGGAAGCCGTACTGGAAGATCGCCCAGGCGGCGTGCTCGCGAGAGCTGCCGCAGCCGAAGTTCTTCTCCGCGATGAGGATTTCAGCGCCCTTGTATGCGGGCTTGTTGAGCACAAAATCGGGCTGCACGGCTCCGGTGTGAGGGCCCTCCTGGACCCGTCTCCAGTCGTAGAAGAGGAAGTCCCCGTAGCCGGTGCGCTCGATGCGCTTGAGAAACTGCTTGGGGATGATCTGGTCGGTGTCGATGTTCGGCATCGGCAGGGGCGCGGCCGTGGAGGTGAATGTGTTGATGGGTTGCATCAGCGTGAACCTCCGTCCACCAGATCACGCTGCAAGTCGAATGCGGAGGCTGACGCGGCGTAGGATGCTGCGGCTGGCTGGTCGAATTTCCAGGAGCGTACATCGGTGAGATGCCCGGTGATCGCGGCGGCCGCGGCCATCGCGGGCGACAGCAGATGCGTGCGGCCACCGCGGCCCTGGCGGCCTTCGAAGTTGCGGTTGCTCGTGGAGGCGCAGCGTTCGCCCGGCGCAAGGATGTCGGGGTTCATGCCGAGGCACATGCTGCAGCCTGGCTCACGCCACTCGAAGCCGGCGGTCTTGAAGACCGTATCGAGGCCCTCCTGCTCCGCTTGCCGCTTCACGCCCTGTGAGCCCGGCACAACCATGGCGCGTACCGTGGTCGCCACATGATGGCCGCGTACGACGGTCGCGGCGGCGCGCAGATCCTCGATGCGGGCGTTGGTGCAGGAGCCCAGAAATACCGCATCCACGGCGATGTCTTCGAGCTTCGTGCCGGGCTGCAGCCCCATGTATTCAAGAGCGCGTGTGAAGCTTTTGCGGTCGGCTTCGGTGAGGGCGTCGCTGGGGGAGGGCACCGTGCCTTCGATTGAGGTGACCATGCCCGGCGAGGTGCCCCAGGTGACGCGCGGCGCAAGTTGCGCGGCATCGATGGTGAGTTCCCGATCGAAGTCCGCGTCCGCGTCGGTGACGAGCGCGCGCCACTGCTCCACGGCCAAGGTCCAGGCTTCATCCCGTGGCGCGAAGCGGCGGCCCTTGAGGTACGCGAAGGTGGTCTCGTCGGGGGCGATCATGCCGGCACGCGCACCGGCTTCAATGCTCATGTTGCAGATCGTCATGCGGCCCTCCATGGAGAGCGCACGAATGGCCGAGCCGGCGTACTCGATCACATAGCCCGTAGCACCATCGGTGCCGATGCGGCCGATGATGTCGAGGATAATGTCCTTCGCGGTGACGCCATACGGCAGCTCGCCTTCGACGTTGATGCGGAAAGTCTTCGGCTTGGATTGCGGCAGTGTTTGGGTCGCCATCACGTGCTCGACTTCACTGGTACCGATGCCGAAGGCCAAGGCGCCAAAAGCACCGTGCGTGGAGGTGTGCGAGTCGCCGCAGACGATGGTCATGCCGGGCTTGGTCGCGCCCAGCTCGGGGCCGATCATGTGCACGATGCCTTGCGCGGCATCCTGCACATCGAAGAATTCAATGCCGAATTCGGCACAGTTTTTACGCAGCGCATTGACCTGTGCCGCGGCGATGTCGTCGGCAATGACGAGACGAGCGTCAGCGCTCGTTGTGGGCACGTTATGGTCGACCGTGGCGATGTGACGATCCGGTCTGCGCAGCGGACGGTTGGCCAGGCGCAGGCCGTCGAATGCCTGCGGGCTGGTGACCTCATGGACGAGCTGTAGATCGATGTACAGCAGCGTGGGTTCCCCTGTGGGTTCGACGACGACATGGGCCTGCCATACCTTCTCAAACAGCGTACGGGGCTTGATGGGCGTTGCGGTATTCGGTTGTGTTGCAGTCATGGTTGTTCTCTTCAGGTGTGGTTATGTCTAAGGCGATTCCGGCGATCTCGGGGTCACGGTATCGGGTTGTGGAGGCAGGGTGTTCGCGCCAACCTGCGCTGGGTTGAGGGGGAAGGGTTGGCCGTCCGGCTCAACGAGGATGGCATGCAGGATGTGCGGTATACCCCGGTGCGCACTTGCAAGGCGCGCATCCCAGTCTGCAACGCCTTCGATCAGGGACAGCGGCAGTGCATCGGCTGAGAGCTGACGCGAGGCGAAGAGCCAGAGATCGTAATCGGCGGCGGCCTCGTCCGTGGTGTGGTTTTCGGTGGTCCAGTTCACCGCCGCAAAGACGAGCAGCGGTTGCGGCGAACCAAGGTCGATCCACAGCATGCCATGCGCGGCGCAGAAGCTCGGCACACAGCCGTCGATCATCAGATAACGATTGTCTTTGCTGTTGACCTCGCCGTAGCGCGCCAGGAAGCGCGGGATCACGGAGGCGATAGGCACCTGCTTACCCCAAAACGCCTGCGGCTGTTTGAATTCGCCTTCAATCATCGTGAGGAAGCGATCGTCATTACGCAGAGCGACGGCGTTGCCGTTGGGTGTGGGCTGCGCGTACTGCCACAGCCACTGTAGATTGCTGGTCGCGGGGGCGTGCGGGCGGTCACGCCGGGCGGGCGGCTTGGGTGGTCCGCTGACCAGATCGTTCGGGTTGGTGATCTGCGCACGCGCGCTGCCGTTGCCTACGAAGAGCAGGGCGGCGACAGCGAGTTGGATAGCTTTGCGCATGGATAGATGGATGACTCAAACAGCGTGTGCGGATTGCGTGCGGTCCAGTGCGGCGGCGAGGGCTTCGCGCACGAGTTGCCCCATGCGCTGGGTGGGTATGGCCGCGGCGCTTCCACCGCGCGCGATGTCCGCGGTACGATGTCCGGCTTCGAGCACGCGGCACACGGCCGACTCGGTGGCGGAGGCCTCCGCTTCTAGACCGCCGCTGTAGCGCAGCACCATGGCGGCGGTGAGGATGGCCCCGAGTGGATTGGCTTTGCCCTTGCCGGCGATGTCCGGTGCGGATCCATGCACCGGCTCGTAGAGGTTCACCTTGCCCCCAACGGTCGCTGAGGGCAACATGCCGAGCGAGCCGGTAATCACGCCGGCCTCATCGGAGAGGATGTCGCCGAAGAGATTCTCGGTCAGCACGACGTCAAAGTCAGCGGGCCGCGTCATCAGGTGCATGGCCATGGAATCGACGAGTTGATGCTCGACGGTAACAGCCGGGAATTCGGGCTTAAGCGCATCGACCGTCGCACGCCAGAGCTGGGAACACTCGAGCACATTGGCCTTGTCGACGGAGGTGAGCTTGCCGCGGCGCTTGCCGGCCAAATCGAAGGCGACGCGTGCGACGCGTTCAACCTCGGCCGCCGTGTAGCGCATGGTGTTGATGGCTTCGTGGGCATCTCTGTTGCCACTCTTGTTCCATGAGCGCGGATGGCCGAAGTAGAGGCCGCCCAGCAGTTCGCGCACAAAGAGGATGTCGGCACCCTGCGTAATTTCGGGGCGCAATGGCGAGGTTGCCGCGAGCGCGTGATAGGCCACTGCCGGACGCAGATTGGCAAAGCCGCCGAGGATCTGGCGAATCCGCAGCAGACCGGCCTCCGGACGCTTATCGGGAGGGAGGTGATTGAAGCGAGTGTCGCCCACGGCACCCAGCAGAACGGCATCGCTGGCCAGGCAAACATCGACTGTTGCTTGTGGTAACGGTGTGCCGTCGGCGTCAATGGCCACTCCGCCGATGCGCGCCGATGTAAACGTAAATTCGTGTTCACATCTATCTGCGATGGCTTGCAAAACCTGTATGGCTTCGCCTGTAACCTCCGGGCCGATGCCGTCGCCGGCCAGCACTGCGATACGTAGTTTCATGTATTCCTTTGCGGCAGTACGGCGGGGTAAAGCCGATGCTTGTTGGCCTTCAACAAGCTCACGTTCCGGACGGACATATTGGACAGCGGGGCATGCTCAAGCAACGGCGATGGGCTCCTGTAAGAGGGCAATCAGATCCTGGTCGTAGATGGATTTTTTGCGGTCGGCGAGTTGCGTGAACCGGTGGTACATCAGATCGAGCTCGCTGCCGGAAAGCGCATGGCCGAGCTCCCCCATCCTGTGCTGCAGCGCCTTGCGCCCAGAGTGCTTTCCGAGCACGATGCTGTTTGCGGTGACCCCCACCGACAAGGGTGTCATGATCTCGTAGGTGAGCGGATTGGCGAGCACACCGTGCTGATGAATGCCACTCTCGTGGGCAAAGGCGTTCTTACCGACAACGGCCTTGTTGGGTGCACAACGAAAGCTGATCAACTCGCCGAGCAGCTGCGAGCTCGGCGCAATCTCTTCCATGGCAATGCCGTTGGCCAGGGGAAAACGATCGCGGCGCACCATCATCGCGGCCGCAACCTCCTCGAGTGCCGCATTGCCGGCGCGTTCGCCGATGCCGTTGACGGTTACCTCTACCTGCCGGGCGCCGCCGAGAACACCGGCCAGGGCATTGGCGGTGGCCATGCCGAGATCGTCATGGCAGTGGGTGGAGAATATGACGCGTTCAGCACCCGGCACGCGGGCCAGCATCGTTTCAAAGAGCGCCTGATACTCGGCCGGTGTGGTGTAGCCCACGGTGTCAGGAAGGTTGATCGTCGTTGCGCCGGCCTGGATCGCGACCGTGACAATCTTGATGAGGAACTCCAGATCGGAGCGGGTGGCATCCTCGGCGGAAAACTCTACGTCTTCGGCGTAGCTGCAGGCCAGGCGCACCATCGCTGCGGTTTGATCGAGCGCCTCGGCACGGGAGATGCGGAGTTTGGCCTCGAGATGAAGATCGGAGGTCGCGATAAAGGTGTGGATGCGACCGCGATGCGCGCCGTCAATGGCGCGGGCCGCGGTTTCGATGTCGGCCTGCTTGGCGCGCGCGAGAGCGGCAATACGCGGCGGGTTGGGCATCGTGCCGACCTCGCGGGCGATGCTGTGGACGGATGCGAAATCGCCATCGGACGCTATGGGGAAACCGGCCTCAATGACATCCACGCCCAGCCGCGCGAGTTGGTGGGCCATGCGCAGCTTTTCGCCGCGATGCATGGTGCAGCCCGGCGATTGCTCGCCGTCTCTGAGGGTCGTATCAAAAAAGATGACGCGTGATGAAATGTTCATGGGAGAGATTCGGTGACTTCCTCAGCATAACGCAGACTTATCTTGCCATCGCCTACCATTCGCATTTCTAATGTTGCCATCAGCGGCACTGAAGCCGCTTACGCCCGGTGGAGATGCCATGGATCTGTTCCAGTTGGAGACGTTTCTGACCGTTGCCGAGGAGCGCAGCTTCTCGCGGGCCGCGGCTCGCCTGCATCGGACGCAGCCGGCTGTAAGCCAGAGCATCGCTAAGCTGGAAGCGGAGCTGGGAGAAACGTTGCTGGAGCGCTCTTCGCGCGACGGCACGCTCACCGATGCCGGCGAGGTGCTGCAGGAGTACGCGCGCAAGATGCTGAATCTGCGAACCGATGCCGGTGCCGCACTGACGGATTTGCGCTCGCTGCGTAAGGGTCGCCTGAACCTGGCGGCAAACGAGTACACCTGTTTGTACCTGTTGCCGGTGCTGGATGTGTACCGGCAGCAGCATGGCGGCATCAAGGTGGCCGTCCAGCGGACGCTCGCGAGCCGCATCGCGGATCAGGTGCTGCAGCACACGGTGGAAGTGGGTGTGCTGAGTTTTCGCCCGAACGATCCGCAGGTGTGCTCGACGGTGGTCTACCGCGACCGGCTGGTGTGCATTGTGAGCCCGGCACATGCGCTGGCCGGGGCGGGGAAGGCCTCCATCCGGCGGCTGGGCCGCGAGACGTTTGTGGCGCATAACGTGACCTCGCCGATGCGGGAGAAAGTAATCGCCGCGTTTGGGCGGCATCGCACGCCCCTCAGGATGGATGTGGAGCTGCCCAGCTTGGAAGCCATCAAACGATTTGTGGAGCGGGGCAACGGCGTGGCGCTGGTTCCGCGGCTGACCGTGGAGCGGGAGCTCGCGAGCGGTGCGCTGGTGGCGGTTGGGGTACCGGAGCTGCATATGGAGCGCAAGCTGCGGCTGGTGTGGCGCACACGGGCGACGCTGTCGCATGCGGCACAGACATTTTTGAAGGTGGTAGAGCAGCATGCCGCGCAGGCCGGCGCTCCATTTTGCTTTGAAGCTGAAAATGGCCGGTAACCCGAGACCGCTGATCGAAAGCTCGTCACCGGTGATTTGGGAGAGCTTCTATTCCCTTTCTCCCTTACGTAAGGTCCGAGCCGTTCTGCGTAGCCGTCGAACCGATCCGCCAAGACTGCCCCATGCTCCCTAAGAACTCAGCCGTTGTTTGTGTCTTGTTCAGGTTTGAGCGATGAAGCTGGAGGGTGTGAGTGGCCGGGTAGACGATGCCTGGATTCTTGGTACTTCGCCTAGCCGTGGACGGAACTTTGGGGTCTTCCTTGTGTTCCTGTCTGTAAGCCTCCGGTGAGGTGGTGCCATCTAACTTTCTTTGCGGTAAACGAGGTTCGACAATGAATTCTCCTAGAGCAATGGCAAACCGAGCGCTGCCGATCCTGCTTTGCGGCGCGGTGCTTTTCGTGATTCCGGCAGAGGCGCAGACCGCCGCGCCGCCGCCACCACCTTCCGGTCAGGCAGGTCCGCCTCAGGCGTACGGCGGTCCACGGCGTGGTGGTCCCGATCGCCGGGCGGAGATGCTGCAAAAGCAGCTCGATCTCACCCCAGAGCAAACGACACAGGTGAAGGCCCTCATGGAGGCCGAACACACCAAGATGGAGGCTTTGCACTCCAATACCTCACTATCGCCGGAGGAGATGCGCACCCAGAGTATGGCGATTCATGGGGAAAGTGACACGGAACTGCGCGCCCTGCTGACGCCGGATCAGGTGACCAAGTTGGACGCGATGCAGGCGCGGATGCGGGAGCGCCGGCAAAACGGAAACGCTCCGCCACCGCCGCCACCGGCCCCGCAGCGGTAATTGCCTTTCGGCAAAGGGGTGAGGGCAAAAGAGTGAGGGCAAAGGGCTGAGGTGCAGCGTCAATCTTTCCTCACCCCGTGCGGCCTTAGGGTTTTCGGGTGAGGGTGCGCTTCCAGAAGCCAGCTTTCGCCGTCAAACCCGTGCCTGGCCGGTAGCTGCGGGTACAATAATGTTTGAGTCGCCTGTCGAAAGGTTCACTCTGCGGCGTAGCGCTGCAAGAGGACAACAGGTCGTATCGCGAAGGGATCTCCCGAAGGCATGAAGAAGATTGTTTTGCTCGGCGCATTGCTGGTGGGCGCCGCCGCTGTGAGCCATGCGCAGGAAAGCCGGCAGGACCTAAGTATCAGCGGATTTGGCGTTCTGGCACCGGATGTGTACGGTAACGCAGTTGCACCGATGTCGACCACCAAGACACTTGGCGTGCTGGGCAGCTACCGTTATCTACTCACGCCGCGTAGCGGTTTGGAACTGAACTATGGATTTTCCCAGAACTCACTCAAGTACAATGTGCCTTCGGTGGGGCTTCCGAATAGCCGGGTCCATTCGAAGAACCAGGAGTTCTCGGTGGGTTACGTTTACTCGCGCAATTACAAGCGATTTAACCCATTTGTGGAGGGAGGAGTCGGTGCAATGTTCTTCACGCCTATCCTGGACCGTAGTACCACACAGCTAAACACTAAATCCAACACCAGTGTGGGCGGTCTTTTTGGTGGGGGTGTTGCCTATGAGATCAGCCCGAGCTTCGATATCCGTGCGGAGTATCGCGGTTTCGCGACCAAAGCGCCGACGTTCGGCGTAAGTGCTTTCAACGCAAATCGCTATTACGTTATCTCTACGCCGGCGATCGGCGTTGCCTACCACTTCTAGGGTGAGCCGGGCGTTCAATCGAGGCTGAATACGATCAAGCAGTGTAAAGGCCTCATCCGAATGGATGAGGCCTTTACACTGCTTGAAGTAGACCCGACTACACGGTTTTTACTGGAAGCGGTACGCCGCCCCAAACGAGATGATGGACGGTGTCAGGCCGTTGGGGTGATAGCTGAGCCACTCCTGCTGCTCATAATCGATGGCTCGCACCGTAAGGTGGTGCTCGAAGCGATAGTCCAGGCCTCCGCCGATTGCATAGGCAGGATAGGTGCCCGGGGCATTGATCAGGGAGAAGGTCCCATTGGCTGACGAGGTCGCTGCGCCGATCAGCAGCTTGCCGTACGGCAGAAAGCGCTTCTTGTGGTACTCCCCGCGCACGCCAAAAAGATAGCTGTGCTCGAGAAACACGACGTTATGAGAGAAAGCGGTTTGGAAGTTAAATTCCGCGGTCACTCCGACATAACGGCTGAAATCATAGTTGGCGTAAAAACCAATACCCTGGGAGCGTATCGGACCATAGTCGGGGTTGACACTTTGGTAGTCAACGCCAACGGCTAGAGCATTTCCGGTTGCGGCAGCTACCGCTTGGGCCGAGAGCCGCGGCGCGGCTATGGCGAAAGTGAGAGTAACGGCTAAGGCGGAAAGGCGGAACTTCATCATTAAGGTCTCCTAAAACGAGGGGCGCCCCCAGATAGCATACAGGGGGCGCCCGTTTGGAACCCGGGAAAAATGCCCGGTGCCTTGTTGGTGAAGACAGTTATTGCTGTGGTGCCGCCGGGGCTGCGGCAGGAGCGGTCGCCGGAGCCGCAGCTGGAGCAGCTGTTCCGGTCGCCGGAGCCGCTGTTGCGGTGCCCGTGGTGTCCGCCGGAGCCGCTGCCGCCGCACCCGTGGTGGCCGGTGCCGCCGGGGCCGGAGCTGCCGGTGGTGCAGGCGGTTGCCAGTAGGCGAGCTTCAGGTAAACCGGGGTGATCTCGAACGGCAGCTTGTCACGCGAGCTGAGCAGCGGGGCATAGGCCGAGTGTAGCTGAATGACCTTGTCCGTCCAGGGATCGAAGCGGAGAAGCTGTGCAAGGGGCATCGCTGCCTGCTGCGCCAGATCCGTGTTATTGAGCTTCGGGCTCTTGGTGACGAGGGCCTGCATCCAGAAGGAACCGTCTTCCTTGGTGAGACCATCGCCGATCTGGGGCTCCGTCAGGGCATGAAGCCCCTTCGCACGAGCCTGCAGCTGCTGCAGGTAGAGGCCGAAGTACTGCTGGCCGTCGGAGAGGTCGGCGACCGACATCAGCTCCATGGCCTTCTTCGCCGCGGCGACGTTCTCCTCATCCGTGTGGTGCATGGGGATGTGCTGGAACGCGCTCTCCTGCGGGAACATCAGGTGGTCGTTGAAGGCGAACTTGGTGTCGATGTGATGGCCCAGGAGGATGTGCGCGATTTGGAAGGAGAGCAGGGTGTTGAGATCGCCTTGCTGCTCGGCCTGTTTGCCGTCCGCCGAGGGTACAGCGGTGGTGTCGAGCAGGCTCTTCGAGATCAGGATCGTGTTGCCTACCGACAGGGTCTCGAGCGGTTCAGTGAGCAGCGTGCGCACCTTGAGGGGACGGTCGATCGGGATCTTGTTGTAGGCAAGAATATTGTTGGCGAGCAGCTCCAGCGTCTGGTCAAACTCGCTGGGCGCGTCGATCAGTCCGGCCTGGTATAGGCGATCGACAACGTTGTCCTCGGCCTGCTGGATCCACTCACGCTGCGCCTGTAGCGGGCTGACATCGGGGGCGTTCTGCGAGGCATCGGTGGCACCTTCGACTTCAAGGGTGGCCTGGTCGGCATCCTTGGGCGGCGTCTTCAGGGAGTAGCCCCAGATGTAGTTGACGGCCTTGAACTTGAGGGTGTGCTGCGGGCTCTTGGGGTCGGTCTCCTCGATGTAGACTGAGGTCGGCATCCAGAGGCCTTCCTGCACGTTGGTGCGCCACGAATCGAAGTGGTAGAACTCGGCGATGTCCTTCTCAGAGCCGGCAAAGTCGCCGTTGAAGCGAACGATGTTGCCGCTGTTGCGCTCGATCCAGATGCGGCCGGCAAAGCGGCCTGTCGCATTGGTCTTGAGTGGGTTCACGTCGAAGACGACTGTCGGAATGGTCCCGAGAAAATCGTTGCGCACAAAGGCGAACTGGTAGGTCTGGCGGTTGTAGCTGTTTGAGTCTACAAGCAGCATCTGCACAAATCCGGCCTGGTTGAAGGTGAGGTGCAGCGCGCCCGTCAGCCCGGCGAAATAGCCCATCGGGTTCAGGGATTTGAGGATGCCCTTCTTCTGGCCGTTGTCGGCCTTCTCGCCCTGAGCGTAGGTGTTATCGCCGATGACCCGGCCGAAGTTTACGCGGCCCAGAAAATGTACATCCGACTCAGGGGTTTGCCCCATAACGTTGTCGGTCTTCATGTTCTGGATGTAGGTTTCGACGATGGGCGTGCGCGCCTTGAGCGTTTTCACGATCACGGCTTCGCGAGCGATCGATTTATCGATCAGAGCGTTCTGGGCCGCGTTCGGCTTACGGTAGTCCGCAATGACTTCTACCTTCTTTTTGCCGAGGGGGAAGGCCACAGCTGGCAACGCCGGAGCGGCTAGAAGGGCGAGTGTCACAATTGCGGTGAGTTTCGTCCGGTTGATCATTTGAGGTGAGGCTCCTTGTGTACGGCGTGCGAGTCAGGGGCTGGTCTTGAAATTGATCTGCGGTTAAGGACGGCCGCCGTGCATGGAACTCGGCTGGCGGAGACGACCGTCGTGTTTTGACCGATTTGCTTAGCTCATCTGGAACTTGACGGTAACTACGCCTTCCCAGGGAACCGGGCTACCGCTGGCATCGAGCGCCGGCTTGAAGCGCGTACCCTGCGCTGCAGTCTTGGCGGCCTCATCCAGACCATGGCCGAGACCATGGACTACCTCGAGAACCTGCACGGATCCATCTGCTGTAACCCGGATGCGTACCGAAACGTTGCCCTCAAGGTGCATTGTTTTCGCTTCTTCGGTGTAGACCGGCTCCGGCTTATACACCAGGGTCGGGGTGGATTTGGCGACATGCGTCTGAACCTGGGGCTGGGCCATGGTGGGCACAGGTGCCGGGTTGTTCATCGCCAGCTTCTGCACCTTGCCGGTGAGTGGGCCGTTGCTGCCGACCGTGCCGTTTGCGATACCCGCCACGGGGCGAGGCGACGTGGCGGCAAGATTGGTGCCACCCGGCGAGCCGGAACCCATGCTCACATTCACGGCGCGGGGGCCGCTGCCGGTGTTGGAGCCGGGCATACCAGGCATACCGGCCACACCCATGCTCACACGCTGCACCGCCGGGCCGGACATCGGCTTGAGCGGGTTATCGGGCGAGCCCAGACGTACGGCGCTGGGGTGGGCATCATTGTTGGGCACATGGGCGGCAGAGCCCATAAGATTGACGGCACGTGGAGCCGGGGGCGCGGGCTGCAGCTTGGGCGGCGCGGCCACCACAGGCTTCGGCTGGGGCGGTGTCGGCACCGGTGGCGGCAGCTTCGGCTTCGGCGGCGGTGGCGGCTCCGGCTTCACCTCGTGGATCGGCGACGAGAGCTCAGCCAGCTTGGTTTTCGGCTTGACGACCGCAGCCTTCACCAGGAACAGGAGAGCCAAGGCAATTAAAACGTTGATCGAAATCGAGGTGATCGTCGCACTCTTGCTGCGCGCACCGACGTTAAGCACACCGAAGTCGCGGAACTGCACATCGGTCGGATTCTTTTCATTGCTTTGGAGGGGCTTGGGCATCTCGGTCAGACCTCTTGGTTACGTTTTGGAGCAGAAACGGGCACGTCACCGGAGATAGTTACCAGAAGGTTAGCAGATATCCGGTTAACGAACCTCGTTTGAAACGGGCCTTTCACGCTGGTTGGGAACTCTCCGCCGTCGGCATTTCTTTCGAACTTGCGGCGAAAACTGGGGATAAGGGCAAGACACCGGCGGCCTTGGAAAGCGCGATCACCGATGGCGTGAGACCTGGGGAGGACAACTTCGATCGGGCAGGCCAGGCCGGGAGTTATCTCTGCGTGGAGAGAGCTAAGCGACACACGCCGTACCATGGCCCAAGACCGGCGCCCCGCTTGGGAAACCACCTGAGCAGACCGTGTGCGCCGGCGAAAAGGAACTTGCCCATGCACGCTGCGCTCGGGGCTGCCGCCCAGAACATGTTTCACCTGCACCTGTCGCTGGGGGAGAAGATCCTGCGGCCGCTGCTTGTGTATCTCTGCCTGATCGGTTTTCTGCGGCTGTTCGGCAAACGGGAGCTCGCGCAACTGAACCCGTTCGATCTGGTGGTGCTGCTGAGCTTGGCAAACACCGTGCAGAACGCCATTATCGGCGACGACAACTCCGTTACCGGCGGCGTCATCGGCGCGTTCTCCCTCTTGGCGGTGAACTGGCTGCTCATGAACGTGTTGTATCGCTCGCCCAAGCTGAATGCTGCCCTGGAAGGGTCCGCCGCGGTGCTGATCCGCCATGGTGAGGTGGACCAGGCCGCGATTCGTGCCGAAAAACTCACGTCCGAGGAAATCACCACCGTTTTGAACCGCAACGGCTTCAGTCACCCGCGCGAGGTGGAGATTTGTATCCTGGAGCCGAATGGTTCCTTCTACGTCAAGGGTAAGATGCCCTCGCCCGACGATCTGCAACGTGCCGAGATCATGCAAGCCCTGCAGAAGCTGACGGCCGAGGTGCAGGCGCTGCGCGGGGGAAGCACTCAGGGCTGAATGCGAGCTCAGGAGTGTAGACGCGCTAGATACGTTGCGAGCCGGGCACGCGCCTCGCGCAGCCGCCTGGGTTCCTCGGGGAGCGTGGCATCGCGCAGCGCCGCCCGGTAGCCGCCCAGGAAGATCGAATACATCACCGCCAGCGCGCACCCCACCCCGAACGTGAAGCCCAGGAAGAAGCCGACGATGGAACCCGTATAGAAGGTCATCTGATTTAGGATGGCACATCGTCACGGGATTCACTCGGGCTCCAGGGTGAGGGCCGGCACGCCGCTGTGGCGTGCAGGCTCAGCAATCTTTGCCATGACTTGTTTGACGACTCCCGTTACTTTCGGGTTCCCATCAGTCACGGCGTAAGGTGAGTTTGGCGGAAGAAGGCAAGAGCTTCCATAGCACTAAGGATGGAGTGGTATGCCTTTCGGGCGGGGAGTAACGTGACCCGTTTCGGGGATGGCCACCCTTCCAGTTGCCGACAGTTCTTTGGATGCCTTACCTTTACGAGGCACTGCCTAGGACCGGTGTGAACGCCGGGAACCGCCGCTGGGCACAAAGGATGGGGTATGGCCGCCGATATAGTTTCCGAGCAACCTGCTCAAAAAGGACAGGTTGCGAGTTCGGCCTACTTCCACACCACCCAGCGGGAACATCGTGTATTCGCTCCGTCGGCCGCCTTTTCGGCGCAGGCCTGGGTCGGCAGTGAGGCTGAATATGAACGCCTCTACCAATGGAGCGTCGCGGACCCGGATGGTTTTTGGGCCGAGCAGGCGAAGGCTCTGGACTGGTTTACGCCGCCCGGGACCGTGCTGGAAGGCTCCGGAGCTGAGGCAAAGTGGTTTCGGGACGGCCGGTTAAATCTCAGTTACAACTGTGTCGACCGTCATGCGGTGGGTATCCGGCGCGACAAAACTGCCCTGATCTGGGAGGGCGAGCCCAGCCGCGACGGCAGCGAGGTACGCCGCCTCACCTTCGCGGAGCTCCACGCCCATGTCCAGCGCTTTGCGAATGTGTTGAAGGATGCTGGGGTATGCAAGGGCGACCGCGTCGCCGTGTATATGGGGATGACGCCCGAACTGGCGATCGCCGTGCTGGCCTGCGCGCGGATCGGGGCGGTGCATTCGGTAGTCTTCGGCGGTTTCGCGGCCCAGGCGATCGCCGACCGTGTCAATGACTCCGATTGTCGCGTCGTGGTGACGCAGGACCTCAGCTACCGGCGCGGCTCGCCGATCCAACTGAAAGCCATCATCGACGACGCCATGGAGCGCTGCCCGGGCGTCGGCAAGGTAATCGTCTTTCAACGGGAACCCAAGGCGAACACGCCGATGAAGCCCGGCCGCGACCTGTGGTGGCACGAGGCCATGGCCGCGGCTGCGGCCGAGTGCCCGGCCGAGCCCATGGAGGCCGAGGATCCGCTCTTCATCCTCTACACCAGCGGCACCACCGGAAAGCCCAAAGGCCTGGTACACACCACCGGCGGTTATGGCGTCGGCACCTATCTCACGACCAAAATCAATTTCGACCTGCACGACGAGGATGTGTACTTCTGCACCGCCGATATCGGCTGGATTACGGGCCACAGCTATGTGGTGTACGGTCCGCTGGCGAACGGCGCGACGGTGCTGCTGTATGAGGGCGCGCCGAACTGGCCGGAGAACGACCGCTTCTGGCAGCTGATCGATGACCACAAGGTATCAATCTTTTACACGGCCCCCACAGCTATTCGTGCCTTCATCAAGTGGGGTGCGGAGTGGGTGCACAGGCACTCGCTGGCGAGTCTACGGCTGCTGGGCACGGTCGGCGAGCCCATCAATCCCGAGGCCTGGATGTGGTACCACCGTGAGATCGGCGGGGAGCGCTGTCCCATCGTCGACACCTGGTGGCAGACCGAGACTGGAGCGCACATGATCGCACCCGTTCCGGGCGCGATTGCCACCAAGCCAGGGTCGGCGACCAGACCGTTCTTCGGTGTCGTCCCTGAGATCGTGGGCAAGGCTGGAGAGACAGTACCGGCGGGGCAGGGCGGTTTGCTGGTGATTACGAAGCCCTGGCCGTCGATGGCGCGTACGATCTGGGGCGATCATCAGCGCTTCATCGATACCTATTTCGCCGAGGTACCAGGCGTGTACTTTACCGGCGACGGGGCCCGGCGGGATGCCGATGGCTACTTCTGGCTGATGGGGCGGGTGGATGACGTGATCAACGTCAGCGGCCACCGGCTGGGCACGGCGGAGATCGAGTCGGCGTTGGTGGCTCACCCCAAGGTCGCCGAGGCAGCGGTAGTAGGACGTCCGTGCCAGCAAAAGGGGCAGGCGATCGCAGCGTTTGTATCGCTCGAAGGCGGCCACGAGCCCAGCGAGGAACTCAAGCACGAATTGCGGCAGTGGGTCGCTAAGGAGATTGGCGCACTGGCGCGGCCGGACGATATGCGCTTCACGCCGGTGTTGCCGAAGACGCGCTCGGGCAAGATCATGCGTCGGCTGTTGCGCGAGCTCGCGACCACCGGCGACGTGAAAGGGGATACGACGACACTCGAAGATTTCAGTGTGATCGCAAAGCTGCGTGAGGGTGACGAGTAGCGGACGCATTTTGCATCTCAACAAGCAGCAGAGCGGGAATTGTGGGATGGAATTCAGCGTCCATTGATACACTGAGGGGCTGGGGCTGTTAAGCACGCGCGTGACCCGGGCTGGCGGCCAGGTCTGGGCTGCGGATGAGCGAGTTGCGGATGAGCGAGTACCTGGGCAGGATTAAATCGCCGGCGGACGTGAAGCGGCTTGGCCCCGTGGAGCTGGAGCGGTTGGCGGAGGAGATTCGCGAGCGGCTGATCCGCGGTGTGGCCAAGACCGGTGGCCACATTGGGCCGAACCTGGGCGTGGTTGAACTGACGCTCGCTATGCACTACGTCTTCAATACGCCACAGGACAGCTTCGTCTTCGACGTGAGCCACCAAAGCTATGTGCACAAGCTGCTGACCGGGCGGGAAGACCGCTTCGACACCATACGTCAGGCCGGCGGACTCAATGGATTTATGCTGCGCACCGAAAGCGAGCACGACAGCTTCGGTGCCGGCCATGCGGGCACGGCACTCAGCGCTGCGCTGGGGATGGCTGTGGCGCGCGACATGAGCGGCGGCGACGAAAACATCGTCGTGCTCGCGGGCGATGCCGCCTTTACCAACGGCATCAGCTACGAGGCATTAAACAACATCGCCGCGCAGACCAAGCGGCTGATCATCATCCTGAATGACAATGAGTGGTCGATCGACAAAAACGTCGGGGCCATCGCCGAATACTTCCACAAGATCGCGACCAACCCCACCTACGTCAGCATCCACGACCGGGTTTCGGGGCTGCTCGAGAAGTTCGGCGGCAAGGCCGCACGGCACATCGCACGCAAAGCCGAGGAGGCCGCAAAGGGCATCGTGGGCCGCGGCATGATCTTTGAGGAGTTCGGGCTGAGCTACTACGGCCCGGTGGACGGCCATAACCTTCCCTTGCTCATCGAGACGCTGAAATTTCTCAAGACGCAGGACCGGCCTGTTGTTCTGCATGCCTTGACGCAGAAGGGCCGTGGCTTCGGGCCGGCGCTCGAAAAACAGAAGAAGTTTCATGGTCTTGGACCGTATGACCCTGAGACCGGCGAAACCAAGGCCGCCGGGCAAAAGACCTATTCCGAGATCTTCGCCGAAAGCCTTACCAAGCTGGCCTATGCCGATGACAAGGTTGTCGCCATTACGGCCGCCATGCCCAACGGCACGGCTTTGGACCTCTTCCGTCCGCACCATCCCAAGCGCTACTTCGATGTGGGGATCGCGGAAGAGCATGCGGTGCTGTTCGCGGCGGGCATGGCGACCAAAGGCTATCGGCCGTTCTGCGCCATCTATTCGACGTTTCTGCAGCGTGCGTTCGATCAGATTGTGCACGATGTGGCTTTGCAGAATCTCCCTGTGGTGTTCTGCATGGATCGCGGCGGTTTGAGCGGCGACGATGGTCCGACACATCACGGTCTGTTCGACATCAGCTATCTGCGCAGCGTACCGGGACTGCTCCACATGGACCCCAAGGATGAAGACGAGCTGCAGGACATGATGTACACCGCGCTGTTGCATGATGGGCCGAGCGCGATCCGTTACCCGCGCGGCACAGGGCCAGGGAAGGCGCTGAAAACACGTCCACAGGCGCTGAGCCTGGGCCGGGCAGAGGTCGTCCACGATGGCTCCGATGTAGCCATCTTTTCCCTGGGCAACATGCTGCCGGAGGCCGAACGGCTGGCACGGGAGCTGGAGGCCGAGGGCCAGAGCGTGGCCGTCATCAATGCACGCTTCGCCAAGCCGGTCGATGCGGAGTGCATCCTCGGCTATGCCCGGCGCTGCGATTTGCTCGTCACCATGGAAGATCACGTGCTCGCGGGCGGATTCGGCTCTGCCGTGCTCGAGGCGCTGAACCTGGCGGAGTTGGAGACGCCGGTGGTGCGGGTCGGCTGGCCGGACCAGTTCATCGAGCATGGCAAAATCGACGATCTGCGTGTGCGCTATGGCGTGACCGCCGAGGCTGCGCTCGAGCGGGTACGGCCCCTGCTGCGCAAGCCAGTGACGGCTTAGGAACCTTTCCGGCAGCTTGCGGCGGCCGCAAAAGCAGATCCCTCCGCTAGGCTGCGGGATAACAGAAGTGGTAGGGTGTGACCGCGGAGTCACCGCCTCTCTTTCTGTCATTCCCGAAGGGAATCTGCGTTCTACCCTGCTACGAAATGCCGTCCACAATCGTTAGCCGCCCACGCTCGCGACGGTCCGCGCAAATACCGGCAATAACACCGCCGCGCGTTCCTGCCGATATTTGAAAAGCGCCTGCATCGCAACCATCGCCACCGGCAAGCCGAGCAAACTCACAGGCTGCAGTGGCAATGCATACACCACACGGTCATGCACAACCGTTCCCGGCGCACCGGTCACCGGGGAAGCGCCATCGCGCACCGAGTGGCAGTGTCGCCAGTAGCTGAAGGGTCCCTTGAGCTGTACATCGCAAAAACCCTCGTTCCAGCGAAAATCTTCAATCAACGCAAGCCAGGGCGCGCGCAGGGGAAGGCCCGGCAAGCCGCGAGCCGTGATGGTCAATCGGGTGCCATCTCCTGCGGTAGTCGTCCCGTAGTCGGGCGTACCGGCCGGTCGTGGGGGAGGCGTGCAGTATGCCGCTTCGTCGATGCGCGCCTTCTGCCATTGCGGCATCAGCGGCGGCAGATTTTGCGGGTTTGCGAAGAAGGCAAACACCAGGGTGCGCGGGAAGGGAAGCCACTGCTCGGTTTCAAACTGCTGACGCATACCAGGGTGAGATGCCGAGGAAGACTCCCCAAAAATGAAAGCGACGACCCGCAGGCCGCCGCTTTTGGTGCACGTCAGCCGTTAGTTCGGCATTAGCACCGTATCAATCACATGAACAACGCCGTTGGACTGGTACACATCGGCGGTCGTGACCATCGCTGTGCCGCCTTTCGCGTCAGTGATCTTCACCATGCCGCCATCGGCTGTGAAGGTGAGCATGTCGCCCTGCACGGTCTTGGCCTGGTAGGAGCCGCCGTTCTTCTTGATCAGCTTGGTCAGCATCTTGGAGTCGATCTTGCCCGGTACGACATGGTAGGTAAGAATCTTGACGAGGTCAGCCTTGTGGTCCGGCTGGGTGAGCGTGTCCACCGTGCCGGCAGGGAGCTTGGCGAAGGCATCGTTGGTGGGAGCAAATACGGTAAAAGGCCCGGTTCCGCTGAGGGTATCGACCAGATCGGCCGCCTTGACTGCCGTTACGAGTGTCGACAGGTTGGGTGCCGCCGAGGCGTTTGCCACAATGGTCTTGTTCGCGTACATCGGCGCGCCGCCCACGGCAGGGTCGGTCTTCTGCGCGAGTGTGGACATCGACGTGAATGCCAGCGCAGCGCCGGCCATCAGAGTAAGCAGAGTCTTCTTCATCTTGTTGTCATCCTTATTTGCAAACGAGCTTCAGTTCAGCGTCTCCTGCTCGCCGTTCAAGACGCACTCTCATCTAACGCCACGACCTTGGCCCTGGATTGGTTCGGCAGGAAAGTTTCTTCGCTGATTCATGCCATGGATGTGCGTTGACAAAGCCCAGGGCGCGCCGTCAACTAGTGACTGGATGGATTTCGCAGACGATTCACGGGCGATGGGTGGGGCCATGGACACAGACTGTGTCTCCGCCACGACAGGCCATTCAAGCGCGGAGCAACGCGGGCTGTTCCTCGTCGGCATCTTTAAAATCTGCAAGGCCATCTTCTTTCTCGGGGTCGGAGCAGGTGCCATCCACCTGATTCACCGCAACATCGGCGAACTGGTGATGCGGATCATCGATGCTCTACCGATCGATCCCGAAGGTCGCGTGGTCAGCATGGTGATGGACAAGGCCGACCTGATCGACGCGCACGACCTGCGCCGCATCGGAGCCGGTGCCTTCATCTATGCCGTGCTCTGCGTGATCGAGGGATCCGGCTTGCTGATGCGTAAGAGCTGGGCGGAATACTTCACCGTGATCCTGACCACACTGGGGCTGCCGCTCGAAGTTTTTGAGTTGACGCACCGCGTGACGCCGCTCAGGATCTCGGCGCTGGTCACCAATCTGGCCATCCTGTTCTATCTGTTGTGGGTGCTCAAGCGGCAGCAGCGGGTAGAGCTGCAGGAGCGCTTAAAGCTATAGCGCTTTCGCTTTTTCTTCGTACCACTTAGGTGTGATGTCGTACAAGTGGTGCAAAGGGCACGAACCGGAGTCGTTAGCCCAACATCTAGGGTTTCCCACAGAATTCTTCCCTACAGGCTGCGTTTTCCACACACCTCACCTGAAAAGAGGGGGCATTCCACCATTTTGTACTGGACAGAAAAAGAGGGGTGAACGATGCTTGGTTCACGCGGTGGAAGAAAGTGGTGAAAAGGGGACTGAAGAGGAGCGGTAAAGCGGAATGCGCGACAAACTCCTCCAGTTCGGGTCCGGTAGCAACAAGGCAGTCCGGACACCTTTTACCAGTAGAGAACGATGAAACTTCGTGGCAGCCAGATCACCCGCGTTGACGAAAAGGGCCGCCTCAAGGTTCCTGCCGAGTACAAGCGTCAACTGGAGGACGAGGGTGTTGAGGAATGTTTCATCACCAGCAAGGATGGCGAACGGGCCGAGATTTACCCGATGAAGGAATGGGAGCGGATTGAGGCGGCACTCGATCAACTTCCCTCCACGAACGTAGCTAAGCGCAAGTTTTTGGATGTAACGAACTATTACGGCCAAGTAGCCACGTTTGACGCGCAGGGCCGGTTGTTGATTCCGCAGACGCTGCGGGAAGCCGCGAAGCTTAGCGGCGATGTCGCCGTGATGGGACAACGGAACATGCTTGTGGTGATCAACGACGAGCGGATCCGGGCTGGTTTCGAGCATAACCCGCTCAGTGAGGCAGAGTTCGGCGAGTTAGCTGCAGCAGGGGTTTAAGGGTTGTTGTCGAGTTTGAGTCCCCCAGCGGGACGCATGAGGCGGGCACGATGGAAAGACCGCAGCATGTACCGGTTCTACTTGAACAGAGTTTGGATTTCTTGCATGTGCGGCGTGGCGGCATGTATGCCGATGCCACGCTGGGGCTGGGCGGACACTCCGCAGCGATTGCGCGGAGGTTGGGCGGCGAAGGCACGTTGATTGCTTTTGATCGTGACCCCGAGGCGATGACGCAGGCGCAGGAACGATTGGCTGCGGTTGCCGAGGAGCTGGGGCCCGAGATGCCGACGGTGCGGTATGTGAGCCGTCCCTTCTCGGAAATGGCCGAGGAGATTGCGCCGGGCACGCTCGACGGTCTGCTGGCCGACTTCGGCGTCAGCAGCCTGCAGCTCGACGGAGCGCACCGTGGATTTAGTTTTCGGGCCGAAGGGCCGCTGGACATGCGGATGGATCCGCGCGGCGGCGAGACGGCCGAACAAGTGGTAAATCAGGCGGACGAGGAAGAACTCGCGAACCTGATTTACGAATTCGGAGAGGAAAGGAGGTCGCGGAGAATCGCCAGAGCCATTGTGAGGGCCCGGCCGATATCGACTACGGCGGAATTAGCCAAAGTGGTATCGGCCGCGGCCCCAACAATGAAGGGCGACAAGATTCATCCGGCGACCCGAACCTTTCAAGCGCTTCGAATTCGAGTGAACAATGAACTGAGGGAGATTCAATCGCTGCTGCGTGTGATCACGATGGGCGCGGGATCTCTGTTGAAGCCGGGCGGGCGGGTGGTGTTGATCAGCTTTCACTCCCTTGAGGACCGGCTGGTGAAGGACAGCTTTCGCGCCGCCGGGCAGGCCGGCATGATGACGATTTTGACCAAGAAACCCCTCATCGCGGATGACGACGAGGCGAGACGGAATCCCAGGTCGCGCAGTGCCAAGTTGCGAGCTGCCGAGCGGCTTCCAGAAGCTGCGAAGAAACGGATTCGGCAGTAACGATTTCATAACGGCAGTAACGTTACCTATGTGTTAACAGACGTGGTGCGGAAATCGGGGGTTGCTATTTCTGCACAGGATTTACCCTCGAGGAACCACAGGAGATACTAAGAGTTTTCCACGGGTTTCCTGGATGTGTTGTAGGCAATAACGGATAAGCAGCAGAAGATGCCGGGCTTCGACGCAGGGCAGACAGGGTTTTGGGAGCGGAACAATGGCGGCGATCGCGACATCATGGGCAGGGCAGACAACGGAAGGCACGCACACGCGGCGGGCGAGCAGCGGGCGGCCGGTGTCGACTGCGGTGTTGAATCGTGAGCGTTTTGAAGCGCAGCGTGTGCGCCGCCGCGGGCCTACGCCGGAGATGTTTTTTGCCAAGCACATCGATAACAGCCGCATCGTCAAGGCGGATGACCCGGAACGCCGCCGCGATGTTCGCCAGTTCACGCTGGTGATGAGCCTCTTCTTCGCGCTAACCATGGTGTATGTCTGGCAGCACTTTTCGGCCATCGAGGTGGGCTACCGCGTCGAGGCACAAAAGACGCAGGTGGAGGGATTGCGCGAGCAGAACCGCCAGCTTCGTTTAACCGAAGCGCAGCTCAGCGATCCCGGCCGTATCGATACGATTGCACGGCAGCTTGGGCTGGGCGCGCCGTTGCCGGGGCAGGTGGTTCGTCCGGACGGCGATGCTGGTTTACAACAGCCCGTATTAGCGCAGATGCAGGTGCCGCACGGCGCGACTATGAACTAGCCGTTCGGTCGGATGCCAAATCAACATTCTCACCACTTGTCATCCTGAGTAGCTATCCTCTCCACACTTGTCATCCTGAGCAAAGCGAAGGACCTGCTTCTCCCTCGGGCTGCCCGGCACTACTGAAAGCAGGTCCTCACGGCGTTCAGGATGACAACGTTGTGGGGCTCAGGATGTTTACGTCTCGCATTCAGGATGACAAGTTTTCTACCTCGATTGAGCCCCTAGAACGATGAAATCGAAACATAGCGCCCGGCCCGTCTTCAGACCCTCCGCCCGTCCCGGTGGACCGCTCACCGCACCCATTCGCCGGGTGCGGTTTGTTTGGGTCTCTCTGGCCTTTTGCGCGTGGGTGGCCGCCATCGCGTGCCGGCTCACCTGGCTACAGGTCATTCAGCATGACCATTACGTGAAGACAGCGGCTCGGCAGCAGCAGCGCGGCTTCGAGATCTCACCACGGCGTGGTGTCCTGTACGACCGCGATTTGCGCGAGCTGGCCATGACGGTGCTGGTGGACAGCGTCTATGCCGTACCGACCGAGTTGGGCGAGAACAAGGCGTCTGAGGCAGCGCTGCTGGCGAAGATCGTGCATGTCGATCCGCAGGATCAGTTCACGACCCGGAGCCGCATCGAGGCGCGTTTCGACGCGTCGCGCAACTTTGCCTGGGTCGCGCGCAAGGTCAGCCCGGAAACCGCCGAACGCATTAAAGAACTCAATCTGCATGGTGTCTATCTACAGAAGGAGTTCAAGCGGTTTTACCCGAACAATGACTTAGCCGCACATGTGCTCGGTTACGTCGGCACGGACGATGAAGGCTTAGGCGGTCTCGAGCGCAACTTCGATGAGGAGCTGCACGGCGAGCCGGGCCACATGCTCACCGCCGTCGATGCCAAGCGCCACATCATGGGCTCGGAGTTGAATGAGCCCATGCCGGGCGAAAACCTCGTGCTCTCGATCGACGCGAATATCCAATATATGGCCGAGCGTGCACTTGATGCCCAGGTGGCGGCCACCCGGGCGGCGCATGGGACGGCGGTCGTCCAGGATCCGCACACAGGCCAGATTCTTGCCTTGGCGGTGTCACCGCGCTTCAACCCGAACGACTCGAAGCATATGGATGCCGATGTGCTCACTAACCTTGCCGTCAGCGACATCTATGAGCCAGGCTCCACATTCAAGCTGGTCACCTACTCGGCTGCGATCGACGGTGCGGGTGTAGAGCCCACCGATAAAGTGGATTGCCAGGGCGGGGCCATGACGATGTACGGTCGTACCCTGCATGACGATAAGTCGGATCACTACGGTGTCGTGACCGTACAGCAGGCATTAGAGCACTCCAGCGATGTGGGCGCGGCGAAGATGGCGCTGAAGGTCGGGCCGAATAAGTTTTATGACTACATGCGCGGCTTTGGCTTCGGCGACCGTTCCGGCATCGAGCTGCCGAGCGAGACGCGTGGACTGCTGCGGCCGGTCCGCAAGTGGGGAGCGACGAGCATTTTGTCTCTGGCCATTGGTCAGGAGATTGGCGTGACGCCGGTACAGCTCGTATCGATGGTTTCGTCCATCGCCAATGGCGGCACGTACATCCCGCCGCATATCCTGCTGCAATCCACTGACGAGATGAAGGGCGATCCTCGCCTCAATGTGGCTCCGTTCCACCCGGAGTTGCAGTTGCCTTCAACCTTGCCGGACGGCTCGCATCGCGTCATCAAGGAGCTGACGGCGGCCAAAATGCGGGCCATGATGCAGGGCATCGTGGTCGAGGGCACCGGTAGAAAAGCCGCGCTGAATGGCTATAGCTCCGCCGGCAAGACAGGCACGGCGCAGAAGGTCGATCCGGTGACGCACACCTACTCGCACACCAAGCTTGTCGCCAGCTTTGCCGGGTTTGCACCCGTGAGCGATCCGGCGATCTCGGTCGCTGTGGTGATCGATACCCCTACGGCAGGCGGCGATGTGCAGCACTATGGCGGTGCGGTGAGTGCGCCTGTGTTTGCGGAGCTGGCGCAGGAGGTGTTGGAGTACCTTGGCGTGCCGCATGATCAGCCGTTGAAGACCAAGCAGCAGATAGAAGAGGCCAAACGCGTACCCGAGCCCGATGATGCCCCGGACCGCAGCGACGTGGCGGACCTCGGCTCGATGTTTGAAGAGATCAACAGCCTGCCCGCGGACGATCCGTTGCGTCAGCCTGCTGCCGCGGCGGCGATGGCGGCGAATCTGCAGGCCGATCGAGCGCAGGAGAGCGCCGCAGCCCACGCGCCCCCGCGCAAGGACTGGCTTGAACTGCCCGATCGCGTCTTGGCGTCGTTTCACAAAAACGGCAATACGACCTCTGTGATGCCGGATGCGAATATCGCCGTAGATAAGCCTATTGTTGCGCCGCACATCGCCGCCCCTGTAGAGTCGCGTGAGAACGGTGCCGTGGTGATCGATGCCGGCAAGCGCGTGCCGGTGCCGGACTTCAGCGGCGCGGCGCTGCGCAACGTTGTCGAGCGTGCCGATGCCGCCGGTCTGCGCGTGGAAACTGTGGGTAGTGGGCTAGCCAAGGAGCAGGCGCCTGTGGCCGGAACGATGGTGCCCTCGGGGACTGAGGTTGTGGTGCGGTTCGCGCGTTAGGAAACCTCCAGGGCCACAACGTAGGATCAAGAACATGCAGTGGAAGCGGGCGCTGGCCTTCGTTACAACCAAGATGCGCAGCGGACGCGACGACATCGAGGTACGAGGCGTGCAGTATGACTCGCGTCGCGTGCATGCCGGCGATGTGTTCGTCGCCATGCGCGGCGGCAGCGTGGATGGCAATGGCTACATCCAAGCCGCCCTGCGGGCAGGCGCCGCGGCTTTGATCACGGACTCGGAAGAAACATTTGATCAGTTGCGGCGCAAGCAACCCGAGCTCGCTATGGCTTTGGTCGAGTGGGGACGGCGAGCGTTGGCCGAGGTAAGCGCGGCGATCTTCGATCATCCGGAGCGTGCCGTCGCACTGGTTGGCGTAACCGGCACCAACGGTAAAACGACGACGACGTTTCTGCTGGAACAGTTGTTGCACAGCGTGGGTCGTAAAAGTCTGTTGATCGGCACGGTCGAGACGCACATCGGCGACGAGGTGCGTCCCAGTGAGCACACCACCCCGGAGAGCCGCGATACGCTGGCGCTGTTTCGCGAAGCCGCGCAGAAGGGCTGCACCGAAGCCATCATGGAGATGAGCTCGCATGCCCTTGCGCAGGAGCGCGTCTGGGGCCTGCCCGTCGATGTCGCGGTGTTTACAAATCTGACGCAGGACCATCTCGACTTCCACGGCAGTATGAAGGACTACGCCCGTGCGAAGGCTCGTATGTTTCGGGGAGTTGGTACGCGTCCGCCGCGCGTTGCCGTGATCAATGACGACGCCGATTATGCGGGTTGGATGATCGATGCCTATGAGGGAGAAGAGTTCGTAATCCGCTATGGGGTCAGCCCGATCGCGGGCGCAAATCACTATGCCAAAGATCTTCAACTCGCCCTCGGCGATACGCGTTTCACCTTCGTTACCCCGGGAGGCAGTGTGCCGATCCATTCGCCCCTGAGCGGGCGCGTGAATGTGTACAACCTGCTGGCCGCGATGTGTGCAGCGCTTGCACGCGGATTGACGCTCGAGCAGATTGCGGCAGCCACCCCGAAGCTGAAGCAGGTGCCTGGGCGCTTCGAGGTCGTGCCGGGGTCGCGAGAGGCCGGGTTCACGGTTATCGTGGATTATGCGCATACGGACGATGCACTGCGCAACCTGATTCGGCTGGCACGCGAGAGTGTAGCCACGCATGATGCCCGCGTGATTACGCTGTTTGGTTGTGGCGGGGATCGCGACAGAAGCAAGCGCCCGAAGATGGGGCGGGCTGCCGGTGAGGGCAGTGATCTGGTGGTCGTGACAAGCGATAATCCGCGGAGCGAGCCACCGTCGAAGATCATCGCAGAGGCGTTGGCCGGTCTACGTGAGATACCGGCGACCGCCTGCATTGCCGAAGAGGATCGCCGCGCGGCTATTGGGGTTGCGTTGCGCGCAGCGCGGCCGGGAGACATTGTTCTTCTCGCCGGCAAAGGCCACGAAAAGCAGCAAATCTTTGCGGAGGGTGCGGTGGCCTTCGATGATGTTCAAGAGGCAGCGGCTATGCTCGAGATACTTCGTTCCGAGGTGAGAGCTTGAAGTTGATGTTGGGACAGATTGCCGACCTGATTCATGCGGAGGGCGATTTCACGACGAACACGGTGGCTCATGGCTACTCGATCGACTCGCGCACGGTTGCCGCGGGCGAACTCTTCTTTGCTGTACGAGGCGGGCGCGTCGATGGGCATGATTTCGTGGAGGCAGCGCTGGCCAACGGTGCCGTTGCCGCTGTCGTCAGCATGCGTTGGCTCGCCCCACCCAACACCGATAGCTGCAAGCTGCTGCGCGTGCCGGATGAAGACGCGGACTGCATTCTTAGCTCCATGGGAAAGCTCGCGCGTGAGGTGCGGCGCATTTGGGGTAAACGCGTGATCGGCATTACGGGCTCGGCGGGCAAGACAACGACCAAGGAGTGCATTGCCGCTGTCCTGTCCGCACGCTTTCATGTGCTCAAGACGGAAGGCAATCTGAACAACCACTTCGGCGTGCCTTTACAACTGCTGCGACTGGAACCGGAGCATGATGTCGCGGTGTTGGAGATGGGCATGAATCACGCCGGCGAAATTGCCGCGCTCTGCCGCATCGCCGAACCGAACTGGGCCGTTGTGTCGAACGTGGGGCCGGCGCACCTTGAATTTTTCACCGATGGCCTCCAGGGCATTGCGCGCGCGAAGAAGGAGCTTGTCGATGCTCTGCCCAGCGATGGCCTCGCCTTCCTCAATGGCGATGACGAACGTGTTCGACACTTCGGTGCCGGACGAGGCGAGCGTGCGGTGTTGTATGGCACGAGCGATGGCTGTTTTGTGCACGGCGTTGAGGTGGAGGAATTGGGGCTTGCAGGCACGCAGTTCCTGGTGCGGGCAGGCGCGTTGCAGCACTCGGTGCACCTGCGCTTGCTGGGGCGGCACAATGTGCTGAACGCGTTGGCGGCGGTCGGTGTGGGGCTTGCGAGTGGCGTGCCGCTTTCCGCCTGCAGTGGGGCGCTTGAATCAATGCGGCCGACAGACAAGCGAGGCGCACTGGCGGAGTGGCATGGCGCGCAGCTGATCAATGATTGCTATAACTCAAACCCGCACGCTCTGCATGCGATGGTGGCCACCCTGGCGAACAGTGCGGCCACCCGCCGCATTCTGGTGGCGGGCGAGATGCTGGAGCTTGGCCCGGAGGCATCCATGCTGCATGCCGAATGTGGCCGCGCGGCTGCGTTGGCGGGCATTGATGTGATCCTCGGTGTACGTGGGTGGGCGCAGGAGTTGGTCGCGGCAGCGCAAGAAGTTGGAGCTGAGGCGATGTTCTTCCCAACACCGGAGCTTGCCGGCGAGTGGCTACGCGCTAACCTGCGCGATGGTGATGCCGTGCTGCTGAAAGGCTCGCGTGGAGTGCAGCTCGAGCGGGCGCTCGATGCCTTGCGCGAGCCCGAGCTGACCGTCTCGGCAGGTTTGGGAACATAGCTGGATGCGCGGGCGTGCAGTCGCCGGGCAGAGGACTAAGATAGCCCTGAATCGTTCCCTTTTCGGGCGCGTAGCTGATTACCCAGCGCAATCGATCCAGCGCATGAGGCCGTTCCGTTGCTCTTCTGGCTGCTCTACCAAAAGCTTTTCCCGTACTTCCGCTTCTTTCGCATCTTTCGCTATGTCACGTTTCGCTGCGTCTTCGCAAGCCTGACGGCGCTGCTGATCGGGTTGCTGATCGGTCCGTTTGTGATCGACCGTCTGCGCCAGTTTCAGATCGGCCAGTATATACGCGAGGAAGGACCGGAGAGCCATCAGAAGAAGGTCGGCACGCCCACCATGGGTGGCGTGCTGATATGCATTTCGATCCTGGTACCGACGCTGTTGTGGAGCGATCTTTCCAACAGCTTTGTATGGCTTGTGATGTTTGCCACGGTAGCGTTTGGGTCCATTGGCTTTGCCGACGATTACATCAAAGTCGTGCATAAGCGAAACCTGGGATTGACCTCGCGGCAGAAGCTCTTCTTCCAAATGGTCGCGAGCCTTGCCATTGCTGTCGCGCTGCTCGTGCTGCGTGGGGAAGGCCTGTACTCGACGCGGCTGGTCGTGCCATTCCTCAAGCGCGTGCACCCGGATCTGATCTTCGACAGCCTCTTGCATACGCATGCTTGGCCGATCGCCTTTGTGCCGTTCGTTCTCTTCGTGATGTTTGTGATCTCGGGTTCCAGCAACGCCGTGAACCTGACCGACGGTTTGGATGGCTTGGCGATCGGCTGCACCATCATCGCGGCCGGCGCGCTGACGGTGCTCACCTATGTGAGCGGGCATGTTGTCTTTGCGGATTACCTTGAGATTCAGCGCATGCCGGCGGTAAGTGAACTGACCATTTTCTGTGGAGCCATCGTCGGCGCGAGCATAGGGTTTCTTTGGTATAACGCGCACCCGGCGGAGATCTTCATGGGCGATGTCGGCTCCCTGGCGTTGGGGGGTGCCATTGCGACGGTGGCCGTCATCATCAAGCAGGAACTGCTGCTGCCATTCATCGGCGGCGTATTCCTGCTGGAGGCGCTGAGCGTCATGCTGCAGGTGGGCAGCTACAAACTGCGCGGCGGCAAGCGCATCTTTCGCATGGCCCCGCTGCACCATCACTTTGAGTTGGGCGGATGGTCGGAGTCGAAGGTGATTGCGCGCTTCTGGATTCTCGCGCTGGTATTCGCGCTGTTTGCGTTGACGACGTTGAAGCTTCGATAGGCACTCCCCTTTGCATTGCCATCCCGCAGCACAGCGGAGGGATCTGCTTTTTGCCTGGAGCTGTAAAGGGTTCAGCGGGCGTAAAGCCGATCTTACGGGATGACAGACAAAAGTGAACCGGGTTGACGCCCTACACGACCTTCTTGCCATCCCACTTCACCGGCCTGCCCTCAAAATACGAGGCATTCGCCATGTGGCAGGCACCCGCGGCGTGGTGGCCGAAGAGCACGTCTTCCACCACCGGCTGACGGGTGCGCACGGCGTTGAAGAAGTTGCTGAGATGGGGCTTCTGATCGTCCCAGTTCGGCCCTTGGAACTCCTGGACGTCGTTGAAGGGATGGGCCGCGACCTCCGCCTCATTCTCGGTATGCCACTGCTTTTCGTAGGCTGCATGCATGGCTGAGGGGAAGCCGTTGAGGCCGTAGTCAGGGGAGCGATCGGTGCCGAGTTGCGGGCGCAGGATGGTGGTGTTGTTCGTCACCTCGATGACGCCATGCGGGCCCATGATGCGCGTCATCTCAGGGGTCTCCGTGCCTTGCGTGGTGCGCACCGTGACGGGCACCTTGCCGTAGAGGAAGGTCGTGACCTGCAGGTCGGGCATATCCCGGCCGTCGGGGAAACGGTAAATGCCACCTACAGAAATGGCGTAATCGGGCATTTGGTTGATGCCGGTGATGAATTGCATGCCGCTGATCAGGTGCACCATGAGGTCGCCGGCCATGCCTGTGCCATAGTTCCGGAAGGCACGCCAACGGGCAAAGGTGATTGGGTCGAACTCATGCTTCGGGCCATTGCCGATCCACGCGGGCCAATCGAGCGTGGCGGGGGAGAGATCAGGCGGCGGCGGGTACTCCCAGGCACCGGAAGGGGCATTGCGGCCAAGAAAGAGCTCGACCTGGCGCACCGGCCCGATCGCGCCGGCAGCACAGAGTTCATGCGCTTTGCCAAAGACGGCAGAACTGACGCGTTGCGAGCCGACCTGCACGAACCGGCCGCTCGACTGCACAGCTTTGACCATGGCCTCACCATCGGCGATGGAGTGCGACATGGGCTTTTCGCAGTAGACATCCTTGCCGGCGTTGAGCGCCTCGATGGCAAGCCGCGCGTGCGAATGGTCGGGCACGGCAAGCACGATGGCTTCGATCTTCGGGTCGGCAAGAATCTGTTTGAAGTCGCGGGTGACGACGATATCCTGCCCGGCGATCTCTTTTGCCAGCGTGTGGCGGCCGTCGTAGACGTCGCAGGCGGCGACGCACTTGGCCTGGGGCAACGTGATCGACGCCCGCAGCAGAATGGAGCCCTCGATGCCGACGCCGACGCTGGCGTAGCGCACGGGCTCCCCCGCAACCGGCGGCGGTACCGGCGTGGTCAGACGCTGCTTGCCTTGGCTCTGCGCTGGAGTGATTTTGGGGGCCAGAGCGGCTGCGAGGGTGGCGCCGCTGCCCACCTTGAGAAACGATCTACGCGATGAGTTCAATGTGGCCTGTCTCCGTTTGGGTGGCTTGCGTGGAAGCGGGGCAAGTATAACGAACACGGAAGACGAAGAGCCATGGCGTGGGCTCGGCTAGGATGGCTTGTGAAGTGTGACTTGTAAAACTCGAGGGCTAAGCCCGACAACGGAGTGGATGTGGAGCTGAAGAACAAGCGGGTGCTCGTTGTGGGCCTGGGTAAGAGCGGCTTGGCAGCGGCGCGTTTCTTGAAGGCGCAGGGAGCGCGGGTGACCGTCAGCGATTCGCGTCCGGCGGCTACCGTGACGGAACTGCCGCAGTTGCTGGATGAAGGCATCATGGTCGAGGCCGGCAGCCATGGACTGCTGACGTTTCGGCGGCAGGAGCTGATTGTGGTCTCGCCGGGTGTCCCGGCCAGCGTGCCGGAGCTCAAGCAGGTGCGCGCGCTGGGCATGCGCATCGTGGGCGAACTGGAGCTGGGCGCGCAGTTCCTCCAGGGCGAGATCGTTGCCGTCACGGGATCGAATGGGAAGACGACAACGACATCGTTGCTGGGCGAGATCTTCGCGGCGAGCGGGCGGCCGACGCTTGTGGGCGGCAATATCGGCAGACCCGTGGTGGAGATGGTAGCCGAGTCCACGCCCGCGACCTGGAACGTGCTCGAGATTTCAAGCTTCCAACTCGAGACTATCGAGAGCTTTCATCCGCACATCGCTCTGGTGCTGAATATCACGCCCGATCACCTTGACCGCCATGGCAGCTTCGAGAACTATGCCGCGGCCAAAGCGCGCATCACGGAGAATCAGACTTCCAGGGATTTTCTTATTTTGAATGCCGAGGATAAGGCGACGCAAAGGGTGGCCGCGAACAGCCGCGCCCAGATCTTTTGGTTCAGCCGGCAGCGGCCTGTGAAGCAGGGGGCCTTTGTGCATGGCGAAGGCATATTTTTTCGTGCGGCGGAGGGGGGGACGCCCGAGCCGGTGATGCCGGTCGCGGAGATCCCGCTCGTTGGAGCGCATAACATTGAAAATGTGCTCGCGGCTGTCACGGCTGGCAGAGTCGCCGGAGTAGGGGTCGAGGTGATTCGCGGGGCGGTCGCCCGGTTTCAAGCGGTGGAGCACCGGCTAGAGTTCGTGCGCGAGCTTGAGGGTGTGCGTTACTTCAACGATTCAAAGGCCACCAACGTCGATGCCACGATGAAGGCCCTGGAGGCCTTTCCCGGAGGCGTGCACATCATCCTCGGCGGTAAAGATAAGGACTCGGACTACCGCACCCTGGGCCAGTTGCTTGCCGAACATGCAAAAACGGTTATCACGGTTGGTTCCGCCGCGGAAAAGATAGAGACGCAACTGGCCGGCGTCGCGAAGATAGAAAGGGCAGGCACGCTGGACAAGGCTGTCGCGATCGCGCACAGAAATGCGACGTCGGGCGATGTCGTTTTGCTGGCACCGGCCTGTGCGAGCTTCGATCAGTTTGAAAGTTATGAGCATCGAGGGCGTTACTTCAAGGAGCTTGTGAGCGGGTTAGGGACAAGCTCTTAGCTAGAAGCTCGTACTTTGGGCAGGGGTAAGAATTTAGGTATGGCGAAGCGGGTTGGCGTGGATAAATGGCTGTTCGGCACGGTGCTCTTGCTCGTGCTGTTCGGCTTGGTTATGGTCTTTTCCGCTTCGGCCGTGATGGCCAAGGCGACGCTCGGTTCGCCGTACGCCTATGTCACGAAACAGGCGATCTGGGTGCTGTTGGGCATCGTCGCACTGTTTGTGCTGATGAAGGTACCCTACCGCAAGTACAACAACCCCAAGCTGATTTTTCCGATGATGGCCATCACGGGGCTGCTGCTGCTGGCGGTGTTCGTGATGCCGGGTATGAACGGCGCCCATCGCTGGGTGCATATCGCGGGCACAACGCTACAGGCTTCGGAACTCGCGAAGCCGGTGATTGTCGTGTTTCTCGCATGGTTTCTGCAGACCCGCATGCATGCGATCGACAACATCAAGGAGACGATCGTGCCGGCCGCGCTGCCGCCGCTCGTGTACATCGCGCTCATTCTAAAAGAGCCCGATCTGGGCACCGCGATGGTGTGCGCGGCGGTGTTATTGCTGATGCTGTATCTCGCGGGCATGCAGATGAAGTGGATCGGTATTGCGCTCGCCTGTGCGGCACCGGTGCTCTACTACATGCTGTTTTACGTGAAGTTCCGCGCCGCGCGTATGAAGGTCTTTCTCGATCCGGAGGCCGATCCCAAGGGTGCGGGCTTTCATATCCTTCAGTCGCTCATCGCGGTCGGTACGGGCGGCATCCATGGCAAGGGCCTAATGGAAGGTGTGCAGAAGCTGTTCTTCCTGCCTGAACCGCATACGGACTTCATCTTCGCCAACATCTGCGAGGAGCTTGGATTGATCGGTGCGCTTTGCGTGCTGACCGCGTTTGTGATCCTGGGCTACCGCGGTCTGCGTGCGGCCTTTCTATCGACCGATCCATTTGCGCGCTTTCTGGCCTTCGGGATGACCACGGCGATTCTGGTGCAGGCGTTCTTTAACATGAGTGTCGTGCTGGCGCTCCTGCCCACCAAAGGCATTCCGCTGCCGTTTATCTCATCCGGCGGCACGAGTGTCTTTGTGACCCTTGCGTGCATGGGTGTGCTGTTGAACGTGACGCGCGAGATCGACTAGGTGCGAGAAGCAGCAGACAGCAAACAGGAAGCAGCAAACAGCATTCGTGGGCTGCGCGTGGTGATTGCTGGTGGGGGCACCGGGGGGCATGTGATCCCAGCGCTCGCTATCGGACGTGCACTGCGCGACAGGCATGGGGCCGAACTGCTGTTTATCGGCACGGCTAGAGGCTTGGAGACGAGGCTCGTGCCGGAGGCCGGCTTTCGGCTGGAGCTGGTGCGTTCCGGGCAGCTGAAGAATGTGAGCCTGCTGACGCGGCTGAAGACCTTCGGCAACCTTCCTCTGGGCGTGCAGCGGTGCGTGCATCTATTACGCGAGTTCAAGCCGCAAGTGGTGGTAGGCGTGGGCGGCTATGCCAGCGGCCCCGCCATTCTGGCCGCGGTCTTGCTGCGCATTCCGACCCTGGCGTACGAGCCAAATGCCGTACCGGGGATGACCAACCGGATTTCGGGCAAGTTTGTCAGTGCCGCAGCGGTAAATTTTCCGGGTACGACGCAGTTCTTCCGCAATGCCGAGGTAACCGGGGTTCCGGTGAGACCGGAGATCTTCGGCTTGCAGGGCAAACCGGCCGGTGCTCCTCTACAACTGCTGGTCACCGCCGGCAGCCAGGGTGCGGCCGTCTTCAACGATAGCCTGCCAAGAATCGCGTTGCATCTCTTGCGAAGGCTGCCCGGTTTGACGATTGTGCACCAGTCCGGACCGCGGGCGCTGGACGCAACGCGTGCGGCCTACGCTGCGAGTGGGGCTGATCCGGCGCGGTGGCGTGTCGAAGCGTTTTTAGCTGACATGCCCACGCACTATGCCGCGGCGGATCTTGTTCTGGCACGGTCGGGAAGCACCGTTGCGGAGCTGTGTGCGGCAGGAAAGCCTTCGCTGCTGGTGCCCTTTCCACAGGCCGCGGACGATCACCAGCGCAAAAATGCCGAGGTGCTGGCGGCGGCTGGTGCGGCGGAGATGCTGCTGCAAAAGGACATCACGCCGGAGTCGCTGGAAGCGGCGCTGTTTGCGTTGCTCTCGGACGGCCCGCGGCGGCAGCTCATGGTGGATCGCGCACGGGGCATGGGGCGTCCAGGCGCGCTGGAGCGGATCGCAGCCATGGTATTACGGCTGGCGCAGCCGTCCTCGGCAGGAGATTAAAGCAAATTACCCATTGCCGTAGAAATTGTCATTTCGACCGGAGACGCAGCCGCAGTGGAGAGACCTGTAGTTCTGCGGCTACAGATGCCAATCTCCTCCGGCGAATGACAAAGCAAAATTCTGCCGTCAGGCTCCTGCCGTCATCCTCAGCACAGCGAAGGATCTCCGTATTCCTCCGTGCAGTCGAGACGGCATAGGGGACTACAGAGATCCTTCACTACGTTCAGAACGACGCCCAGAGAAGGGCACTGCCGTAACCCCTATCGGTGCCCGCCGCCTCCGCCACCATGAACGTTGCCTCCGCCTCCACCGCCACCGTGGAAG
>CAXTUW010000022.1:65806-73168 GCA_964247595.1 uncultured Acidobacteriaceae bacterium | reverse complement strand
GCCTTCCCCTGCCTCCCCCTGCCTCACTCTGCCTTCCCCTGCCTTCCCCTGTGTTTTGCCCGTGCTCCTCCTTGCGCACCATAGACTCGGGGCATGAACAGGGAATTGGCATACACGGTGCTGGATGTCTTCGCGGAGCGCGCGCTTGTCGGCAATCCGCTGATGGTGTTTCACGATGGGCGTGGCTTGAGCGATATGGACATGCAGGCTCTGGCCCGGGAGACGAACCTGTCGGAGACCACGTTTGTGCTGCCGGCCAACGACCCGGGTCAAGAGGCGCGGGACGGCGTCCGGGTGCGAATCTTCACCACACAGGAGGAGTTGCCCTTTGCGGGGCACCCCACGCTGGGTACGGCCAGCTGGCTGTACCTGCATCATCCGGTGCTGCGCGGCGCGGAAACGGTGACCCTGCGGCTGAACGTCGGGCCGGTGCCGGTGCGGTTCTCCCCCGAGCGGGCCCGGGCGGCGGATGGCAGCGTCTACGGGACGATGCACCAGCCCGATCCTGCATTTGGCGAGGAATTCCATCCCACGGAGGTGGCGGCCGTTCTTGGCCTGCCGGAGAGCGATCTGCTGCCGGGGTATCGGCCGCAGGCGGTCTCGACGGGGAACCCGTGCTGCATCGTGGCGCTGCGTTCCGTGGAGGCGCTGGGCAGGCTTTCGATCCCGCAGCGCGAGGCCTCGGCATGGTTGCGGGAGCGGGGGATGCGCTGGTTCTACTGCATCGCCCCGGAGGACGAAGAAGCAAGCGCTTGGCGCGCGCGCATGCAGTGGTACGACGGGGAAGACCCCGCCACAGGCTCTGCCGCCGGGCCCTGCATCGCCTGGCTGGTGCGGGTGGGGCTGGCCGGCTCCGAGGAGCCGGTTGCCCTGCATCAGGGGGTCGAAATCGGGCGGCCTAGCCATTTGACGGTGCAGGCAACCTCCTACGAAGACCGGATCAGGGACGTGTTTGTGGGCGGACGCACCGTTCCTGTGGCATCGGGACGCTTCTTCCTCGGCACCTGAAATGGTTATGCACAGGCCGAGGAACCAGAAACGTCAATAACACCAACGGTTCCCTACTCTGCGGTGGATCGGGGGACGAGAAAAACGTGAATCTTCGCTTTATTTTCGAGTTGCCGAGGGGTGTTCCTCTCCGTATGCTCAGGCAATCGCAGTAGGGAACGTCCTTTGCTTTCCCTGCGATGCCAGAACTCGATTCGCTGACATTTCAGCCAGTTATTTCGCGGACTCCCGCCCGTGTTCGACCCCTTGCGCCTGCCGTCCGGCGGGAGACAACGGCGTCACGGGATGACCGCTTCCGTGCAAGGGCTTAGCCCTCTGCGCGACCGCATCGCCACGCTCTCCCGAGCTGTTCCGTGGCCTGTTCCGAAAGCCGTATGCCAAATGGCGGTGGCTGTGTCCTCTGCGACGCAGATGCCCCCGCTCGGCCCGCGGTTAGACCCAAAAATCTTCCGGCAGCGCTCCCTGCGCAGACCGACCCAGCAAGCCGGAACAGCCGGTATGAATGTGGAGCACCGATGCGCCCTCGCAAGACGATTCTTTGTGTTGAAGGTAATGAACAGATCCTGTCCGTCCGCAAATTTATGTTGGAAACCCGCGGTTATCGCGTGCTGGCGATGAACTCGGCCCCGGCCGCGCTCGAGTACCTGGAAGGCGCGCTGCCCGGTTCGGTCGACCTCCTGCTCGCCGACCTGGTGCTGCCGGGCATGGACGGCAATGAGCTGGTGCGACGCGCCAAAGGCCTGCATCCCACGCTGCCGACGATGCTGGTGTCCGGCATGGTATCGAACTTCGACCGCGCGGGAGCAGCAGATGTGTTTCTGCCTAAGGGGGCGTGCACAGCGGCGGAGATGCTGGACCGCATCCGCCTGCTGGTGGCGCGCAAGCGTGGACCCAAAAAGCAGGTGCCGGCCGAACGCCCGGTCATGGGGCCGCTGCAGGTAGCGATCGCACGGTAAGGGGTCAGCGTGACCTTGCTTGACCCCTCATGGGCGAGATTGTTCAGATCCAGCCCTTTACCTCCGCGCCGCCGAAGATCCCCCGATTTACCGCACCCTGGAAGAGGTTGTAAAAGTCCCCCGGTGCAAGCGCGGAGGTCTGCCGCAGGCGGTCCCCGTGCTCTGCGGAGAGCCTGAGATCGAGGGAGGCCAGGCTGCTTTGCAATTGCTCCGCGCTCGTGGCGCCGAAGATCAGCGAGGTGATCCCGGGTTGGGCCGAAGTCCACGCGAGGGCCACCTCCGCCATCGGCTTGCCGACCTCCCGGCTCACCGCGCGAAGGGTGTCCAGAATCTTCCAGTTGCGTTCCGTAAACATGCGGAAGGGCTGGTTATCCGAGTCAAGCCGTCCGCCGCCGGCCGTTGCCTTGCCTCCGGCATCGCGGCTGTACTTGCCGGTCAGGAAGCCGGCACCCAACGGACTCCAGGGCATGACGCCCATGCCGAGTTCCCGGGCAGCCGGAACGTGCTCCCCCTCGATCGTGCGCTCGACCAGCGAGTAGGGAAGTTGCAGGGCGATGGGGCCAGGAACACAATGGATCTGGGCCAGGGTCGCCATGCGGGTGGCAAACCATGCGGGCACGTCGGAGGGGCCGAAGTAGCGGATGGCTCCGGAGCGAACAAGGTCGCCCATGCTCTGCAATAGTTCCTCGGCCGGGGTCACTGCGTCCCAGACATGTACCCAGTACACGTCGAGGTAGTCGGTGCGGAGCCGGCGCAGGGAACCGGCGAGTGCGCGATGCAGGTTTTTGCGCCCATTCCCGCCGCTGAAGCTGAACTTGGAGGCCAGCACCACCCTGTCGCGCAGCTTGCGCTCCTCGATGAAGCTGCCAAGCAGTTCCTCGCTGCGGCCGCCCGCGTATACGTCAGCGGTGTCGATGAAATTTCCGCCGGCGTCGATGTAGGTATCGAATATGTTGCGAGACAGATCATCCGGCGAGCCCCAACCCTTATTGCCAAAGGTCATGGTGCCGAGCGCGAGCGGGCTCACTGGAAGGCCGGAACGGCCGAGGGTGCGACGGTTGGAAAGCTGCATGGGAACCTCTGGTGTGGGGCTGGGTAGTTTGTTCTGCCGTGTGTTGGTTGAGGACGAGGGCTGCCGACGCAGGGAATAGGGTGCTTGTTGGCCACATATTCCAGAGCTTCAACTCTTCCTGGCATGGGACTGGCGTGAATGGGTACAGCCAAGTTTCAGGCCTCCACCAGCCCATAGCGCCGTTGCCACTGCTGCTTGAGGCGAGCCCATACGGCCCCGCGCTCTTCGGCGGAGATCGCCGGATCAGGCGCCCGGGCAAAACGCGCGGCTTCCACCTTGGCAAGTTCTAAAAGCTTGCGATCGCGGCTAAGGTCGGCGATGCGGAGGTCAGGCAGCCCGGCCTGGCGCGTGCCGAAGAATTCGCCGGGACCGCGTTGGGCGAGGTCGAATTCGGCGAGCTCGAAGCCGTTCTGGGTCTGCACCACCATGTCCAGGCGGGCCTCGGCCTCCGGAGTGATGCGCTCCCCGGTGAGCAGCACGCAGAAGCTTTTCGCCCGGCCGCGGCCCACGCGCCCGCGCAGCTGGTGCATCTGCGCGAGGCCGAAGCGCTCGGCGTCTTCGATGACCATCACCGTGGCATTGGGAACGTCGACACCGACCTCGATGACGGTTGTGGCGACAAGGACATCGATCTCGCCGCGCTTGAAGCGGGCCATGGTGACCTCCTTGTCGTCGGCGCTCATGCGGCCGTGCAGCAGGCCGAGGCGCACGCCGTGCAGTGGGCCGGCGGAGAGCTCGTCGTGGACCTCGACGGCAGAGCGAAGTTTGGGCCGTTTGGGTTGACGGCGTCTTCCCTTCGGTACTTCCTCTGCATTGTTGTTCCGTAGCGCAGCGGAGGAATTTGCTGTCCGCCCGTGCGTGGCAAAGAGCTTTTGTGTACCGGTGGCCGTTGTGGCGGCACGGGCGGAACGGCGGGTCTCTCCACTACGCGGAACGATAAAGCTGTCCCGCTCCGGTCGAGATGACAAATCTTTGGAGGAACGAGCGGAGCCATGATCGCTTGCTGTGACCACACCTGCTGGATGCTGCGCCGATTTGCCGGTTAGCGGCGCAAATAACTCGTCCTCCCGCGCGAAGTCCAGCTCCGGCTGGTCATCCTTCTCGCCTTCGATGCTGGGGCAGACGATGTATGCCTGCCGCCCGGCCTCGACCTGCTTGCGCACAAACGCCCAGACTTCATCGGCACGATCGCCGGGCATGCGGCGTGTGGTGATGGGGGTGCGGCCGGGGGGAAGCTCGTCAAGTACGCTGGCTTCGAGGTCGCCATAGATCGTGAGGGCGAGCGTGCGGGGGATGGGCGTCGCGGTCATGACGAGTACGTCCGGTTCGGTGGCAACGCCGTTCGGCCCAGGCTTACGCATCAACTTGTAGCGCTGCTGGACACCAAAGCGGTGCTGCTCGTCCATGATCACCAAGCCGAGATTGTCGAAATCGACCTTTTCCTCCACAAGCGCGTGGGTACCGATGGCGAGATCGGTCTCGCCGCGGAATATGCGGCCCCGAGCCTCTTTTTTCTTGCGCTCGTCGAGCGAGCCGGTGAGCAGGGTAACCCGGTAGCCGCGGCCTTTGCTGGGCGAATTGACTTCATTCAGCAGCTTGCGGGCGGATAGATAGTGCTGTGTCGCCAAGATCTCCGTCGGTGCCATAAACGCCACCTGATAGCCGTTCTCGATGGCCACGAGTGCGGCTTCGAGGGCGACGATTGTCTTTCCGGAGCCGACATCGCCCTGCAGCAGGCGGCGCATGGGGCGGGGCTCGCGCATGTCGGCGACGATCTCGCCCAGAACGCGTTTTTGGGCCGCTGTGGGCTTGAAAGGGAGCACCTGTTTAAGTGCCTTCCGCACGCGCTCGTCGGTCACGAACGCTGTGCCTTCGCGCTCGCGCAGGCGGCGGCGCTTCAGCTCCAAACCGAGTTCGAGATACCACAGCTCTTCAAAGATCAGGCGGCGATGCGCGGCGGTGGCACGTCCCTGCAGGTCAGCCAAGGCCGTGTCCGCAGGCGGGAAATGCAGGTCGCGCAGCGCCTGCATACGGCCGGGCAGGCCGAGGCGCTCGATCAAAGCGGGGGGCAGCGTCTCTTCGGCTTGCGTGCGTGTCTCTTCCAGCTCGCGAAAGACCGTCCAAAGCACACGGCGCAGCCAGCGCGAGCCGAGCTTGCCGCCCAGAGGCGTGGTGCCGCCAAGCGACTCGTACACCGGCACAAGGCGGCCCATCTCGAGGTGAACGAACTCGGCCTGCTCGCCGAGGGCGCGCGGGTCGGGCAGGATCTCGAAGGTGGGCTGGATCATCTTCCATTTCGTCGCGCCAGCCGCGGCATTGGGCGCGTTGCCGGAGCGCGAGCCTTCGAGCTTGCCATAGAGCGCCACCTGCTGGCCGGGCTGGAAGCGGTCGCGCAAATAGGTGCCGTTGAACCATAAGCACTTGATGGTTTCAAGTACGGGTGGCGACGTGAGCAGCGGCGGCGCTTCGGCTGTTTCCGCGGCTCCGGAGAGCCCTAAGCCCACCGGTGCGATATAGGGGCGGATGCCGACCGTCATCTCGAAGATGGGCTTGGCGCGGGTGCGGAGCAACACCGCGCCGCGCACCTCACCGATCACGGAGGCCATGTCGCCGGGCCCATACTCGGCAAGCGGCTTGGGGTGGGCGCGGTCTTCGTAACGGAACGGTAGGTGGTAGAGCAAATCTTCGACGGTCTCAACGCCGCGCTCGGCCAGGCTCGGAGCGATGCGCTCGCCCACGCGCTTGAGAAACTTTACCGGTGTTGCCAACGTGAGGACCACAGAACCTTGATGGTAAAGGTTGGGCTCGGCCCGTTAAATATTTGGCTCGTGCTGCCGATAGAAGGAGCAGCCGATGGCGGACGTGCCGACACTCGCGGTTACCATGAACGTGGCCCCGCGCCGCTTTTTTGCCTATGGAGTTATTCGGCCGCCTTCGCAACCCGCTGACGCTGCTCGCGCTTGTAATTGTGCAGGTGCTTTGGCTCGCCGTGCAGGTGCAGCGGCCGGTGCGGCCGGCGGCCTCCATGGCCGCCGAGAGTGCCGATAGCGGGGAGGTGACGACCCTGCGCTCCTGGACGATGTTTCTGTTTGGTCCAGTGGAACGGGCCAGCCATGCCACCGGCTCCGGTGTGCGGCATGTCTGGGCCAACTACGTCGATCTGCGTCATACCCGGGAGCAGGATCTTGCCCTGCGCGGTGAGCTTGCCCGGCTGCGCGAGGAGCAGGCGAGTTTTGCGGAGGACGCCCGAGAGGGCCGCCGGCTGCAATCGCTGCTCGCCTTCAAGCAGCAGTACATCGCGAAGACGGTCGCCGCTGAGGTGATCGGCACGAGCGGCTCGGACCGTTCGCATGTGCTCTGGATCAACAAGGGCTCGGCCGATGGCCTCGAGCCGGAGCAGGCCGTGATCACGCCCGATGGCGTGGTGGGCAAGCTGCGCGACGTGATGCCGCACACGGCGCAGCTGCTGTTGCTGAACGATTCCAACTCCGGTGCCGGCGTCTTTCTGGCTTCAACGAGAATGCGCGGGATCCTGCGCGGCACGGCCGAAGGGGAGATTACGATCAACAATCTCACCCCGGATGAACGCATCAAGCCGGGCGAGCAGGTCATTACCTCGGGCGGCGATCAGGTCTTCCCGCGCGGCTTGCCGGTAGGGGTTATCACGTCCATAACGGCCGATCCGGCGCATCCTCCCTATGCGCTCATTCGTATCCAGCCCGCAGCGAACCTGCGCCGTCTGGAGGAGGTGCTGGTCATTACGGACACCGTGACGGATCTGCCATCATCGGCGCAGAACGACGCGGCGCAGGCGGAGGCCAAGGCGGAAACCAATAAGCGGGCTGCGGACATGATCGCCGAACGGCTGCCGAGCCTGCATCCTTCGGACCCCCAAGAGGGACAGGCCGGGACGGGTGCCGCGGCCGTGGACCCGGCAGCCGCCAAGGCTGCAGCCGACGCGGCCAACGGAGCCGGTGACGTGCCGGGTGTGCCGAATTCGGGTATGCCGAAGGCACAACCCGTATTGCATCCGGATCGCTACTCGCCGGGAGCGGCCCTGCCGGCGGACGAACTGACACCCGGTGCTCCGGCGCAGAGACCGCCGCAGCTGTGAAGCGAAGTAGCTATATCGCAGAGACGATTAGCTAGTGTCTGATGACTGGTCTCGGTGTAGCCGTAAGCTTCGGGCCACGAACAAAAGCCAATGGTCCGGTGTAGCCGTGAGCTTCAGCCCGCGAACAAAAGCGAATGGTTTCGGTGTAGCCGTGGGCTTCAGCCCACGAACAAAAGCGAATGGTCCGGTGTAGCCGTGGGCTTCAGCCCACG
>CAXTUW010000022.1:0-65706 GCA_964247595.1 uncultured Acidobacteriaceae bacterium | reverse complement strand
ACAAAAGCGAATGGTCCGGTGTAGCCGTGGGCTTCAGCCCACGGACAAAAGCATCGGAGGGTGGCCCTTTAGGGCTGGTTTGTCGGCAAACCCAGGGCTAAAGCCCTGTGTTCGCCTGCAGATTCAGCCGGCTAAAGCCGGCTGAATCACCTATAAAATTTTCCTTGCGATTCGTCAGACACTACCGAATCCCCATGTCATTCCGCCGGTACTTCGGGCTTCGCCCTCTGCGCTGCGGCGCGGATCGTGCCCGTGCGGCGTTGCATCGTAGCGGCAGCTTCGGGCAACGTTAGGACGACTGCCTCGATGTGCCGACAGAAATCCGGTTCGCTGGCCGCCGCTCGCAACTCGGAAAGAAAGGGGTAGACCTTGCCAAACACCGCTACTACTTCGCCATGCGCGGCCAGAAACGCGGCTGCCTCGATCGCCCCGGTGGTAACCAGCGATGTCGCCATATCCCAGTAACCGAGCACCATGCGGAAGGAGGCGTTGCGCTCGCCGCGGACGAGAGCGGCCACTTCGGCGAGGGTTTCGGGGTTGAACTCAAGCAGAAACCACGAACGCGCCTCGCGCAACACCGGTTCCCGGCGCAGATCAAACAGCTGCAAATTTAACTGTGCACTTTCAAAGGGAGTCGGCATGGGTGTTGTTAGGGAGCGAATTTATCCTAAGCCAACGGATGATCGGCATGCCTGGCTTTCCGTCCTTGCCTGGACGCCAGTCCTCGCCTCGACGGCACGGTATGCTCAAAAGCGACCTACAGCATGGCAGATCACACGTATATCTCGCGTCGCGAGCTGGAGCAATACCGCTTTCATCCGGCGGTAACGGTGATTGCCCCATTGCTCTGCGTGCTGCTCGGTGCCATGCTTCCGCGGCTTTGGTCGCGACTGGAAATCCTCGATCTTCCGCTGATCGTCACGGTATTTTTCGCGGTATCACGCCGCAGCCCCATTGCCGGAGCGTTCACGGGTACGCTGATTGGCCTGCTGCAGGACTCGCTCACGGATCAGCCGTTCGGGGTGTACGGCATCGCCAAGGCCGTCATCGGATATATCGCGGCCAGTGTGAGCTTCGCGGTGGACGTGGAGAACGTCATCAATCGTGTGCTGATTAATTTCCTGGCCAGTCTGCTGCAAAGTGCGATGCTGTATGTCATTCGTCGCCGGCTGCTGGGGATCAGCAGCGAACACCTGCAGCCGCTCTATGAGCTCATGCGGGCGAGCGTCAACACTGCGGCGGCCGTGCCCCTATTTATGCTGCTGGACCGCTTCAAGCAGGTTCGGGAGTAACCAGTCTGGGAGATTACCGGGGTAAACTGAAGCTGGTATCGAACGTCATACCTACGCGGGCTCCCACGTGACACCGGAACAGCTAGAGCGCAAGGAAAAGGTCGCCCCGGTCAAGCTGGCCGTAGCGCAGTACGCGGTCGCGCTGGTGTTGCTGGTGTTGGGCATCGGGTTATGGCGGCTGCAGGTGCTCGGCGCGGAGAACTACCGTGTGCTCGCCGAGCAGAACCGCATCCGCAAGGTGCCGGTACTGGCCCCGCGAGGCCGCATTCTCGACCGCGAAGGCCGGCTCATCGTCGACAACTACCCGTCGGTGACATGTTATCTGCTGCGCGAGCAGCTAAGTTCCCTCAACCATGATCTGCCCATGATCGCCGAAGGCCTGCACATGGAGCCCGAGGGGATCGAGGCCATCCTGAAGCACTTCCAGTACGCGCCGAAGTACCAGCCCATACCGCTGAAGCAGGATATTACGCCGGACGAGCAGGCATTTCTGGCTGCGCACCGCGACGATCTGCCGGAGCTGGACACGCTCGACGAGCAGCGCCGGCTGTACCCACGCGACGGCTTTGCGGCGCACCTGATCGGCTACGTCGGCGAGGTCAGCGAGGCGGACCTGAACAACTCCAAATATGCCTTTTATGAGCCCGGCGATGTGGTCGGTAAGTCCGGCGTGGAGGAGGCGTACGACGAGATTCTGCGCGGACAGGATGGCTCCCGCGACATGATCGTCAACTCGCATGGGCGCGAGGTCGGCGTCACCGGCGAGGAGTATGCCACGCCCGGCAAGGACCTGAAGTTGACGATCGATCTAGATGTGCAGAAGGCGGCGGAAGAGGCGCTCGAGGGCAAGATCGGAGCGATCGTGGCCATGGATCCGCACACGGGCGAGATCCTGGCGATGGTGTCACGGCCAACCTACGACCCCAATCAGTTCGCCGTGCGGCTCACCAAAGCGTACTGGCAGACGATCCTGAACGATGGGGATCACCCGCTCCTGAACAAAGCCATTCAGGCACAGCTGGCGCCGGGGTCTACGTTCAAAATCATCATGTCTCTGGCGGGATTGCAGGAGGGCGCGGCGCAGAACCTGCATGTATCCTGCAATGGCGGCGCAACGTTTTATGGGCACTTCTTCGCCTGCGACAAGCACCACGGTGCCGTGGACATCCACAACGCCATTCCGTACTCCTGCGACACGTTCTACTACACCCTGGCAAACCGGCTGGGCATCACGACCATGGCCCGCTACGCCGAGAGCGTCGGTATCGGAGCCAAGACCGGCATCGACCTGCCTGATGAGGCCACTGGCTTGATGCCTTCAGAGCCGTGGAAGCTCAAAACGCAGCATGACAAGTGGTATGCGGGCGAGACGATCTCCGTCGGCATCGGCCAGGGTGCGATCCAGGTCACGCCGCTGCAGCTGGCGCGGGCGATCAGCGGCATCGCCTCCGGTGGTGTGCTGCGCCGCCCGCATGTGGTGTTTCCCGAGGAGCTTTCATCGCCACAATTACAGGCCGTGCAGGAGAGCTTTCCTGGTTCCGGCAACAAGACTGTGGCGATTTCGTCTGAAAATTGGGAGATCATCACGGATGCCATGGCGAATGTGACCTCGAGCCCGATTGGCACAGCGTATGTGGCGCACCTGGACGGCGTAGACTTTGCCGGTAAAACCGGCACGGCGCAGGTGATGAGCCACACCGCACTCGCGAAAACCGGCAAGGGCCACAACACCGAGCCCAATGCCTGGTTCGTCGGGGTGGCCCCGCGGCGCAATCCGGACATCGTGGTGGCGGTACTTTGGGAGCACGGCAATTGGGGCAACAATTCCGCCAAGCTCGCCGCGCAGGTCATCAGCGCCTATGTCAACAAGCAGCGGGAGCGGACCGGCAACCTGTTGAAGGTGGCACAGGGGGCACAGCCGGGCGAGGAATCCCCGGCAAACACGCCGGAGAAGGCTGCCCCCGCCGCTGTAACGGGGATGCCACAGTCCGGGCGGACCACAGCGGCGGCTTTCCATCCTGTAACGACGGGTACGCCCTAGCGATTCGCCGTTGCGGCGCTCGTCCGAGTGCGCGATCGTTTTGCTTACCGCAAACCCACCATGCGCGTGTGCTCGGCGGCGATGCACCCTATGCCAAGGATCACGGCAGGGTGACTTCAGTAAGAATGGCTACATGAAGATTGCCTTTATTGGGTCTGAGAACGAGTTCACGCTGGAGTTGTTGAAGGGCCTAAGTGCCGCGTTGCCTGCCGACGAGTTTTTCCGTTGGCAGCCAAAGCAGCCCCCACCCGCTGACGACCTCGAAGTGCTGATCAGCATCGGGCCGGTTACACGGGAGCACATGCGGTCGCAACCGCAACTGGCCTTGGTGCAGACGGCCAGTGACGGCTATGAAGCCGTCGCGGTGGATGCTGCCACGGAACTCGGCATTTGGGTCTCGTACACGCCAGGGAAGGGAAGCGGCAATGCGGATTCGGTTGCGGAATTTGCCGTCATGCTGCTGATTGCCGCCTTCCGCCGTTTGGGCGCGGCGCGCGAATATATTTTCGATCACGGTAAGCCGCGTCCCCTGCTCAACCGGGCTTTGCTGGGCAAAACGGTTTGTATCGTAGGTTACGGTGTGATTGGCACAAGAGTCGCGGAACGGTTGCGGCCGTTTGGCGTTCGGCTGATCGCCGTGAACCGCACACCCAAGCGCGGACCGGAAGGTGGGTCCGTGCGGCCGATGAGCGAACTGAAGCAGGCCTTCGCCGAGGCCGATGCCACCGTCGTGTGCGTGCGTGCCACGCCGAAGAACAGGCACCTGATCAACGCCGACGTTCTGGGCGCAGCCAAACCCGGCGCTGTGCTTGTGAACATTGCCCGTGGTTCGCTGATTGATGAAGCGGCGCTGGTCGCAGCGCTTGAGAGCGGCCAAATCGGCGCTGCCGGCCTGGATGTTACGGAACAGGAGCCAATCGACCCGGGGAATCCGCTACTTCTCTTGCCCCAGGTCTTTCTCACACCGCATGTGGCCGGCTTCACGGACCTCACACTGCACGGCACGGTGCGATCGCTGACGGAGGCTCTGAACCGCTTTCGCCAAGGGGAGCGGCCCGCCTCGCTTCTGAATGAGCCTGCTGCGCCCCGGCGGCCTTTGCGGAATGCCCAGAGCGAAACGATTTGGCTGTCCCGTTAAACTGGAGCGGTGTTGCGCGCGCGCTTTCGCGATTTTGATTGGACGCTGCTGGCTTTTGTGCTCACCCTCAGCGTGCTGAGTGTGGTGGAGATCCGTTCCGCCACCGCCATGACCAAATTTCACGGGTTTCAGGTCAAGCAGATGGGCTTCTTTGCCGTGGGGCTGGTGCTGATGTTCGGCACCGCGCTGATCGACTACCATCGCCTGCTCGACATTGCGCCCTGGGCTTACGGCATCGGCGTCTTCAGCCTGTTGGCCGTGAAGGCCGTGGGGCAGAAGGTGATGGGGGGGCGGCGCTGGATCAACCTCGGCGGCGGCGTGCACTTTCAGCCCTCGGAGTGGGTGAAGCTGGTGCTGATCGTGGTGGCGGCGCGATTTTTCTGGAGCTTCGTCGCCAACAAGCGTGAGCTGCGCTGGCTCGATGTGGCCAAGGCATTTGCGCTGATCGGCTTGCCAATGCTGTTGGTGTTGTCGCAGCCGGATCTCGGGACCGCGCTGACCTATTCGCCAGTGTTGTCGGTGGGGCTGTTCCTGGGGGGTATTCGCTGGAAACAGGCAGCGATCCTGCTGCTCGGCTTCGTGTTGGCGGTAGGGGGTATCTGGAAGAGCGGCAAGGTACTCAAGCCGTATCAAAAGGCCCGCCTTACAGCCTTTACTAACCCGGATACGGATCCGAAGGGCTCGGGGTACCAGATCCGGCAAAGCCTGATCGCGGTAGGTTCGGGCGGCATCTGGGGCAAGGGTGCCAATAAAGGAACGCAGACCCAGGGCGATTTTCTGCCAATCCCGTATACCGACTTCATCTTTGCGGCATTCTGCGAGGAGCACGGCTTCATTGGGGCCATCGGTGTTCTGCTGCTTTACTTTCTGATCCTGGTACGGCTGATCGAAAACGCCCAGACCGCCCCAGACCCGCCGGGGACGCTGATCATCATGGGGGTGGCGTCGGTGCTGCTGTTTCAGGTGGCGGTGAACATCGGTATGTGTGTGGGCCTGATGCCTGTGACGGGCATTCCGCTGCCGCTGATGAGCTATGGCGGATCCTCGGTCCTGTTCACGTTTCTGGCGCTGGGCATTGTGATGAACATCCGGATGCGGCGCTTTGTGAACTGAGGGCGAACCCATCCGGCACAGTTGCCGAGCATCACGGAGACCTGCCGAAGCTGGCAGGGGCACAGGGGGACATCCCCCAATCGCTGTTCTTGGTGCATACTAGAGGCAGAGTCCGGCCAGAAGCCGGACGATACCCACCGCCACGGATGCGAAGAGGTTCCCGGCGCGGCGGAGAAGATTATCAACTAAAAGGCCGGCCAGGCGCGGATCGACTCTCGCAGCCGGACAGGTTTTGAGCATGCTCGTCAACGGACGGTTAACGGCCCCGCCTCAGCCCGAGGCTGTCGTGGTCACAAACTCCGTGGAGAGTGTTCGGCACAAGGGCGCCTTCGAGCGTCCCGGAGCCAAGGCAGTCAATCTGGAAATCTATGTTCATAGCGCAGACTCACGGTCCCGCCCAGGGCGGACCGGCGGGCGCGCTCGCCACACCGTTCTCAGGAACGTCCGGCAAACAGCGGCACCTCCAGCCTGCGCCTCTCAGACCTTGTCCCCAGCAAGGGAGGCAGCCCGCAGTTGCTGAAGTTGTCTTGAAGCTTCTGTAGGCGCGATCTTCGTTTGTCCCTGCCTGCCCATCCTGGGCGGAAAGCAGTGACTATGTCGAAGGAAATATACATCTCCAGCACGCCGCATGAGACGCGGTTGGCCATCGTCGAAAAAGACGAACTGAGCGAGATTTATTACGAACGGGAAAACGAGTACACCCTCGCCGGCTCCATCTATAACGGGCGCGTGACGCGCGTTCTGCCGGGCATGCAATCAGCCTTTGTGGACGTCGGCCTGGAGCGGGACGCCTTTCTCTACATTACCGATTTTCTTGAAGAACAAGGGGAATCGGCGGATTTTGAGTCTGCTGAGACCAAACGCGGCAGCAGCGAGCGTTCGGGGGAGCGCAGCCGGGGCGAACGCGATCGCGGTGATCGGGAACGCGGTGGCCGAGGCCGGGAAGGAGCCCGCGAGGCTGCCGTAGAGGTTTCGCGAGCGCCGGAACCCGCACCCGCGCCGCCCGATCTCGAGGAAAGCACCGGCGGCGGTACAGCAGCTGACGAGGACAGCGCTGCGGAGGGCAGCCGTACGTGGCGTGGACGGCGCGGTCGCCGCCGCGGACGTGGCGGGGAGGGCCGCAGTTCGCAAGCCGCCGAGCCCACCGTGCCGCTCGTGGAGGCCCTGCCGAACTACGTCGACGAGAATGATCCGTTGCCGCTGGAGCGCCTGGATGCGGAGGCCGCTGAGCCGGCCTATACGCCGCGTGAGGACCGGCCACGGGAGGAGCGGGGTGGCCGAGGTGGCCGCGAGCGTGGCGGTCGTGGCCGGGAACGGTTCAGCGACCGGGGTCGCCGCAACGAAGGCTCGGAAGCGGTCGAGGGTGACGGCGCAGATGCCGGGCCCGAGCCGCTGATTCTGCCCGGCGAGTCACTTTCCAAATACCGTCGTGGCGAGGAGGGCAGCACATCCTCTGAGGTCTCCGCCTCGCCGCAGGCCAAGCCGCAGGCCAGCCTACTGATTGCTCGTCCAACAACGGAGATCGATTTGACCGCGGCTGGGTGGGATGGCGGTTCGGTTCTGCCCGGCGAAACGTTGTCACGGCACCGTGGACGCTCTGCTGGGGACGCTCCTTCCAGGCAACCTGTTTCCACCGTCGCCGAACCTGGGAACCAAGACTTCGAAGGCGAAACGGCGGAATCGGGTCGCAATCGCCGCCGCGACCGGGATGCCCGCCGTGGACGGGGAGGGCGCCCGGATCGTGAGCGTCCTCCGCTTGTCAAAGGCAGTCGGGCAGAGGAGGAGACGCCGACCTCGTTCCACTCCGGCGCGGTTTCTCGCGAGAAGCTCGACCCTTCGGAGGCCGTGCAGCCAGGTGTGACCTCACAGCATGAGCCCGAGGGCACATCGTTGGGCCTCGATGCGGACTTTGCCGGCAACATCGGCAGTTCGGACGATGCGCCACGCTTTGAGGTGCAGGAGTTTCAGGCTCGACAGGATATAGAAGCCCATCTCGCTGCCGATGTCGAGTATGTGGCAGAGACCGACGCCATTCCAGTCATGACAGACGGCCCGGACAGAGGTTTGGGCGAAGGCTTGCTGGCTGCGGTGGAGCAGATGCACGAGACGGTCGCCGCCTCTGCGGAGCACGCCACAACCCACAGTGCCGACGAGCCGCAGGCTGAGTTCCACGAAGAGACTACAGAGTACGAACCGGGGGAGGACGCTTCGGCATCGTACCGCGTCGATCCGGCGGGGCCCAGCGAGTTTCGGCAGAGCGGCCTTGTCGAAGACGAAATGAACCTCACCGGGGTGCGTTTCGAAGAGGGCAGTGCGGTATCGCAGGAAGGTCCAGGGCACGAGTTCACGGCGATCCAGGCCGGCGGCGAGATGCTCTCCGAACTTCCTGGGGAGGTAAACGTGCCGGGCGCTACGCATGACCCGTCAAATCCCATCGAGCACGAAACCGCGGTACAGTCCGTGCACCTGAGCGACATGCAGGGGACACCGCAACCTCCCGCCGAGCCCGCGCAGGCAGCGGTTCCGGAGGCCGGCATGGGGACCGCGACGCCCGGCTTCCAACCCGGTGAAGGCGAACTTGAAGAGGAGCTCCTGGACGAGGATGAAGAAGGCGAGCTCTTCAACATGTCTGCCAGCTATGGCGACGACACGGAGGAGGAGACCTTTGAGGCCGGTGCCGAAATTCGCTCGCTGGCCCGCGATCGCGCCCTCGAGCAGATAACGCAGAGTGAGATGGCGCTTGCGGCTGAAGATGAGGACGACGAGTTCGACATCGACGAAGAAGAGATGGAAGAGGACGAGCTCGACGGAACGGAAGAGATCACCGGGAGCGAGTTCGGCCGCGGGGACGATGGCGAAGAAGACGATCGCCTCGAGATTGGCGATGCGCCATTTGAGGAAGAGGGTGATAAGCCGGCGGCCGCTGCCATGGGGGAGTTCCCGGAGTTCGCCGAAGAGAGCTCGTCGCGTGAGCCGGGCCGTGATCATGGTGGAGAGCACGGCGAGGGTCGCGGCGAAGGCCGTCGAGACTCCCGCCGCGGTGAGAGCCGTGACCGCGGCGGTCGTGGCGGTCGTAGCGGTCGTGATTCACGCGGCATGGCCAACTCCCGCTCCAACGGCGGCCATGGCGGCCGCGGCAGCCGGCACTCTGTGCAGAATACCGATCTACCCGCCATCAGCGACCTGCTGAAGCCCGGGCAGGAGGTGCTGGTGCAGATCGCCAAGGAGCCCATCGCCAAGAAAGGCGCGCGCATCACCTCGCACATCGCGCTGCCTGGCCGCTTTCTGGTGTTCATGCCCACGGTGAACCACGTCGGTGTCTCGCGCAAGATTGAGTCCGACGGCGAGCGCCGCCGGCTCAAGGAGATCCTGCTCAGCGAGAAGGGCGAGGCTACTGGCGGGTTTATCGTCCGCACCGCGGCCCTCGGCGCGAGCGAAGAAGAGCTGCGTAGCGATTTGCGCTTCCTGCTGAATCTATGGGCGGACATTAAGCAGCGCTCGGAGGCCTCGAAGTCACCGGCCTTGATCTACCACGATCTCAACCTCGTTGAACGCATTCTGCGCGATCAGGTGACGGACAACTTCTCCGCCATCTGGGTCGATACGGAGACCGAGTACGAGCGCGTGCTGCGCTTCCTGCAACGCTTTCAGCCGGCTCTGATGCGGCGCGTGAAGCTCTATACCAAAGACACGCCGTTGTTCGAGCAGTTCGGCATCTCCGAGGAGATCAACAAGGCACTGCGCTCCAAGGTGTGGCTGAAGTCGGGCGGATCGATCGTCATCAACCAGACCGAGGCGCTGGTCGCCATCGATATCAACACCGGCAAGTTCGTCGGCAAGACGGCGCGGCTTGAGGACACGATCGTCAAGACCAATCTCGATGCCATTCCGGAGATCGTGCGGCAGATCCGGCTGCGTGATCTCGGCGGCATCATCGTCATCGACTTCATCGACATGGACGACCGCAAGAATCGGGCCAAGGTGCTCGCCGCTTTGGAAGAGGAGCTCAAGAGCGATCGCGCGCCGTCGAAGGTGCTGCAGTTCAACGATTTCGGCTTGGTAGCCATCACGCGCAAGCGCGTCAAGCAGTCGCTGGAGCGCACCTTATCGACAACCTGCGCGATCTGCGCCGGTACCGGCATGACGAAGTCAGCCGTCACGGTGTGCAACGAGATCTACATCGAGCTGCGCAAGATGCACAAGCAGCTGGATAAAGGCGATGTGATGCTGCGCGTGAATCCGGAGGTGGTGAAACAGTTGAAGTCGGGTACCGGCAAGTGGCTGCAGGAGATGGAGGAGATCAGCGGTAAAACCATTCTGGTTAAGTCCGATCCGAGCCTGCATCCGGAGCAGTTTGATATTCACTAGGAAACAGGAAACAGGAAACAGGAAGTAGCAATCGGGAGTGGCGATCTGTGTTTCGGGTCGCCGCTCCCTGGTGGCATCTATACCCTCCTGTACTTTGTACTCAGGTATCTACAACCAACATCAGTTCCATGGGCGTGCGTTGCGGCGTGGATGAGGCATGCTTCTTGAATGCAATTAAATCGCGGCTGCATCATCTCTCCGGTCGCGAACCGGCAATGAGGATGTCGACGATACGGCGGGCGCTCGACTCCCAGCCCGGCAGAGCCATCGTGTAAAAGATACCGACGAGGGTACGCACGAAGTCATCCGGTTGGGTGTCTGCACGCAGATCGCCATTCTCGATCGCGCGCTGTACCAGGGCGAGGAAAGCGCCGTGAATCTGGCCGCGCGCGCCTTCGATGAGGCGCATGGAGCCTCCCGCAACGGTATCCATGGCGGGAAGAATGAGCTTCTTTTCGGCCACATGATCGATCAAGACAAGCATCCAGGCGCGCAGAGCTTCGAGCGGCGGCATCGTTGCGCCAAAGCGCTGTCCGGCAGCAGTGAGCTTTTCTACTTCGTTGCGGTAGACAGCTTCAATCAGGGCGTCGCGATTCGGGAAATGCCGATAGAGTGTGCCTGAGCCGATACCCGCCTCGCGGGCCATGTCGTCGAGCGTAGCCTCGGCTCCGTGCCTGGTGAAGGCCAGTCTGGCAACTTCTAGAATGCGCTCACGATTGCGCTGCCCGTCCGCGCGCGGCTTTCGTTCAAGCAAAGGGACGAAGGGCTGCTTATTCGTCATACATGGATTTTATGCAACCGGAGGACTCCTCCGCTTATCTTATATGCGGAGACTGTCCCCGCTTATGTGGTGTGGGGGCGATTACTTGAATTCTGGCGCGCTTGATTGCGGTTGCGCCAGCCAAACAGCTTGGAGGGATGGCATGCGAATTTTCGTAACCGGAGCAACAGGATTTATAGGGACAGAACTGGTGAAAGAACTGCTGGAGGCGGGACATCAGGTGCGCGGTCTGGCACGCAGCGATGCCGGTGCGGAGCAGCTGCAGGCGGCAGGTGCCGAGGTCCACCGTGGTGATCTTGAAAACCTGGACAGTCTGCGCAGCGGCGCAAGGGGCATGGACGTTGTGGTGAATCTTGCCTTCAACCATGACTTCTCGAAGTTCGCCCAAAATGGGGAGGACGAGCGCAAGGCGATTGAGGCGCTGGGTTCCGTTCTCGAACCAGGCAAGCTGCTGATCGTGACCTCCGGGACGGGACTGGCGAGCGGCGCACCCGGGCATTTGCGCACGGAGAGCGATCCGCCAGAGAGCGCGGCTTCCATGCCGCGGCAGCCTGAAGATACCGCCAAGGCTGTAGCCGAGCGGGGTGTGCGCGTAGCGATTGTGCGCCTGCCGCAGGTGCACGACACGCGCAAGCAGGGCCTTGTGCCGTGGTTGACGCAGATGGCTCGCGAGAAGGGCTTCTCGGCATACGTCGGCGATGGCGCGAACCGCTGGGCCGCGGCTCCGTTGAAAGACGTAGCGCACCTGTATCGCCTTGCAGTCGAAAAGACGGGGCCGGGGGTCACGGTGTACCACGCGGTCCAGGAAGAGGGTGTGACGGCGCGCGACATCGCAGAGACGCTCGGCAAAGGGCTGAAGGTACCGGTAGTGTCGATCGATGCGGAGAAGGCCGCCGAGCACTTTGGGTGGTTAGCAAACTTCGCTGGATTGGATATGCCGGCGTCGAGCGAGTGGACGCGCAAAACGCTGGGTTGGGAGCCGACCGGGCCGGGGCTCATCGAGGACCTGACGAATATGAAATACGAGTAACGGCGCTTCAGGCAGCAGCTAGGGGCGACCATGATGGTCCACAAGGAAAGGCCCTGTATCTCCGGGCCCTTGCTTGTGTGGGAGCCAGTCTTAGGTAAGCCGTTTTAGTGGGAAGGGATACCGAGCATATGGGATCGAATAGCTGAAAAGCAGATCCCTGTGCTGCGCTGCGGGATCACAATTCGGGAAACGGTACTGCCCTAATGGGCAGCTACCGTTTGCTCCGCAATGGCATGCAGCCCGGCACCGTTCGCCGCGCGCGTGTAGAACATGTGGCCACCCGGGAACTCGTGAACCTCGACCTGTTTGCCGAGTTTGGCGGGTAGTTGATTTTGCGTCAGTACCGAGCCCATGAACGGGCAGGAAAGGTCGTTCCAGCCATGCAGGATGACGACGCGCAGTTTCGGGTCGTTGGCGATGGCTTGTCGCAGATCCGGAACAGCCCCATTGCGAAGAGCCTCGGAGTCGCGGTCCCAGGCACGATTCACCTCGTAGGACAACGTGTAGTAACGGGCATCCGTCTTCCATCCCACCGTATTCGTGATGAAGTTCACCATACCTTGGGTAGTGGGCGCAATGATGCTTTCGAGCAGGGGATCGTTAGAATCCTGGGTAGATGAGAAAGGGAAGGGATCAGGGGCAGTCACGTTGGAGTCATACACTGAACCGAGGTCGCCGTTCTCCCGATGCACCTCGCGCAGGTATGCGCCGACGTCGAGCCGGCCGCCGGCGTAGCGGACGAACTTGCCATCGAGTCCGGTCATCTCTGTGACATGGGTGATCATGGCGTCTGTCGCGGTTTTATCCTCAGGACCCTTGATCAGTGCCGTGGCGTACTCGCCTTCCGTGTACGCGACAACACCGCGCATTGCTTCGTCGGTAAGCTTGCCGTCTCGTTCGAGGCGGGCGGCCGTGATGGAGGGCAGGCTCATCATCCAGTTCACCGGGCTTAAGTTATCGCCATTGGTATCCGGGTTCAGGTAGGGGCTTACCAGAAAGAGCCCGTTGATTCCGACCCCGAGCTGCGATTGCAGGTAGTGCGCCATGCGCGGACCGCGATAGCCGCCGTAGCTTTCCCCGACGATGTATTTCTTTGCCAGTAGGCGGTCGTTCTTGACGAGCCATTTGTAAATAACCAGCGAGAGATATTCGACATCGGGGGTAGTGGAGTAGAAAAGCTTTTTGGTCTCTGCCTCGTCCACCATCGATTTGGAAAAGCCGGTACCGACAGGGTCGATAAAGACGAGATCGGTAAAGTCAAGCCAGGTGCCAGGATTGTCTGTCAACGTGGAAGGGTCAGAGAGCGAATCTCCCTGATTGCCGAAGCTGAGATGTCTGGGACCGATGGCACCAAGGTTCAGATACACGGAGCTTGCGCCCGGGCCGCCATTGAACGCAAAAGTGACGGGGCGAGGACTCTGACTGTTTGGCTGGCCTTTAGGAGCATCAACTGTGTAGGCGGTGTACATCACCTCGCCTATCGTCTTGCCGTCCTTGGCCTTGAGTTCAATCTTGCCGACTGTGGCGGTGTAGTGAATCGTCTTGCCGTTCACCGTGACCGTCTGCGGGATGGTCTTGTCGGCGGGCAAAGCGTCGCCGAGGGTCTCTGGCTTCGCGGGCTGCTTTGGCGTGCCGGCCAGGGTGGGAGTTGCACCCGGTTTGGGAGTGTCCTTGCCGTTCGCGGGCGCCGCCTCGTCGGTTTGGGCGCATAAAGGCAGAGCTGCGGCAAGCAGGAGGGTGGAGGCAAGCAGGCGAAGATTCATATACTTCCATGCTACGGCGAATAGGGGCTGTTTGTTCCTGGGGGGCGCGCCCCCACATGCGGCCAACCGCGCCAGTGCTGCGGAAAAAGCGGTGACCCGTGGATCACCGCCCTTTGGTAGGTGAGCGGGAATCAGAAAATGATCTTCGCACCGAACTGCGTATTGAACGGCTCGCCGGCACCGATGCCGGGTGCGCCGTTGTAGTCGCCGATGGTGTCATAGAGAGTGGCGCTTCCGCCTACGGATACGGAGGGCGGGGCGTAGTTGATACGGTTGAAGAGATTGAACATCTCCGCGCGGAACTGTATGGTGAGTCGCTCGTAAACCTTGGTGTCCTTGAATACGGAAAGATCGATGTCGTTGTAACCGGGGGCGTAGTAGGCATTGCGGCGTGTCGTGCCGAAGGTTCCCGGCGTTGGGTCCGCGAAGGCACTGAGATCGAGCCACGCCTTTGTCGCACCCTGGCCCTGGTAGCCGATGCGCGGACTGCCGACCTGCACCGCGCGGTCGTTGCCTTCGTTGGTGCCGCTGATATCCCCTGAGGCATGCACCGTGAACGGCTGTCCACCGTGGAAGGTGAGCAGGCTGTTGAGTTGCCAGCCGTTCGTGAGCGGACGGAAGCGATCGCCTCCGGGTACCTGGTAACTCAGAAAGCTGACAAGGGTATGGCGTGTGTCGAAGTCGGAGTTGCTGTAATCCCCTTTAAAATTCAGGTTATTTTGTGGCAGCGCGCCGCGGTAGGCACTGACTTCATCAAGGGCATGCGACCAGGTGTAGACCGTCGACATGGAGAGATGATGCATATTGGCAATGCGGAAGCTGGCCTGGAGCGAGTTGTAGTTCGATGTGCCGATGCTTTCAATCTGGTTAATGTTGCCGTACTGCGGGTATAGGCCAAAGTAAGGACGCGTTGTTTGACGTGCCGTGTTGCTGGCGTACACACCCGTTGCCGATTGATTGATGTCCAGCAGGCTGAGCAAGTGACGACCCTCGGAGCCGACATAGCCAAGCTGCACGATCATCTTCGGTGACAGGGTCTGCTCGATATTGAGGTTATAGTTCTCGTTGTATGACGGCCGGAAATTGCTGTTCACGGAGAATACGCCGCAAGGTGAGGTCGCCGTGCAGGGTGAGCCATTGAGCGCCGAAGGAAAGATCGCGACCCCGGACTGTATTTGTAACTGCGCCGCTGCGGTTGGACCCACCGTGTAGACCGGATTGGGGCCACCAGGATTTCCTTCAACGCCATTCGGGGCCTGATTGCCAGGACGGTTGTCGAGGAACGGGTTTAGGTTGGGCGTGTCGGCATAAAAGCCGAAGCCAGCGCGGACGACCGTGTGATCGCTCACGCCGTAGCTGATACCGACGCGTGGGCTGATGTCCTTGTAATACTGCTGGAAAAGATTGGCCGTCTGCGCGCCTTGGAATGCGAGTCCTTGCGTCGCGGTCAACGACGGAACAAAGATCGACATATCCTGATTTTTGTTGTGCAGCGGCCCTTCATAGTCATAACGCACACCGTAGTTAATGTTCAGCCTGCGTGTGACCTGCCACGCATCGCCGGCGTTGACAAACCAGGTGTTGACATAGACAAAGCGCTCCGGGTTGCCGATCGCAATGGAGGCAGCGGATACGTCGCCGGCCAGAAAGTCAGCGAGAGAACCGGCGTATCCGGCACCGCCCACGCGTGAGCCGTCGAAGGTGAAGGAACCGACGGCATGGCGTTTGTAAAACTCATCAAGCCGCGCATTGCGGTACTCCCCGCCAAAGCGGAACTCATGCTTGCCCTTCGTCCAGGAGAGCTGGTCGGTGATGTGCCCAGTGATGTCGTTACGTCCCTCCGGCGGGGTCAAGCCCACAGGATCGAATTGGCCGCTTGCGCTGCTGGTGCCGCCACTGCTGTTCGTTACGCTGCCGATCTGGATATTCGGCGCATTCGTGAACGGCGCGCCGGTGACGAAGCCAAGGGCCTGCACATCGTAAGCATTGTTGTAATCGGAAAAGACCTGATTGAAGTAGTTGACCCCCGCGAGCACCTGGTTGGAGATTGTGGGCGTCAGCAGTCTGTTGTACACAATCGCGATGTTCTGCACATGGATCGGCGCTACTTCATAGTAGGACAGCAGTTGGGAACCTACCGGAGCCACTTGATTGCCTTGCCCGACAAACCAATGCGCGCTGAGCGAATCTTTGGCGCTGAGGTGGTAATCGACCTTGCCGAGACCGTTCCAGCTATAGCCGAACTCCGGGTCGCTGGAGTGGTAGTTGTTCGCGACACCGACGGTATCTTGCGACAGGACGTTTGTGCCCCACAGTGTATTGAGAAGGTTCTGCATCAGCGGATTGACCGCCACACCCTTGGCCGCGAGAATCGTCTTGGCCTGGTTCTGCCAACCCACAGAGGGCTCGGTGGCGGTGCCGGACTCTCCGATCACGAAGCGTTGATGCTCAAAGGAAAGAAAGCCGAAGAGTGTATCTTTCAGAAATGGGCCGCCCACGGAAAAGCCGGTGTTGTAATTGCGAACCTTCTGCTTGGTCGGGGAAAACGGGCTTTTGGATCCGAAGAGCTCGTTGCGATTGAAGTAGTAGACCGTGCCGTGCAGTTGATTGGTGCCTGACTTCAGCGTCAGGTTCACCGTCCCACCCGGGTTGCGGCCCGCCTCGGGACCGGCCTCGGTCTGCGCTGAGAATTGATCGACTGCATCGATCGGCAAAATAATACCCGCGATACCGGAGACGCCGCCCTGATTTACAGCCGGGATGTTATGCCATAGATCATTGTTATCGACGCCGTCAATCTGCCAGTTCATCTGGTTGGCGCGTGTGCCGTTCAGCGATCCAAACCCGCCGCCGCTGTAGCCCGCATAGCCTGCCGTCAAACTGATCATCTGCGTGAAGTCGCGGCCGTTGAGCGGGATGTCGGCTACGGTTTTGGCATCGAGCACCGTGGTTTGCGTCACGGTGGTCGTATCAAGCGACAGACTCGAGGCATTCACCTCGACGATCTCGGCCGTGCTGCTCACCTCCAGCTTTACAGGCAGCGTGTAGACGGTGCCCGCCGACACGTTCACATGGTCTACCTTGGTGTTCGCGAAGCCGGGCGCGGTTACAGTGACGAAATAGTCGCCCAACGGCAGGTCTTCGAGTAAGAACTCACCGCTTGAAGAGCTGACCCCGGCGGTCTTGATGCCGGTGGCGCTGTTCGTCGCGGCCACAGCCGCCCCCGGAACGGTCGCATTGCTTGCGTCGGTAACGGTTCCATTGATGCCGCCGCGGAATGTTTGCGCTTCGCTTATGACGAAGCTGCTCAGAAACGTCAGGATGGCCAGCAGAAAAGGTAGTGTTCGAGCCTTAAGCAGATAGAACATCGTGTCTCCAAGGAATACGGGACTTAGACCACTCATAAGGGAGGGGACGGCAATACAGAACCAGGGCGCGATAACTTACACGCCGCGGACAGACCGGTTTTGTTTCCACTTACGTCAGAACTAACTGCGTATGCGTCTTTACAGGACCGTGATCATTAGGTTTTGGTGAATTTCCGTAACAGTACACCGCGTCTCTCAGGAGTGCAACCTATTTTTTACGGTCGCGTGTGCAGTTTGTCCTGCGGAAGACGAAAAGAAATTTCGAGGGAGGGAGTATGTCCACGTAAGCCACAAAGAAAAGGACGGCCATCGTGGGCCGTCCTCCTTGGTAAGCCTGTGCTCGCCTTAACGACCCAGCTCTTCCAAATACTTCTCTACCTCAAGCGCTGCCATGCAGCCCGAGCCTGCAGCGGTGATCGCCTGCCGGTAGCGGCGGTCCTGGATATCGCCGCAGGCGTAAACGCCCGACAGAGGCAGGCCCATGCGGGTAGTAAACACGTTGCGATCCGTCTTGATGTAGCCGTCGGCATCGAGGTCGAGTTGGCCGTCGAAGGCCCGGGCATTGGGTTCATGGCCGATGCCGAGAAACATGAATTTTACGGGCAGTTCCGAATGCTCGCCGGTTTTGCGATCGAGCAGCTTAAGCCCGCGTACATCCTTCTCCTCAACGCCGAGAACCTCCTCAACTACTGTGTTGTTCATAAACTTGATCTGCGGGTGCGTCTGTGCGCGCTCCAGCATGATCTTGGAAGCACGAAAGCTCTCCGAGCGATTGACCAGCGTGACCTTGCTGGCGAAGCGCGTTAGGAAGAGCGCCTCTTCCATCGCGGAGTCTCCACCACCAATCACGGCAATGTCCTTGCCTGAAGCAAAGAAGCCGTCGCAGGTGGCGCACGAAGAAACGCCATAGCCGATCAACGCCTGCTCCGAGGGAAGGTTCAGCCAGCGGGCCGAGGCACCTGACGCGATAATCAGCGTCCGTGTCAGCACGGTTTCTTTGCCTAGGTTTAGCTCAAAGGGTGCCTTCGTCAGATCAATGCCGGAAAGATGCGCCATCCGGAGCTCGGCACCGAAGCGCGTAGCCTGTTCCTTCATGTTGTCGATCAGTTGGGGCCCCTGGATGCCCTCCGGCCAGCCGGGAAAGTTCTCGACCAGCGTGGTCATGGAGAGCTGCCCACCGGGCTCGTGGCCCTCAAGCACAAGCGGCTTGAGGTTGGCGCGGGCGGCGTAGATGGCTGCAGTCAGGCCGGAGCAGCCGGAACCCAGGATGACAGTATCGCGAATAGACTTTTGATCAGGCATGGCTTCCGTTTGATTGTACCGAGGGCTTAGAAGATGCAGACCCGCTCCGGCGGTCGACACCAGCGTCCATGCTGTTTCCACTGTGCTTCTGTAGCATTGAAATATGGCAAATCTAGTGTTGGTCTACGGAATGCGGCTGCTACCGGCCGATGAGATCGCGGGGGTGCAACCGGCGCCCATAACGCTGAAAAACGGCAACGATGCGCAGGTCACCATGCACATCCTCGAAGGGAGCCGCGAACAGATCGAGGCGCAGTTGAAGCACTCCATTGGAGCTTTCTTCGATTTCTATCCCGAGATCTAAACAGCCGACGCGTTGCCGCGCCTGGGCGAGATGGGGGGGCGATCACGGCGTCCGGTCGGCTTGACTCCCAGAAGAAGCCTGCCACAAAGGTTGTAATTTGCGGTTCTGGGATGCTTAGGCGCTGCATCTTCGCTAAAGTTTCTCTTTTTTGAGCCGAAAGAGTGCATGGAGGCAATCGCTGCCATGCGCTGGACAGGGCTGAGTTTTCGCAAGCTGGGCTGGAGTTTGCTGTTGGGGGTTGTCGCCGCAACGGCAACGGGAAAGGCTCAGGGAGTACCTATAACCGAGGCGGCCTACGCGCCCCAGACAAGCCTGACGGAGGAACTGGGCTCTCTGGCGAGCCGGGCTGGGACGATTTTTGTGGGCCAGGTTATCTCAATCGAGCGTCGGGCCGGGGTGGTTGAGGTTGGCTTCAGCATTGAGCAGATAGTCGTTGGCGGGGCCGGGGGCAGTTACACCCTGCGCGAGTGGGCCGGTCTATGGCCCCAGGGACAATCGCGCTACACGCTCGGTGAACGAGCGCTCATCTTCCTGCATGCCCCCAGTGCCGCCGGTTTTGCTTCGCCTGTGGACGGTGCTGAAGGTGTTTTGCCCGTGATCGTGCAGGGCGCGAACGCTCCGCAGTTGCTGGACATTCGCCGTGTGGCCGCAGCGCTGTTGCGTGCTCCTGGAACGCCGCTGCCCACGGAGACGGAAGGTGCCATTCTGCTATCCGAGGCCACGAGCATCGTCGCCGAGATGCGCAGCACGCCGGATGTCGCGGACGCGTACGGCTCGATTCGGCATCGGCAGTTGAAGGCTCCCGTTCGGTTTCCCGTGCCTATTCGCGGGAGGGCTGCCCAGGCCCCCGATATCAATGAAACGCCCTTGCTAGAACCACGGCCAACGGGTCGCCCACTCACAATGTCCGGCAACGACGCTGTGTCAGGAAACGGCAGCGGCTATGTCCAGCAATAAGTTCCTTACGCCCTCTGTAAGAGCCGTGTTTTTATTGCTGGTATCGATGGTGTGGCTCTGCGGAGCGCCGCGTCACGCCTTTGCCGGAGGACCTCGATTTGTAACCGGCTACGGTCTGGCAGTTCAGCCCGGGCAAGCCGAGGGATGGGCGACCGCACAACTCGCCTATTTCACCGATCCCGGTAACCTGGCAGCGACGGTATCGCATGTGCAGGCTGATGCCATGGTGGCAGCCGCAGCTGCCGTCTGGAACGTGCCCACGTCGACGCTCACGCTCATGCAGGGCGGGCAGCTGGCGGAACATGTGTCGGGTGCCAATAGTTACTTTAATGGCTCTAACTTCGTGTTTCCGTCCGATGTGCAAGCGTCCAATGAAGGCAATATCCCCGTAGCTGTCCTCTACGACACAGACGGCAGCCTCACCGATCTCCTGCTTGGTTCCGGAGCCAGCCAGCCCATTGGTTGCCGCCAGAATGCCGTGACGCAAAGCGTAGACGATCTGCAAGCGGACGGCCATATTCACCACGCGCTGGTGGTTCTAAATGGCCGCTGTGTTGGATCGGCTCCTGAACAGCTGATGCAGATGCAATATCAGCTAGCGCGTGCGTTTGGGCGAGTCCTGGGCTTGGCCTGGTCTCAGACCAACGACAACGTCTTCACGGGGTCGTCGCCGATCACAGCCGATCAGGTGGCCTATTGGCCGTTAATGCACCCGTTGGACGTCCTTTGCGGACCGTATAGCTACCAATGCATGACCGACCCTTTCACGTTACGGGCCGATGACCTGAGCGGCTTGGCGGCACTTTACACCGTGCTTGGAGGCAATGTTCCGGTGGGCAAGCAGGCCAGCGATACCGGAGGAGCGTTTTTATTTATCGTTTCGCAATTTCCTACCGGCCAGGGGATGGACTGGGTCAATTTTGCTGCTTCACGGCAGCACTACGGTGCCCAGGAACACTACCAAGTGGTTTCGGGCGTCTCCGGCCTGTTCTATCAGCAGGCACTCGCTTCTCCAGTCACCCGCGCGTCGACTGCGAATCAAGGCACGGCAAATCCGCCGTTTGAAGGCATAGCGGCACTGCGCGCAGTTCCTGTGGAGGGGCTTTCGGATGTAAGCCTAGTTTCCGAGCCAATCAACCCGTTGTACTCAGGCGAATATGCAATCGGGCCCTATGTACGCCCACCCGTCGCCCCGTCTGGATCGACGCAGAGCTTCACCTATTATTCCCAATACTCTGTGCTGGATATTGCGCTGGGCAGCAACGCCACAGCCTGGGATGCCGCCTCCACCTGCAACCCGGGCAACGATGGCTCCGAGAACGCGCCGGCAACCCTCGATCCGAGCGGTTGGCAACCGGGACAGCTCTGCGGCTGGGGGCATAACTCCTGGTGGAGCGCCGCGGTACGAGCTGGACGTTCGTGGACGCTGGAGGTGACCGCAACGGATGAGCGCGGGGTGGCCTCCATCAGCAAGGCGCAGACCGTGATGGGTATCTGGAACGCGGCGGACCCCGTAGGGACGTTGCCGACCCTCGGCGGACAAGCCGTGCCGTTCAATTCCATGGCCTTCGGGATAACGCAGATCAAAATGCCGGTCACGACAAAAGACACCCCTGTGCGTTTTGTGATTGGGGATGCCTATGGCGCGGGCCGGCCCGATTTCACCTACACAACCCGGCTGCTTTACGCCGATAGCATCACTCCGGTAACCGTGGGTGCCGATGGGGGCACGATCACGATCGTCGGCACTGGTTTCAGGCAGGGGAATGTTGTGCGGATCAATGGTGTTCCAGCTGCTGTACAAAGCTGGTCCGCCACCAGAATTGTGGCAATAGCACCGTCTGCGGCTGTCGCTCAGACGCGCCCGGGAGTCGCCGTCACCGTTTCAGTCTCCGACACAACCACAACCGGAACAGCAGAAATCACGCGCGCGCTCACGTATACCCGGGCACTGGATCTGCTGCAACTCGTGTCCGCTCCGCCTGCGCTTGAGGCCGGCGTTACCGCGACGGTTCCCTTTTCTGTCCGTGTGATGGCTTCGGATGGAATGACGCCGATCGCGGGGGCGGCTGTGCAGTTTACGGTGAGCTCCGGTGTGGCGGCATTTGGGCTCTGCGGGGCCGCTTCGACCTGCCTCGCCTTTGCGGATGATAACGGGATTGTGCAGACACCGGTCTCCGCCGGGGCACTCGGCAGCGTCACCCTCACCGCGTCCTACCCACGAGCGGCGGCTCCGCTACAAATCACGCTTCCAGCCACGGACCCGATCCGCACAGCGGCCATGGTGACCGACGACGCGTATGTCGCCGCAGGAGCGAGTGGCACATGGACTGTAGAGTTAAGCGCATATCAGGACGGTGTGCTTACCACTGCGGTTCCGACGGGCTGGAGCGCTGTGCCTGGCTTGAATCTGCTGTCCGCCACGAGCATCACCGCAGCCGATGGGCTCGGGCAGGCGATCGTCCGTGTCAACCAAATCGCTTCGGGATCGGTGGAGACGCTCTCCGGATGTGCGTGGGTGACGGTCTGTGCAACCTGGACCGTCCGCGGCATCGACCCATCCGCATGGCAGATTAGCGAGGTCGCGGGAGCAGGGCAAAGCATAGCGGCCACCTCCACGCTCGGCGCTGTCACGCTGCTTGTGACTGATCTCGCCGGCCATCCGTTGCAGGGTGCTCCCGTCTCCGTTCAGCAGCGTGTCCTGGGTTGGGAGGGTCTATGCGCCACCCCGGGACGGTGCCCCTCCGCGCCCGTGCTGGCGAGTGCGGAGACAGCGGGTGTCTCCGGCGCGGACGGGAAGCTGATGCTGCAACCGCTTCAACTTCCCGGCATAGCTCAGACGGTCGAGATCGCGGTCATCACAGGCACGCACGGATTTCTTAGCATGACGCTGGTAAAGACGCCCAGCCCGGAGTGATTCCGTTTCAACGCTCTTCGGCTGGGGTGAGAGGGTTCAGCGTGACGGGACGGCGCGCCGCGGCGATGCCGAAGCAGGCGATGTAGATAAAGCAGATGGCAGGCACGATAAAGGCCGGCTGCAGGCCGATACGATCCGCGATACGGCCTTGGATCTCCGGAATGATGGCTCCTCCCAGAATCGCAGCAATGAGCAAGCTGGATCCCTTGCTGGTTAGCGGCCCAAGATTCTGGATGCCCATTGAGAAGATCGACGGGAAGAGAACCGAGTTGCAGAGGCCGACGCCCAGCATCGTCCACATGGGGGTAGAGCGTGGCAGGATCAGCGTCTTATGATGGCCGAAGATCGTGACCGCATGGGTATAAATCAGGCCGGTGCCTTGGGTGTGCATGCTGATAAAGACCAGGATGCAGGCACAAGCCGCGGCAAAGCCGACCACCAGTCCGGCCCGCACCTTTTGGAGAACGGCCGATCCAACAAAGCGGCCAACCATCAGCCCGCCCCAGTATGCCGGTAGAAAATAGGCGGCAATCTGTTCGGGCAGGTGCGCGATCTGCGGCAGACCCATGTAGTTGACGAGCAGGCTGCCGATGGAGACCTCTGCGCCGACATAGGTAAAGATGCCCAGCGCGGCAAACAGCAGCCAGGGATGATGCCAGATGCTGTCCCGCTGTTCGAGCGCTTCGGAGAAGGCCCCGGGACGGAAATCCTGTGTGTGCTGCGAGACCCCGGTCTGGGTTTTCAGCTTGATCAGCCCAAGGGCGATAGCCAGCAGCAGAAGCATCAAGGCCAAGCCGATATACGGCAGACGCACGGAGGAGGCCTGTTCGGCGCGGTAGGTCTGTTGCAGCGCGGCCGGCAAGGAGTGGAGTTTCGAAGGGGTGATCTGGCCCACGCCGCCCAGAATCAGGTAGGCTCCGATCGAGGGTGCGATGAACGTACCCACAGAGTTGAAGGCCTGCGCCAGGTTCAGACGGCTGGAGGCGGTGGCGGGTGGGCCGATGACGGTAACGTACGGATTGATGGCCACCTGCACGATCGTCATGCCGGCGGCCAGGATGATGAGTGCTGACAGGAACACCGGAAAGCTCGCCACATAGGACGCGGGCACAAAGGTGCCGGCACCGACGGCCATCGTGATCAGTCCGGCAATCATGGCGCGCTTGTACCCGAAACGCTCCACGACCTGCCCACCGGGGTAGCTGAAGATGAAGTAGGAGCTGAAAAAGGCGAACTGCACCAGCAGCGCCTCGGCATAGTTCAGCTCGAAGATCGCCTTTAGGTGAGGAATAATGACGTCGTTCAGACAGGTAAGAAAGCCCACCATGAAGAACAGCGAGGTAGCGACAGACATCGCGCGTGTGTCGGTCCTGGTGATCAGGCCGTCGTCATAGCCTGGGGCGCTGATGTTCTTCACAAAAACTGCCAAGGTGGGATGCTCCTTTTCGTCCGGTTTTGGCCGGGTGCAATTCGTCTGGCCCAGAGTGCGTGCGTAGGGGAAACGCCATACAAGAGTAGCTGTTTTTCACCGCATCTGGCGAAGGGCTCCGAAAACTTCGGTTACCTGTACGTCTCCCTAGCCTCGGCTGCCTGAAAGGGACTCGGTGTGGTCGATCGCCTGGATCAACCGGACGGCATCACAGCAAGCGGACGGCTAAGCCTCATGATCTCCGGTGCTTCGATCCTTCGCGCGCTCTTCGGTTACTTTTTTCTGGTCTTTATCGTTCGCATCGTAGGTCGCCGGCCAGGCAAGCAGCTTACCCCATTTGAGTTCATCCTCATCTTCTTCCTCGGCGGACTGATGCTGACCACAATCGTGCAGGATGAGGCCTCGCTGACCAATGCCTTCTGCCAGATCATCGCGGTAGCGACGGCACACTACACCCTCACGGTGCTGCGTTCCAAGTCCAACCGCATGGCCAAGATCCTTGACGGTACGCCCCTCATCCTTCTTGAGGCGGGGCAGTGGCGTGCAAACACGATGAATCGTATGCGGATTCACGATGATGATGTGATGGAGAAGGCTCGCGATCAAGGCTTAAAGACCCTCGAGGAGATCGAAACTGCGGTGCTGGAGCGCAACGGAGAGATCAGCATCATACCCAAACAGGCGAGCTGAACAGTTTTTAGGCCGCTTCCGGCTAATCGCAAAACAAGGACATCCATGGCGACAGACGTTCAGGTGAAGCCGATCAGCGACAGTGTTGCCAAGACGGGAGGCACCGTCGCTGTTGGCGAAGATCTCGCCTTTCAGCAAGCCTGGTGGAAGTTTGAACGTGCCGTATGGATTGTCTTTGGGCTGATTCTTGTAGCGGATGTAAGCGGTTTGCTGGGTCGCGGTCCATTGTCCAAGGCGGAAGCACACACCGCGAATGGCTCTCTCCATGTCAAGTACGAGAAGGTTGAACGAGCCAATACGCCGTCGATCATGACGGTGGTGCCCGGCGCGTCGGCGATTCACGAGGGTACCTTCAAGCTCTTCGTCTCTGACAGTGTCGTGAGGGAGCTTGGAACGCAGCGCATTGCACCGCAACCCGCGATTTCGACTCTCGGTGAGGGAGGCGTGACCTACACGTTTCCGGCTACCGTTCTTCCCGTGACGGTGCAACTCGCGTTGCAGTCCTCCTTCATCGGTTCACACGCCTTCCGCATCGGTATCCCCGGGCAGGAAGCTATAGAAGGCAAGGTCCTGGTTCTGCCGTAGGTAGGCATTATGTCAACCATTCTTCACGCAGTGGCGGGATACTTTTTTCTGCTTGTGGTGGTTCGCGTACTGACGCGCCGGCCAGGCGGCCAGCTCACGTTGACCGATTTTGTGCTGGTGTTTCTTATGGGTGGGGTGATCATTCTTGCCACGGTCGGCAACGACCGCTCGATCACGAACTGCTGCTGTGCGGTCATCGCGGTAGGCCTGCTGCATCGCTCCATTTCATGGCTGAAGGGAGTATCGCCCAAGCTCGGAGAGATCATCGACGGCACGCCCTTGGTCCTGATGAAAGACGGTGAGTGGCAGGAAAGTATGGCGAAACAGATGTTTGTGGACCGTGCCGATCTGGAGGCGGCGACGCGCCTGAAAGGGCTGAAGAGCGTTGACCAGGTTGAGTACGCCATCTTGGAGAGAAATGGCGGCATCACCGTGATCGAGCGGGCAGCGAAGGAAGACAGTTCAAAATAGGCCATGCCCACCAACGGCGGCGTCCGATCGGTGTGCAGTGGGAACGCAAAGGAATTGGATGAGCGAGACAACATCCGATCATCTGGGGCAGTTTGACGGCGAGCAGAAGCGGCGGCAGGGTGCATCCGAGCCAGACGGGGTAGCCACAGTCAAGACGGACATCCCACAGCGTCTCGATCGTTTGCCCTGGTCAAGCTGGCACATGAGGATCATTACGGCGCTGGGCACCTCGTGGCTGCTGGATGGACTCGAGGTCACGCTTGTCGGGTCGCTTTCCGGGATCCTGCAAAGCAAGGCCGGGCTTCGTCTGAGCGATGCGCAGGTAACCGGGGCGGCGACAACGTATCTTGCCGGGGCAGTCTTTGGGGCGTTGTTCTTCGGCTATCTGACGGACCGGCTGGGGCGGCGCAAGCTCTTTCTGATCACCCTGGCTACCTATTCGATCGCGACCGTGGCGAGCGCATTCTCGTGGAGCTTTCTTTCCTTTGCGCTCTTTCGCATGCTCACCGGCGTGGGTATCGGTGGCGAGTACGCCGCCATCAATTCGGCAGTGGATGAGCTGATTCCGGGCCGCGTGCGCGGGGCCGTCGATCTCATCGTGAACGGCACTTTTTGGATCGGGGCGACCATCGGGTCCTTCGTAGCCATGTTCCTTCTGCACAGCCATCGCCTGCCCGAGGACACCGGCTGGCGCTATGCATTCGGAATCGGCGGCGCGCTCGGACTGGGCGTCCTTGTGCTGCGGCTCTTCGTACCTGAAAGCCCGCGCTGGTTAATGCTGCGCGGCAGGGAGGAGGAGGCAAACCGCGTGGTGGAGGATATCGAACGGCGCGTCAGTAGAGGTGAGCCGGAGAGCCTGCCGGTACCGGAAGGCAAGAAGCTGGAAATTCACGTGCGCGATCACACGCCTTGGAGCGACATCTTCGGAAACATCCTCGGCGAGAACCGGCAGCGCTCGATGCTTGTCCTGGTGCTGATGGTGGCACAGGCTTTCTTCTTCAATGCGATCTTTTTTTCTTATGGCCTGATTGTGAAGACCTTCTACCATGTGGCCGATCGGGATCTGCCCCTGCACCTGCTTCCATTTGCGATCGCCAGTTTCTTCGGGCCGCTCACACTGGGCAGGTTGTTCGATAAGGTCGGCCGTAAACCGATGATTACCGCGACCTACGGCAGTGCGGGCGTGCTGCTGCTGGTGACGCTTGTTCCATTTGGGATGGGGAAGCTCGGCCCGCTGGGCATGGGGGTTCTGTTCTCGATCATTTTCTTCATCGCCTCTTCTGCGGCGAGCGCGGCGTACCTGACTGTAAGTGAAATCTTTCCTTTGGAGATCCGCGCCTTTGCCATTGCAATCTTCTATGCGATCGGCACCCTGGTGGGCGGTGCCGGCGCACCCCTGCTGTTCGGTGTACTTATCGGCACGCATCAGCGCTGGGCTGTCTCGGGCGGCTACGCTCTCGGTGGTGTGCTGATGCTCACCGGTGCGCTGTTTGAGTGGAAGATCGGTGTCGAGGCCGCAGGCAAGTCACTTGAGTCGATCTCCAAGCCGCTGCAAAGCCGTTAGCGAGACCGGCCTTCGGTCCGCAACCAAGGGATGCACGTCTGCTCCGTCCCGCATACCGAACGGAGTCTGCTTAGCTTGATTGAAACGGTGGACTACACGAAGAGCCCTGCCATGTGGTGAAGGTGAGGGGGTCCCTCTTCCATTTTGTGAAGATCGAGCCAGGCGACGGGCATATGCGCCAACAACTCGGCCTCCAACTCCGCATCACAGTAGAAACAGAGTCAGTGAAAAGCAGTACGAAGCACCCCAACCTGGTGCTTGATAGATCGCACGTAACCCCAAACGCACGCCCAACATCTCTTGCTAAAAACGACTGCCTGCTGAGGCGGTCCGGAGGCCCAGCATGGCGCCCACTGCAGAATTGCACCAAATTCCTGAGGAAAACTTCCTGCAATGGCGGGATAGTGAAGAAAACGTCGGTTCGCTCTCGCGCGTCCACGGCATGCCGTTCGGAGCCGAGGTCAGATTGGACGGACGTGTAAACTTTCGCCTGTTCGCGCCAATCGCCGAGCACATCGACGTCGCCATTGAAGGCCAGGATGAGCGGCTGTCCATGGTGGCGGAAGGGAACGGTTGGCATGAGTTGCTGACCGACAAGGCTCCCGTAGGCTCTCTGTACCGGTTTGTGCTCCCCGACGGCAAGCAGGTAGCCGATCCGGCCTCCAGATTCCAGCCGGGGGATGTCAATGGACCGAGCGAGATCATCGCTCCCGGCAGCTATCTCTGGAATGACGGTGCCTGGGCCGGCCGTCCCTGGAAGGAAGCCGTGATCTATGAGTTGCATATCGGCGCGTTCACGCCCGAGGGTACGTTCAAGGCGGCAGCCGGCAAGCTCGACTACCTGCAGCAGCTTGGGGTCACGGCGATTGAGATCATGCCGATCGCGGACTTCTCCGGCAAGCGCGGCTGGGGCTACGACGGTGTGTTGCTGTATGCGCCTGATTCAAGTTATGGCCGGCCTGAGCATCTAAAGGCGCTTGTCGAGGCCGCCCATGCACGCGGCATCATGGTGATGCTCGACGTGGTTTATAACCACTTTGGCCCTGAGGGAAACTATCTTCCATCGTACTTCCCGAATCTTTTGACGAGCCGGCACAAAACCAGCTGGGGCGATGCTGTGAACTACGACGGCGAGCAGAGTGATGTGGTGCGCGAGCTCGTGATTCACAATGCGATGTACTGGATCGAGGAGTTCCATTTTGACGGGCTTCGTCTGGATGCCGTACATGCCATCATCGACGAAAGCCCGAAGCACGTGCTGGACGAGTTGGCGGAGCGTGTGCACGGTCTGGACACGCTCTACCCTGTGCACCTGGTACTTGAAAACGAGAAGAATGAGGCGTTCCGGCTGACGCGTTATGCCGAAGGGCAGCCTGAACACTACGCGGCGCAGTGGAATGACGATGTACACCACGTTCTGCATACGGCGGCAACGCATGAGGATGCGGGCTACTACAAAGATTACAAGGGCCACACAGAGCTGCTCGGACGCGCGCTGGCGGAGGGCTTCGCCTTTCAAGGGCAGGCGTCGGTGTGCACGGGCAAGAATCGCGGCGAAGTCTGCACCCATCTGCCGCCCGGAGCCTTCATTGCGTTCATCCAGAACCACGATCAGATCGGCAATCGTGCCTTTGGGGAGCGCATCAGTGACATCACGAGTAAAGAGGCGATGAAGGCGCTTGTCGCTGTGTATCTGCTGTTGCCGCAGGTTCCGATGATCTTTATGGGGGAGGAGTGGCGGTCTTCACAGCCCTTCCCGTACTTCTGCGATTTTCATGGCGAGCTGGCCGATCAGATTCGTGAAGGGCGCAAGAGCGAGTTCGCCGGTTTTCCGGAGTTTCAAGATCCGGCCCAACGCGACCGCATCCCCGATCCGCTGGCTGAAGAGACCTTTCGCTCGGCGAAGCTCGATTGGAATGAGTTGAACGATGGCGATCATGCGGAGTGCCTGAACCGTCATCGCGAGTTGCTGCGCATACGGCAACGTGAGATCGCTCCGCTGGTGGACGCGATCACGGGCAACATGGCCAGCTTTGAAGTGCTGGGCCCGGGTGCCGTGGCCGTTTGCTGGAATATCCAGGGCGGGCGCGAGCTACGCTTACTTGCCAACTTGTGCGATCTGCCGAATTCCAATTTCCCACCGAGCGAAGGCCGCATCCTATGGCATGAAGGTCCGGAGCCGCAGGGCGTGGAGTTTGGTGCCTGGACGGTGCGCTGGGCGTTGAAAGAGTAAAGGACCCGCCCGCACGTGAGCACGGCCACTGCTGAACCAGCTATGCATCATCGCCGCTTGCCGTTCGGCGCGGAATTTACCGCCGGAATCGGCACGCAATTCCGTTTCTTTGCTCCCGCTGCCGGACAGGTCCGCCTCGCCATAACAGATCGCGAACCGCTCCCCATGGCGGCGGATGGCTTTGGTTGGCATGAGCTGACTCTGTCTGACGCGATGCCAGGAACGCGCTACCGTTACGTGCTCCCGGATGGCACGGCGGTACCTGATCCGGTGTCGCGGTTTCAGCCCGAGGACGTGGCCGGGCCGAGCGAGGTAATCGATGCGGAGAGCTACATCTGGCAAACACCTGCCTGGCGCGGGCGTCCCTGGGCCGAGACCGTCCTGTATGAGTTGCATGTGGGGACCTTTACGCCGGAAGGCACCTTTCACGCAACCATCCAGCACCTCGATCACCTAGCGGAGCTGGGTATCACAGCCATCGAACTGATGACCATCTCCGACTTTGCCGGTCTGCGCAACTGGGGCTACGATTCGGTGCTGTTGTATGCGCCCGATTCGGCGTATGGCCGTCCGGAGGACCTGAAGGCGTTCATTGAGGCGGCGCACGGGCGCAACCTGCAAGTCATTCTGGATGTGGTCTACAACCACTTCGGCCCCGAGGGAAATTATCTGCCGATGTACTTTCCGCAGATTCTGTCGGAGGGCACCAAAACCGCCTGGGGTCCCGCACTGAACTTTGATGGCGAGGGCAGTGAGCAGACCCGGGAACTTATCCTGGAGAATGCCCTTTTCTGGATCGAGGAGTACCAGGTCGATGGCCTTCGCCTGGATGCCGCGCACGCCATTATCGACAACGGACCGAAGCATGTTCTGGATGAGCTGGCCGAGCGGGCCCACGCCTTCTCCGGCGAGCGTCACGTCCATCTGATCCGCGAGGATGAGAACAATATCGCCGACCGCCTGACGCGTGAAGGCGATGGCTGCATCACCTGCTATACGGCTCAGTGGAACCACGATATCGACCATCTGCTTGGTGCCGGCTTCATGGGCACCGACGATCGCCGCAAGGAGGATGACAAGGGTGAAACAGACCGCCTCGGCAAGGCTCTCACGGAGGGTTTTGTGATCGCGGCGGAGGAAAACAAGGAGGACTTCGCGGCCGGCTGTCAGGTGCCGCCGAATGCATTTGTGTCCTTCCTGCAAAGCCATGATCTTGTCGGCAATCGCGTGTTCGGAGAGCGCGTTACGAGTCTGCTGTCTGCCGGGCAGGTGCGTGCGCTGGTCACGGTGGCGCTGCTGATGCCCCAGGCTCCCATGCTCTTCATGGGTGAAGAATGGGGATCATCCACGCCGTTTCCGTACTTCTGCGACTTTCATGGCGATCTAAGCGCTGCCGTGCAGAAGGGGCGCTGTGAGCAGCTGGGCAAACTGCCGGGCGTGTCGCCGGAGGAGTTAAAGAACGCGCCAAACTGCGGGGCCCAATCGACCTTCCGTTCCGCACAGCTGCATTGGGATGAGCTCGTCCAGCCGGAGCACGCGGCGTGGCTGGACTTCTACAAGGGGCTGCTTGCGGTGCGGCAGCAACGCATCGTGCCCTTGCTGCAGGGCCTCTCGGGGCGTTGCGGTAGACACGAGGTGCTCGGGCCTGGTGGCCTGAAATGCCTTTGGACACTGGCGGGAGAGGCCCGGCTGCATCTCGATGCCAACCTCTGGCACGAAGCTCGTAGGGGCTTCGGTGCCGCCGCGGGTGAGGTGCTGTGGGTTGAGGGGCAGGCTTCGGCCGATGGTGAGTTGGGCCCGTGGTCTGTGCGGTGGAGTTTAGAAAGCACATAGATGTTTGCTCATACGCGTTCCCTTTCATAGCTCAAGCTGGTCCTTTGGCTTGTGGATCTGGGTAAGCTTCAACACACAGCCGTCATCCTGAACGCAGTGAAGAATCTCGGTATTCTTCTGCCATAGAAGCCCCCTTCAAGGCGGAATACACAGGTCCTTCGCTCAGCTGCAGGATGGCGGTTGTTGCGGGGCTGCTTGGGTAACGGAAGTGCCTCAGGCTGCTTGGCCGGAAGGATTCCAGTGCTGGCCTGTATACGCTGGACCTGCGCGTACATCTGAAGCTGCTGAGAGCGAAACCTTCATGTCGACCTTTGCACTGCTCAGCCTGTTGGTGACCATCGGCGCGCTGTTCAGCTTCCTGAGTTATCGTGTGCTGCGCCTGCCGACCTCCATCGGCACGATGATCCTGTCGCTATGCGGCGCGGGTGTTCTGTTGGCCGCTGGCCGTTACGCCCCGGGTCTTCATGCGGGAGCGCAGGCCATCGTGGGCGGCATTGATTTCAACGCGGTCGTGCTGCACGGCATGCTGTCGTTGCTGTTGTTTGCGGGATCACTGCAGCTTGATTTGCCCCAGCTCAGCCGCGAGAAGCTGCCGGTCACCGTGCTTTCGATCGGGTCGACCGCGTTATCGACGATCGTGGTGGCGATCCTGTTCAAGTACGCGCTGGGGGCGCTTGGCATCCCGATCAGCACCATGTCGGCGCTGCTGTTTGGTGCTTTAATTTCGCCGACGGATCCGATTGCCGTGCTCGAGATGCTGCGCCGTGTGGGCGCGTCGGCCTCGCTCGAGACGCAACTGGCCGGTGAATCGCTGTTCAACGACGGCGTGGGCGCGGTGATCTTCCTGGCGCTGCTGAGCGCTTCGACCGGCGGTGCCGCACCGTCACCACGAGCATTCTTCCTGATGCTCACACTGAAGGCAGGCGGAGCCATTCTGCTCGGCGGTGCGCTTGGCTACATCACGTACCGCGTCATACGTCTGGTGGACGGCTATCGCGTGGAGGTGCTGCTCACGCTGGCCCTCGCCATGGGCGGCTATGCGCTTGCCGATGCGTTGCACCTCTCCGCGCCGCTCGAAGTCGTTACAGCAGGTTTGCTGGTCAGTGGACGCGCACGCCACTTCGCGATGAGTGAGACGACACGAGAGCATGTGGATCGGTTTTGGGAGCTTGTGGACGACATGATGAACATCGTGTTGTTTCTGCTGCTCGGCCTGCAGCTGCTGGTGCTGCCGCTTGAGCGCCGTTACCTGCTCGCGAGCCTGGTGGCGATTCCGGCGGTGTTGCTGGCGCGCTGGATCAGCGTGGTGATTCCGGTCGAGATCATGAACTTCTTTCAGCGGCGCGTGCCGGGAACCGTGGCCGTGCTGACCTGGGGAGGTCTGCGCGGAGGTCTTGCCGTGGCACTGGCACTCTCGGTACCGGCCGGGCAGGGGCTTGGCCGCAATCAACTGCTGGCGGCCACGTATGTGGTTGTGGTGTTCTCGATTCTCGTGCAGGGACTGACGATTGCCCCTTTGCTGCGCAGGCTGAAACTTACGGCGAAGACCGCATAGGGTGGCAATTTAGCAGCTGCGCCCAAGAATCCAACCAAGGCCGTCATCTGAACGCAGTGAAGGATCTCGGTATTGCTTTGCATAGCCGAGGTGCTACGGGGAGAATACGGAGATCCTTCACTGGGTTCAGGATGACGCTTGACGGGGAAGATAAGGTCTCCTGTGATCGCCCGCATCCGTAGTCCTAATCGCGATCGTTGCCGTACGTCGAGACGCCCTGGCCCACGCGAAACGCCAGGCTCTCCGCGCGGGGCGTGTAGTCCGATTGCGGATAATCCTTGCGCAAGCGGTCCGCGATCGATTGGCAGTTCTTTGCGGCTTCATCGGAGCGCTTCTTGTTTTCGTCTACGAGATACATGGTCACAAGCGCGGCCTGACGATAGGCTGCATCGTAAAGTGCCTCCGCGGACTTCGGTCCACCGCCATATCTATCGGCGTACTTGAGGAAGAGATTGGTCTCCATCTCGGGGCACTTGGGTAGGCCCTGCCAATCGCCGCATACCTTGTTGTCGAGCAGATCGAAGGCGGCCTTGGCGGCATCGGGTGAGTTGGGGAAGTTCTTCATCACGCGTTTCAGCTCGCCTTCGTAGATCTGCGGGCGCAGCATGGCATCTTGCTCATGCGCGCTGGGCAGGGTGCTGTTGTCGGCCTTCTCGAGCTGCCAGCGAATGTCGGCGGAACGGAACTCGGCCTCGGGCGCAAGCGACGATGCGGGAAAATACTCCCACACGCGGCGGTAGAGCAGGCCGGCGGATTCGGCGGCACCTTTGGGGGCATGCGGCTCGGCGGCCTGGGCCTCGAGATCGGCGGCGGTACCGAAGAGAATCGCATCGCCCCCGGGTGTCTTGGGGCCAACAATGCCCTTGTCGCGGATCCATCCGGTGATCGGCTGCGGTGCGTTATTGGGATCGGTGAACTCGGGCTCGGTGTCCGGGTTTTGCTCCTTGGTGTCGGTGTTGGCAAAGACGTTCACCCAGGCACCATTCTTCTGATTCACCACAAGCTCATGCCCGGGGGCCACGTTGGCGATGGCTGGGTTGGCCGGGTCCGCGGTGGCATACACGTTAGCGGTGTGGACAACCGTGGCGCGCGCGGCGTTGTCGGCGGAGTGCTTGGGCTCGCGGTTCTGCGCAGACAACAGCGTGGCGGTGCAGAGGAGCGCGGAGAGGGCAAAAAGGGAGGGACGGTGCATGGCTTTTTATTTAGACGTGATCCAGGGAGGTGGCGGACGGAAGCGGGAATCAGTTCGCTGATTCGCTGTTCAGCTGTGAGGTGGCGAGCAGCGCGTGGCTTTCTGCCTGGAGCTTCGCGCGAAGGTCGGGGTCGAGATTGCCGCCGGAGACCACGGCCACGTTGCGGCCACTGCCGGGAAGCTCGTGCGCATGAAACAGAGCCGCGGCGAGGGTGACGGCCCCGGAGGGCTCGGCAACGATGTCGGTGGCGGCAAGGATGAGGCGGGTGGCGGTGCGGATCTCGTCTTCCGATACGGTGACGATACCGCCGACGTACCTGAGGATGTGGTCGAAGTTGCGCTCGCCGAGCGACTGGGTACGCAGACCATCGGCAAGCGTGCGGGAGGTGTGCGCGGCAGGCCACTCGATAAGCCGCTTGGCGTAGAAGGAGGTGTGCGCATCAGCGGCTAACGCCGGCTCACAGCCCCAGACCTCGGGGGAGGTGCGGTTAGCTGCTTCACTCGCGAGCGCAAGCCCGGACGCTATGCCGGAGAGCAGACCGCCACCGGAAACAGGGGAGAGCACCAATGTTTGCAGCTCTTGTTCAGCGTCGAGATCAGCGATTTGCTCAGCTAGTTCCAGGCCGCAGGTCGCTTGTCCGGCGATGATGTACGGGTCGTCATAGGGCGGCACCATGGTATAGCCGTGTGCCGCGACGAGCTCCTCGGCTTTGAGTTTGCGTTCGGTGCTGGCCGGGCCCACGGTGACGATCTCCGCGCCGAGCGCAGCGGTGGCCTCACGCTTGATGCGGGGCGCGTTCTCCGGCATGACGATGACTGCCTCCATACCGAGCTCACGGGCGGCAAAGGCCACGCCCTGCGCATGATTGCCGGACGAGAAGGTGATTACACCGCGCTGCAACGCCTCGGGGTCGCGCTCGGCGAGCGCGGCGATGTGGTTGTAGGCGCCGCGCAGCTTGAAGGAGCCGATGGGTTGCGCGGCTTCGTTCTTAAGATAGATTGCGGGTGCGTTTGCGGGCAGGGGAAAGCCAGCGGCGCGCAGGCGATCGGGATCAAGCCGCAGCAGTGGCGTGCGCACGGCCACGCCGGCGATGCGGTCGCGGGCGGCGAAGATGTCGTCGAGGCGGATGAGGTCGGGCATGGAAGGCTCGTTGTGGTACCGATTCGGTTCAGGTGGAGCTAGGAGGTTTCGAGGTGTGGGGGCCAGCTTATCGGGTCTCCGCATCACGCAGGATCAGGGCGAAGAAACGCACCAGCCTTAGGTTGTCGAGCATACCCGGATCGCCGCCATCGAGATCGAGGTGCGACAGCACCGGCGAGATCAGCGCGGCCTTCAACGTTGTGGTGGGCAATTCACTTTCCATCCATAGGGTTTCGGCGGCGGGGATGATATTATCGCCCGCGCCGTGCAGCAGGTACACAGGCACGGTGAGATGGCTGAGGTGGCCGTGCGGACTGACGCCGGCCATATCGGTGATGTGCTTGGCTTCGGCCTTGGCGAGCAAAGCCCGCGTTGTCGGGGAGTCTGTCGCCATCAATGCCCGCGACTCACCGGCCTGCTGCGGATTCAGCCGGGAGAGCGCGGCCTTTTCTCCGGGAAGATCCTCGTAGAGGTGAGCCCGCAGGACGGCACGCAAAGGCGCGAGGTCCGAGGCCGGCACAAAGTCTTCGAGGTTCTCATACTCGAGCACGAGCGGACCGTACTCATGGGGTGGCAGCAACTCTTCGGTGCCGTTGGGGCGCTGGTCCTGCCCGGTGCGATAGTAGGCCGCCACGCGCTGCATCTCGTCCTGCGAGCCGACGGCAAAGACAAACCTGATGCTGTGTTGGAACTGCGGATCGGCCGCGGCCAGCAACGCGAGGCCGCCTGAAAAGCTCAGCCCCATGACGCCTACCGGCCGATCGCCGATGCGCTGTGAGAGCCACTCCGCCGACTCGCCGATGGTGGCGATGGAGTTGGCGCCGACATGGTAGTCCTTGATGTCGGGCAGCTCGGGGGTGAGGACACGCAGGCCGCAGGCGCTCATGGCGGTGGCAAAGGCGATTAAGCGTGGCTCATCGATCCCCAGATGATGCACGCCGTGCAGCACCACCAGCGCCGGGGCCTCGGGGTGATCGACGGGCGAGTAAAGCCGTGCGCGCACTGCGCCGTTGCCCGCGGGAAAGCTGAGCTCATCGACGGCAACATGGTCGGCGACGGTCCAGCGCAGGGGTCTGGGTACGGGCTGGTTGGCGACCAGCCGCAGTACAGCGGCGGCTTGGAGCGCCACGCGAAGTCTGGGCCACAGAACAGCCATGAGCAGGGCGATGACAACCGCGCCCAGGGCTGCGGCGAGCAGGCGCGGCCCGCGGAGCGACGGCCTGGGTGCCGGTGTGGGGCGGCGTGCCTCGCGCTGGCGACGCAGGGTGCGGGCAAGCTCGCCCAGACCACCGCGCCGGTGCAGCTGGGTGTGGCGATTACTGGAGGAAGATTCTGGCATGCCCGTGCTTGGGTGGGTCAGCGTCCGCGTGCCACGAGCATGGCCAGCAGAACCAAGACGGCGGCAAGCATGAGGAAAACGACAGCGAAGAGGGTGAACAGCCGGCTCTGGCGTGCTTCGAACTTTGTAAGGCGCGCCTCCACGGACTCGGCCGCAAGCCGGGCTCCACGGACATCCGCGGCGGTGCTGGCCACCTTCGCCCCGAGCTCACCCACTGCTGTGTTGAACTCCGTTATGCCTGAGCCGAGCAGCTCCAATCTCGAGCTAAGGCCGGTGTTCACCGACGCCAGGGTTCCACTCACCTCGTTCAATTGCTTGTACAGATCCGCGTGGGCGGCCGCCACCTGGCCCAGGTCGCGCGACAGATCACCGCGCAATCCCTCGACCATGGACTCCATGGCTTTACGGTTGCCGTCGTCGGCAGCCTTGCTTTGGAAAAAGCGGTCCGCCATGGGCAGCAGGCGGGAGATGTGCGGAGCGAGCTCAATAAGCTGGGCAAAGGCCTTGGGCCACATGGTGCGATTGTATGCGGGGAAACAAAGTCCTTGAAACGTCTGCCCTCAAATCGCCATTTGCGGCATGTAGGGGCAGAATCATTGTGCCGCCGCAGCTCAGCTTGGTAGCGTGGTCATATCCACTTACGGAGTGCCGAAAACCGGACTCCGTTAGGCCTGCCTAAGCCATAACTCGCACCGGCTCCCGGACTGCGCGTTTCTGCCTTCGATGGTCGAGGACAAGCTTCACGATTGTGCATACAAGAATCGCTGCAATGATGATCTGCGACCACACGCAGTAAATACACCATTTCTGGATGACATAGTCCTCCATGTAGGTGAGGAACGCGGCGAAGGCAAAGCCGATCTCCGTCAGCTGCAGAGTGATCCAGAGCCGGTTTGCGAGCGCAAACCCGGCGATGAGGCCATAGCCCACAATACCCAGAATGGCGACAGGGATGTGGACTTTTTTAGAATCCGGAGCCTCATCGAAGGAGGTCGGCGGGAAAACCGCGAAGCGTGAGTGGTTCACCGATCCGCAATCCCACTTTTCTGTTACAGCGCAGGGAGGCGCGGCGTTGGGATCCTGCATATGGATGCGGAGGGCAAGCACCGAATCAAAGAGGCCGGCCAGCGCCAGCAGGGCGATAAGGAAACGCATACCGGACATAGTGTAGCGTCAAGAACGCGTGTGGTCCCGTGATGGCTCCTGACGGCGTTGACCCGGTAAACGAGCCGGGACGACGAGACAAAATGGGAGCAGACGTTCTGCATCCGTCTACCGACGTGCGCGTCAGACAAGGGTGGCGTTACCAACGGAACCGCCGGGGAGTGGAGAGTAAATATGCACGAAACAATTGAAGAGGTCTCCGTGCCGTCAACGCAGTACGAGAACTTTGGGGAGCAGTCGCCCGCGGACCCTTTGCACATCTGGCGCGCGCTCGACAGCCCTGAGGCTGCAGGGCGCTGGGTGGCGTCGCACCTGGGGGCGGCACGTGCGGAGATCGCCGCGCTCATAGCGGTAGAAGGGAAACGTACGGTCGAAAACACATTGGCGCGCTACGACCGCGCCGCTTGGCATCTCCGCATGGCCGGCAGCCAGTCGCACGTCATGTTTATGGTGCATCCGCTCGCAGCGGTGCGCGATGCCGTGCAGGCATTGTCGCAGGAGGTCAGTGCCGAGGGCGTGGCCCTGAACCTGAACCGGGAGGTCTACCGTGCGCTCGAAGCGCTCGATAGTGGGGCAGAAGACGAGGCCGGCGCGGAGGACGAAGCCACGCGCTACTATCTTGAGCGCACGCTGCTCGGCTACCGGCTTGCCGGCGTGGATCGCGATGAGCCCACGCGGGATCGCATTCGTGCGTTGGCCGACCGCATGACCGAGCTCAGTATGGCGTTCAGCCGCACCGTGCAGGACGATGTACGGCGTATCACGGCAGCGGATCCCGAGCAGCTGAAGGGCTTACCGGCGGACTACCTCACCCGCAAGGGTGTACGAGAGACGCACACGGCTATTGGAACGGAGCTCGTGGCCGATGAACCGGTAGTGATTACGACCGATCCTCCCGACATGGCCCCTGTGATGAGCTATGCGGCCGATCCAGGGCTGCGGCGGCAGCTCTATCTCGCCTATAACGATCGCGGTTATCCGGGGAATAAGCAGGTGCTGTTGGACCTGCTGGCGGCGCGTGAGGAGATGGCCGGCGTGCTCGGCTTCCGCAGCTGGGCTGATCTCGCCACCGTCGACCAGATGATGGGATCGGCTGAAAATATGCGCAAGTTCCTCGCCGAGGTAGAAACCGCAGCCCGGGACACGGCCGCGCGCGAGTGGTCGGAACTCGAAGCCTTTGTGCGCGAGCGCGAGCCCGGGGCGCTGCCGTTGACGCTCTCCGATGCGCGTTTCTGGGAGGAGCAGTTTCGCCGCGCACGTTACGATTTCGACTCGCAAAGCGTGCGGCCGTACTTCCCATACGCACAGGTCGAGGCGGGTATCCTGGCCACCGCGGGTAGGCTCTTCGGCGTGCGTTTTGAGCGCGACGAGGCTGCGCCGGTGTGGGATCCGGCTGTAAAGGCCTTCCATGTCTTCGACGATCTCGGCGTGGAAGACAAACAGCAGATTGCTTTTGGGAATGACAGACAGAAGGGCAACGGCGAGGCGATCGGCCGGATTTATCTCGACATGCACCCGCGTGAGGGCAAGAGCAAGTGGTTCTCCGAGTGCTCGTTGGTGGGCGGCGTGCTGGGCAGGCAGGTGCCGGAGGCCTCGCTCGTGTGCAATTTTCCGGAGCCGAAACGAAACGTGGGGAATCCGGAGGTCGTCGACGATGCCGGCCTGATGCAGTATGCCGATGTGGTCACGTATTTTCATGAGTTCGGCCACCTGATGCACGAGGTGCTTGGCGGCCGCCAGCGCTGGGCGGGGCAGAGCGGTATCGCCACAGAAGGCGATTTCGTCGAGGTGCCGTCACAGGTGCTGGAAGAGTTTTTCGACGATCCGGATCTCTTGCGGACCTTTGCACGCCATGTCGAGACTGGCGAGCCAATCCCCTACGAGACCGTAGCCCGCATGACAAAGGCGAGCGCACACGGCCGGGCGCTTTCCACGCTTACGCAGGTGATGTACGCGACCTATTCCATGGAGACCCACGATCGGCGCGCGGCCGAGCTCGATCTCGATACCCTGTTGCGCGAGGGCTACGATCGCTTCTCGCGCTATGGATTTGTCGACGGCAATCGCATGTATGCGGCGTTTACGCATCTGGTGAGTTACACCTCGAATTACTACACCTACCTGTATGACAAGGTTATGGCACTGGAGTTCTTCCGCCAGTTTGCGGCGGACGGCACGGATAGTCTGAATGGCGAAACCGGCAAACGCTACCGCCGTGAGGTCTTGGAGCCGGGCGGATCGAGGGCGGCCCGTGCGCTGGTGAAGGCATTTCTCGGGGAGGAGCAGGTCAGCATGGATGCGCTGAAGGGATGGATCGGTAAGGAGTATGCAGGGGTGTAGCCGCTTGTGCCTCTGCTGCTGGCGCGCTGATATTACGCGTTGCGGGATGACGCTGTTTACATGCTGGCGCGACAAGCCTTCAGCGCTTTGAGATGACGAAGGCACCCCGGCGGCCTCCTGTTGCTAACGCTCAGGGCTGGTCGTAGCCAATCTGTCCAAGACCACCCGTTGCATCTCCGCCACAGGAGCTTCTTTGCCTGTCCAAAGCTCGAATTGCTTTGCGCCCTGGCGCACAAACATTTCAACGCCGGGAATGATAGCGATGCCGCTCTCGCGTGCCGCCCGCAGCAGAGGCGTTTCCTGCGGGTTATACACCATGTCGAAGACCAGTCCTGTCCGAAGTTCTTGGAGTGAAAGCGGCAGGGGGGTACTGTTGCCGCGCATCCCGGCGGGTGTGGCGTTGATCACGACATCGAAGGGCGGCAAGGCGCGCAGGTCTTCCCGTCGGATGGCGGTGGCTTTGGCCTCCCCCGCGAGCGCAGCAGCCGTATCGAAGGTGCGATTCAGAATCGTCACCTCGGCTCCGCGATCGACACAGCCGAATACAGCCGCCCGCGCCGCCCCACCGGCACCCAGTACGAGTACGCGCGCGCCCCGGAGGCTCAACCGCGCTTCGAGTGGGCCGACAATCCCGGCGGCATCGGTATTGAAGCCGGAGAAGCTGCCATCGGGCTCACGCCGCACTGTATTGACGGCCCCGATCTTGCGGGCGAGAGGGTCGATGTGGCTCAGAAACGGCAAGACCGCCTGCTTCAACGGCATAGTGACGCTGAAGCCTGCGAGCGGTAAGCGGCGCGCCAGCTCGAAGAGTTCTTCGGCGTCATGGGTTCGGAGCGGCACGTAGACCGCGTTCGTGCCTGTGTGCGCAAAGGCCGCGTTCAGCATCGCCGGGGACATGGAGGAAGCCACAGGATCACCCGCCACCCCAAACACCTGTGTCGTAGCCCCGATGCTGTCTATGCGGTAGAAGTCGCGCAGTGTCCTGGCATCGAGTTGGCCCGGCGCGGTGGCCTCTTCGGCCCCAGCGGCGGCGAAGGTGAAGGCTGAGCCTGCACGTGGGCCGAGCACCCGCGACAGCACACCCTCCTCGCCCATGCAGATCCCTACGATCCGGGCAGGGGCCACGTTGGTCTGCAGGAGCTCGAAGAGGCGCAGGGTATCCAGAAGACGCTGCGCTGTCGGGACAATTTTGTAGACGTCCGGCGCGTAGGGGCGCATGCGTTCCAGTACGGCTTTGAGATCGCCGGTGCGCTCGAAATCATGCCAACTGAGCACGACGGCTGCGCCCGCCGCTTGCAGCTGTTGCACGGCGTTGCGGGGCAGCAGTTCCGCGCTTTCAACGGACAGGTCCACGAGGGCACATCCAGCGCGCGCGGCTGCGAGCAGGATGTTGAATTCGGCTTGGACTCCCCCGGCAAAGTGCCCCCCGCTCGCGACCCGGCGGCAGGTGGCCAACAACGGCGCTGCAGGAAAGGCTGCCCTATGCGTGCGGACAAAAGGAAGCGCGGCCGTGGGATCCGGCAGGTGATCGAAGCGGAGCTCCTGGAAGGGGAACTCCCGCATCAGAGCGGCCGACCTGCGAAGGAGCGTTTCCACGGAGGAAGCTGTCACAGCGACGCAGATGCTTCCTGCACCAAGCAACGAGGGCACATTCTTGCCTGTGAGCGATGTGATGAGGCTTAGGTCCGGCATGTTGCGGCATCGTCCTTATGGGAGCGGATCGCAATCTCGCAAATTGAATGCAGCCTTCTGCCACTTTCGCGTGATGCCATGCAGAAGCGATGTTGGCGAAAGGTGCAACCTCTGCGGGGTTGTGGCGTCTAAATATTTAACTGAGAGGCAATTCCTTACTGACCTACCTTGTAGTTTACGTCCCCTTTTGCCCTTTGGGCACCCTTCCAAACTCCCCAGTATTCCCTCCCTATAAGCCTCTCTCGGGCCCGCTGGAAAGCGGGCCCTCATTCTTTCTGGGGGCTCGTGTTTGCGGACGTACGGAAACGAAATACCAACCTCTATGAGCGAGCAAGTGCCGACGCCGGGCTGGATGCCGGTCCCTACGTGGGAGCGGTTTCCGTGGCTGCGCGCCGGCTTCAGCACACGTCAGGGCGGCGGCTCTCAGGTCTACGGTGCCAGTGAACAGAACCTGGGTTGGACTTCCGAGGACGATCCGTCGGTCGTTGCTGCCAATCGCAAGGCGTTTGTCTCCGCTGTGGCCGGGGGTGCCGTGATGGATCTCTTCACATTGCAGCAGGTGCACGGAAACTCGGTTTGCGATCTCGACAATGAGGCGGGTCCGTACAGGAGTAGCGAGGGTAAGGCGCTTCTGCAGGGCGATGGCCTGATCAGCCGGAGACCGGGACGACTGCTGGGCATTATCACCGCAGACTGTATCCCCGTGCTGGTGGCCGATACACGGCATCGTGCCGTGGCCGCCTTTCATGCAGGCTGGCGAGGCACGGTGGACCGGATCGTGGAACGTGGCCTGCACGCTATGCGCACGCGCTACGGCTCAGGTCTGGAGGATCTCGTTGCGGCAATCGGACCCTCCATTGGACCGTGTTGTTTTGCGGTTGGCGAGGAGGTACGCGCACGGTTTCTGGCGGAGTTCTCCTATGGCGCGGACCTGGTCTCAGAGGCCGCCGCGAGGGTTGGCGTGGAGGCATCTGCAAAGGTCAATCTTGCCGAAGCCAACCATCGGCAACTGCTTGCGTCAGGTTTGCTTTCAGCGAATATACAACGGATGGCCGAGTGCACCGCCTGCACCCGTCTGCCGAATGGCGGCCGCAAATACTTCAGTCATCGCGCCGAAAAGGGGTTTACGGGGCGCATGATGAGTACCATCGGCATCGCTCCGGCCGAGAGCGTCTGATGGGCTAGCCGCACCAGGCCAACGCAATCCTTCGCCTGGTTCCGTGAAGCAGTTCCTCTTGGTACCGTGGAGCTATGCCCGTTTCTTTGTCCTTCCGGCTACAAGGTGTCTGCAGCATTGTCTTTGCACTGGCTGCGCTGCCGGTGCGTGGGGCGGAGGTGCCCGTTTCCGTATACCAGATCGTGGCGAAATATCCGCACTCGACGACCAGCTATACCGAAGGCTTTCTCTATCTGAACGGTATGTTCTATGAGGGAACCGGTATCGAGGGCCACTCGGCGGTGCTGGCCATCGAGCCGGATACTGGGAAGGTTTTACAGCAAGCCGAGATCCCGGGGCGGTACTTCGGCGAGGGCATTGTCGACTGGGGGCCGAACCTGCTCGAATGGACGTGGCAGACGCATACAGGCTTTGTGCTGGACCGCTTCTCGCTGCGGACGGTACGCGAGTTCCACTACAGCGGCGAGGGCTGGGGCATGACCCGCACCCAGCGCGAGCTGATCACCAGCGATGGCACGTCCACGCTTCGTTTTCGCAACCCGGACACCTTTGCGGAGACACACCATATCGTCGTCAACGACGGCGGGGTTGCCGTCGAGCAGCTCAACGAGCTGGAGTACGTGCACGGGGAGATCTACGCCAATGTGTGGCACTCTGACCGCATCGCGCGCATCTCGCCGCGGGACGGGCGTTTGCTGGGATGGATCGATCTGCGCGGGCTGCTGCCGGCGAGCGAAAGGGTAAATGCGGAATCTGTACTGAACGGTATTGCCTACGATGCACTGCACGACCGGTTGTTCGTTACGGGAAAACAGTGGCCCTGGGTATACCAGATCAAGCTTGTGCCGAAGCCGTGAAGCGGATGCTCACGTTGAGTGCCCCATCCTCCTGAACGCAAAGGAACGACCTCGGCATCTTCGCAACGGCCGGGGGCTGCGGTGCTTTCAGCTTCTGTTTGTCATTCCCGTAGGGAATCTGCGTTTCGGCCACATCACTGTAGGTCTCTCCACTGCGGCTGCGCCTCCGGTCGAGAGGACGCCTCTACAGCGAGGAGCAATTTGGGCTAAATCTTCTTACCCAGTTCCTCGAAGAGCGTGTCCCGGCGCTCCAGGGCATAGGCCTCGATGCCCTGCAGACCCTGCGCGTATACAACGACGCCTGCCCCTGCAAAGACTGTCATCAGGGCGATGCCCACCCAGGGCATCGCGAGATAGAGCGCCAGCACCTCGCAGCCAAAACCCAGCGCCGCACAACCAAGCAGGATGCCGACCGCGATATAGCCACTTAGGGCGGATTGCGCCTTGCCCATGGTGCGGCCGACATTGACTCGTTTGGGCGCGGAGACGGAACGCACATTGCCCAGTGTCGTGTTCAGAAGAACCGTTCCGGTGGCCCAGAGCAGAGCGAAGAGGCCGTCGGTGAGCCGGGGACGCCCCGCAACATAGGCAGTAATGGCTACCACAACGACGATCTCAGCCAGGGCGAGCAGGATGCCGAAGACGTTCTTGGCAAAAAAGACCTCACGCAACGGCAGTGGGGCGAAGAAGTAAAACTGTGCGCCGGTACCTTCGTAACCGAAGGCGTTATAGCTCATCGGAGCAATGCCCAGCAGGGCATAGGCGACAGCGCCCAGCAGCACCCAATGAGAGCCGCTCCGGGACGACAATCGTCCGGCAAATAGAAAGATCATGACGGCGGGTGCGACCAGGCCGTAGAAGAGGCCGACATTGCGCCGCAGAACGAGAAGCTCTTTGCCCAGCAGCGGAAGCAGGCTGGGCGGCCATAGGCCACCGCGGCTTTGCAGAGCCAAAGCTGGCATGGTGACGTGCTCCGCGGCAAAGGGCAGGTCGCGCACAGCTACCGGTGCAGACGCCGGCGCGGTGCCGATCGCGGTGTCACTCAGGTTCTCACCGCGAAACTCCCTGCGCATGCGCAGGGTATAAATGAATAGGCAAACGGCTGCGAAGACGGCCGTTCCGGCTGTGTACGCGAACCAGGGCATGAGCTGGCCTTTGGCCGCAGACGTGATCGCGGTGGAGGTGAGCTCCGGGGGTAGCCAGACCACATAGGGATGCAGCCGTTCGGAGAGGCCTTCGATTCGCTGTGTACCCGGAGGCTGTAGCGCCATCTGCCGGGAATGGTGCGGTTGGAAGCCGGGATTGAAGCGCACATTGACGTACTGGATCGCGATGGAGAACACGAAGACCAACGCGGTGAAGATCTCCCGGGCACGCCGGGTCGAGAGCCAGCGATCAATCCAGGCAAAGATCGTGCGCGTGAACAGTACATTAGCCGCCGCGAAGATAGCCATGGCTGCCAGGGCAGGCAGGAAGAGCTGCGGTCGAGCCACTGCAAGGCCCACGACAACGGCTACGGAGAGCAGGCTCACCATGACATTGGCTGGGCCCAGCAGCCCGAAGCAGAGCCGCACCAGCACAAAACGGCGCAGCGGCATGGGAAAGCGAATCAGCTCCAGCGGGTCGAAGGTCGTGCCCGGCTGGCCGAGGTTGATGTTGACGAGCTGGGTGAGAACCACGGCTCCCCAGAGAATCCAGACGATGCGATCGAGCTGGCCGTTGAAGGCGAAGTACCAGGCCAGCACCCCGGCCACGCCCGCCGGCAGAAAAGCCAGAAGGGTGAACAGCGGCAGCAGAAGAATGCGCGCGATCAACTCGCCCGCACCGCCTTTGCGCCGGAAGCCGTTGGCCAGGATGCGCCAGCGCAGCCAGCCAATGGCGAGCAGCTGCCCCGCCGCGAGACGCGATCCTTCGGACCGTTCGGAGCGCTCGAAGGGCGTGCTCAGCTCAGCCACGCGAGCTCACCTTCAGGGTGTTGTGGCGCGTCGGCGGTCTCGCCCACCACCGAGAGAAAAATCTGCTCGAGCGTGAGCGTGCCGTTATTGGAGGTTTGAAGGTCTGAGGCATGACGGGCGCGCACCCCCGCGCGCAGCTCTTCGAGAGAGCCCTGCGCAACCAGATGCCCGCGGTTGATGATGGCTACGTGACTGCATAACCGCTCCACGATCTCCAGAACGTGGGAGGTGAGGAAGATCGTCGCGCCCCGCGCGATCATGCCCTGCAACATGGACTTCAGCAGACCGGCGGCGATCGCGTCCACCCCTTCGAACGGCTCATCCAGAAACAACAGCCTGGGGCCATGGATGACGGCAGCGGCCAGGGCGAGCTTTTTGCCCATGCCGTGGGAAAAGTCCGCGATCAGTTTCTTGCGCTCGTTCGCCAGCCCCATAAACTCCAGCAGCTCCGCGGAGCGTTGCTGTGCCGTGGGCTTATCGAGGCCGTACATGCGGCCGACAAACTGCAGGTACTCGGGGGCGGTAAGCCGGCCGAAGAGCGCCATACCTTCCGGAACAACGCCGATGTCTCGCTTCACCGCGACAGGGTTGGCGAGCAAATCTTCGCCAAAGATGCGTATCGTACCGGCACTCGGGGCGAGCAGACCGGTGAGCATCTTGATGGTCGTTGATTTGCCCGCGCCGTTCGGCCCTAAAAAGCCGAAGAATTGCCCACCAGCGACCGTAAGGTCAAGCTGATCAACGGCGTTGAATCCCTGAAATGACCTGCACAGGCCCCGTGTCTCGATCGCTGGTGTCGACATCGCTCACAGTAAAACATACGTCCGGGAAGGCAGGGCGGATTGTTGCCGTGCTCAAAGCGAAGACAGGTTTAGAGGCAGCCCATTGGGCTAGGAGGAGCTGTCAGCCGCATCAGGTGAAGCGGCGACGATTAACTCCCGAAGTTCCTTGCTCGGCTTAAAGTACGGCACCTTCTTCGCCGGTACGGCAACGGAGACACCCGTTTTGGGGTTGCGGCCGGTACGCGAATTGCGTTGGCGGGTGCGAAAGCTGCCGAAACCGCGTACCTCGACCTTATCGCCGGCCTTCAAGGCATCGACGATCGCCTCGAACATGGTTTCGACGATCACCTCACTATCACGACGCGTAAGGTCGCCGAGACCGGTCACGCAGTCAGTAAGATCGACCTTGGTCATCCATCGCTCTCCTGAAAATAAAGGCGTTCCGGCTCAGTGTACGCCAGATCCTGACAGCATTAGAGGGAACTCGTGAGCGTGCAAAAAGGGACGGCCCAACGTATCGGGCCGTCCCTTTTCGATGCGCGTCTTGCTAACCTACTTTGCGGCTACGCTCTTCTTGACTGCGGGCTCAACTCCCGGCGAGCTGTTGAGCACAACCTGAGCCGCGATCGGATTGATGGTCGGCACACCTGCACCAATCAGTTCGGTGAGCACAAAGGGTGTCGGGACGCAGTTCACGCCGGAGCACCCGATGTTGCTTACAAAGACGTTGCCGATGCTGTCGACAGCGATGCCGCCGGGCGTCGATAACGTAGCGCCATTATTGGTTCCGTGAATGTAGACCTTGTTTGAAACCACGTTGCTGCCATTCAGGTACGAACCGTTGTTGTTTGCAATCTCCTGCACGTCCGGCGTATAGGCGTCAGACAGCCAGAGATTACCGCCGCCGTCGACGACCAGGCCAGTGGGATGACGATTGGCAGACTGGTCAGCGAAGGGGAAGCAATTCTGAACGGTGAAGATACAGAGGCCGTCCGCGGCTGCATTGAAGCCGCCCCGCGTTGAAACGTAGTCCGCTCCGGTGAAAGCAACCTGGCCGGAATCGGCGAATGCCTGGAACAGCACAGCCCGCTGCGACCCGTCACCGGCGATGTAGAGATCGAAGATGTTGGGCGTATAGGTATCGGTGGCAGAGCCGGCCGTACCGCCGACGGTGTCACCGGCGAGGCTGGCCCCGATATAGCCCTGCGATCCCTGTGGCGTGGTGTTCGGAATCTGCGCGTAGGTGGTGCCGTTCGTGATGGCGGCGAAGGAGGGCAGTGCGGAAGCGGTGTTCACCACACCCAGTCGCAGGCTGTTGTCATCGAGCACCGTGAGAGCCGTGGAAATCGTTCCCGGCAAAGTCAAAGTCACCGGGGCTGTCGGGCTGGTGACAGGGTATCCCGCCACGACGGCAGATTGCGTGTCGTTCACCCAGACTTCGTTGTTGATGTCGACGACGACCTGCTCGGGGCGCAGCAGGCCCGGCGCGGTGAAGACCTGGCTGAAGCTGCTGGTTGCGGAGTCGAAGTAAGCCGCCCCGGCTGCGCCGGCGGTGTTGCTGGGAAACCAGACGCGGCCCGCTGTATCGATATCCAGCGTTGTGACCGTGAACGGATCGACGCCAAGACCCATGGTCGGGGCGGTATAGCTCACGGCCAGCGTCCAGTCATTGGGCTGAGTCGCGAGGCTGCCGGCAAAGGCGCTGGAACCCGAGGGCGGCACGAGCGAATACAGGTCCGTGACGTTGGTCGTGGGTTGCAGCGCCATGATCACGGCAGCTTCCAGGGTGTTGGTGGGGGCGGTGCCACCTGCGGGGGTGGTGTCGCGGAACAGCGTGGTGCAGGCAGGTGACCCCGGGCCGGCGGAGTTTACGCAGGCACCGAGCACGTCAGCGATGGTGACGATCTTGGCTGCCTCATTGGTAAAGGTGCTGGTCGACTGCAGGGGAAGGCCGCTGCGCGGATCAATAATCGTGGGGATCAGGCCACTGTTGACGCGCGAGATCGCCGGTGTAAGCGAAGCGGGCGAGCCAAAATGGTCGGTTGTGTAAGAGTCCGTGCTCCCGCTTGAAAAGAAATGCGAAAGCGCAAACGCCAGAACGGTTGTGCTGATTTCATTGATCGTCACATACCCGGTCTCCGAGGCGGCGCATGTGCCGATGCCTGAACCGAGCAGGATGGCCTTATTGTTGGCCAGATTGATGCCGGGCTGGCCGCCGATCGAAAGGATATAGAGCGGTGCGTTGGGATTGGTGCAGGTGTAGTTCACATTGAAGTTGCCGGCCGCATCCGTAGTGGTGTTTGCAATCACCGTACCCGTCGACCCATAGCCGGTGTTTCCGTATTGATATACGACAATCTGACCGTTGGCGACAGCCTGCTGTCCACCGAAGGCTTTGCCGGAGACACTCTTCAGGGCAGGGGCCACTGTCGCGGCGGAAGTGCCCTGCGTCCCCATCGCACAACCGGACATCAAGCCGGCCACAGGCAGCAAAGCTGTCAGGGCAAAGACATTCAAACGCATACGGAGCCTCCCGGCTACAAATCAATGCAACGCGTGCTTATATGAAAAGGTGATACTTACCTCCGAACTATACATGTCCCTGTCCCAACTTCGGACGATGACCGCCAGAGAAATTTTCAATAGTAACCAAGGGATTACAAGCGTAACGTGTCGTTCAAGCCCACCGCTTTTCACACGGTGTTAGCAAACCGGCTGTGCCGGGACGGTAAGGTTAGTGGCAAGCGAGTCGCCCAGGCGATCAGGAGCATCGTTGAGCCAGACCATCGTTGTGCTTGAAGACGACGCGGAAATCCGCAGACTGATCCAGTACCGGCTGGAGAGCGCCGGCTACACCGTAAGGATGTATGCCTCGCCCGGCACCCTGCTGCCCGAGGCCGAGCGTCAGCGGCCTGCCCTCTTTCTGCTCGACATCATGGTGCCCGGCGGCAGCGGGCTGGATGTGTGCCGGCAGGTTCGGCGCAGTCCGGCGCTGGCCAGTGTGCCGGTCATCTTCCTGACAGCCCGCGCTTCGGAGGACGATCGCGTCCTCGGTCTTGAACTCGGTGCCGACGACTACATCGTCAAGCCGTTTGCGGTTCGAGAGCTCCTCGCCAGGGTGCGGGCGGTGCTGCGGCGCTCGGAGGCTCCGGGCGAGGCATCCTCCCCGGTGCTCACCGTCGAGGATCTGCAGATCGACTCCGGCTCCATGCAGGTGCGGGTGCGTGGCGAGCTGATCACGACCACCACCACCGAGTTCCGTCTGCTCGAGTACCTTGCCCGCCATCCGGGCCGGGTGTTCAGCCGCGATCAGCTCCTCGACGCCGTTTGGGGTGACTCACGGTTTGTCACGCCGCGCAGTGTCGATGTCTATGTGCGCCGGCTTCGGGAAAAGATAGAGGCGGAACCCGAGACACCGCGCTTTTTGAAGACCCTGCGCGGGGCGGGTTATCGCTTCGACATACCGGCAACGCGTTCGGCGACCCTGGCGGATGGCGTGCCCGTCGCCTGATGCTGGTGCCCTTGGCCTGATGCTTGCCGACGCAGCCAATTAGACTCACGCTATGCCCAGCCGCCGTTCCAGCCTGTTCACCGGCGTCCTACTCTGGGCGGGCCTGGGCTATGTCGCCTGTAGTGTGGCGCTGCTGTTCTGGCCGCACTGGTGGACGGCCTTGGTCTGCGGCTCGTTAGCCACCGCGGTGGTAGCGATCCACACCTCGCGCCGGGTCAGCGATCATGCCGACTACCTGTACCGTGGCATCGACACGCTGCCTGCGGCCGTGCCGCCCATGCCGGCCTCGGAAGGCATGCGCGAGCTGGCCGAGGTGGCGGATGCCTTGCTGGCCGCGGCGCCCCGTCTGGCCGCGGAGTTGGAGACCGCACGCGACAGCGGACGCAAGCTGGAAGCGCTGCTGGACTCCATGCAGGATCCGATCACGGCGATCGATGCGGCGGGACGCATCTCCTGGGCGAACCGGCCCATGCAGATTCTGGTGAAGGAAGCGCATGGCTCGGTGCGCACGGGGCACTCCCTGGTACAGACGGTGCGTACACCGGAGGTTCTGGAGTGCGTGCAGATTGCGCTGGAGACGCGTCAGCTCGTCGAGCGAAGGCCAGTCACGGTACTTCCTGGACACATTATGGAGGTCACTGCGGCCCCCATGCCGGGTGGCGGCGCGGTCATCGTAATGCACGATATCAGCCGGATCGAGCAGGTGGAGCGCACCCAGCGCGAGTTCGTGGCCAACGTCTCCCATGAGCTGCGCACGCCGCTTACGTCGATCCAGGGCTATGTGGAAATGCTGCTCGAGGAGGCCGATGACGAACCGGTGAAGACCGCCGGAGCCGCAGCCAGGGAGCGGCAACGGGAGTTTCTGGAGGTCATCTTTAAAAGTGCACGCCGGATGGGCCGCTTAACGGACGATCTACTCGCCATGGCCCGGGTCGAGAGCGGGGAGCAGAAGCTGACCCCGGCACCGGTCGCCGTTTCCTGGCTGATGGAGGAATGTGTGGAGGCGGTTTCCGGTCTGTTCAAGGAAAAAGGGGGAACCCTCGCCATCGCGGGCGACATGCCGGAGGTCGAGGTAATCGCCGATGCCGATGCGATCCTGCAGATCCTGAGCAACCTGGTTGAAAACGCGCTCAATTATGGGCGTGGTTCAGACAATTGGCCGGTGGTCGAGCTTTCGGCGAAGCTGGCCGATGCCGAAAATGATGGCGGGGCGTTCTCGCCGGAGGTGCAGTTCCGGGTGCGGGATTTCGGAGCTGGGATCGCCCTAGAGCACCAAACACGGTTGTTTGAGCGCTTCTATCGGGTGGATAAGGCGCGTTCGCGGGAATCGGGCGGCACGGGACTTGGGCTGGCCATTGCGCGGCATATCGTCGAGGCCCACCATGGGCGCATTTGGGTGGAGAGCGAGTTGGGTCAGGGCAGCAGCTTCAGTTTCACGCTGCCGTGTATTCACGGGCCGGAGCCGGCAGTCCTGGATGGGGCGGAGATTCCCACGGAAGGGTAAGGACGTTCTGACCCAAATGGTGCAGTTTTAATCTTCCATTAACATTCACTTCTCCCCTTATTGAACATTTCTTGGGAACATAGGAACACAAGAGCCAACAAGATCAGTGCGGGCACGAGACCTTCGTGCGTTTTCCCTTGCGGGTTCTCTTTGAGGAGCGATGAAACAAAAGAGCAAATTTATGACGGCGCTGGTCGGGGCGCTGCTTATCTCCGCTACGGCTGGAGCGCAGACATCGGCGGCTAAGAAGCCTGTACACCGGAAGCACAAAACGGCCAAGCGGGTGGAGCGTAAGCCCGCAGTGAGTGCCACAACCCGGCAACTCGACGAGATGCGCGAACAGATCTCCGGTCAACAGGTACAGATCGACAATCTGAAGTCGCAGCTGACGGCACGCGACGCGCAGGTGATGCAGGCGCAGCAGAGTGTGGCCGATGCGCAGTCGCAGATCGCCACAGCAGCGGCTTCAACGGCGCAGGCGGCCCAGCAAGCAACGCAGAACGCCCAGGATGTGCAGCAGCTGAAGACCTCGGTCGGCGACCTGGCGACCAAAGACCAGACCCTGACCGAAACCGTTGTAGCCAATCAAGCGCGCACGGAACAGGAGATCAACTCGCCCACCGTGCTGCATTACAAGGGCGTGACCATCCTTCCGGTGGCGTTCTTCGCGGCGGAAGGGGTTTGGCGTCAGCGTTCCGTAAATTCGGACATCAACACACCGTTCAATACGATTCCATTTCCCTCGGCCAACCAGGGGCACGTCAGCGAGTTGAACTTTACCGGACGGCAGAGCCGCCTGGGCGCGCTCTTTACCGGAGATGCCGGAAGCTACAAGCTGGCCGGGTACTTCGAGAGCGACTTCCTGGGCGTGGGCGCGTCATCCAACAATAATCAAAGCAACAGCTACGTCTTCCGGGTACGCCAGATCTGGGGTCAGGGAGAGAACGCTCGGGGGCTGCGCATCACCGGCGGCCAGATGTGGTCGCTGGTAACTGAAGACGCCCACGGTACGGACAACCGCACCGAGATCTTGCCGAATACCGTCGATTCGCAGTACATGGTTGGCTTCAACTGGGAGCGGCAGCCGGGTATCCGGTTGCAGCAGCGCTTCGGGGATCCGAAAGGTGGGGCCTTCACGCTGGCGCTGGCGTTGGAGCAGGCACAGATCACCAACTTTACGGCTCAGTCCTCAGTGACGGCCGCCGTGCCGACCAACTTCTTCTTTGGCGGCGGTGGGCAGAACGGTGGCCTTTACAACGCGGCCGCGAACACGGCCGGCGGCAATCTTTCCACCTACGCGAACAATGTGGCACCGGATGCGCTCGTCAAGGCAGCATTCGACTTTCCACACGCGCATATTGAGGTCGGCGGTCTCGCTCGCTTCATGCGCGATTACTACTTCCCGATCACGGGAACGGCAACGACCACCACGGCAGGCGTAACTACAACGGCCTACACCTATGCCGCGGGGCAGCCCTACCAAAGCAACACGGCCACGACAGGCGGCGTGTTCGGCGCGGTTCGCGTACAGCCGGTGAAGGCGCTTGAGGTGGGCGTGCAGGCGATGGCCGGTCCGGGCGTCGGACGGTATGGCTCCGGCCAGCTGGCGGATGCCACTGTAAAGCCCAGCGGCGCATTGGAGCCGATCCGCAATTATCACGGGCTGTTCTCGCTGGTGACGCACGAAGGCAAGAACTTTGACATCTACGCGTACTACGGCGGCGAATACGACCAGCGTACGATCTATACGACCTCCATCGGTGCGCTCGCCGGCAACACCATCGGCTACGGTGTGCGCAATCTGAACGATGCCGGTTGCTATGCGTTGCCGGCCTCCAATGCTGCGATCTCCAGTACGGGTGGCTCACCGAACTCGCCCGCGACCTGCGCTTCGCCTACCCGGTATCTGCAGGAGGGCATGGCCGGCCTCACCTATCGGCTGGTCAACAGCCCCAAGTATGGCCGGTTGCAGTACCAGGCCACGTTCAGCACGCTGCAGCGTAATGTATGGTCCGGTTCGGTGGCGACGCCCGTGGTTTCGGCACCCAACCCAACCCCCACCGGTCCGCGCGCCATCGATAACATGATCCACGTCAGCATGCGTTACTACATCCCGTAGGGTTCTTAGCTGTATCCCACGATGCCGGGTGTCGCGATAGGGGCACCCGGTGTTTCATAAAAACCGGGCTGAATACAGACACACCGTTTCATGAGAACGTGAGCCTCATCTCCGAGTTCACCAGGCGAAGCCAGCACCACCGAACCACCAACCCGAGGAGTTCACCCGTGCAAGCCAAATTTCTTTCGGTCGCTCTTCTGGCCCTGACCGCTGTTGTCCCCGCCTCCGCGCAGAACCTTACCGGTGCCGGTGCCACCTTCCCCAACCCGATCTACTCAAAGTGGTTCAGCGAGTACGCGCAGCAGCATCCCGGTGTGCAGATCAACTATCAATCGGTCGGTTCCGGCGCGGGTATCCGGCAGGTATCGAGCAAGATCGTCGATTTCGGCGCCTCCGACGGCCCGATGACCGACCAGCAGCTTGCCGAGTCCAAGGTAAAGCTGATGCATATCCCGACGGTGCTGGGCGCGGTGGTGCCGGTGTACAACGTGCCCGGCGTCTCGGGTGAGTTGAAGTTCGCGCCGGAGGTGATTGCCGGGATCTATCTTGGCGTCATCACCAAGTGGAACGACCCCAATATCGCCCATGACAATCCAGGCGTGAATCTACCCGACCACAATATCCTGCCGGTCTATCGCTCCGACGGATCGGGTACCACGTACATCTTTACCGACTACCTCTCCAAGGTTGTGCCCGAGTTCCAGCAACGCATCGGCAAGGGTACCAGCGTGAAATTCCCCGTCGGCATCGGCCAGAAGGGCAACGAGGGCGTGGCCGGCATGGTGCGTAACAGCGAGTTCTCCTTCGGCTATGTGGAGCTGATCTATGCCGAGCAGAACAAGATGTCCTTCGGCCTGGTGCGCAATGCGGCCGGCAAGTACATCAAGGCCTCGACTGACGGGGTGACGGCCGCCGCGGCTGCGGCAGCAAAGAACATGCCGGCGGATTTTCGCGTGTCTATCACCAACGCGCCAGGTGCCACGTCATACCCGATCTCCTCGTTCACCTGGCTGTTGATCCCGGTCCAGTGGGAGGACAAGAGCAAGGGCAAGGTGATGGTCGATTTCCTGCACTGGATGCTGCAGCACGGCGAGGGTGAGGCGGCGGGCATGACGTATGCGCCGCTGCCGGCGCCCGTGGCGGCCAAGGTGGAACAGGCGATCAATCAGATTCACTAGAGGGGCTGAGTCATAGGACACGGCTTCATAAGGGTCGGGGTGCCCCATTCATTTCATGATTTTATTTTGAAATGTGTGGGGAGGAGGCAGCCCCACTCATCGCGAAAGGCCGCGATGAATGGGGTACCCGGCTCTTTTTCTTCCAGCGTGGGCAGCTGATTGAACCTCTGAGGACGTACTACCTAGGCTTTGCTAAAACGGTGCAAGTGATTCATGGCTGAACCGACATTAACCTCCGTATCCGCACCGCGCGTTCCCCTCGCGGATCCCGCCGTCGAAGCCGCCCCCCCGGCCATCTCGGAGGTGCGCCGTTATCTGTTGGGGCGGGGCAGCGGCCATGTGGCGGACTCTTCGTTTAATGCCCTGATGGTGGTGTGCGCGCTCAGCGTCATTGTCATTGTGCTGCTGATCGTCTTCGTGCTGACCGACAATGCCAAGCTGTCCATGCACGCGTTCGGCTGGAAGTTTTTCGGCAGCAGTAATTGGGATCCGGTGAATGGGCAGTTCGGGGCTTTACCGTTTATCTATGGCACGCTGGTGACCTCGCTGCTGGCCACGGCCATCGCCGTTCCGTTATCGATCGCGGTCGCCATTTTTGTGCTGGACATCTGCCCCATCCCCCTGCGCGGGCCGATCGCTTTTTTGACGGAACTGCTCGCCGCGATCCCCTCCGTCCTGTATGGGCTGTGGGCTGTGTTCGTGCTGGTGCCCATCGTGCGTGACCAGGTAGGGCCGGTGCTGGAGAAGAGTCTCGGCTGGACGGGGTTTTTTACGCAGCCGAACTTCGGTGTCGGGATTCTGAGCGCCAGCCTGATTCTGGCGGTGATGATCTTTCCGGTGATCTGTTCGATCAGCCGCGACGTGATGCGGGCGGTGCCGAACGCGCAGCGCGAGGCCGCCCTGGCGCTGGGCGCGACGCGCTGGGAGATGATTCGCATGGCGGTGCTGCGCAATGCGCGCATCGGCATCGTGGGTGCCGTGATTCTCGGCCTGGGCAGGGCTTTGGGCGAGACCATGGCCGTCACGATGGTGATTGGCAATCACCCGGACATCAGCAAAAATCTCTTTAACCCGGCGTATACGTTGGCCAGCGTGATCGCGAATGAGTTCTCCGAGGCGACCGGCGATCTTTATCTGAGCGCGCTGATCGAGATTGGCCTCGCGCTGTTTCTGGTGACGATCGTGGTGAATGCCATTGCCCGTCTGTTGATGTGGGCGGTGACGCGCGGCAACTCCGCCAGGGCGGCGGTATGAGCGCACTGCCGCAAAACACGCGCACCGATGCGGTGAGAGCGGCGGGTACTTCGGTGCCACCGGTACCCTCCATCATCGCGCCACCTCCTTCCCCTACGCCTCCACGTCCGAGTGACGTGCCGCTACGCGTTCAGCGCGACACGGCGTGGCTGGACCGCCGCCGTCGTGCGTTGGACCTTGCCGTCACGGGCATCTCGATCCTTAGCACGGCGATCGTGCTGGTGCCGCTGGTCGCCATCCTGGGCTACCTCATCTACAAGGGCGCGAGCTCGCTGAACTTCGCCTTCTTTACAAGGACACCTGCACCGGTGGGGCAGGCGGGCGGCGGCATGGCAAACGCCATCGTCGGCTCCGGCGTTGTGCTGGGGATTGCGAGCCTGTTTGGCATTCCGCTGGGCATCGGGGCGGGCGTGTATCTGGCCGAGTATGGGCGGAGCAGCCTCTTCGCCAATACCGTTCGCTTCACGGCGGATGTGCTGAATGGCGTGCCCTCGATTGTGATGGGCATCGCGGCCTACGTGCTGATCGTAGCCAGGCAGCAGCACTTTTCAGCCTTTGCGGGCGGCGTGGCGCTGGCGATCATGATGGTGCCCACCATCACGCGCACCACGGAAGAGATGCTGGCTACGGTGCCTTCTTCGCTGCGCGAAGCCGCGCTGGGCCTAGGCGTGCCGCGCTGGCGCACGGTGCTGTCGATCAGCCTCCGCACGGCGTCGCCGGGCATCATCACCGGCTGCATGCTGGCCTTTGCGCGCGTGGCCGGCGAGACCGCGCCGCTGCTCTTTACGGCGTTCGGTAACCAGTTCTGGAGCTTCAAGATGGGGCAGCCGATCGCTGCGTTGCCGCTGCAGATCTATACCTATGCCATCTCGCCCTATGATGAATGGCACAGGCTGGCATGGGCAGGCGCGTTGGTGCTCATCATTTTGATCATGCTGGCCGTGACGCTGGTGCGCATCTTCGCCAACCGCGGCACGCTCAAGGGAGGGCGGTAAGTTTTGGGAGTTGACATACGGGTCGAGAATCTGAACGCCTGGTACGGACCCGTGCACACGCTGAAGGATGTGAGCTTGCACATCCCGGCCAACAATGCCACGGCGTTGATCGGGCCTTCGGGCTGCGGCAAATCCACCTTCGTGCGCTGCCTGAACCGCATGCATGAGACCACGCCGGGAGCGCGTGCCGAAGGCACCGTCATGATGGGGCCGCTGAATATCTATAAGGACTCCGCGCCCGTCGAGATACGACGCCGTGTGGGCATGGTTTTTCAACGGCCGAATCCCTTCCCCACCATGTCCATCTACGACAATGTCGCCAGCGGGTTGAAGCTGAACGGCTACTCGAAGAAGCGCGTGATGGACGAGGTCGTGGAGCGGTCGCTGAAGCAGGCTGCCTTATGGGATGAGGTGAAGGACGATCTGAAGAAGAAGTCGGGCGCGAGCCTCTCCGGTGGACAGCAACAGCGGTTATGCATTGCGCGCGCCATTGCCGTTGACCCGGAGGTGCTGCTGATGGACGAGCCGGCCAGCGCGCTCGACCCGGTGTCCACCTCCAAAATAGAAGACCTGATCTTTCATCTGAAATCGCAGTACACCATTGTGATCGTGACCCACAATATGCAACAGGCGGCACGTGTCGCGGAGCAGACCGGCTTCTTTCTTACCGGTAAGCTGGTGGAGTTTGCCGCAACCCACAAAATCTTCACCAGCCCGTCCGACAAGCGGACGGAGGACTACATCACCGGGAGGTTCGGCTGATGCGAACCAAATTTCACCAGGCCTTGGATGGCCTGAAAGAACGTCTTCTCGTCATGGCCGGGCTCGTCGAGCAGGCCATCACGCGTGCCACCGCAGCCTATGCCGATCGCGATACCGAATTGTGCGACCTGGTGCTGATGTCCGAGCCGGCGATCAATCGCATGGAGCGCGAAATCGATCAACTGGCCCTCGACCTGCTGGCCATGGAGCAGCCCATGGCCGTGGATCTGCGCTTCATTCTCGCCGTCATTCGCATCAATGCCGATCTTGAGCGTGTGGGCGATCAGGCGGTGAACATTGCCAATCGCGTGAAGGAGTTGGGGACGCTGCAGTCCACCGACATCCCCGTGGACATCCCCAAGCTTGCCCAGCTGTCTTCGGCCATGGTGCGCAAGGCATTGCAGTCTTTTATCGAGGCCGATGCGGAGATGGCGCGCACGGTGCTCACGCTCGACGATCAGGTCGACGACATGAATCGGAACGCGTACCACTCGCTGACAAGATATCTGCAGGAGCATCCCGAGTGCGCCTCGCAGGCGCTCAATGCGCTGGTCATCTCACGCAACCTGGAGCGGGTAGGGGACCACGCGACCAATATCGCTGAGGATGTCATCTTTTGGGTGCGCGGCGATGATGTGCGGCATGGCGGAGCGTGAGGGAGTTTTCAGTTCTTAGTTTTAAGTTGTAAGTGTGCAGCAGGTTCAGTCTTCCTGTGCGTTGCGCGGCCACCCGTCATCCTGAGCGAAGCGAAGGATCTCGGTATTTGCTCGCGGTGCATCGGAGGCACGAAGAAATACCAAAATTCTTCGCTTCGCTCAGGATGACGGTAGAGTGAAGGGCCTATCGACTAGTTTGTGCCCTTGACTGAGAACTGAGAACTTTTTTACAACGAACTGAGAACCGAGAACTCGCGTTCTCACAACTTATAACTTCCTTCTTCTCACCGCAGATTTCCCTCCACCAAGTCATACGCGATGATCCCCAGATCATTCAGCGTGCCCACCGTGGCTTCCATGTTGCGGCGGACCACAGGCTCCTGCTTCGCGGGCGTTTTATGTGCCTCTTCGACGGCCACCACGCGGCCGTAGGGCCATGCGCTTTGCGGAATGGAACTCATGGCTTCCCCGAGCTTCTCGGGGCTCACGCTCACCTCTTCGCGACGCGCGCCGACGGGCCGCAGCATGCCCCCAGCGCCGTAGGACGTTGTGTTCGCATCGGCGAGCAGTACGTGCAGGGTCACCATCGCGGGCTGCACGGTGAGGTAGGGATTTTCCCAGCCCTCATAGCTGTGCACGGCCATATAGCGGCTCTTGCTCGGCGGCGGGATCATCTGTATTTGCTGGCGCTCCGTTGCGACGATTGCTCGGCGGTCTGCAAGGTCGCTTGGAGCCGAAGGGGCCGGGCCCGAGCAGCCGACGGCGAAGAGGGACACAAGCGGGAGCGCTGCGGCGGAAAGGCGGGGAAAGACACGCGTGTTCACCTTTCCAGCATAGCGAACCAGTGCAGTTTTTCGAGCGAAATCCGGCCCCGGGGTCGCTGCGACGAGCAGAATCAAGCCAGATCCGGACGTACAATGGAGGCATGATTAAAGGGATAACCAGGGTCGTGCCGGTGCCGTCACCGGAGGCCTTCGCGCAGCTCTCCAGCCTGCTGCGGACGCTGGGTTTTGAAGACGGCCGCGGCTGGGATGACGGCGCGGGACGGGGAGCAGCATTTCTAGCGCCGCTGGGCAATTTGGAACTCGTCACCGGCCGGGCGCCGGCGACGCCGTCGCTGCTGGTGCAAACGACGCAGCTCGATACAGTGCACATGGCCGTGCGCGAGTGGATGGCCGGCTCAACCGTGGCTGGGGCGAAGCTTGGCGAGGTAGCCGAGACGCATTGGAGGTCGCGGCTGTTCAGCGTGGAGTTGACGCCTGATTTCGCCATCGGTTTTTGGGAGTCCGAAAACCCGCTCCATGGCCGCCCGATTGCCGTGGAAGGCGATCTCTCCGCGGCTGGGAGGCGATTCGCAATTGTGGTCGCGCGTTGGAACGCCGTGATTACCGACCGGCTGCTGCAAGGCGCGCTGGATGGCCTGTATCGCAGCGGTGCCGCCAAAGCCGATGTGGAAATTGTGCGCGTGCCGGGCGCTTGGGAGATCCCGTCCGCGGCACGGACGCTGGCCGAGACAAAGCGATTCGATGCCGTGATCACGCTGGGCGTGTTGCTGCGTGGCGAGACGGCACACTATGAGGCAATCTACACCGAGGTCGCGCGCGGCATCGGCCAGGCACAGCAGGAAACGGGGGTGCCCCACGCCTTTGGCGTGTTGACCTGCGAGACGCTGGAGCAGGCACTGGACCGGGCGGGGCTGAAGGCCGGCAACAAGGGGTTTGAAGCCGCGATGGCCGCCATAGAGATGGCATCGATTCAAGCTAAGCTTGCCACGGCGGCAGAGCCGGTGACAGCCGGGGCGGGCCGCTGATGGGGACGCGAAGGAAATCTCGTGAGCTTGCCATGCAGATGCTCTTCCAGGGCGATCTAGGCAAGCAGAAACCCGCGGAGGTCGAAAAGCTGTTCTGGGATTCTCGCGACGATGTCGACGACGAGACGCGTGGCTTTGCCGACGATCTTCACCGCGTCGCGACCCGCCGCGAGGACGAGGTGGATGCCCTGATCGTCAAACATGCGCAGAACTGGCGTTTAGAACGCATGCCCACCGTCGATCGCAATCTGCTGCGCACCGCCACGGCGGAGATGCTTGGCTTCCCTGGGACGCCGGCGGCGGTGGTGATCAACGAGACACTCGAGATCGCGCGCCGCTATGCCGCCCCGGAGAGCCTGAACTTCCTCAACGGCGTGCTAGATGCAATCGGCCGAGACCTGCTGGAAGCGAAGCTGAAGCCGAGGCTCTAAGGCGGTCTGTGAGTCCCTAGCTTACGGCTTGTAGCGCGTAGAGTGATTCGCCTCTTACGTGCCCCGCTGCATATAAAAGCAAACGCAACGAACGCCAAGAAACAACGTGGCGTTCGTTTGCGTTCGTTACGTCCCATAGCATTTGCTTCTGCGATCATTCTACGCGGTTGGTTTGCGAGCGCGTAAAACGACGAGGTTCGGTGTTGCCGTACCGCTTCCAGTGAGAGTCGGCAGGGCGGGTGGAATCACCCCGGTGTCGGAAGCCGTTGTGCCCTTGACGCCGATTGTGTGCACTGCGTTGTCCCCTGTTGTACCGACGTAAAAGGTCTGGTTATCGGTACTGAACGCACCGGCCACCGGAGCTGTGGCCGCCCCGGAGAGTGTGACGTTGCTCAGGCTGCCGGTAGCGGGTACATAGAGTGGCAGAAGATTGCTGGTCGCCCCGCTGGAACCGTTGTAGGTAACGAACGCGATTGCCGAATTCCCGGCGGGAATCACGCCTGTAATTGACGCAGCGGCTATGCCGGCCAGCGCATGCGAACTCGCTGTGTTTGTAAAGAAGCCCGGTGCGATCGTTACGGGCGGGAGTGGGCAGGGTGCGATGGTTGTAATGCCGCCCACATTCTGCGTGGGGAGCGTGACCACGATGTCCTGCAGTGTGGGCGTGCCCGTGCCTACGGTTGCGCCCAGGAGATGTTTACCGTCGGTCGTGAAAGCAAGCCGGTCGGTAGGCACCGGCGCTTGATCGGCGAGGGGATAAAACGTATTGGTGGTGGTTGGGGGTGTTGCCGTGCTGACGGCGGTGGTGGAGGGGCAATCCGTGCGGCCGTCGGTTGTGTGGGCTCCGGCGAAGTACGCACCGACATTGGGAACCGTGACCGCGACATCGGTGTATTGCTGACCCGTGGTGACGCTCTGCCAGCCGAGCAGGGTCGAATAGGTTAGAAGGTGGGTGGGGTCGTTGGTCGTCACATAGAGCGTGGAGCTGTCCGGCGTCCATTGCGCGCGGGTACCTACGCCGTTAAAACTCGTGAAGACCGTTCCTGAGGGTGTGATCAGGGACACAGTTTGACGGGCCGGGTCCGTGATTACCGCATAGCTGTTGTTCGGGGCCACCGCGAGCACATTGCCCTGGATCGCCTGATACACCGCGGAAACCGTCTCGGAGGCCGTGGATACAGTCATCAAGCCGCCACTGCTGCCCATGTAAATGCTTGTGCCATCCTGCGAGATCACCATGGAGTTTGGGGCATAGGGCAGCTTCAGAGGTGCTGCCAATGCACCGGTGGTGAAGTCCTTGCTGACCAAATATTGCGATCCCAAACTGCCCATGTAGAGCACGTCGGAGCTCGTTCCCGGCGCCGTCACGGTGATGCCGTTTGAGGTAATTGGGACACCGTTGCCGAGATCGCCGATTTGGCTGAACGGCGCAGGGTTACAGGCCGGCGGCTGGCAGACGGCTGTGATGGTCGACGAACCTGGGTAGCCGGCGGAGACCGTGTTGCCGCTGGTCGGGAAGTTCACAGGCAGTGTGGAGTTGAACTCCAGCTGCAAACCCTGCAGAACTGTCCCGTTTCGGTCGGTCGCGGTTGCAATAAACGTCTGGGCGGTATTGATCGCGACGTTAATGTTGTTCGCGCCCGCGGGCTGTCCGACCGCGGAAAGCGTGATGGAGGTCGGTGGGCAGGTCGAAACGAAGCCGGCACTCAAAGCGGACGATGAGTTCGAGACGGTGGCGGTGACCAGCGCCGAACCGGGTTGTTCCGCGAGAACTACGCCCTGCGCGTTTACGCTCGCGATGTTGCCACTGCTTTGCAGAGCGAAAGCGACTGGGCCGACCTGACACGTGATGTTGTTGGTCCCGGCGTAGACGCGGGCCACAAGTTGCTCCGTACTGTGTTGCGATAAACACGAAGTGGGATCGTAGACGCGGGGTGTGGGATGTGGGGGCGGAGCGCCAATCAGGTTTGGGTTGCAGGCTGTACAGTCCGAGGCTGGGTTTGTGTCGCAATGTGCCTGGTCGCTCTGCCCCAATACCACGTTGGTCACGGGTGCATGAATAAAGACCTGGATCGAGTTGCTGGTCGCCCCGTTGGCCGATGCCGTGATGAATGCGGTGTGATTCGTGGTCGAGACCGGTGGGGTGCAAACGGTATAGTCGCCAATGCCGCCGCCGGTATTGCGATTCCACGTGCCGCCGCATACGGCACCGGTACCCGGGTTGATGTCGGCGATGGTTGGGTCGGTGCTTGAGTAGAGATAGCGCGAGACACTGACGGCGCTGCTCACGCAATCCACCGCCGTAGCGGAGAGTTGCTGGCCAATCTGCCCGTAGTTCAGCGACTCGCCGGTTGTGACGAGATTGGCGGCCAGGGTGATGGCCTTGACCTGGCCCGTGGTGGGGCCATAACCGGAGCCGTTGCAGTACGTAACCGAAACCCCACGCCCACAGCCAGCGACTGAAAGGCCCAACGGGAATGCAAAGAAAACAAAGAACAGAAACCCTACGAACCGCCGCATTCCACCTCCCCGCTTCGCCGCCGCAGCGGAGAAACGGTGTCAACCACGCCACACCCGTCTGGGAGCGCCACTCCAGTGTAGATTCCGGGGGAAAGGGAGGCAACTCGGCTGCCGATCATGGCGTCCTGAGACGTCGCTCTCCACCGTCTCCACCAGCAAAGACTCCCCTTGTCATCCCGCGGCGCTGCGGGATGACAAGGGGAGTATGTGGCGATGGCAGTTACTGCGTCGACAAGGACTGCGTCTACAGCTTTATCGACCTCTATCGGCCAGTTGAGTTCGCCACGGTGGTTGCCGTTGGCATGGCAGGCATGTTGTCGGCGAACCACTTCGCCGTACGCTCACTGCGGTCGCGGATGTGCTCTGGGTCGCGGAAGCCGTGCCCCTCGTTGGGGTAGACGACCAACTGCGTTTTGACGCCGAGGTCACGCAATGCGTGCCAGAACTCGAAGCTCTGCGGGGCAGGGCACTCCCCGTCACGGTCCCCGACGATGACCAGCGTGGGTGTTTTCACGTTTTTGATGTAGTTGATCGCGGAGGAACGGGCGTAGACGGCCGGATCGTCATAGACGGAGGCACCGAAGAACGGCGTCATCCATTGGTCGATCGAATTTTCACCGTAGTAACTCAGCCAGTCGGAGAGTCCCGCGCCGGCCACGGCCGCCCGGAAGCGGGTGGTTTGCGTTACGCCGAACATGGTCATGAAGCCGCCATAGCTCCAGCCGGTAAGCCCCTCACGGTTTTTGTCGATGGGGTACTTGGCCTCGAGGAGGTCCATGCCGGCAAGGATGTCTTGGAGGTCGCCATAGCCGAAGTCCTTGCGATTGGCGGCGGTGAAGGCTTCGCCCTGGCCGAAGCTGCCGCGTGGGTTGGGCTGGAACTCGAAGTAGTCGCGCTCGGCCCAGTCGCCGCCACCCCAGCGTGCCGTGATGGAGGCGGAGGGGCCGCCATGCACGCTGACGATCATCGGGTACTTGGTTGGAGATTTGGGGTCATAGCTGGCCGGAAAGGTCAGCCAGCCCTGGACGTGGTATGAGCCGTTGGTCCATTCGACTGACTCGGTGTGAGCGGTGGGCTTGGCTTCGTCGTTCAGATGGGTGAGCGGCTGCGGATCGCCCCCGAACATCGTCCAGACCTCCGGGGCGCGCGTGAAGCTCTGCTCGGTGAAGGCCAGCGCGCCGCCGTTCGCGCGCACGTAGGAGACGGCGTCTTTGACCGGGCCCCCACCGATGGAGACCTCACCAAGATCGATCGTGGCATTGTGCAGAGCGGCTTTGGTGTGAGGATCCCAGACAACGATCAGCGTGTGGCCACGGCGGTCTTCAACGAAGCCGAGGTTACCGTCGGCGGTCCATTCTTCATAGGCGGGGCTGCCGTCGATGCCGGGGGTGACGTCTACCGGTTCCACGCCCCCGAATCCCGGTTGTCCAATCCTCTCCGTGTCGGCAAGAAACACGTCTCCACCGGTGGAGCCCTGATCGCTCATAAGACCGCCGATAAAGGCGATCTGTTTCCCATTCGGGGACCAGCGTGGGACGGCAATTTGGAGACCGTGAAGCGGGCCCGTGATCGTGGCTGGATTGACCAGAGCGACAGGCTTTGACGGCGCGGGAGCAAACACCGGCTCCACGTAGAGCTGAGACACCCACCAATTGTTTTCACCCGGAGGGTTTGCGCCCACGAATGTGATGAGGTGGGAGTCCGGCGACCACGCAAACTCATACACGTGGAGAGACGTGGGCGTAAGCCAGGTGCCCTTGCCCGTGCCGGCATCGACCGCGTAGACGCGCTGAATCTCGATGCCGTCTTCGCCGATGACACCGGCGAAGGGCTTCATGGCATCGAGCGCACCCGCCGAACGCGAGGCGTTCTCAACGAAGAGAAAGCCGATGCTCTTGCCATCCGGCGACCAGGCCATCTGCTGCAGATTCCCGGTCAGGTGCGTCAACTGCCGTACCTGTCCGCCAGCCTTGGACCATAAAAAGATCTGCTGCTGCGCTTTGGCCTTCACGTCGGAACCGGAGCCGCAGTTGGATAAGAACGCCAGCGTTGCCCCATCCGGCGACCATGCCGGATCGCCATAGGTGCAGTCCGCTCCTCCAGCCACCGTGATCAGCTGCTCCTTTGCCGGATCGGGGTGCGCGACAGCGGTGAGGTGCAGGCTCGAACCCTCGCGCGTCCCGGACGCGGGGATCAGCGTCCAGGCCACGGTGTCGCCATCCGGGGAGAGCGCCACAGCCGCGGGGCGAGCGATCTTCTGGCCGCTCGCCGTGGCCGCCCCGCTCGCATCACGCTGGGCCTGCCGTTGCGTCCCCGGCGCGTCGCGCGCGACCGGGTCCTTGGGACGGCTGGGTGCGGTTTGCGCCAGCAGTGTGGGAGCAAGGGCGGCGTACAGGGCGAGGAGGCCGAGCTGGCGGCGCTTGGGGCAGGGGAACAGCGAGGGCGGCAGGGCTGGTTTCATCTCCGCAGCCTACCACTGAGGCCCGTGCGCTCGAGCCATACGGGATGCTGTACAAACGCCGGAGGCTTCCGTGGGAGCCATACCCGAGAACGCGTCTCCCCTGGCTCCCCGTCCTGGCCCCCCGTCCTGGCT
>CAXTUW010000021.1:0-73448 GCA_964247595.1 uncultured Acidobacteriaceae bacterium | reverse complement strand
GCTCCGCCCCACCGCCCGAGGTGCGCCGCGGCGACCCTTCCGAGACCATCAAGGTCAATGTCAATCTCGTGAACGTGTACTTCTCCGTTCGCGATAAAAACGGCTTTGTCACCGGACTCAATAAAGACAGCTGCGCGATCGCGGAGGATAAGAACGCTCAGACCATCAAACGGCTGACCCAGGAAAAGAACCTGCCGCTCACCATCGGCATCCTGCTCGACACCTCCGGCAGCCAGCAAAATGTGCTTCCACTCGAGCAGGAATCCGGTGCCCGCTTTCTGTCTGAGGTTCTCACCCCCAAGGACGAGGCATTCCTCATCTCCTTCGACGTCAACGTCGATCTGCTCTCCGACTACACCAATAACGCCCACGAGATTAAGCGCGCCATCGATAAGGCCACGATCAACACCGCAAGTTCCTCCGGCGGCGTCCCCGGCATCGGCGGTGGGCCGTTCCCGACCGGCAACCCGCGTGGCACGCTGCTTTACGACGCCGTGTACCTGGCCGCGCATGATAAGCTCCAGTCGCAGACCGGCCGTAAAGTCATCGTGATGCTCACCGACGGTGGTGACCAGGGCTCGCAGGAGACGATCAAAACCGCCGCCGAGGCCGCCCAAAAGGCCAACACCATCCTCTATGTCATTCTCATCGCCGATCGCGGCTTTTATGGCGGCTTCTATACCGGGGATAGCCAGATGCAGCAGCTTGCCACCCAGACCGGCGGTCGCGTGATCAACGTCGGCAACAATGGCCGCAAACTCGAAGACGCCTTCGACCAGATCCAGGACGAGCTGCGTACCCAATACCTGCTCAGCTACACCCCGACCAACAAGGCCTCCGACGGCAAATATCGCAAGATCGAGATCGATTGCGGTAAGGACAACAAAGTCCAAGCCCGCAAAGGCTACTACGCCATCTCCGGTGAAGACGCCAGCGAATAACGAAGCACCGCTTCATCCGGTTGTCATTCCCGCAGGGAATCTGTGTCTGTTCTACCTGTCACCCCGCCGTCTACGCCTCCATGGCCCCCGAGTACACCGCCATCCCCGCCACGGCATCCACCCCCATCGCATCGAGCGCCTCCACCTCACGCCGTTCTTTGATCCCCCCCGCCACGATCAACTGCTTCGCCGTCGTCGACCGCAACACCGCCGCGACATCGGCGGGAAACCCCTGCATTGTGCCTTCGGTATCCACGTGGGTATACAAAAACGCCGCGGGGAAATCCTCAAGCCACGTCACAGCCTCCTCCGGCGTCAGGTCGACCGAGTCCTTCCACCCGCGCACGGCCACCTTGCCGTTTTTCGTGTCCACGGAGAAGCAAAGCGCGTCTTCTCCCAGCGCCGCCTTTAACTCTGCCGCAAACTCCAGCCGAATCAGCTTATGCCGCCGCTTAGAAGCGGGTGCTCCATTCTTTGCGGCTTCTAGCGAAGGGTGGGGTGCTTTTTCTTCGCTCGCGCCGAAAAGGCTAGACCCATAGATCACCCGCTTCGCCCCCGCCTCCAGCAATCGCCGCCCATCCTCAACCGTTCGTAGCCCGCCGCCCACCTGGCACGGCAACCGCGTACAAATCATCTCGATCAGCGCACGGTTGTCCCCCTGCCGCATCGCCGCATCCAGGTCGATCAGCTGCACCAGCGGGTACCGCGCAAACCGCTCGATCCAATACTCAAAATCATCAAACGCCAGCTTGGGGGTCTCGCCCTGCACGAGCTGCACGATGCGCCCGCCCATCAGGTCAATCGAAGGAATCAACATCCCTCTATCTTCGCTCACGCCTGCACAGGATTTCCGGCCAACTCGCTACTCTGAAACTGAATAGGGCCCTCACACCTCAACCCTCGCACCTGAAACAAAACCCCGGACAACCCACAAATCGTAAGTCAGCCGTACAAACCCCTCAACACGTTTGCAAGGTCTAGACCTAAGTCTCATAACGAACGTACTTTAGCACTGAAGTACGGGGGGGGACGCTAGCAGGGCAGCCGCATCGGCACACCGCTCCGCGCTACCTCAGCCTTCAACGCCCGCGAGTCTGTCACGCCGAAGTGGAAGATGCTTGCTGCCAGCGCCGCATCAGCCTTGCCCCCGCCCGGAGCATGGCTGAACACCTCCGCAAAGTGCGCAGCCGATCCCGCCCCTCCCGACGCGATCACCGGAATCTGCACCGCCTCGGCCACCCGCGCCGTCAGCGCACAGTCAAATCCTTTACGCATTCCGTCGGTGTCCATGGACGTCAGCAGGATCTCGCCCGCACCCCGCGCCTCGGCCTCACGCGCCCACTCAATTACGCGCAATCCGGTCGGCTTGCGCCCACCCGCCACATACACCTCAGCGTCGCCAACCGGATCGCCTGAACCGCCCGTCTGCCGGGCGTCGATGGCCACGATCACCGCCTGCGCCCCAAAGCTCGCCCCGATCTCGCCAATCAACGCCGGCCGCGCAATCGCCGACGAGTTGATCGACACCTTGTCCGCTCCCGCCTCAAACACCGCCGCGGCATCCTCTGCCGACCGGATGCCGCCGCCCACCGTGAACGGCACAAACAGTCTCTCCGCCGTGCGCTTCACCGTTTCCAGCAGTGTCCCGCGGCCCTCATGTGTTGCCGTGATGTCGAGCAGCACAATCTCATCGGCCCCCAGCGCGGCGTGCCGGTGCGCCAACTCCGCCGGATCGCCCGCATCGACGATATCGACGAACTGCACACCCTTCACCACCCGCCCGCCCCGCACATCCAGGCAGGCAATCACACGCTTGGTCAGCACAGTTTGCTGCCGTAGGTCTTTGTTGTTGTCATTCCCGAAGCGAATCCGCGTTTCGTCTCGTAGCCGTGCATTAAGCGCCCATCCCGCCCATCACCGGGCAACCCGCCGCCTTGGCCTCGGACGTGGCCGCGGGCACGAAGCCGAGGTCATCGCCGCCGCCAAAGGTGATGCGGTGCATGCGTCCCATGCCGGCCAGCTGCTTGCCCACCATCGTGAACGCCGCCTGCAGTGCGTCCACGGCGTCGAGGCCGCGCGCGGGCGAGGCATGCTCCCGTCCCATGGCGCTCATGGTGAAGACGCAGGCCCAAGCCTTGCTATCGAGAAAGACCGGCTTGCCGAAGCGGACCGTCATCGGACCCTTCTCCGTCCCATTCGCCCCGGGAGCCTCGATTTCGAGTACACGCTCGGCGATGAGCTCGAACGGCAGTTCATTGTGGCCGGTCCAGTTATTGGTAATGTCGAGCTTGATCATCGGAGTGGCCTGCTCAGAGCCGCTTAGCTGCTCGTGACCGTCGAGATCCATCTGTTCGGTGCTGCCGATATCCGTCGCTGTGCTCATAAGTCCCGCCTCGTCCTCTTGGTCTATCGTGGTCCTCTGATTTGTCATCCTGAGCGCAGCGAAGGACCTGCTTTCCGCTACGCAGTGCTTTGCAGTTCGATGCTAAAACGCGAGAAAGTTCTTCAACACCTGTAATCCTGTATCCCCGGACTTCTCTGGATGGAACTGAACGCCCATTACGTTGCCCCGCTCGACGGCTCCGGTGAACGCACCGCCATAGAACGTCGTGGCAGCGGTATCGTCCGAAACCGGCGCGCGCCACGAGTGGGTGTAGTACACAAAGCTACCCGGCTCGACACCCGCCAGCAGATTCGAACCAGGCCGGATCCCTTCGAGCGAGTTCCAACCCACATGCGGGGCCTTCAATTCGGCACCGTCGAACGAGGCAGGGAAGCGCTCACAACGCCCAGGAAAATGTCCGAAGCCGAGCGTCTCCGGAGCTTCGGTCGAACCCTCATACAGCCACTGCAGCCCAACGCAGATGCCTAGAAACGGCGTGCCGTTCGCAACCTCTTCGCGAATGGCCTGCGTTAACCCTAGATCGTGCAGCAGCTGCGTAGAACGAAAGTGTCCTACGCCCGGCAGTACGATCTTTTGCGCCCGTTGCACCTCGCTCGGCTCCTGCGTGATAAGAATGTCAGCTACGCCGAGATAGCGCAATGCCTTGACGACGCTGGTGAGGTTGCCCGCTTTGTAATCAACGACGGCGATCATTGCTATGGCAGCCGCAGGGTATGGTCGCCTTCATAAGTATGCTTGTCATTCCGTAATACAACGAAGGGGTACGCTGTTCGGGACGTCTGTGGCCGCAGAAAAGCAGATCCCTCCGCTACGCTGCGGGATGACAAATCAAAGGCGTGACTGGGTATACCCGGAAGCTCGAAACTCACAGCAGCCCTTTCGTGCTCGGCAGCAACTCACGCATGCGCTCGTCGCGCGAGCACGCGCCGCGCATCGCCCGCGCGAACGCCTTGAAGATCGCCTCAATCTTGTGGTGGTTGGAGCGGCCGTACATCGTCTTCACGTGAATGTTGGCCTTCGCCCCGCGTGCGAAGCCGTCGAAGAAGTCCAGTACGAGTTCTGTTTGAAAATCGCCGACGAGTGGCTGGGTGAGCGCGTCGTCTACAACGCACGCTACCCGGCCCGAGAGATCGACTGCGCTGACGGCCAGCGTTTCATCCATCGCCATCACAAAGTAACCCGCGCGCAGGATGCCGCGCTTATCGCCCAAAGCTTCGCCAAACGCCTCGCCCAACGCGATGCCCACGTCCTCTACGGTGTGGTGCTGATCGACGTCGAGATCGCCTTCACAGGTCAGGTCCAGGTCGAAGCCGCCGTGCTTAGCGAAGCTTTCGAGCATGTGATCGAAGAAGCGAATGCCCGTTGCGACATGATATTGGCCGGTTCCATCCACGTTCAGGCGAAGAGTAATCTTTGTTTCAAGCGTGTTGCGCTCAATCTTGCTACGGCGCGCAACTTCAGGAGCCATGACCGTAGCGGGAAGTTCTTGCACGAAATCACTCAACGGACTCTCCAAGGATTTGCCTTATTGCGCCTAGCTACGATTGCCTGGCGCAGTATATAGCCGAAGAGAACGACTAACAGCACGCTCCACAACGCGAGGAACGGCACGAAGTAGCGCGTGCCGTGCAGAGACTCACTCGCGAAGATGCCCAAGATGGCCCATGCCGGAATCAGCGGCGCGATGAGTAGTGGCTTGCTGCGGCGTGCTGCCATTTTGGCGTGACTCCTAGCGAACTCTGATCCCTGTCCGAACATTCCCTCAGTGGCTAAAGTCACGTCGCAGATGCTGAGCTTACGGCGGGACTGAAGTCCCGCCCTTCCATGAAGCAAATTGATCAGCTTGGCCAAGCAAACTGACGGACGTCGCTAGTGTGGTGAACCGTTCATAGATTTTACAAACTTGTCATCGTGAGCGAAGCGAAGGACCTGCTTTTTGGTTTACGACGACGCTCCTCTGTAGCGATGTGTCACGAACGAATGACTCACCACTAGCTAATCCTAGCGAACCTTGTCCCGCAGCAGCACTGTCTGACTTGGATTGCCGGACCGCAACTTACGCGTCAGTAGCGCAAAGCCAGCGGCGAAGGCCCCGGCCAGCAGCAGAACGAGCAGCACCACCATAAACAGGCTGAGCGACGCCGATAGCAGCAGGACGCCGATGATGGGCACGGCGGCGAACAGGGCCAAGCCGATGCGTCCGTTGCGTTGGAAGGTGCGGCGTGTCAATGCGGTCATCGCGTGTTCTCCAGTCTTTATTGGATGCTGTGGCAGGGCGAAGGAACGCAGATTCCCTGCGGGAATGACAACAAGAACAAAGGCGGGAAGCGGGTCCTTCGCTGCGCTCAGGATGACAAAAAACCGCTCAGGATCAATAAAAAAGCTCAGGATCACCAAATGCGCTCAGGATCACCAAATGCGCTCAGGATCACCAAATGCGCCCAGGATGCCAGGAAGTGGATCTATTCGTATTCCCGCGGTTCCGTGCCGGTGCGGCGGGCGTGCATGCCTTCGGCGGGCGTCCAGCCAATCTGCTCGATAGAGGCCCGCAATGCCTCGATGCCTTGCGTGACGTGTTCCTCCGGGCCGACGGTGATGCGCACGTAGCCCTCGCAGCCGGGGTCGGAGGAGCGGTCGCGCAGCAGTACACCGTGCTCGCGCACCGCCGCGCAGAACTCCTTGTGGCGTGGGCCGATATCCATCAGCACGAAGTTCGCCGCGCTGGGCCAGGTGCGGATGTTTAGGTCACCCAGAGCGGCAAAGATGCGCTCGCGGCCCGCGTGCACTTGCGCGGCATACCAGTCCACGTAGGCTTGATCCTCGACTGCTTCGGGCAGCACGGCGAGCGCGACGCCGTTCACGTTATAGGGCGAGCTGACCTTGCGCAGAAAGCCGATCAGCCGGGCATCGGCGGCGAGCATGCCAATGCGCAGGCTGGCCAGCCCGTAGGCCTTTGAAAAGGTGCGGGCGACGATAAGATTCGGCAGCTCGGCGATGTCCGCGAGCACGGTATCGCCAAAGAAATGGAAGTAAGCCTCATCGACCATCAGCACGGCCTGGGGCGCGGCTCTGGCGATGGCCAGCAGATGCTCGCGGCTGACCGTGGAGCCCGTCGGATTGTTGGGTGAGGCCACGATGATAAGCCGGGTGCGCGGCGTGATGGCGGCGAGAAAACGCTCGAAAGGGAAGGCGAGCGAGTCGTCACTCTGGACCTTGATCAGCCCCGCGGTCATCATGCTGATCGAGACGTCGTACATGAAGAAGGTGGGTGTGCAGATGAGCGCTTCGTCGCCCTCGTCGAGGAACGCGCAGGCGACGAGATGGATGGCCTCATCGACGCCGTTGGTGAGGATGAGCTGATCACTCGCGATGCCGAGGCTGGCTGCGACGACGCGCTCCACGGGCTCGCGCTCCGGGTAGATCGTGAGGCCTTCGGCGGTGAGCTCGCGCAGTTTCGCGAGCACGCGCGGGCTGGGCGCGAGGGTGTTTTCGTTGAAGTCGAGACGCAGAGCCTCGCGGCCCGCGAGCGGCGGATGGTACTCAGGCATGGTGAGCACGCGGGCGCGCGGCTGCGGCAGGGTGGTCGCTGTGGGCGACATAAGTGTTGTGGTCATGGTGGACCCTCTGTGGCTCCGAAGCGAACGCAGATTCCCTTCGGGAATGACAAACAAGAAAGCGAAGCACTCTCAAATCGCACTAACAACTAACAACTCCCTAACGCATCCGTACCCGCACACTTTCGGCATGACCCACCAGACCTTCGGCTTCGGCGAGCGCGATGGTGTGCGGGCCGACCTCGCGCAGGGCGTCGCGGGTGTACTGCTGCACCGTGATGACCTTGACATAGTCGAGCACGCTGAGGCCTCCGCGTAGACGTCCGTTACGGCCTGTGGGCAGCACGTGGTTGGGGCCGGAGATGTAGTCGCCCATGGACTGCGGCGTGTGGTGGCCGATGAAGACAGAACCGGCGTTCTGCACCCAGCGCAGATCGCTGCCGGCGTCGACGGTGAGGTGTTCGGGGGCGAGGCGATTGGTGAGCTCGCGGGCGGCTTCGACCGAGGCGGTAATAAACACGTAGCCTTGCGCGGCCAGGGATTGCTCGGCGATGGTGTTGCCTTGGGCCTGGCGCTTAGTTTCGAGGGCGACCTCCTCGGCGAGCTCCGCGTTGCTGGTGATGAACACCGGCAGGGCCTCGGGGTCGTGCTCGGCCTGAGCGACGAGATCGGCGGCGATGCCGTTCGCATTGCCGGACTCGCTGGTGACCACGATCTCGGTGGGGCCCGCGGGCATGTCGATGCCGGTCTCGTGCGAGACGGCGACTTTGGCGGCGGTGACGTACAGGTTGCCGGGGCCGACGATCTTGTCGACCGGCTTCATCGTTTCTGTACCGTAGGCCATCGCGGCGACGGCTTGTGCGCCGCCGATGCGGTAGAACTCCGTCACGCCGGCGAGATAAGCGGCGGCCATCGTCTCGCGCGCGGGCCTGGGGCTGCAGACGACGATGCGCTCCACGCCCGCGACCTGCGCCGGCGTCGCGGTCATCAGCAGCGTGGAGGGCAGGGGATAGCGGCCGCCGGGCACGTAGCAGCCCACGGAGCCGAGCGGCCGCACAATCTGGCCGACCTCCATGCCCTCCTGCGGGCGAAAGCTCCAGGCTTTGGGCAGCTGCCGCTCGGCGAAGGCGCGGATGTTGGCCTGGGCGAGCCGCATGGCCGCGCGAAGCTCCTCGCTTGTTCCCTCCCAAGCCGCCTGCATCTCCTCGCGTGTGACCCGTAGCGGCTGATCCGCCCCGAGAGAATCGAAGCGCACCGCGTACTCGCGTACCCCCGCATCACCACCCTGGCGCACCGCGGCAAGGATGGTGTGCACAAGAGCATCCACCTTGGCCGTATTCACGGCACCGCGCCCTTCAATTTGCCGGATAGCCGTCTCAGCGGCCTGAGCATTTTCGCCGAATGTCTTGAGAATTCTCATCGTCTCTTCTCTCTGATCCCCGGCATCGGGCCGGGTGCGCGCGTAACGCGTTGCGCATTGGGCCGTTTGCCGGCGGCGACGGCCTTCATCTGCCGGCGCTCTTCGCGGGAGCCCGTAATCACGATGCGCTTGGCGGCTTCCGGACCGGCGGGGTAGATGCGCTTGGGATTCTTGGGGTCGACCACCACAGCCAAGCGGATGCCGGGAGTAATTTTTTGGCCGGGCTGGGTGCGGGTGCGCAGCGTGACTTCGCGGGGAGAGGCTTCGCCAGGCTCCTGCAGGCGCAGGACAATCTTTTTGAGGTCGAGCTGCTTCATCCATCCACCGACCGGTTCGATCGACAGAACAGTGGCATACACCACGACGCCGTCGGCCTGCGCGGTGTTCTGGCGGCGGCGCTGCAACAGGTAGTTCACCAGCGCCCACGCGGCAAACATGACGGCGAGCACGGCAAGGACGATCCAGAAGATTTTCATGCAACCTCCCGCTGCGGATACATGATTCTGTGCATTGTCATAAAACGACCTTGCTCAGCGGATACTCCACAATGCCCGTGCCGCCCGCCGCTTTAAGACGTGGAATGATGTCGCGCACGACGGACTGCTCCAGGATAGTGTTGACAGCCACCCATTCCTTGTCGCGCAGTTCAGAGACGGTGGGGGAGTTGAGCGCGGGCAGAACGCCAAGCACGGCATCGAGGGAGGCCCTGGGCACATTCAGCATAAGGCCCACCTGGGTCTGCGCGGCCATCGCGCCATTCAGCATAAGGCTCAGCGTCTGAATCTTTTCGCGTTTCCACCCGTCGCTCCAGGCTCCCTTGTTGGCGATGAGCTGCGTCTCGCTTTCCATCAGCGTTTCCAGGACGCGCAGGCGATTAGCGCGCAGGCTGGAGCCGGTCTCGGTGACCTCGACGATGGCGTCGGCGAGCATGGGGGGCTTCACCTCCGTCGCACCCCAGCTGAACTCCACCTTGACGGGGATGTTTTTCGCGGCGAAGTAGCGCTTGGTGTACTCGACCAGCTCTGTGGCGATGACTTTGCCGGCGAGATCTTCGGGCTTTTGAAAGGGGGCGTCTTCCGGTACCGCCAGCACCCATTTCACCGGCACGCGGCTTTGCTTGGAGTAGGTGAGGGAGGTGACACGCTCGACGTTGCTCTCGTTTTCGAGTACCCAGTCGTTGCCCGTGAGGCCAGCATCGAGCGCACCGTGCTCGACGTAACGTGCCATCTCCTGTGCCCGCACCAGCATGCACTCGATCTCATGATCGTCGATGCTGGGAAAATAGCTGCGGCCGCTGGCGTAGATGTTCCAGCCGGCCTGCGCGAACAGGGCGATCGTGGCGTCCTGCAGGCTGCCTTTGGGGATGCCGAGTTTTAATTTGTTGGGCATAGACTCCGGGGAGGTTCTTCGTCGTACGTTGTCAGCTCTTCGTGGGCGGTGGAGGTTTGTGGGCAATTACTCACAACTAAAGACTCACAAACTAAGAACTCACAACTAAGAGTTTTGTAAAGCAGCTCACCGTACCTTCATGGCAGACCAGTCCATCGCCTTCGACCTCGACGCGGAACAGCAGTGCGTCGTTGTCGCAATCGGTCGCGGCGGAGACGATGCGCAGACGATTGCCGCTGGATTCACCCTTGGTCCAAAGTTTGTTGCGACTGCGGCTCCAGAAGGTCACATAGCCTGTCTCGAGCGTCTTCGCCCAGCTCTCTTCGTTGACAAAGCCGAGCATCAGTATCTCCCCGCTGCGGGCGTGCTGAATCACCGCGGCTACCAGGCCCCCGGCTTTGGCGAAGTCGATGCTTACCTGCTGTTCCCCCTGCAACATGCAATACCTTTCCTGTGCTCCCTTTCCATGAAGGCGGACATAGAAAAGCCCGCTCGCGAAGGGCGCGTTAGCGGGCTGGTTGTCCTTGGGATGCGTCTTGCTCAGATCCTCGCATCGGACATCGCCGCCAACACACCTGAGGCGTGATGGCTGAGGTGCCGATGGTGATGGGTTCGTGCACGCATCCTTCGTTAACGTAAGCGCGGGGGGAACGAATGTCAACGCCGCCACGGATGGAACGGGCATATGCGGCATCGTCGTAAAAATACGATCCTGCCATCATTGTGACGGAATCGCAGGAGGCCCAGACGACCTCTGCCGCCCCAAACCGCATCTTCCTCAACACGGCAACCAGCCGGAGAGAGATGAGTGCAATGTCGGACTATCGCGTATCGGCCGGAGAGGCCAAAGAAGACCAGTTCACAGCAGCAATCGAGCAGTACACCGCGCAGATCCCATCCAGTGCCTTCCTGGGTCTTGCGATCGCGTCCATTCTGGCCTCGGTGTCGTTCCAGATTGCGGGCAAAAAGCATGAAGCGCTGTTTGTCGGCCAGTGGGTTGCGCCGTTCCTCATCCTTGGCAACTACAACAAGATGGTGAAGCAACACGGTTCGGACGCGGATGCTCGCGGCTAAACACCGGTATCACTCCGCACAGAAGTAAGAGACGACTTATGTATCGCTCGCGCCGGTCGGTTGGCCTTCGACCGGTGCGAACGTGTTTTTACCGTCTTCTGTGACACGCACCTCGCCCTTGGCGATGTCATACACCCAGCCTGAGAGGCTGAGCTCGCCCAGCGCAACGGCACTCGCCACCGATGGGTGTGTGCGCAGGTGCTGCAGCTGCAGAAGAACATTTTGTTCGGTGAGCAGTGTGAGCAGGTCGCGACGCCACTCGGCGCGGGTATGAAGACTCTGGGCCACGCCCAAGGCGGTACGTGCGTTGCTGAGCCAGCTGGTCACCGTGGGCATTTTCTCCGTCGTGTGCGGCTGCAGCAGCGCCTTCATGGCACCGCAGTCGGAGTGACCGCACACCACCACATGCTGCACTTTAAGGCCCACCACGGCGAACTCAACCACAGCGCTGACGCCGCCGAGCATCTCGCCGTAGGCCGGCACCAGGTTGCCGATATTGCGCATAACAAAGATCTCGCCGGGTTCGGCCTGGGTAAGCGCCACGGGATCGACTCGCGAGTCGGCACAGGTGATGAATAACGTGTGTGGCCGCTGCGGCTCGCTTTCCACGCGGCGAAAGGTGTGCATCTCGGCGGGGTACACGTCGCGCCGGAATCGGCGCACGCCATCCTTCAATTTTTCTAAAGCAGTTTGCATGGGTTTGGTAAAGCGCGAGGTGGGCAACAGCTCCGAAAGGCGCTGATGCTGTCTCCAGGTTTTCCGCAGTGGCTAAAGCCGCGTCGCCGTAGCTTGAGAGTATGGCGGGACTGAACTCCGCCCCTTCAATACAACGACTGGTTTCAAGAACTCCTCAGCCTAGCGACGCGCCGGACTCCTTCCATTTGATATTGCAGCCGATCGATCCGCGCTGATTTGGATCAGGACGCTTACCGGCGATAACGGCGTCCAGGGCACGGCGCAGATCCTCACCGGTCACGGGCTGATCGTTGCCGAAGTCACCCCGGCGGGGGCGGCTGGAATCCAGCTGACCGCGGTAGACAAGTTGCATTTCGCCGTTAAAGAGAAAGAAGTCCGGCGTGCAAGCCGCGCCGTAGCTGCGGGCGACCTCCTGAGCCTCATCGAGCAGATAGGGGAAGCGCCAGCCCAGGCGACTGGCCTGCTCGCGCATGGACTCAGGACCGTCCTCGGGGTATTTTGCTAGGTCGTTGGACTGAATAGCGGCCATGGCGATCGGGCCTTGCCCGTCCTCGCCGAAGTAGTCTCTCCCGAGGCGGGCCAACTCCTCCTCGACGTGCTTCACGTAGGGGCAATGCACGCAGACAAACATCACCAGCAGACCGTGCTTCTGACGCGGGCCGCCGTGTGTCGCGGTATTCACGGCATCGGACACCCCGTCGTCCCAACTCAGGGCAAAAACATCGTCGCGGCTCATCGCGCGGCCGCTGATCACGTCGAGGAGCTCAAAGGCGGGGGCTATCGTGCCGAGCTCCACCATAACCGATTCGGTTCTGGACATCTGTTTCTCCGCTTTCCATCATAGCGAGTAGGAAGTAGGAAGTAGGAAGTAGGAAGTAGGAAGTAGGAGCTGAGAGCTGAGAGCGTTGTGTTGCCCTATTCTGTTCCAAGCATGTGTCCCGCGAAGCTTTCCCGCACCTTGCCCGAGGCTGGACGTCTCGGCCGCCGCAAAACGGCACCTTTGCCCTCTGGTCAGCATGGCCGGCCGTTATGCCGGTGGTGTCAACTGGAGATTCTTGCGTCGCGTCGCCGCACCTTCTGCTCGGCTTATTGCGTTCATCAATGGCGGCTGCGCTCCGACCCTGGCTATCTACGCGATCAGGTGCTGGCTCGCGACCATGGCCTGTGTGCGTTGTGTGGGACGGACACCCTGTTGGCCTACCGGCAGCTCAAGCGCAGCCGGGGGGAGAGGCGTGCCGAAGCCCTGGCCATGTGGGGCGTAGCCTCGGTGAGCACGCGGCGGTCACTGTGGGATGCCGACCACATTCTTCCCGTAGCCGAGGGTGGCGGCCAATGCGACCTGGACAACCTGCGTACGCTTTGCCTGCCGTGTCATCGCGAGGTGACCGCGGATCTGCGCCGGAGATTGCGCGGGGCGTCCGCGACCCTGGAAGCGAAGCCCGGAGTTTGGGAAGCCGCTAGGGTAAACTGACCCTAACAAATCATTCTTCCGGTCCGCGACCCTTGCGTGGCTGTGCTGTCAGACTCAGGATTTTCCCGGCGTGAAAGCACTCTTTTCGGACGTTTTCTCTTCACCGCGGCTGTTGGAGGTCGCGGCGGCCTTGGCTTTTTTTGTGCCGGCCATCTCCCTTCCGCTTTTGGCGCAGGCCCCCGGCGCAGCGCCGGCCGGCATACCCGCGACCGCCCCGGCGGGTGTAGGGACCGGCATTGCAGCCCCGGTAACGCAAGCGGCACCGGCACAGACCGCCGCACCCGCCACAGCGGGCACGAGCGCCGCGAACCCCTCCTCTCCGGCGGAGGCGGCAACGGGACGCAATATCGGGACGCCGGCTTACACGCAAGAGCAGCTGACCGACTTTCAGCAGCTGGTTGCCTCGTCTACGGGCCGCCCTTTGCCCATCTTCGGGGCTTCACTCTTCAATGGCGTCCCCAGCACCTTTGCGCCGGTCACGGATGTGCCGGTGGGCCCGGACTACCCCCTTGGGCCGGGCGATGAGATCGTGGTCGGGCTCTCCGGCCAGATCAGCCAGCAGTATGACCTTCGCATCGACCGCACGGGCACCATCAACGTGCCGGTGCTCGGTCCCGTGCACCTGGCGGGCTTGCCGTATGGGCAGCTGCAGAGCTACCTGCATGACCAGTTCGGCCGCATTTACCGAAACTTTTCGGTGAATGCGAACCTCGGCTCGCTGCGGTCCATCCAGGTATTTGTGGTGGGCGAGGCGCGCGCACCCGGCAGCTATTCGATCTCCTCGCTCAGCACGTTGTTGAATGCGATCTTCGCCTCCGGCGGCCCGCTCCCGAGCGGATCCCTGCGCGACATCCAGGTGAAGCGTGACGGCCGGACTCTCGTGCACTTCGATCTGTACGACCTGCTGCTGCGGGGTGATAAGTCCCAGGATATTCGGCTGAACTCCGGGGACGTCCTCTTTATTCCATTTGCCGGACCGCAGGTGGCGGTGGCCGGCAGTGTGAAAACCCCCGCCATCTATGAGCTCAGAGGGCCCACCAGCGTCGCGGATGCCCTTGCGCTTGCCGGGGGGGAGACGGCCATTGCCGGCGGCGGCTCCGCACGGCTCGAACGGGTGTTCGAGCACAGCCAGCGCAGCGTGGAGGACGTCAATCTGGCCTTTGGGAGCACGCAACTGGTGCAGAATGGCGACATTCTCTCCGTCTCCTCGATTGTGGAGCGGTTCCGGAATGCGGTGACGCTGCGCGGCAATGTCGCCAACCCAGGCCGTTATGTGTGGCACCCCGGCACCCGTCTGAGCGACCTGATTCCCAACAAGGAAGCGCTGATCACGCGCAACTACTGGAACCGGCAAAACCAGTTGGGCCAGCTGGCGCAGGACTACCAGCCCAACAGCAACGCCTCCACACAGGCCGGGCAAGGGGCGCTGGAGGTGCGGGGTACGGCCACGCAGCTGGCGCAGGCCAACCAGCTGCAAGGACTTGCGCCAACCCGCGGTACGTCCGCGAATGGGGGGCAGGGCACGGCGCAAAACAGCACGGCCCAAAATGCCACGGGCCAAAATGGCACGGCACAAGGCAGCTCGACGAACGCGAACCAGAGCACGGCGCAGGATGGAGCGAATGGAAGTTCGCCTTCTTCCCCCACGACCAATACCCGCAGCACGCCAGGTTCGCAGGCGGGCGGAAGTTCGGTCGGCTCGGCGCTGACGGCGAGCAACAACCCGTTTACGGCGCAGAACGATGTCATTCTTAGCGCCCCGGATATCGACTGGAGCTATGCCGTAATCGAGCGGCTGAGCACGGTTGATCTGAAGACCTCGCTGATCCCGTTCAACCTGGGCAAGCTGGTGCTGAACGGCGATCCGTCGCAGAATTACGAGTTGCAGCCGAACGATGTGGTGACGATCTTCTCGACCGCGGACATCCGTGTACCCACGACGCAGCAGACCCGCTATGTGCGGCTGGAGGGTGAATTTGTCGCCCCCGGTGTATACAGCGTGCAGCCGGGCGAGACACTGCGCAGTCTGCTCCAGCGAGCCGGCGGGTTTACGCCCGAGGCTTACCTGTATGCGTCGGAGTTCACGCGTGAATCCACCCGCCGTGTGGAGGCGCAACGGTTACAGGAGTATGCCGACCAGCTCGATGCGGAGATCTCCTCAGTGACGGCGAACAATACCGCACGGGCGATCTCGGGGTCGGACCAGGCCGCGGCTGCCGCCTCGGCCGCGGATGCGCGCGACGCCGTAAGCCGGCTGCGGCGGGTTGTGCCCTCGGGACGCATCGTGCTCGACCTCCGGCCCAACAGCGCCGGCCTCGATCAGGTACCGGAGCTTGCGCTGGAGGATGGCGATCGCTTTGTAATTCCGCGCGTGCCTTCCAGCATCAACGTGCAGGGCCAGGTGTATAACGCCAACGCGTTTGTGTACACGGCGAACCGCCGCATGCGCGACTACCTGCAGCGGGCCGGCGGACCGGACCGGGAAGCCGACAGGAAGCGCGAGTTCATCCTGCGGGCCGATGGTTCCGTGATCAGCAACCAGTACGCGGATGTACGGCGCGCGCCAGTGTTTCCCGGAGACACGCTGGTGGTGCCACCGATCATTGACCGGCGCGCCTTCTTCCAGCGGATCGTGGATCTCGCGGGTATCATCAGCAGCTTCGGATACAGCGCGGCCACGCTGTACCTTATAGGGCGTAACTAGAAGGCGTACTTGGGCGGCGGGCATGTTGAGAAGCGGAAAAGCGGCGACCGAGGGGCTGCCCTACGATACCGAGCCGATGACCGATGAGGGCATCGATCTTGTCGCGCTCGTGGCGGCAGTCGTCGCCGAATGGAAGGTCGCGCTGATCACCTTTGTGCTCTTGGCGGCGGCTGGTCTGGCTTATGTGAGCACGCTGAAACCGCTCTATGTGGCCACCGCGACCTTTCTTCCCTCCGAAGGCCATGCGGAGGCGGCCAATATCGCTTCCATCCTGAATGCGACAGGTCCCGGCAACCTGTATGTGGGCCTGATGCGCAGCCGCAGTGTGCAGGACGATGTCGTCGCCCGCGTACACCTGCTGGGGCGTTACGGCACCCCGAGCCAGGAGGTCGGGCGCCAGATTCTGGGGGGCAAAAGCTTCTTCGCCGAGGGCAGCGACGGCATCATCACGATCTCCATCCGCGATGAGGACTCCCAGTTTGCCGCAAAGATAGCCAACGCCTACCTGCTTGGTCTTCAGGACCTGAGCGACAAGATGGCGCAGACACAAAGCAACCAGTCACGCGGCTTTCTGGAGCGCCAGTTGGAGACGCAGCGCGCGCGACTGAACGAGGCTGAGCAAAACCTATTGAGCCTGCAGGAGCGTACCGGCCAGGTAGCCCCGGAGGCTCAGGCCTCGGCCAGCATCGGCAACATTGCGGGTTTTCGGTCCCAGATCACCGGTTTGCAGGTGCAGCTCGCGGTGCTAAGGCAGAGTGAGGCCGAAGGCAATCCGGAGGTGCAGCGGTTGGAGTCGCAGATTGCGCAGCTGCAGGCTGAGGAGCGCAGGCAGGAGGCCGGCCACGCCGCTACGCCGGTCGGAGCGGCGGTTGCGGCCAATAAGATCCCCACCCTCAATTTGGAGATCAGTCATGCGCAGGAGATTGTAACCAGCCGCCGCGCGGCGGTGACCGCCATGGCCGCGCAGGCGGGCTCCGCCCGGGTAGACCCCCTGTTTTCACACCCCGTGTTTCAGGTCATCGACAGCGCGATTCCACCGGAGACCAAGGCCTGGCCGCCGCCGGGGCAGTACTACATCGCGGCGCTCGGGTTTGCGGGCATCATGGCCCTGGTCGTGGTGCTGCTGGTACTGGTCGCGAAGCGTATTCTGCGCAACCCGGAGCACCGGGCAAGCCTCGGCCGATTGCGCCGAGCGTTCTAAGGAACGAGCCGATGCGCGTTTCCCCCGCTGCTCTACGAGCACCCCGCGTCTCCCGAGTACCCCTGGGGACGCTTCTGGGCTGCCTCATGATCGTATTTCTGGTGTTGCTGCCTAAGGGCGGCAGCCGCCTGGGCGGTATTCCGCTCACATGGGGCTACCTGCTGCTGATGGTGACGGCTGTCGGGGCGCTGCTCGTCCGGCTGCTGCTTCTGCCGCTGCGATTTGATCGCCGGGCGGTCGTGATCATATTTTTTCTGGTGCCGTTCCAGGCGCTTTCGTTATTTGCGGGCCATTACTATGGCATCTCCAACCTGCCCTTTACGTTCGCGACCTTTGTAGGCCTGGCCGCGCTGCCGTGGATCTTTCTGCTGGTATTCCCTCCCTTTTTCCCCATGCTGGACGGCGAACGGCTGGCGCACTGGTTTCGCACCTGCGTTTTTTTGGCTGCAGGCTGGGGGATCTTCCTCTTCTTCTTTCGTCCACTGAGCGGGCACTTCATCGAGATCCCGTACGTCACGGTGAACGCCTCCGACTATGGTGAGTTGGAGAACACAAAAAATATTGCGCGCGGCACGCTGTTCAAGCTGATTTCGACCTACAACAACGGCAACCTATATGGCGTTTCCACACTGATTTTGCTGCCCCTTTATCTGCAACTGGAGCCTCGCCGGCTGCGCCGCGGCGTCGTACGTGTGGCGTTGTTGCTGACCTTGTCGCGCGGCGTCTGGGTGGGCCTGATCGTCAGTGAGCTGCTCTCGATCGCGCTGCAGCTGTTGAGTACGCTGCGGCATTTTCCCATTCTTATCCTGGGCGCGGCGCGGCGGCGGATCGGGACTATCGCGTTTACGTTGGTCTTCGCGGTGATCTCGGCGCTGTTCAGCCGGATCAGTGTGGGCCTGCTGCAGTTTTTCTTCGACAAAACCGGAGGCAACCGCATCGGCGAGGTTTACGCGGCCAGCGGAGCAAGCCTGCTGCCCGAGCAACCCCTGTATGGCTTTGCCGAGATCCTGTACGCTTCGGCTGCGCAGTATTGGGGATGGGCGGGCCTGGTCGCCTTCACGCTGATCATGGTCAGCCCGGTGATTGTGCTGTTGTGGGATCAGAGCCTGCTGCGTTCCCCGGTGCAGCGTGCCGCACTCAAAGGCCTGATGATCTATATCGTGATGGCGGGTATCGACGGTGCGCTCGATTTCATTCCCGTGATGGCCTTCTACTGGTTTGTGTACGCGGTGTTCCTGTATGGATGGCCGGGCGGGCTCAGCGCGCGAACTCCCGAAGTTATCCGGCATAAAGACCCGCAGACCGCCCTCAACCATGCCGTCGGGGGCGGGGTGCACCCGGAGCCTTCCCTATGAGAGATACCCTGGCCTGGGCACGCAACAATGGCTACGGCCAGCTGTTGCAAAGGGTGGGGATTGGCGGTTACCGGCGTGGGCGAGACCGGGTGACAGCGCACTTTCTCGGCTCGCCCGGCTTTCGTGCGGGGGCCTTGCCAAGGCTCTTGGGTTTGCGACACATGGAGATTGCTCCGGACTTCCACGCCGGCGATGGGCTCTGGTTGGAGGCGGTGCTGCACTACGGCGAAGGCGCCGCGAAGCAGCTCTTTTCGCCGGAACTGCGCATTGGCCGGTCGGCGCGCTTGTCCGATCATGTCCATATCGCCTGCCTGCGGCAGATTACGATGGGCGATCACCTGCTGTGCGGCAGCCGCGTTCTGATCAGCGATCACGCCCATGGGCGTTACGATGAGTCCTCCACGAACGACCCGGCCGCAAACGACCTAGCCGCAAACGACCCAGCCGCAAACGACCCAGCCGCAAACGACCCAGCCGCAAACGACCCAGCCGCGAGGAATCCAGCCGCGAGCGATCCGGCAATCCCGCCCGCGAGCCGGCCGTTGTACTCGGCGGCTCCGGTGCGCATCGGCGACAACGTATGGTTGGGCGATGGCGTCGCCGTGCTCGCAGGGGCGGATATCGGCGACGGTTGCGTCATTGGAGCGAACTCGGTGGTGACCGGACCGATCCCCCCGCGAACCGTGGCCGTCGGGGCACCGGCACGTGTCGTGCGGCGCTGGGATGCAGTCACAGGTACCTGGCCGCGGGTGCGGAGATAGAGAAAGCTGGCGTCCTTTCGGTCGAGCGGACGTTTCAGTGTCGGTATGCGTCTTGATATGCTGATGGCGATGCTAGACCGTATCTTGGCGGTTCTTTATTGAGCCGTGCCGCCTGTACCATCGCTTCGCCGAACTACCTCCACTTCGCGCGAACCCTCGCTGCTTCGTTCGTGGCCCAACACCCCCGCGAGCGCTTCTTTGTCCTGATCGTGGCCGATCTAGAGAACCCGGCACCGTTTGCGTTCGATCCGAATTTCATCCCCGTCATGTTGCGCGAGATCGGACTGCGCGACCTGCGTACCGAAGCGATGAAGTACGACATCCTGGAACTGAATACCAACGTGAAGCCCACGTTTATGAAGTACCTGATCGAAACTCATGGGCTTCATGCGTTGGTGTACCTGGACCCTGACATTTCTGTTTACGCTCCGCTGGACCCTGTCTTTGGGCCGCTGAGCGAAGGGGTAACGGCGGTAATCACACCGCACATGACGACGCCGGTCTTCGACGGCCGGTCCCCGGCAGAGCAGGATCTGCTCTATAACGGCACCTACAATCTCGGCTTCATCGGGATCAGCGGTACGCCGGAGGGGCTTCGCTTGTTGCGTTGGTGGGAGCATCGGTGCCTGGCGCTCGGCTACAGCGAAGGCCGCACGGGCCTGTTTGTGGACCAGAAATGGATCAACCTGATCCCTGGGCTTTTTGACGGTGTCGTGATCTCACGAGATGCCGGCCTGAACATGGCCTACTGGAATCTTCACGAGCGTAGCCTGGTCAGGAACGAGGCTGGGATGTACATCGTGGATAGTCCTGTGAGCGGTCGCGTCCCGCTCCGGTTCTTTCACTTCTCCGGCGTGGAACCGGACGATCCGGCGCTGCTGTCGAAGCACACTGACCGCTTTACCTTGGCCTCCCGCCCCGACCTTCTTCAGCTATTTGCCGACTACAAACAGGCCGTGCAGGGCAACCATGCACCCGAGGCAGAGGCGATGCCCTACGGCTTCGATCGATTGTCCGATGGAACCGCCGTAAACCGGCTCGCCCGGCGGCTGTTTGCGGCGCACCTCGAGCACTTCGCTAACCCGACGGGGAATAGCCCGGATCCGTTCGACGCCGCCGGAGCATTTGCCCGCTTCGCGCGTGAACAAGGGTTGGTGAAAGGCAGATCGACCCCTGCGAAGTCGACCTGGCGTCAGTTCAACGCCGAAGACCGCCGTGTGCGCGCGGTCCACCAGCTGCTGCGCTGGACGCTGCGGGTTCTTGGGCCAAATCGCTATGAGCTGCTGATGCGCTATCTCGCCTTCATCAGCGTGCTTAGGAATCAAGGCACCTTTTTGCGCGATCGTCGCTGGGCAAAGCCGCGGTCCGCAGGTCCCGGGGAGTAGCGTGGAAATCGTGAGTTCGCCAGCCCCGATGAAGGCTCCCGGTGCGCCGCGGATGAAACGTCTGCTGCTGGTGAAGTTCGGCGCGGTCGGTGACGTGATCATGGCGATTCCCGCCGCTGCCGCCATGCAGGCGTGCGGTTACGAGATCGACTGGATCGCCGGACGCACGGTGGCACCGATCCTGGCGTTGTATCCGTGGATCCGGGTAATCGCGGTGGACGAAGCAAGGCTGCTGACCGGCACGAAAACGCAACGTTTGCGGAACCTGCTGGGTTTCTGGCGAGCCCTGCGCGGGCAGGTCGGGAAGAGACCTTACGACCTGTGTGCGACGCTCTACTACGATCGCCGCTATCGACTGCTGACGCTGCCTATACGCGCCCGGTACCGTTTAAGCCTGTCCTGGAGCGATCGCGAGCTCTGCCTGCTGCCGGGGCGTCATCACACAGATGAGTACGCTCGCATTCTGCTGGGCCGCCCCGATTCTGAAACTCCGGCGCACCTGCCACCCGTACCTGCGCCCAACCTGCCCTCGAACCCGCGGCCCCGGATCCCAGGTAAACAACGTGTGGTGCTGGTGCCGGGCGGCGCGCGGAACCTGCTGCGCGACGATGCCCTGCGCCGCTGGCCGGTGGAGAACTACACGGAACTGGCTCAGCTTTTGCTCCATGCCGGCCATGAGGTGGTACTCGTGGGAGGACCGGAGGACCAGTGGACCACGCCGCACTTCGCGGAGGTGAGCAAGGGGGCATCGCCAGGGCACCTCCTCAACCTCATCGGTGCCCTAAGGCTCGTGGAGACCCTGGCCCTGCTGGACTCCGCCGACGTGACGGTGACGCATGACACCGGCCCGCTCCACTTGGCAGGGCTTGCGTCCACCGCAATCGTGACCATCTTCGGGCCGACGGACCCGCATGGCCGCTTGCCGCAGCGGGCGAACTGCGTTGCCCTTTGGGGAGGCGAGAGCTTTGCCTGCCGTCCCTGCTACGACGGGCGTGGGTATGCCGAATGCAGCCATAACGGATGCGTTCGCGAGATCACGCCGGCGATGGTACTGCGGCAGGTCGAATCGCTGTTGGCACTTCGCGCGCAGGGCCGGTGCACCCCGCCCAGGGTGCTCACGTCGCGAGATCTAGAAACCGTGTCCATCGGTGCAATGGGCGAGATGGGGGGTGGCGTTTAATGGAGACCTTGGCACCGGCACTTTTTCTGGATCGCGACGGCGTAATCAATCAGGAGGTCGGGTATCTGTACCGGCCGGAGGATGTCCGCTGGGTGGAGGGTATCTTTCCACTGGCCCGCACCGCGCGGGCGCTCGGCTACCGGCTGGTGGTCGTCACGAACCAGTCTGGAATCGCACGCGGGCTCTACAGCACCGAACAGTTCGAGGCTCTGATGCACTGGATAGCAGCTGCCTTTGAAGCTGAGAAAGCCGGTCTCCATGGTGTCTATCACTGCCCGTTTCATCCGGAACACGGGTTAGGGAAGTGGAAGCGGGAACATGAGGATCGAAAGCCCGGTCCCGGCATGCTGCTGCGGGCCGCGCGCGACCTTCGGCTTGACCTTCGCCGGTCCATTCTGGTCGGCGATCGCTGTTCCGACATAGCGGCGGCCAACGCCGCAGGGCTGCGCCAGGCTTTTCTGCTCAGTGGAACCGAGCCGGGCGGGTGTCCGGGCGAGGCCTTGCCCGTTGAGGCCCTGACAGAGGTACAACAATGGCTCGAGACGCAGACCCTCGCGTTGTAAAAGGGGTTTAGGCCGCGAGCTACACACAGCGGTAGGTTCTTTTTTGAAAGCCAGACCGTCCCTTGAAGCGTCATCCTGAGCCAAGCGAAGGATCTCCCGTATTTTCGTTCTTAAAATGTCTTTGCGTCGGCGAGCCGTACACCCTGGCCATCCTTGGCGGAAAGGATGGGCGGCGTCAGGAGGCGATTAAGCGGCCACCTGATCCCGAGTTCAGGATCGTTCCACAATAAAGTCTGCTCCCCGCCCGGATCATAGGGTTCGGTGACCTTGTAGAGCACGTCAGCCGTGGTGGAAAGCACAAGAAATCCATGGGCAAATCCAGCGGGGATCCACAGCATTTCCAGCTCTCCTTCCGCTGAGGCGGGACGCAGGTCGAAGGCCGCCCACCGGCCGAAGTCCGGTGACGCTCGCCGGAGGTCGACGACCACATCCCAAATGTGGCCTTCAAGCACTCGCAGGAGCTTGCCTTGGGGCCGCCGCAGTTGATAGTGCAGCCCCCGCAGCACGCCATGCAGGGACGAAGATTGGTTGTCCTGGGCGAAGGTGGCCGGCAATCCTGCGGCCTCGAAACGGGCCGCATTGAATGTTTCCGCAAACCAGCCACGGTCATCCCTGTGTCGCTTGGGCCGTAGGAGCTTTACGTCGCGCAGCCCCATTTCGCAAATCTGCATCCCTTCCAACATATAGCAAGTAAAGGTTTGCTCAATCCTGCCGATAAGGAGGTTGCACCCGTGGTGCTCGATGGAAAAGGTCGCATACCCGTGCAGGAAGGCGATAGACTAAACAACAGAACACCACGATCTACTGATGTATTGCGTTGTACGCTTTCCGAGCGAGCCGCAAGGAGGACAAAAGTCTTCGCCGAATTTTGAGGACGACCTCAAGGGATCGGCGGGTGCGAGCGTGATGGACGCCACCCCCGCCACAACAGTTCGCGACCGGTAGAGGCCATTCCTCTGCGGTTCGCGAGGAGATCATCGCCCGGCATGGTTGAGCAAGAGAACGCCGAGAATCTGAACGCCGCTTCACCCCGTTTTTTCGTTGTCGATGCCGCGCCCGCGGAGAATTCCCGTCCCCGCATGGGTTCGTCGGTTCCGAGTCCCGAGGAGCTTTTTCGATACCGCGTGATCAAGCGGGGGGTGGACCTTGCCCTTGTTCTGCTGTGCCTGCCCGTTCTTCTTCTGCTGATCGCCGGCATTGCCGTAATGATTCGCATAACCTCACCCGGGCCAATCTTCTTCTCGCATCGCCGGATACGGCGTCATGGACGCTTCTTCTCCATGTGGAAGTTCCGCACCATGTGCGTGAATTCAGCCGAGGTGCTGGAGAACTATCTTGCGGCGAACCCGGAAGCCCGCGCGGAGTGGCGCAAAGATCACAAACTCAAAGATGACCCGCGCGTGACCCGTGTGGGCGAGTTCCTTCGGCGCACCAGCCTGGACGAACTGCCGCAGCTTTGGAACGTCATCACCGGCAGCATGAGCCTGGTCGGCCCCCGGCCCATCGTTGCGGCGGAGGTGGAACGGTACGGTGAGTATTTCTCGGATTACTGCCTGGTGAAGCCTGGTGTTACAGGGTTGTGGCAGGTCTCCGGGCGTAGCCACGTCAGCTATCCCGAGCGGGTACAGTTGGACCGGCAATATGCCCACCATTGGAGCCTTACGGCCGATCTCCGCATCCTTTGCCGCACCTTCAGTTCCGTGGCCAATCAGGACGGCGCTTATTAGGCCACCCCACCGCGGAGGATCGGCGCAGCGATGCGGGTAGCCATCGTCCATCACTGGTTCGTGACCCGCGGCGGTGGCGAGCGGGTCGCCGAGTGCATCGCCGCTCTCTTCCCCCAAGCGGAAGTGTTTACCCTGCTGGCAAGGCCCGAGGGCCTGCCGGAAACGTTGCAGGGGCGCAGGCTGCACACGTCATTTCTTCAACGGATCCCCGGTGCGTCGAGCTTCCATCGTCATCTGCTGCCGTTCTATCCCGAGGCGGTCGAGTCGCTGGATCTGCGGGGCTTCGATCTGGTTTTGTCCTCCGACAGCGGTCCGGTGAAGGGTGTCCAGCTCTCGCCCGGGGCGGTGCATCTCTGCTACTGCCACTCGCCGATGCGTTATCTGTGGGACGGCTATGAAACCTACGCGGAGGGTATGGGCGCGGTAACGCGCACGGCGTTCCGGGCCACCGCGAGCCGGGTGCGCCGCTGGGATGCCGCCGCGGCGACGCGGGTCACGCACTTTCTGGCGAACTCACGCTACGTTGCCGATCGCATCCTCCGTTGCTATGGCCGGGAGGCGGAGGTGCTGCATCCGCCGATCGACCTGCACCGGGCGGCCTCCGTGCGCGGGGCGGTGCCGGAAGCGCACTATCTCTGCGCGGGACGGCTGGTTGCATACAAACGCACCGAGTTGCTGATGGGGGCTTGCCAGAGGGTTGGCCGCAGGTTGCGCATCGCAGGCGTTGGGCCGGAAGAGTCGAAACTGCGGCGTTTGGCGTCCAGCACCCGTGCCGATGTCGAGTTTTTGGGCGAGCTCTCCACCAGCCAGCTCTGGGCGGAGTACGCCCGTTGCCGTGCCCTGCTATTCGCGGCAGACGAGGATTTCGGCATGGTGCCGCTGGAGGCGCAGGCCTGTGGGCGGCCCGTCATCGCCTACGGCGCGGGTGGCTCGCTGGAGACGGTACGCGGTACCGGCGAGGCCGCCACAGGTGCCTACTTTTCTCAGCAGACCGTCGAAAGTGCCGCGGGAGCCATTCTCGATTGGGAGGAGCGGGGCGAGGCAGGGTTTCGTCCGGAGTACGCGCGCGACAGTGCAGCGCGGTTCGCTGTCCCCCTGTTTCTGGAACGGTATCGGGCCTTTGTTCTTCGCCATGTGCCCGAAGCAGCCCCGAACTCGGTCTCCCCTACCGAGGCGATGGCGTCCCTCGCGCAATAATGGACGTAATGGATTTAGGAACTGGGGTGAGTATGCAGGGCATGCGTGATCTGATGCGAGGTTCGTTGGCCCGCAGCCTGAGCACACTCCCGGCGCAAGACCGTCTCGCCGCCGCGCTGCCGCTGGTCTGCGGCACGGCGCTCGCCTCGCACTGCGAGGTGGTTGGGCTGGATGCGGCAGGTACGCTGCACATCCGTGTGACAGGGCGGGACTGGATGGCCCCCCTGCAGGGTATGCGTGAGCTACTGCGCAGCGACCTCGCGCGGATCGCCGGCGTTGTGCTGACGGATCTTCGTTTCGAGCACGTCCTCTCTGGCGAGACCGCCAACACCCGCTCCGGGAGTCGCCGCGTCAGACAGAAAGACGAAACGCAACATCTGAACAGGAGCCCTTCCCCACGATGAGCCAAGCCTTTGGAGACGAAAAAACAACCCGCGTGTCACTCGAGGACGTACGGCATGTTGCCGAGCTCGCCAACCTGGAGCTAACGGCGGAGGAGTTGCCGCGCATGGCTCATGACCTTGACGCGGTGCTGGGCTTTATCGCGCAGCTCAACGAGATCGACACGGCTTCACTGCCGCCCATGGCGCAGGTAGCGGAGGCATTGGGGCAGGAGCCCGCAGTTTCCGGTGAAATGCTGCGAAGGGACCGGTTGCGGCCCTCCGTCGATCGTGCGTTGGTGATGCATGAGGCCCCTGAGACCGATGGGCGATTCTTTAAAGTGCCCAAGGTGATCGAGCGCTAGCTGGTCGCTCTTCGAGCCCTAAGTCGATTGCAGCAGAGCACGGCTCTCCCGCAACAGATCGTCCGGGCGGCAGGGTTTATTGAGCAGTTTGAGCGGGCGGCGGGCGCTGTGGGCATGGGCGTGGACCGAATCCGCATTGCTGGCATAGGCCGTGAGCAGCAGCACGCGCGTGCCGGGCAGGATCTCCTGCATGCGATCGGCGAGCTCCAGCCCGGATTCTTCAGGCATGGTCACATCGCAGAGCATGAGGTTGGGCTCGAAGCTCTTGGCGCGCTCAAAGCCATCGCGAGCGGAGTAGCGCGCCTCGGAATCGTACCCGTTTGCCCTGTAAATCAGGCAGAGCGTATCAGCCACGAGACGATCGTCATCAACGACAAGAACGCGTGCCTTCATTGGGACACACCTCATCTGCAGGTTGCAAAAGCGGCTGGGGCGTTCGTTGAGGGAGTGGCGCAGCGTACAAGCGCCTCAGGGAGCGGGAGCCGATGGGTGTAGTTTAAGACAAACGTCCGTACCCGTACACAGAAATGTACTTGGGTCTTACAACTTTTGTCTAGACCCCGGCATCGGGCGCGTGCTTATGAGGTAAAACGATGCGGATTCTCGCTGTGATTGCCGGGGCTGTGCTGCTCGCCGTGGTACTGCTGGATGCCTTCCAGAGCATTATTCTGCCCAGGCGGCCCGTGGGCCGTCTCCGCATAACACGTATATTTTCCATCGCCACTTGGCAGCCCTGGCGATGGATTGCCCGCTCCGTGCAGGCCAGGGCCGCGCGCGACCAGTTTTACAGCATCTACGGTCCACTGGCATTGCTGGTGCTGTTCTTCTTCTGGGCGTTGCTGCTGACCTCCGGCTTTGGCCTGATGTTTTTCGGACTGCGCGTGCCCTTTCACGATCCGCTGCTGGCAGGGGGCGGCGACTGGGCGCAGCTGCGCTCCTGCCTCTATATCAGCGGAACGACGATCTTCACTTTGGGACTCGGTGATGTTTTGCCGCGCTCACAGGTGGCCCGGTTATTGACGGTGATCGAGGCCGGGACAGGGTTGGGCTTTATCGCGATAGTCATCGGCTATCTCCCGGTGTTGTACTCGTCTTTCTCACAGCGCGAGGTGCAGGTGGCGCTGCTGGATGCACGGGCGGGTTCGCCGCCCACCGCAACCGAACTGCTGCTGCGGCACAGCTTCGAAGAAGGTCCGAAGACGCTACGGCTGCTGCTGGCCGAGTGGGAGCGCTGGTCGGCGGAGTTGCTCGAAACGCATATCTCCTACCCGATTCTCTGCTACTACCGTTCGCAGCACGATAACCAAAGCTGGCTGGCGGGGCTGACCGCGATCCTGGACACGTGTGCGCTGCTGATTGCGACGGTGGATAGCCGCGAGACCCGGCAGGCACAGTTGACCTTTGCCGTCGGGCGACACGTGCTTGTGGACCTGGTGCACGTCTTTCACCTGGACGCGGAGGAAAAGGGGCTCCGCGAGGCGCCGCAAACTAGGCTTCCGGAACACGATGTTGCCAGGATGTGTGAGGCGCTGCGAACCACGGATTTTGCCATGTGCGCCAATCTGCGCGGAGGTGAAAACCACGGCGGGGAGAGCATGGAACGGCTGAACATGATGCGGCTGCTGTATGAGCCTTCTGCTTGCGCCTTGGCGGAGTACCTGCGCCTGACCGTACCGCATTGGATCGCGCCGGAAGCGGCAGCCAAGAAAGATACCTGGGCCCTGATGAGAAGAATGAAGCTGCCCGGGTCGGAGCGCTTCACGTTTCACGTCAGCACCCAATCCACCGCGCTGCATTTAGATGCGCACGATGAGATTGGGGATGAGCAGAACCGGTAGCAGCGCCGCTAACAGCGCAAAGTGTGCTTGCTGGGCTGTGCTCTTTTCACTACCCTCGCCGGATAGTCTTGAGCTTAGCGGCGAGGCTGTGCAGAGGCGGCCGTACCGGGATTCAGCTTCTCTGAGGCGACCTGGGCGGCCACGCCGAGCTTGCCTTTGGCGTCCTTATCGTGATCCTTGAGCTCTGCATAGATACGGCGCGCGTCCTCGGTTTTACCTTCAGCGTTGTAAAGCGCGGCGAGCTGCAGCTGGGCCAAGCCGGGAGGCACGGTGGCCGCATGACCCTTGCCAAGCTCCTGGTACAGGGCGATTGCCTGGTCGTTGCGGCCGGTCTGCTGATACAACTCGGCCAGCGCCATCTTGCCGAGCGCGGCAGTGTCGCCGTTGAAGCTATCGCCCACCTTTTTCAAGGTGTCCTCGGCGGGACCGTTCTGATCGGCTTCCATATAGGTGATACCGGCAAAGTAGAGTGCCAGCTTGCCGGGCTCGGTGAAGCTGTGGTGGTTGGCTACATCGAGGAACTGCGCATTGGCTTTGCCTGCGCGCTCCTTAGCCGTGTTGAACGACTTCATGCCTGGGGGTAGCGGTTGGTCGGGGCGCACGAGGGGCGTCTGGTAGGTCTGCATGGCCTCACCGAAGGCGGCTTGCGCCTCATTGGTGGCGTGCTGATAGAGGCCATAACCGATCAGAAGAACGGCCAAGAGCGCCAGGGCGAGCCCGCCAAAGAGCAATACATTGCGGCGATTGGTCTGCGCCCATTGCAGGCTGTTTCCTGCGGCGAGCTGGAGGGGGTCGGCCCCTCGGCTGTCACGCTTGATTGCGGTATTCACTTCGCTTTCGACCTCACAAGGACCTGAAAACAGCGACAAGATGTTGCGGTCGCCATACGGCTTTCAGTCTAGCAGGGACGCTTTCCGCAAGGCTGGCGGATGGGGATTGCGGGCTGAATTCGGACCAAATTTACGTCGTCTATCGCCGACCAGTAAAGTTCTTGCCAATCGTATGAACGCGGGCATAGTATCCGCCTTGCCATCGGTACAGTGCACATGTTTTGCAGCACGCGCCAGATCCGGCGATGGGCAATCTGTGCATTGTTCAGTAATTTCTACTCAGTTTTTGTCTCTGCCGGAGGATATCGGCAGAGCCCAAGGGAGCATCACGGTCATGGCATGGTATGCCTATTGCATTGCGGAGCGTTCCGCCTTTCCTGAGCTCGCCCACCATCGCCGTCCCGTGCCGTTGGAGAACGTCCACGGGCTGTTTGGCGGTCAAACGTTTCTGTTTCCAGCGGCGGATCTGACGGTGATCGTCTCCGAGCACCTGCCGGAGGATGCGGCCCGCATTCTTGGGGCGGAGGCATCGGCGGCCGCCCGGGAGCATGCCAAAGTGATCGCGACGACCTTTGGACGATCCACGGTGCTGCCGTTCCGGTTCGGCACCTGTTTTGATGATGACGACTCGCTACGGCGTTCGGTGCGCTCCAACCAGCGCCACTTCATGGCCAATGTGGAGCGCCTGCGCGGCAAGGCGGAGATGCACCTGAAGGTCCTGGTGGACGATGTCTGCCCGGAGAAGGACGATAAGACGGCCTGTCACGCGGCCGGGCAGGCATATCTGGCCAATCTGCGAGAATCGGCAACGCGGCAGCGCGAACGGCAGTCGCGGGCACGGGCGCTCTCGGTGCAAATGCACCGGATGTTTCTGCCGATCGAGGAGGAGATCACCTGCAAGCGCACCGACTCCGGCAAGATGTTGCTCGACATCGCGCACCTGGTGGATAAAAAGCTGGTGGAGCGCTACCAGAATAAGTACAGCACCGCTACCTTGCAGCTAAAGGATTGCGCAATGCAGCTGTCAGGTCCGTGGCCGCCATATCATTTTGTGCATAAGGATAGCCATCGGGCGGCACACGCGTAAACTTCCTGTCTTCGGTCCTCTTTTGTTGTCATCCCTAAGGGATCTGCTTGCTCGCCTCTGCGGCGACGAGAACCAGATCTGTGCGGGATGGACAAGACAGGAGCGGGATGCCAAGAAAGACTACTATGCCTGGCTCTCGGCGGCAGGCTTGCGCCGGCTCAGCACGGAGGACCGTCGTTTGCGGCGTTTGTCGCTGGCCCCCTCCACCGTGTTCCAGAAGCCCACAAAGTAGTCGACTGCCGAGATGATGGACACCACCGCCATCCAGTAGATTGCGGTTACGGCAATCAGGTGGACGCCGATGACCACAGGGCCGAAGTCCCACTCGTACCAGCGATGGCTCAGGATAGCCGCGACAACGGAGACGATCTGGATTACCGTCTTCAGCTTGCCGATATCGGAGGCCTGGATGGTGAAGCCCTCCGAGGCGGCGATGGAGCGCAGGCCACTGACGAGGAACTCACGGCCGATGACGAGCACGGCGATCCACGGCGGCACCATACCCGGCGTATACGCCACCAGCACGATGTACGCGGCGGACACCATGAGCTTGTCGGCGAGTGGGTCGAGCAACATGCCCAGCGTGGTAATCTGCCCGCGTCTTCGCGCGAAGTAGCCGTCCAGGCCGTCGGTGACCGAGGCCAAAATGAAGACCGCTGAGGCGAAGATCTCCTGCTCGCCATGCGGCCCGTGCACGGGGGAGTGTGCCGACAAAGCCCAGATCAGCACCGGGACGGCGGCGATGCGGGAGAGCGTGATGGAGTTGGGCAAATTCACTGGGGGTGTTCAGGGGCGCGGAGCGGAAACACAGTCATTCTGTCATATGTGCTGCTAAGCAAATGTACTAAGCCTGCTACATGCGTATGTACAGTAGCTTAGAGGAGGGGACCCATTGTCCTATATAGCGCCCGAGACAGTATGTTCACCCAAAGGACTTGTTAAAGATGTTCATGTGATCTACGACAAAGGACCCGCTAATGGAAGTTGGTCAGTAGCGACTCTTAAATGGAATGGCACCGAGGCTGTGGGAATGCGTTGGAACGGCGACCCAGACGATACAGGCGTGGGTACACCCCAATCTCGTGGAACGCTACCTGGTTCATCCTGCCCCATGAGCTTGCAGAGCCGGTTATAAAAGCCTCATCCATGCTGGACAAAGATAGAGCCCGATCTATGTTGGAAGGCTATCGGGCGATGGCGGAAGATCAAGAACGTGAAGCGGAAGCGACAGAGTGGGCCGAAGCGCTTTTGGGTGATGTAGTTGAAGCGCGGTGAGGTCTATTGGATCGCTTTCGACCCGTCTGTTGGAGGCGAGGTCCAAAAAACGCATCCAGGGCTGATTATCAGCAATGACGTTGCCAACTCAGTCCTAAATCGGTTGCTCGTTGTGCCGCTCACCTCCCAAACTGGGCGAGTTTATCCGGGCGAGGCGCTGGTTCAATTAAATGGCGAAACAAGAAAAGCCATGGCTGACCAGTTCACTACCGCTAGCAAGCAAAGATTCAGAGAATGCGTCGGTATTCTGAGTTCCACCGAGATGGCCAAGGTGGAGGCTACCATGCTGCTGCAAGTGGGAATGGGGCGTAGCTGAGCAGGTAAACCAACTCAGCTACGCAGGCCTCAGGCGTACATGCCGCGCTGCTTGGTGGTGTAGGCCACGCGATCGATCGCCAGCATGTACGCCGCAATGCGGTTGTCCACGTTGTGGGCGACGGCATATTGGAGAACGTCGTTGAAGCTGTCGGCCATGATGCGTTCCAAGCGTTGGTTGACCTCGGCCTCGGTCCAGAAGTAGCCCATGCGGTCCTGCACCCACTCGAAGTAGCTGGTGGTGACGCCGCCGGCGTTGGCGAGGATGTCCGGGATGACCATGACGCCGTTGGCGGCGAGCATCTCGTCGGCAACGGTGGTGGTGGGGCCATTCGCGCCCTCGCAGACGATCCGGGCGCGAACCCGGTCGGCATTACGGCTGGTAAGAACATTTTCGGTAGCGGCGGGGATGAGGATGCCGCACGGCTGCAGCAGCAGCTCGTCCTTGTCGAATGCCTCGCCCTCGGCAAAGCCATGGATGGAGCCGCGGCGGGCCTTGTGCTCAAGCAGTTCGGAGATGTCGAGGCCATTGGCGTTGAACAGGCCGCCGTCGTACTCGGCGATGCCGATGATCTTGTAGCCCTTGTCCCAAAGGATCTTGGCGGTGTGGGAGCCGACGTTGCCGAAGCCCTGGACAATGACCGTGGTGTCCTCGGGACGCATGTTCAAGTGCCGCAGCGCTTCATCGCAGCACACGGCCACGCCGCGGCCTGTGGCTTCGCGTCGGCCTCTCGATCCGCCCATGTTGACGGGCTTGCCGGTGACGACGGAGGTGACAGTCTGGCGCATGTGCATGGAATAGGTGTCCATGATCCAGGCCATGGTCTGCTCGTCGGTGCCCATGTCGGGGGCGGGAACATCCTTCTCGGGGCCGATGAACTCGATGAGTTCGGCGGTGTAGCGGCGGGTCATGCGCTCGAGCTCGCCCTGGCTCATGTGCTTGGGGTCGCAGATGACGCCGCCCTTGGCCCCGCCGAAGGGGATGTTGACGACGGCGCACTTCCAGGTCATCCAGGAGGCGAGGGCGCGCACCTCGTCGAGCGAGACGTCGGGGGAGTAGCGGATGCCGCCCTTGGCGGGGCCGCGGGCGACGGAGTGCTGGACGCGGTAGCCGGTGAAGACCTCAACGGAGCCGTCATCCATGGCAACGGGGATGTGGACGATGATCTCGCGCTGGGGGTAGCGGAGGACCTTCCAGAGGCCGGTATCGAGATTGAGCTTGCTGGCGGCGGTGTCAAAGCGGGCGGCTTGTGCCTCCCAGGGGTTGGTTTCCTGGGCTAAGGTGATGATGCTGGGGGCCGTGCTGTTATCGGTTGTTGCGAATGACATTTTGCTGCTTCCTTTTTTTGCGGGTAACGGTCCGGCGGCAAGCGCCTGAGCGGTCGGTACCAGGTGTTCAAGGGCCATGTTGTTGCCTCCTTTGCCGTTCTTCGAGTCCACCCTCTATCTGACGCATTTGCGGGTGGTGAGGAGTCGGGTTTCAGAGAAGCAATCCGGGGCTCGGTTCCAGTTCGGGTCCAGCTAAACCCGGCGATCATAGGCCCGTTAGGAAGCATTGAGCAACCCACAAAGGTCGTAGCTGGTTGGATACTATGGACCCTATGCCCCGAAGTGAGACAACCCTGACATTTCACGAGTTTTCACGGCTTGTTGACGCCGGGCATACCCTGGTGCCGTTGATGCGCACCGTTGCCGCGGATCTCGAGACGCCGGTGGGAGCCTTCTTGCGGGTCGCGGCAAAAGAGCCCGAGGCCTTTTTGCTGGAATCGGTAGAAGGCGGCGAAAAGATCGGGCGCTATACCTTTATCGGCGTACGGCCGTACAGGACGATGACGGCTATGGAGGGTTCGGTTACGGTGAGTGAGGCAGGAGCCGTGCGGACCTACCCGGGCGACGTCTTTACGGAGCTGAAGCGCGTTCTGGAGGGGCACAGGCCAGCCAAGTTGCCCGGGCTGCCGCCCTTTACCGCGGGAGCCGTGGGGTTTTTCGCGTACGACGTGGTGCGCCGCATCGAGCGACTGCCGGAACTCGCGGAGAATGAATTGCACGTACCGGATGCGCACCTGATGTTTTTCGATCAGGTCTTGGCATTCGATCATGTCCGCAAAGCGATTCAGCTGATCGTGACCTCGGGAGCACGGGTGGCGTTAACGGCAGAAAACGCCGCGGCTGCGTTTGAGGATGCGGAGGCGCGGCTCGATGAACTGGAAGCCTTACTGGAAACGGTGCTGCCCAAGTTGGCCAGGGTGCAAATCTCCGAGCCGCTGAAGATCACGCCGCGTACCGCAGCTAAAGATTTCCTCGCGGCGGTCGATAAGACAAAGGAGTACATCGCGGCGGGAGACGTGTTTCAGTGCGTGCTTTCGCAGCGATTCGACTGCGTGCCGGAGGTGGATGCTTTTGAGATTTACCGTTCGCTGCGAATCGTGAATCCTTCGCCGTACATGTATTTTCTGCGGTTTGGATTGCCCGCGGAAGCAGCTGGGGGTAGGTACGAGGTTGCGCGGCAATGTCATATCGTGGGCTCGTCGCCTGAGTTGCTGGTGCGGGTCACGGAGGGCCGGGTGGAATACCGGCCCATTGCAGGCACACGTCCTCGCGGCGCTGATGAAGCCGAGGACCTGGCGCATGAGGCGAGCCTGCGCGCCGATGCGAAGGAGGTCTCCGAGCATGTGATGCTCGTGGATCTTGGCCGCAATGATGTGGGGCGCGTGAGTGAGTTTGGCTCGGTACGGGTGAAGGAGCTGATGTTTGTCGAGCGCTACTCGCACGTGATGCATCTGGTGAGCGCGCTCGAAGGAAAATTAAGGGCGGGCCTGGCACCGCTCGATGCATTTCGTTCGTGCTTTCCGGCGGGCACGCTTTCCGGAGCGCCCAAAATCCGGGCCATGGAGATTATCGAGGAGATGGAACCGGTACGCCGCGGCGTGTACGGGGGAGCAATCGTGTATGCCGACTTCAGCGGCAGTTTCGACAGCTGCATCGCGATCCGCACGCTGTTCATGGATGGCGAGAAAGGCTACATCCAGGCCGGGGCTGGCGTAGTAGCGGACTCGGTGCCGCAGCAGGAGTTTGAGGAGTGTGGGAATAAGGCGCGCGCCGTGGTGCGGGCGATTGAGCGGGCGCGGAAGGGCTAGAGCAAAACTACGTATGCGATGTAACGCACTGTTCTCTCTTTGTTATTCCCGAAGGGAATCTGTGTTTTCAAAGCCGTGAAAGCAGGTCTCTTCACTGTGGTTACGCCTCGGTCGAGATGACCATGTCGGCTATTAAGCCTAGGAATGGCGCAGTGTGTTCGCAAGTTGCGGGCCAAAGTCAGGGGCTAAAGATAGCACCTTCGCGGGAGACCGAAGCGGCGCTCCCGGCGTTATGTTGAGGGATCATGGATGGGGATCTGGACGAGCAACTCGATAAGCTGGAGCGCAGCCTCGCGATCTTCAAGCGTGCGACGGATCGGGCGCTCGGCGTATCCGGCTCGGTGGAGCATTTAGGGATCAAGTTCAGTGTGAGCCGGAAGTTCGTCATTGCCGATCTGGCACCGCTCGCGTTCTTTCACTTGGTGGAGCACATTGAGGGCGATGAGGTAAGCGCGGCTGTGCTGCGGCTCTACGACCGGCTAGGCCCGCTCCTGCTGTGCCGGCACCAATGGACACCGCTGAAGCGGGCCAGCGATCAGAAGGTGATGAATCTGGCGGTACAGGCTCTTGAGCCGGCCAAAGGGCCGCACATCTGCAAATGCTGCACAGCCTATGCGCTAGGGACGTCGCTGCCGGAGGTCGGGCGAGATCTGCCGTAAATCAAAGCAAGCTTCATTGGCTATGCTGTTGTTTTTGCGCTCCCTTATCCTTGAGCCAGGCTAAGCAATCTTTGCTCTGCTCAGACTTCCCGTACGTTCGAAGGAATATCGAAGTCCTTCACCGCGTTCAGGATGACGTCCTCAGCGAGACCTCTGCTGTGCAACTGCGCTTCGATCCGGTGGCGAAGAGCCACCGTGTTTTCGGGGTCGGAGGCCGTATCGACGACGGATGTGAAGCCCGAGTGGCTCAACATGGTTTGCATGTCGTGCGTGAGGCGGTTGGGGTCCAGATGCGCGGCGTTCTCCCATTGCGATCCGGTGAAGTGTACGTGGGTATTCCAAAATCCTGCAAAGACGATGCAGTGCTCACAGGGCAGGATGGGTACATGACGTGGAAGGTGCACACGAGGTCCTAGCGCGGCGATCTTGCCTTCGAGAATGAGGATCGTTGTGTGGGGCTGAGCGGGGGATTGTGGATCGGAGTACACGGTCGCATCCACGATCGCCATGCTCTGGGCTTGCGCGTGTCGGCTCAAGCCCGCAAGCACGAGTGTGAAGAACAAGAACCGGCGCATGTCGGAGCTTACCCCCCAACCCGTAAGATAACAAGTATGGTGTTCGTGCTCGACAACTATGACAGCTTCACCTATAACCTCGTGCAGTACATGGGCGAGTTGGGTGCGGAGGTTGGAGCCGTCAGCCATGAGATCGTCGTCCGGCGCAATGACGAGGTGACGCCGGAGGAGATCGTGGCGATGCGGCCGGAGCGGATCTTACTGTCGCCGGGGCCGTGTACGCCGGCGGAGGCGGGGATCCTGATTCCGCTTATCCGGCATCTGGCGGCACTGCCGAAGCGGGAGCAGATTCCGACACTCGGCGTGTGCCTGGGACATCAGGCAATTGGCGCGGCTTTTGGGGGCAGCGTGATACGGGCGGCGAGCCTGATGCATGGCAAAACGAGCGTTGTGGAGCATGACGGACGGACGATCTTCCAAGACCTGCCGCAACCGATGACCTGCACCCGGTATCACTCGTTGATCGTCGAAGAGGCGAGCGTACCGGCGGAGTTGGAGATTTCAGCGCGGGTTGTGGGTGAGGGAACCATCATGGGACTGCGGCATCGGACGCTGCCGATCGAGGGTGTGCAGTTTCATCCGGAAAGCGTGCTGACTGAGCATGGCAAGCAATTGATTGGGAATTTTTTGAGGGGCTGATGGGGATCGGAACGCTGGACGGACGCGGACGAACAGCGGATCCCTTCGCTCCGCTGCGGGATGACGAGGGGAGGACTCCTGGGCACACCCGGCTGGATTGGCTGGCAGGTGCTGGACGTTCGATTCTTTGCGCACTTCTGCTGGCGGGCACCTCCTTCGCGCAAGGACCACAGCCGCAGCCCATGGGTTCGGTGGCAACCAAGGACGCACAGGTTACCGGAGGGCTGGAGGTAAGCGGCGACATCGCGCGCTTGATCAACAACGCCAGCGTGACGGCATCCGATCGTCCGGCACCCGTGGCGTTGAGCCGTGGCGGGCATGTACTGGTGTGCTCGACGAGCGAGTTCCACCTGCTGCATTCAGGGGCGAACGGAGCGCTAATCTTTGGGCTGAACCGGGGAGCGATTGAGCTCTACTCCGAGAGCCAACCCGGGGACGTCGTGTTGACGCCGGATCTGAAGTTGACCCCCGTAACCAGGGGCAGCCTCGATCTGCGGGTGCGCGTCACGCGCGATGGGGACACCTGCGTCGAGAACGCCGGTACGTCGTCACCGGTGCTGAACGCGACGGATGCGTTCAGCTCGACAAACTACCGCGTCCTGCCTGGGCAACACCTGCTGTTTGTAAACGGCGATCTGCATAGGGTGGTCGATCACGAGCGTTCGCCTTGCGGTTGCCCGGCGGGCCTGCCGCCGATCTTGGTTGGTAAGAATGGCAAGCCCATCATGAATGCAGCGACAGCGCATCCGTTCCCGCAGGCGGACAGTGAGGGCCTGACCACGCCCGGGGCACCCGCGAACGAGGCACCTGTGGGGGTAGCAAGCTCGCAGGTTTCGACCACGTTCAGCTACAACGATGGGCGAGGGACGCCGCCGCCTGGCACGACTGCCAATCCCGCACCGGAATCAACGAGCGCCACGCAGGCACCTTTGCCCGCACAGCGCGGGTTCGGCAACGCCTTGAAACGTTTCTTCCACAAGCTCTTTCATCCCGGTTCCTAAAGGCGATCGCCGCCGCCCGAACTCGATTTAAAGGTAATACGCGATTCGAGCGCACAGGTGGCGGTTCGACGGACGTATTTGCTTCCGTTCAGTACCTGCGTCACTTTAGCTCGGTGTGACATCGTGGTTCAGGCATTTGTGTCGGTCGACAAGGTAAGCTGTTTGTGGGTCTCCAGACCTGCCAGCCGTTCCGTCCAGGCCTCCCGAAGTAGGGTGTAGGTGTCGCTTCCGAATGCCATTCTCTTTGGCGCGGGATGCATATCGACCGAGTCGATGAAGGCCTGCGCCATCTTTTTCGCATCGCCGGGAATGGGAAACGCCTTTGCCGCGAGCGCCCGGCGCACATCGCCCACGGGGGTGGCGTCGTACACCTCCGTCGCCGGCGGGCCAACGATCCCTGCTTCGAAGTTTGTCACGGTCGCGCCAGGCTCCAAGATGGTGCACTCGATGCCGAACGGGGCAACTTCCTTGGTCAGGGCTTCGACGAACCCTTCGATGCCCCATTTGCTCGTGTGATACAGGCTGAAGCCGGGAAAGGCATACTGCCCGCCGGTGGACGACACCTGCAGGATGCGTCCGCCGCCCTGAGTGCGTAAATGCGGCAAGGCAGCCCGAATCACCGCTATCGAGCCTAAGAGATTGGTGCCGAGCTGGTGGTCAATCTGTTCGTCGGTGAGCTCCTCCGCGGCACCGAACAAGCCATAGCCAGCGTTGTTCACCACAACGTCGATGCGGCCAAAATGGGCAAAGGCGGCCTCCACCACAGGCCGAATCGAAGGGATGTCGGTCAATTCAAGGAAGGATGTCCAAAGCCGATCGCCATACCTGGCGCGCAGGTCGTCAAGCTGTTGCGGCTTGCGTGTTGTACCCGCTACCCGATCCCCGCGTTGCAAGAGCAATTCGCTCATGAAGCGTCCAAATCCGCTATTTGCCCCTGTGATGAACCATGTTCGCTGCGCCATGCCGTTGCCTCCTGAAAGCATGCTCCAGCTATTGGATGCCTGACTAACCAGATGGTTACATGCGTTGTTGTGTAATGGGGACATGAGGATCCAGGCCAAGGCGGTGGGCGCGCCCAAGCGGTCCGACGCCACGCGCGAACGCATCCTCCAAGCGGCTACGGCCGAATTTGCCGCCTACGGCATCGCGGGCGCACGTGTAGACCGCATTGCGCGTAACGCGGCCGGCAACAAAAATCTAATCTATATGTACTTTGGGAGTAAGCAGCAGCTGTTTACGGCTGTGCTGCGGCGGCATTTGACGCATGTGTACGACAGTGTTGCGTTCACTCCGGAGGACGTCCCTGGCTACGCAGCCCGCTTGTGTGACTTTGTGATGGATCATCCGGCGTTGACCCGTCTTCTGCTGTGGTTTGGCCTGGAGCAGGAACAGGAGCAGGCGGGGGACAAGGAGCCAACGCAGCTGACGCAGTTTTGGGATATCGAACCGGAGGGTGCCGTGCAGGCAAAACTGGCGGGGATCACAAAAGCGCAGCGTGAAGGGCGGATCACCCGTGAGTTTTCACCCGCTTTCCTGATCACGGTGGTGGTTGCTTTGTGCTCTGCCTGGACGGCAGCGAACCCTTTGCACGCCTTTGTCGCCCCCGGCGCAGCGAAGCATCGCGCCAAGCTGCGCCGGTCGGTGGCTCAGGCAGTGGAGCGGCTGGTGCGTGCGGACGCGTGAAGTTGTCTACTTACGGGGCCGCTCGCCGTGAGCGTCCCTTGCGAGCGTGGTTGTTTACACTGGAGGAGGTTCGGGCTATACCGCTCCTTGCGAGCGGTACGCCACAAAACAGACATTCACACCTACGAACAACCAGAACAGGAGTTCCACCATGGCGATTCCCGCCACGCAGATGCGCCCCGGCATGATCATCAAGTTTAAGGATGACCTTCACCTTGTATTTTCGGTCGAACACCGGACGCCGGGCAATCTTCGCGCATTCATCCAGGCCAAGCTGCGCAACATCCGTACCGGCTCCATGTTTGTGGAGCGTTTCCGCTCGCCGGATCCGATCGATCGCGTGATCGTGGATGAAGTGAAGATGGAGTACCTGTACAACGACGGGGACGACTACTACTTCATGGACCAGGGAAACTACGAGCAGACCAACCTAAAGCAGGATGTACTGGGCGATGCCGTGGATTACCTGACGCCCAACCTTTTGATTTCCGTGAGCTTCCATGACGGCAAGGCAGTCGGCATCGAACTGCCGCCTTCGGTCGAGATGACCGTGGTGGAGACGGAGCCGGGCATCAAGTCAGCAACGGCGAGCTCGGTGACCAAGCCGGCGAAGACAGAGACGGGGCTGATGGTGCAGGTGCCGCCGTTCATCAATGAAGGCGAAAAAATCAAGGTGGACACGGCCGAGGGCGCATACATGAGCCGCGCGTGAGGCTGTAACGATGAACCGAACTGATTTTCAGACGCTTTCCAGGCTGCGTCTCCGCGAAGGAAGAGATCTCTTTAAGCTCAAGCACTATAGCGGTGCGTATTATCTGGCGGGGTACGCCGTCGAGTGCGCGCTGAAAGCTTGCATTGCGCGCCAGACGGAGAAATACGAATTCCCTGATAAAGAACGAGTGCGGAAAAGCTACTCACATAACACCCGTGAGTTACTTTCGGTTGCGGGTCTTTCGTTGCCGCTGGAACGTGACATAGACGCGAGACCCGCGCTTGGTGCAAGCTGGGACGAAGTGAAGAATTGGTCGGAGCAGAGCCGGTATGTGCAGATTTCGCGAACCGAAGCTCTCGATCTTCTTCAAGCAATCTCACAAAGGCCAGATGGAGTTTTGATATGGATCAAGCAACACTGGTAGGAAGCGATGTCGATGCCGGATGGAAGGTCGTGGAGCAGTTAGACTTGGCCGGTCTCAATCCAAAGGTCGCACTCTGGTTGATAACACCGGAACATGAGGACGGACGACTTGTGCTCGCGTCTCCTAAGTTCGATAGTGCGAGTTCCTTGAAGGCTTATGAAGAGGTGCGTAAGGTGCTCAAGGGGAGCGGAACTCACTTCCTCCCACCGCTTCTCATACTCAAGACGAAAGATGACTTCATCAGAGGTCTGCGCGGACTTTTCGCACAGACCTCTGATGTAAGCGGAATGCGTTTAGGGGGACAGGTAATCGGCAATCGATTTGTCTCAGATGCCTATGTATATCGAGTGAAGTAAAAGTCTGAGCTTGTGAGGCAAGATAAGCATAGCTACCGCGCCATGCTTACCTTAATTGAGTCGCGCTCCTAGAACTTATAGACGGCGCTGATGGCGGGCTCTTCCGTGGCGCGCCAGGCCTTTGTGCTGATCGCGGGCTGGTAGAAGTTTGGGGCGCGGTAGTAGAGTGAGCGGCCCGAGACGCGCAAAGCGATATGCTTATCTCGCGTGGGGATATCGAAACCGGCTTCGAGCAGGCCTGCGCCGCGGATCTGGTTGGAGGCCTCATGCGGGGTGAAGTCCAGGGCACCGCCACCTACCTCGACATAGGGCTGGAAGGGAATGCGCTTGGGGTGGAATAGATAGCCGCCGGTAAACTCATGCACATCCGTGGTGAGACGGGTCTGCCCCGTGGCGGTGCTGTCAGTGTAGTTGTACGTGAAGCGCTCCTGGTAGTGATTGAACCCATAGTTGAGCGCGACACCGGCCCAGGGCTTGGGATGGAACTGTAGCGAAGAGACGAAGCCGGCTGACCAAGTGGTGAACTGCTGCTGGTTGTAGACCTGGTCGGTATGCGTTCCGTTGGGGATGGCGTAGGTATTGTTTACATAGCCGTTGTTGGATTCGAGGATGGTGCTGAACTGTCCGGTTCCACCGACGGACAGGCTTGCCCCGTGGGTCTTCAGGTAACCCTCCTGTGCGGCTGCGGACACCGTGGACAGTACCAGGAGTGCGGGAAGTGTGCGGCGAAGAAGCTGGATCATTGCGTTGGGTCTCCTCAAGGGTGGTTCAGGAGAAGGGAGACCGGCAGTCTGGACGATCAAGGGGCCTGTATCTCGACTTCTCTGCAGAGTTGGTGCGACAGCGTAGTGAGTGCTGCCAATTGTTCGGGCCATGGTTCACGGAGAGAGACGCCGAGGTGGAGGAGCGAGTTGTCTTTCGGGTACTGACTTGCGTGTGCCAGGAGAGTTATGGCACAATAATTGTTTATGGTTTTGCACTTCCTGATCCGTGGACGCGTTCAAGGCGTGGGCTTCCGCTGGTTTGTCCATCGCGAAGCTGCCGAACTGGGGCTGCGGGGCACGGTACGCAATACGGACGCGGGTGAGGTCGAGGTGGTGGCGGCGGGCGACCCGGAGACCCTGGCCGAGCTGCGCACGGAGCTGCACAAAGGCTCCCGCGGCAGCCGCGTGGACAGGGTCGTTGAACAGGAGCTGGCCGAGAGTGAGTCAGAGTCGCTCGGTCCGTTCACGATAGAAGGCGCCTGGTAGGCGTCGAACCCTGCCCGCAAACACCGCCGGACCTGCTACAAAAGTTCTATATGTCTGACATCGACTGCGAGCCGCTGAAGGCGCTCATCCGTACCGTGCCCGATTACCCCAAGCCGGGCATTCTCTTCTACGACATTACAACCCTGCTCAAGGACAAGGCCGGTTTTGCGCTGCTGATCGATGCCTTTGCCGCGCACTTCATCGGGCGTGGCATCGATTTGGTGCTGGGCACGGAGGCGCGTGGCTTCATCTTTGCGCCGGCTATCGCGTACCGATTGAACGCCGGTTTCATCCCAGTGCGCAAGCCGAACAAGCTGCCGGCGGAGACGCGCAAGGTCAGCTACGACCTCGAATACGGTTCGGATGCGTTGGAGATCCACACGGATGCGATCACACCGGGGCAGAGCGTTTTGCTTGTCGATGATCTGTTAGCCACAGGTGGAACGATGGGCGCGACGGTGCAGCTTGTGGAAGGACTTGGCGGAAAAGTTGCAGGCATCGCGTTTGCCATTGAGCTTGATTTTCTGAAAGGCCGCGATAAGCTGGCGGGGTATGAAGTTTTCAGTCTTTTGCACTATGCGGAGTAAACACTAGTGTCACTACGAACGGTTCATCAGTTCCATGCAGCACTCTAGTTTTCTAGCGTAAGCCGCGTCACCCACGTTATAGCGCTGATACAGCACGATTGGGTGAAACGGTAGCCAGGCCATAACATAGGGCTCGCTTACCAGAGGCACTGAAGTTTGTCGAGCATGGGACCGTATAGCGTGCCGGTCAACCCTGCCGTGCAACGCATCGCCCGCATTGCGGGCACCGTCCCAAACATCGCCTATGCCGAGAGTAAGTCTTTCAGCTGGCGGCTCCGATTTTTGGCGATGGCCAAGAAATGATAATTTGAGGTGCAATAAGACTAAACCGGCTTGAATATTGAGCGAGGCGTTGGAACGTATAGCGGCCATTTGGAAATTTCGCCTTATCTCTGGCGGCGTAACTACACCAATACCCGGCTTAGTGACAACATCCACAATGCCCAGATCGCCCTGCTTACCGATCTGCATGGGTCGCAGAGTCCACTCGTCTTGATAACGAGGGCCTCCACCCTCAGTCCAAATCATAGCTTTTATAAGCTGCCATGTTGGGCCTACGTACCCGGACTTCATGCCATTAAACTGCTGAAAAGAACTGACTGCACCGCGGATGGCGCTGTCGTGCATATCCCAGCCAGGTTTTGTGTGTTCGTGCTTGATGCCTTGTTTCCAGGCTTCAAAATCTTCTACATTGAAGCTATGAAAGCTCACGCCCTATTCCTTCCTCAATAAAGTCCATTACACGGCAAATCATTATTCTCATCGTTTTTACGCCAAGCTGCTTCTGTGGTGAAGCCGATTGCCTGCCACCCATACATATCTGGTTCGGGCTTGCGCACCACCAGAACTTGAAATTTGCAACGTTTGGTTTTTGGCTTTAGACGATATACATAGAAGTCGGTACGGTGCTCAATCACGTCGTAGCGACTGCCCGTACAATCGTTATATGTGGTGTCCCAATCGAGGTGGTCTGGGTAGACTCGTAAAGTGCCGTTACACAAATGTCCGCCACCGGTAACCCCGCGCCCCTCGAAAGGCGATCGCCCTTGTGCCTGAACTTGATACGCCAGCAATGTGCCTAGCAAGATAAATTTCATTACCATCACATGCTCCTCAATTCCCGTGTTGGATTTCGACAAACTGCTTGCCATTTGGCCGGGGCTGGAGCTTCACCATAAGCAGATGATTCGACCCTTGGCCGCTTAGTACAGAGAAGTGCGCCACCCAGCCCTAAAAGGTAAATGACGACAGCGCGTTATTCCGCGAGTCATCGGTCCAAAAAGTTAGCTTGCAGGTCTTAACCTTGTCTGAGGTCAGCGTATGCGAGTGCTCAAATAGGTATCTTACTTTATCGAATGAAAAATTCACGTTATCTTGCATGTCCACGAAGATCTGGATGGCGAATTGGGTCTGCCCCATGCTGGGCATCATGCCGTCCGCGCCATAAGGCGTAAAAACGCCGAACTCGGTCGAAAACGCCTCGAAGGTGATGTCTCCAAACTGGACTGTTGTAACAGATGGTCGAAGACTACCTAAAATCGCTGGTCCCGCTCCCATGGATCTTCCTTTCTAATCTCAATCCAGATTTTAAGCGTTCAACCGCTTTCCAAAAAGACGGCTTTTGACCACTTGCATCCAAGGATGCGAGGACAACATGACCAAGAGCTTTGGATACGCTGCACAGACACAATCCGCACCACTCACCCCTTACAGCTTCGATCGGCGTGAGCCTGGGCCTAAGGATGTCGTGCTCGACATCCAGTACTGTGGGATTTGCCACTCGGACATTCATCAGGTGCGCGGGGAGTGGGGGCAGAAGCTGTTTCCCATGGTGCCGGGACACGAGATCGTCGGCAAGGTGACGGCGGTCGGCAGCGAGGTCACGCGCTTCAAGGTGGGTGACCCGGCGGCGGTGGGCGTGATCGTTGAGAGCTGTTTGCATTGTGACAACTGCAAGGCCGATCTCGAAAACTACTGCAGTGATGGCGGTGCGCGCGACACCTATGACGCGATTCTGCGCTCGGGTGAGCGGACGATGGGCGGATATGCCGCCAACATCGTGACGCCGCAGCACTTTGTGCACACGCTAAAGCCGGGCATCGATCTTGCGGGCACGGCACCGCTGCTGTGCGCCGGGATCACGACGTACTCGCCGCTGAAGCACTGGGGCGTTGGGCCGGGCAAGAAGGTCGGTGTTGTGGGGCTGGGCGGATTGGGGCATCTGGGACTGAAATTTGCGCACTCCTTTGGAGCTCACGTCGTGCAGTTCACCACGTCCGAGAGCAAGATCGCGGATGCCAAGAAGCTGGGTGCCGACGAGGTGATTATCTCGAAGGACAAGGCCGCGATGGCCAAGCATGCCGCCTCGTTTGATTTCATCCTGGACACCGTTTCCGCACCGCATGACATGGATGCGCTGCTCGGGCAGCTGAAGGTCAATGGCACACTTTGCCTAGTGGGTCTGCCTGAGGTGCCGCTGAGTGTGCAGCCGTTCTCCGTCACCACCAACCGCCGCTCGCTCGCGGGCTCGGGGATCGGCGGCATGAAGGAGACCCAGGAGATGCTGGACTACTGCGCGGAGAAGGGAATCGCGGCTGATGTGGAGGTGATCGGCTATGACAAGGTCGATGAGGCGTATGACCGGGTGGTGAAGGGCGATGTGAAGTACCGCTTTGTGCTGGATAACTCGACGTTGCAGCGCTAGGGCCGAAGCTCCTAACTGTTAGCTGTTAACAGCTAACTGCGAGGAGCTACAGCCATACCACGCATTGCGGTGTTGCCAGCGTCTGCATGCCGTGCGCGGTCAGGGTGCCGGTGCTTGGGTCGCGGGCGAAGATGGTGATGTTGTTCCCATCCTGGTTGGTGCAGACGAGCCAGCGCTCGGTCGGATCCAGCGCAAAGAAGCGCGGCATATGCCCGCCGCAGGGCAACTGCTGCACGGGCTTGAGCGCGCCGGAGGTGGGATCGATACGGAAGACAGAGAGGCGGTCGATCCCGCGGGTGCAGGCGTACAGGAAACGGCCGTCGTGGGAGAGGACGACCTCCGCCGCGGTGTTGGGCTGGCCCGTCACCGCTTCCGAGGCCAGGGTCAGGTGTGCGACCGTGGCCTGCACGAGCTGGGCATCGGCAGCACCGCCTTGGGTGTTCCAGGTATACCTATCGACCGTGCAGTCGAGCTCGTGGATGCAGTAGAGCCAGCGGCCGTTGGGATGAAAGGCGAGGTGGCGTGGACCCGAGCCGAGCCGGCAGGGGAGGCGCTGCACATGGCCGAGTGCGGACGTTTGGCCGGGCTGGATGGGAAAGGCGAGAATGGCATCGTCGCCGAGATCGCAGGCGAGGACGAAGCGGTTGTCGGGCGAGACCGTGGCGCAGTGGAGGTGCGGGCCGTTCTGGCGCTCGTGCATCGGGCCGGGCGTGCCGCATAGGCCGCTCTCCTTGCAGGAGAAGCTGCCGGCAGCCGGGGCAATCGTTCCAATGGCGTCGAGCGGAAAGGCGGCAAGGCTGCCCCCGCCATAGTTCGCGGCGAAAAGCAGGCCTCCGGTGCGGTCGACGGAGACAAAGCAGGGCGAATCGCCGTGGGAGGGTTGTGTGCCGAGCGACGTAAGTGTGGCGGCACTGCGATCAAGCGTGAAGGCGGAGACCTCGCCGGCCTCCCCCTCGCCCTCATTGCAGGCATAGACCACGGGCAGCCGCGGATGGAGCGCGAGATAGGTCGGCTTCGGCGTAGCGACCGCGAGCTCCGGTGTACCGAGCGTGCCGGTGCGGCCATTCCAGCGCGCGCGAAAGATGCCGGCACCTTGGGTGCCGAGCAGGACCCAGGTGTCTGAGGCATCTGCCGGAGCGGCCTGTTGCCCAAACGAGAAATGCCTGCCCAACACACCGGCGGCGAGTGCACCTTGCAAAAAGCGGCGGCGCGGAAAACGTCTTCCCAACATGGAAAACAAGTTTAGCGGAGGAGACCGTAAGAAGTCTGTACGACTAAGGCTTAGGGACGCCCCGGCGTTACCCCCGGGCCAAGGCCTTCGGTCTGAAACGCGGTTTCAGGCTCGCCGGGCAGCTTGACGTCCATCTCGGAGGGGTGGGCATCGGCATTGATGACCGGCAGAGACGGCAGGCGCGCCACGTCTCCGATCTCCTTCACCACGGCGGCCACATGCTCCAGTACCTCGTCGACGCTCATGGTGTACATCTCGCGGCCGTTATCGTAACCGCTCTCGATGGCGGCTTTGAGATAGCGGCCGGCAGCCTGGGCGGCGAGGTAATCGGTGATGACCTTGCCGTTGCGGCGCTTCTGCTCGATCCATGCGAGGTTGGGCATGGCAATCCACATGGGCCGGTCGTTGACCGCGAAACGGATGTCGGTGGCGTCAGCGTGCCGCGTGGCGATGGCGACGACGGTGCCCTTCCAGACGCAATGGAGCGGGTCCTGTGTCCAGCGGTCGGCGGCAACAAAGTCTTCGTACATGCATCCAGCTTAGCGGTTGGAAGAGAGGCGAGGCAAGGGGAGGGAGTTGTATGTTGTCAGTTCTAAGTTGTCCGTGGATTCGTGGTTGGGGAGCGATGTTCGACTCAGCAGCCATCAGCCATCACCTGTCAGCCAGTAGCCAGTAGCCAGTAGCCAGTAGCCATCAGCCATCAGCTGTCAGCCAGTAGCCATGAGCGATCAGCAAATAGCACATGTCGCAATGAAGGCTCGACAACTAAAAACCCACAACCTCGCCTCCCCCTACGCCCCATCGTTGCACCACCAAACGCATCCCACTTCCCTGAGGCGATGTGATGAAGATTCTAGTGGTTGGTGCGGCGGGCAAGACGGGTGAGGCTTTGGTAAAGCAGGCTGTTGCCGAGGGGCATACCGTAACGGCATTTGTACACAGCGCGAAAGAGTTTACGAGTGAGGGAACACGGGTGATTGAGGGGGATGCACTGGATTCCGTTGTGCTCAACGATGCGATCGCGGGCCAAGTTGCTGTGCTGGATGCGCTGGGCGGCCACACGCCCTGGAAGGAGACCACGCTCGAAACCAATGCTGCCCGGAACATCATCACGGCGATGCACAGACATGGGGTGAAGCGGCTGATGGTGGTATCGGCGATCGGCGTGGGCGGCACGGGCGATCTGGTCCCGGGTTGGTACGAGCACCTGATCATGCCGACTCTGCTGCGCGGTGCCATGGGCGACAAGGAAAAGATGGAGCCGCTGGTGGAAGCGAGCGGGCTCGAGTGGACGTTGGTGCGCCCCGGCCATCTTGTGGATGGCGAAGCCACGGGGCAGGTGCACCTATTCGAGGAGGGCAGTGGCGAAACGGCACACAAGATCACCCGCGCGGACCTGGCAGCGTTCATGCTCGATGCCCTGACGCATGGCCGCTACATCGGTGCCGCGGTAAATATCGCTTCGAACTGAGAAGGACCGCTCGGACGTTAGTAAGCTGTAGGCGTGAGATGCCCGTGCCACCGCTTTCTGCTGTCTGTCCTTGTCCTTGCACAGCTTGTCTTTGGCTCTAACCATGCCCCGGCGCAGGAGCCCGCGCCGGTTGCGGTGCCCATTGCGCCTACAGCGGTTTCCGATGTGCTTGTGTTTACGAACGGCGATAAGCTGACGGGCAAACTGGAACGTGCAACAGACGGTAACGTCGTCTTCCAAAGCGATATGGCCGGCGAGTTGACGATTCCGTTCAGCAAGGTGAAGGAGCTACAGTCCGGTACGGAGTTTGTGGCATTGCGGAAGGGGGTGCCGGGCAAGATCAAGCCTGCGGGAACGGGCGCGGTGACCTTTGCGGACAATACCCTGACGCTGAAGCGCGGCACGGAGCCCGCGCAGACTTTGTCTGCAAAGGAGCTCGGCTTTCTCATCGATGTGCCTTCGTACGCGCGGGAGGTGGACCGCCGCGCCGGCTTCCGGGAGGGGTGGAACGGTTCGGCGACGGCGGGGTTGTCGCTGGTTCGTTCGACAGTAAGCAGCACGGTGTTCAACGGCGCGGTGAACTTTGTGCGGGCGATTCCCACGGTGGGGTACCTGCCGAACCGTAACCGGACGACCATCAACGTCTCTGAAAGCTATGGAACCAATCGCACGCCCGTGATCCCACAAACGACGCCGGTTCCTTCGCCGCCGGTCGTGGTGCAGACCAGCATCTTCCACGGCGACTCGGAGCGCGACGAGTATTTCACGCAGCGGTTCTATGCGTTGGGGGATCTCAGCTTCGATCACAATTTCTCGCAGGGGCTGCAGTTACAGCAGGTCTATGGCCTCGGGGCGGGCTGGACGCCGATCCAGAGTGCGGCGCAGGAGCTGAATCTACGCGCGGATGCGCACTATGAAAAGCAGCAGTTTCTGCCCACCATCGTAGGCTCAATCAATACGGCAAACGGCGCGTCGCAGAACAATCTCAACCTGTTTGGCTCGACGTTTCAGGAGAACTATCGGCGCAACCTGCCGCGCAAGCTGGTGCTTACAGAATGGGCCAACATCTTGCCGGCATGGAATGACACAAAGGCCTACACGGCCAATGCCTATCTGGCTTTGACGATGCCACTGTTCAAGCGATTGGGTGTCAACATCTCAGGGACAGACAATTACCTGAACGATCCATCGCCGGGCTACCGGACCAACTCGGTGCAGTTCGTGACCGGGCTGTCGTTCACAATCCGCTAGAGGTTTGAGCGTGAGCCTACCGAGGCGTTCCATGCCGAGAGGCTTGGAGAGCCCGGATGTTCTAGCTAGGATGTTCTTCTAGCTGGGATGTTCTAATGGACATGCGCCTTTCAGGGACGCAGACGTCGCAGGGAGACTCAGCTTTGGTAGGGAATGTGCGTTTAGGTGGACAGCGTTTTGTTCGCTGTATTGTGGGCGGGCTGCTTCCCGCGGTGGTGCTGGCGGGTGCTGCGAGCCACGGACAGGCGCAGGCACGCAAGCCAAAGCAGGGACGAGCGCACCGGGAGACGAACGCCAGCCGACAGGCCCGCATCCAGCGCACGATCGAGGAGACCTATTCGCACCGCTGGGAGGTCTTCGGCGGTGGCGGCTATCTGCGCTGGAAGAGCGGCCAGTTCACCAAGAAAAACAATGAGGTGAGCTGGGATGCGCAGGTGAACTATTACCTCAATCCGAAGCTGGCCATCGTCGGCGATGCGCAAGGCTCGTTCGGCAGCGCCCACCAGCAGCTGCCATTGCAGTACCCACAGATCCCGCGCCCGCAGATCAATGAGTATTTTTTTACCGGCGGCGTGAACTACCGGTTCTATGCCAAGGAGAAGGTAGCGCTGAGTGCCCAGGGAACCGGCGGTATCGCCGATGGCGTGTTCTCGAAAGGCGCCAAGGGCTTACTTGGAACGCAGGTGGGGCTGTGGCCGGATGGCTACAAGCCGGCGTTCAAGCTTAGTGTCAACGCGGACTACAACCTCTACCCGAATCTCGCGGTGCGGTTCTCGCCCACGTATGTGGGCTCAACCTTTGGCGGCGAGTTGCAGAATAATTTCGGCTTCAACGCCGGCGTGGTGTACCGCTTTGGGCGTCAAAAGTAATGGGCGGGTTGCAGATTGCGGAGCCGATATGTCTAAAGGCTGGGAGTCGAAAAACGTGGAAGAACAGCAGGCACAGGCGGCCGAAGCTCGCGCGCAAGCACAGGGTGCAGCCACCGCGAAGCGCGATGATGCGGACTTGAAGCGCAAAATACATAGCCTGGAATTGCAGCGGGAACGCGTGCTCAGCGAGCGGACCAGCAGCCCGCACCGCCGCAGCGCGCTGGCTATGGCTTTAGCGACCATTGAGCGGGATCTCGAACAGTTGGGATGGTCGGTGAAGCTGTAAGCGGCGTTGCAGCTCGATGCAATGACGGTGTTGCGGCTGGATGTGATCCTTTCGGTCACGAAGGAGTTAGCGTTAGCTCCAGCACCCTCTATGGCCGTCATCCTGAGCGAAGCGAAGGATCTCTGTACTCCGCACGGATCTGCACAGTGGCCGAGATACTCAGGCCCTCACCACGTTCAGGATGACAGCTGCTTAGCTTTGCCTGCGGTGGACGACGTAAGCGTTCGCCTGCGCGGTGGGTGTTATCACCACGCTCTGAATTTCGATATGCGCGGGCCGCATGGCAGTCCAAAGGATCGTCTCGGCGATATCCTCCGGGGTGAGCGGATCGAGTCCGGCGTAAACCTTATTCGCCTTCTCGCGATCCCCGCGAAATCGGATATTGCTGAAATCTGTTTCCACCATTCCAGGATCGACCGTCGTGACGCGGACGGGTGTGCCGTTCAGATCAATGCGCAGACCCTCGGTAATGGAGCGTTCGGCGGCCTTTGTCGCACAATAGACATGGCCCCCGGGGTAGACCATGTGACCGGCAATCGACCCAAGATTGATAACGTGGCCACGGCCGCGCTCGATCATGCCAGGTACCACGGTACGCGTGACATACAGCAAGCCTTTTACGTTGGTGTCGATCATCTCTTCCCAGTTGCGGACGTCGTCCTCCCAGAGCTTGGTGAGCCCACGGCTGAGACCGGCATTGTTGATCAGAATATCGATGGCGCCCCAGGCGTCGGGTAGCGTGTTCAGGGTGCCTTCCACCTCGTCGCGGTCTTGCACATCAAGCTCGAAGGCGAAGACGTCCGCCGCGCCTTTGTCGCGCAGTTCGGCATCCATGGCTTGGACTCTATCGAGGCGGCGCGCGCAGAGCAGCAGCTTGGCACCATGCTCGGCAAACGCTCGCGCGGTCGCGGCACCGATACCGGAGCTGGCTCCAGTGATGAGAACGACCTTGTCTCTCAATGCCTCAGCCACGTAGTCCCCCTAAGTTCAACAATGATGAAATGGGTGTAAAGGAGGGCCGCGAGATGGTCTTCGCGGCCCCTGTTTGCTTTGATCCTGTTTACTTCCATCCGATGAGAGTTGGCATAGCTTACTGCTGAGCGGCTCCGCCGGTTGCCGGTCCCGCGCTGGTCTGCACGCCGATCGCCTGTCCGGACACAACCAGTTCTACACGGCGGTTCTGCGCCTTGCCGGCCGCTGTGCCATTATCCGCCACGAAGTTGGTGGCACCGTAACCGGCCGCAGTGATGTTTCCCTGGGGTACGCCGTTGTTGATCATGAAGTCCTTCACGGCACCGGCCCGGTTTTCGCTGAGCTTTTGGTTGCTGGCCGGCGAACCCACAGAATCGGTATACCCCTCCACGTGAACCTGCAAGCCCTGGTAGAGCTCAAGAATAGTGGCTACCTTCGCGAGCGAAACCTGCGTGTTCGGCTTCAGGGTGTACTTGCCGGTATCGAAGAGTACGTCGCTCAAGTTTACGACCAGGCCACGGGGGGTTTCGGTCGTTTGCAGCACGGCATTCAGCTGGGCGAGCAGCCGGGCACGCAGGGCCTCGACGCTCTGCTGCGCGGCTGCTGCCTGCTGCTGGGCTGCGGCGGCCTGGGCGCGGGCGTCCGCAGCGGCTACCTCGGCTTGGGCCTGTTGTGCCTGCGCCTGGGCGCGCGCCGCAGCTTCACGGTCCGCCTGGGCCTGCGACTGTGCGGCCTGGAGCTGAGCCTGCTGGGCTTGCTGCTGTGAGGCGGCGGCCTGGTCCTGCGCATTTTGCTGGCGCTCGGCGGCCTGCTTGCGCAACGTCGTGATGCGGGCGTCCTCAGAGCGCTGCACGGCCTGGCGTGCGTCCGTAAACTCCATCTTCACGTCGCGATGCTTGCCGTCCTGATTGTTCTGCGCGTTGGTGATGTCGGTGTTGACCTCGGCCATAATGTCGGAGGCGTACTTGTCAGCACCGGTATTGAGCGCGATACGCTGGGCGTTATAAGCCTCAAACAGTGCCAACGGGGTATGCCCGCGATCCGTGATGGGGTGCGGATTGGATTTGCGGCCCTCGGTATCGGCGTAGAGACCCTTCGGCAGCAGCGAGTAGTGGATGTTTACGGTCTCAAGAACGCCGGTCGTGTTCTTGCGAAATACATTTTGCAGCACAACCACATCGCTCGGTGCCGAGACAGCGAAGTAAGGTTCGGCTGTGACGATCATGCCGAAGGACTGAAAGTTGGACGTCACCTCGAGTGAGGCCTTGTTGCCGGCCAGCTCCAGCTCGCCAAGGTTCTGTGGGCGGCCATCGGCGGAGATCGCCCACAACACGTAGGTCAGGTATTCCGGACCAAACCCGTTGGCAGGCGTCAAGCCTTCGAGGTGTACGGAGATATTGGTCTTGCCGGTCTTGGAATCCACCTTGGCTTCGCCGCGCGCACTGGGCATCAGGTCCGTACCTTCAAAGCCGACCGTGGTTGCGCCGGAGCGGTTCAGGTAGTTCACAGCATCCAGCTGACGTTGCACGACCTTGACGTGGTAGATGTAAATGCCGTTCTGGGTGTCGGTGATGACCTCTGCCGAACGTGCGCCGGGCGCGACGGCGGTGGGGTTTGCTTCCTGCGCCGTCGCACCAAGCCCAAGTGCCAGGAACATGGCCGTCGCGGGTAGGGCAACGGCTGTTCGTTTCCAATTGCTGTGCATCGAAATCTCTCCTTGCGCCAGGACCGCCATGCGGCACGATCCTGCGCATCGCGCCTTCATTGGCGCTTCTTGGAGGTTCGGATGCCCCACCTGAGGTAAAGGTCGCCCCTTGTACCGGCTTCGGACAGCACGTCAGGTACCACTTTCGGGTGAGCTTAGTACCGTCTGTAAGGGAGAAACTTGCCGGACATGGTGATGCGGACGCGATCGCCGGCGGGGTTAGGTTCGCGCTCAATCTGCATATTGAAGTCAATCGCGCTCATGATGCCATCGCCGAACTCCTCGTTGATAAGCTCTTTCCAGGTAAGGCCGTAGTTCTGGACGAGCTCATAGAAGCGATAGATGAGCGGGTCGGTAGGCGGCATGACCGAGGCCTCGCCGCGATTGGGGGGCGCGGCGAGCAAAAGGGCATCGGCGGGCTCGAGCTCAAGCAGGGCCACGGCCTTTTCGGCCTCCTCCCTCGTCAGGGGGAACTGGCCCAGGAGCGCTGCGGTGTAAACGATCGGCGAACTCGTCCCGAGGGCTCCGGCGACCATCTTCCAAGTGAGACCGAGGCGGAGCTTGGCGGCGAGGATGCGGTCGGTAAGGTCGGCGCGGGAGGTCATACCGACGAGTCTAATGTGAGCCAACGTAGGCTGGAACCGCACGGCTACAATCGCTGCAGGGTTTGACAGGAAAGCTCTTCATGCGTCCGTCAGAGATCGATCTCATGCCGTTCCGCAAGGCCATCCAGCGATTGGAGGAAGGCATGGCGACGTTGGCTGTGGACCCGCACAACACACTGCTCCGCGACGGTGTCATTCAGCGCTTTGAGTTCACCTATGAACTGAGCCATGAGACACTCAAGCGCTTTCTGGAATTCAGGGCCGCCAACCCGGAGGAGGTTGCCGGTTTGTCGTTTCAGGACCTGATTCGTGTCGGAGGGGAGATGGGCCTTGTACGTTCCCCTTGGAAGCAATGGCGAAGCTATCGGCATGCGAGAACGGACACCCGTGACACCTATGATGAATCGAAGGCATTGCAAGTGCTTGCAGTCCTTCCGGATTTTCTGAGCGAGGCTCATCAACTCTTGCAAAACCTTGAGGCGAGCCGTGGACCAGCTTAGGGCACTGCCGGTCGATTTAGAATTTGCGGACTGGCAGGAGTTGCTGGCCATTCTTGCTGCGCGGGCGCCTGACCGGGATGTATGGGTGTTCGGCTCCCGCAGCGCCGGCCGTGCGAAGCAGTATTCAGACCTCGATCTTGCCTTCGGGGGTACCAGTCCTATGTCGTTGGACGATCGCGCCCAGCTAGCGGAAGACTTCGAGAACTCGGATCTTCCTTTTCGTGTCGATCTCGTCGACCTTGTTACCGCTGAGCCGACCTTTGGTGCTCGAGTAAGAAGCAGTGGAGTTCAGATTCAGAGGCGAAGCTGAAGGCTACTGCTGCGCTTAGCGCACATAGGCATACGTACCGCACAGGTCGGTTGTGCCGGCCATCGCCTCAGGCGTGAAGACCGGCATTTGCGGCCCGGAGAAGAACGCAAGCTGCAGCGAATGCCCGACGGCGTAGGTGGCGATCCACTGCGTATCCTCCGAGCCGCAAAGCGTGTTCTTGTGCAGAAAGAGTTTCGTGGCTGGGATGCTCGTCCGGTATAGGTTTCCGCCCGCTTTGGCATCGCCGCCCAAATTGAAAACAGCACTGATCTCCGCCGGTGTGAGCTCACGAATCTGCGCAATGGTGAAGCTCGCGTAGTTGATAGCGATCTTCTGGCCCGAAAAGACTACGTCGCCTGTAATGCCGAGTGCGGTGGTGCTGGCTGGGCGCCAACCGCCCTTTTCCTGAGGCGCGGCCGGGAGAGAGCAGGTCAAGACAAGTGCCGTAATCGCGCAGAGCACGTTTGGTCGGTTCATCTGTTCAGGATGACACTCGTGGAAGCTCTGATCAACCAAGGCATGGGTTAAGGCCCAAGTGGAACTACACCTTTGATCCCATCTCTGCTCCGTCCGCCACGTACCCGCCTCAATGTACCTTGTTACTGCCCCAAGATGGCCACGCCGTCCAGCTCATGCGAGTGCGCGATGCGTTCCTTCCACTCGGCCGGGCCGGTGATGTGGACGCTGGTACCTTCGGTATCGACGGCGACCGTGACGGGCATATCGACAACCTCGAACTCATAGATGGCCTCCATGCCGAGATCTTCAAACGCCAGCAGGCGCGAGTGTTTGATGGCCTTCGAAACGAGGTAGGCCGCGCCGCCGATCGCGATGAGGTAGACGGCCTTGTTGTCACGTATGGCGTCGATGGCGGCGACGCCGCGCTCGGCCTTGCCGACCATGCCGAGCAGGCCGGTGCTTTCGAGCATCTGCCGTGTGAACTTGTCCATGCGCGTCGCGGTGGTGGGGCCGGCCGGACCCACAGCCTCGTCGCGCACGGCGTCCACCGGGCCGACGTAGTAGATCAGCTTATCGGTGAAGTCGACGGGAAGCATTTCGCCGCGGCTGAGCATATCGGTCATGCGCTTGTGCGCGGCATCCCGGCCGGTGAGCAGCTTGCCATTGAGCAGCAGCACGTCGCCAGGCTTCCAGGCTGCCACCTCGGCGCGCGTGAGAGTGTCTAGATGGACGCGCTTGGCACCGGAGGCAAGCGGATCGTAGGTAAGGTTTGGCCAGTTCTCGAGGTTCGGCGGGTCAAGGTACACGGGGCCGGAACCATCGAGCACAAAATGCGCGTGGCGTGTGGCCGCACAATTGGGGATCATGGCCACGGGCAGGTTGGCCGCGTGCGTGGGCCAGTCCAGAATTTTTACATCGAGAACGGTTGTGAGCCCGCCGAGACCCTGGGCACCGATGCCGAGCGCGTTAATGCCGTCATAGATCTCCCCACGCATGCGCTCGAGATTGGTGCGTGGGCCGCGAGCTTTCAGTTCCTGCATATCGATGGGATCCATCAGCGACTGCTTGGCGAGCAGCATAGCCTTTTCAGAGGTGCCCCCGATGCCGATGCCGAGCATGCCTGGAGGGCACCAGCCGGCCCCCATGGTGGGAATGGTTTTCAGCACCCAATCGACGACGGAGTCGGACGGGTTCAGCATCACAAACTTGGATTTCGCTTCAGAGCCGCCGCCCTTGGCCGCGACGGTGATGTCCACTTTCTGGCCGGGTACAAGTGAGACCTCAACCACGCACGGTGTGTTGTCTTTGGTGTTTTTCCGGCTGAACGCCGGATCGGCGAGAATGCTCCCGCGCAGTTTGTTGTCTGGGTCGAGCCAGGCCTCGCGCACGCCTTGGTCGCATATCCCTTGCAGGCTCATTGTGGCAGGCGCATCCCCTTTGCGGATGTGGCACTCCATGCCAAGCTTGATGAAAACTGTAACGATGCCGGTGTCCTGGCAGATGGGGCGATGGCCTTCGGCGCACATGCGCGAGTTGACCAGAATCTGCTTGATGGCATCCTTGGCGGCAGGGGACTGCTCCAGGTCATAGGCCTGGGCGAGATTGATGATGTAGTCGACTGGATGGTAGAAGCTGATGTACTGAAGAGCCGCGCGAAGGCTCTCGATGATGTCGTCCTGCTGAATGATGACCATGTGTGACTCAACCCTATGTGACTCAACCCTATGTGACTCAACCCTAGAGGGGCTAGTTTACGCCGTTCCATCGCCCGCTCTGGACCTGGGCGCTGCGTCTGACTGAAATCAGTACATCGCTCAGGACGATGGCATTCTGCCGTTAGTCTGCAAGGAGGCATCTATCTGAGTGGGTGTACGACCTTGGCATTGAGCAGCACGATCGTAGACATCACGGGGCTGCGCAAGGTGTATGCGGGTAAGCAGGCCGTTACAGCCGTCGATGGCATCGACCTGCAGGTGGCGGCGGGTGAGTTGTACGGCTTGCTCGGGCCAAATGGGGCGGGCAAGACTACCACGATCTCCATTGCAACCACGCGTGCTGTGCCGACGGCAGGAACGGTGCGCATTGCGGGTGTGAACGTGGTGGCGAGCCCCGCGGCGGCACGGCAGCATATCGGCGTGGTACCGCAATACAACACCCTGGACCGGGCGTGCACGGTGGCGGAGAACATCGAATTTCACTGTGTGTATTTCGGCATGAGCCGTGCCGAGGGCCGGGCCAGAACGGCGGAGCTGCTGGAGCAATTTCGCCTAACAGATCGTGCGAAGGCCTACCCGCAACAACTGAGTGGCGGTTTGGCGCAACGTGTGCAGATTGCACGTGCGATCTCGCACCGGCCGGAGGTGTTGTTTCTGGATGAGCCGAGCGCCGGGCTTGATCCGCAGAGCCGCATTGCCATGTGGGAGGCGGTGCGCGGACTGCGCGAGCAGGGCATCACGGTGGTGCTGACGACGCACTACATGGAAGAGGCCGATGAGTTATGCGACCGGCTGGCTATCATCGATCATGGCCGCATTCTCGTTGAAGACACACCGGCGGCGCTGAAGGCGAGTGTCGGCGGAGAGAAGATTTACGATCTGCAGCTTCGCGATCTCGCGCGCCGTGAAGAGTTAAGCGCCCACTTGCAGCCACTACAGGGTGTAACCGGTGTGGAGGACACGGAAGGTGGCTTGCGGGTGTTGGCACGGGCGCAGGATGGCCTGCTTGCGCAGGTCGTAACGCTGGCAAACGGGTACGGTTTGCGAAACGTCACAACGGCGGAGCCCAGCCTGGAGACAGTCTTCATTCGCCTTACGGGGAGAGACCTGCGTGAGTAATGCGCGGCTTGGGCAACGCTCGCGTTATCTGCGGGCCTTTGGTGGCTTGTTACTGCGCGATGCCTATGTATTGCGGCGGGAATTCGCGCCCTTCATTGTGCGCGTGGTGATGAATCCGCTGCTGTTTCTGTTCGTCTTCACCTATGTGATGCCGCACATGACGGGTGGCGCAGCAGCGGCAAGCCCGGCAGCCCGCATGGCAGGCATGGGCAGCGGCGGCGGTTTCGGAACTGTGTTGCTGCCGGGACTCATGGCCGTGGCGATCATGTTTTCCGGCATCGCGGCGGTGGCTTTGCCGCTGGCGCAGGAGTTCGGCATTACACGGGAGATTGACGATCGCGTGATGTCGCCATTGCCGATTGAGGGTGTGGCGCTGGAAAAAATCGTGTTCTCGGCGATGCAGAGTATTGTCGCCGCGGCAATCGTGTTTCCGCTGGCTTATTACATCCCGTCGACGCCCGTGCAGGCTCATGTTTCAAGCTGGCTTCTGCTCGGCTTGGTGCTTGTGTTGGGAAGTCTGGTTTCGGGTGCGTTGGGGCTGGTCATCGGCACGGCGGTGCAGCCCAAGCAGATTGGCTTGATCTTTGGTGTGGTTGTAATTCCGATTACGTTTCTTGGCTGTGTGTATTATCCCTGGGCCGCGTTGGGGGCTATCCGATGGATGCAGATCGGTGTGTTGCTGAACCCGATCGTGTATATCAGTGAAGGCTTGCGGGCTTCGCTGACTCCGGCGATGGGACACATGCCGAACCTAATGATCGTGGGCATGCTGCTGTTTTTCTGCATATTTCTGACGTGGCTGGGTATGCGTGGGTTTCGGCGGCGGGTGGTGAGTTAATTATTTGTGCTCCAGCTTGATGCAGTGTCATCTCGATCAGAGTAAAGCAATACAGCTGTTTCGCTTCGGTCGAGATGATGCTTCTGCGGAGTGCAAGGGAGGAGTGGGTGCGGCTATGCTGGCACGGCTTTTAGCTTTTCCGCCAAATCACGTGCGATGACGGCACCGTGGAAGCGGCCGTTTTCTATAAAGATTTCATTGGTGCGTTCGCCGGCCACCACCACGCCGGCGACATAGATACCGGGTACGTTGGACTCGAGCGTATCGGGTTTGCAGATGGGGCAGCGGGCATTGTCGGGGTCGAGATGGACGCCGAGCGATTCGATAAAGCTGAAATCGGGGTGGTAGCCGGTAAGCGCGAAGACAAAGTGATTCGGCAGTGTTTTTTCGCCTTCGGGTGTGGCCAGCGTGACGGTATCTTCGGTGATGCCGGTTACGGTGGACTCGAAATACGCCGTCACTTCACCGTTCTTAATGCGGTTCTCGATATCCGGCTTAATCCAGTATTTGATGTGCCGGTGTAACTCGGCTCCACGGTGCACAAGCGTAACGCGGGCACCGTGACGCCAGAGGTCGAGCGCGGCGATGGCGGCGGAATTTTTGCCGCCGATCACGAGGACGTCCTGTGCGAAAAAGGGATGCGGCTCGTTGTAATAATGCGCGACCTTGGGCAGGTCTTCACCGGGAATGCCGAGATAGTTGGGCAGATCGTAGTAGCCGGTCGAGACAATGATCTTGCGGGTGCGGTGGATGTGTTCGCGTTCGAAGCGATCGATGGTATGGACGCGGAAGTTACCGTCTGAGCCGGAGACCCTATCGACACGTTCATACTGGCGGATGTCCAACCGATAGTGGTCGGCGACCTTGCGGTAGTACTCGAGGGCTTCGGCGCGGGTGGGCTTCTGGTTCGGGGAGGAGAAGGGCATGTTCCCGATCTCGAGCAACTCCGGCGTGGTGAAAAAGGTCATGTGCGCGGGGTAGTGGAAGAGCGAATTCGTCAGGCAGCCCTTGTCCACGAGAACGACATCGAGATCTTCGTTTTGCGCGTCGATGGCGCAGGCGAGGCCGGTCGGCCCGGCACCGATGACTAAAACATCATGGAAGGTTTCGCTCATAACTTAAGTGTATGGATGCGGTGGCGCGACACACCGATTCGGCTCCACTTTGGGGAGCTAGAGAGGAATTGGAGACGGGCTATTGCCTGATCTTTGTCGGCTTTCGCCGGATTTCAGCGGCTTCTAGCAACGAGAGCCGAATGACTCGGCATCAGACGTTTTCGAGGAGATGGAAATTTCTGCTCGTCTTTGAACATTGTATCTTTTAGATCGTATCGCCGCTTGAAGGCATGTTCCCGATGAGGAACGAGGCTGCAAGCCACTCCCCACGAGGTAATCCAATGTTTGTTCGATCACGCGTCCTGCGCAAGTGGGCCGTTCAGTCCTGCGCGCTCGCCACGCTGGGCTGTGCACTTACCGCATTGCCGGTTTTTAGTCAGACCCCCGCGCCGGATAACTCCGTTCACAACAAGGATCAGCAGACAACGGCTGAATCGCAATCCGGGCACACCTCGGACCGTGAACTCACGGCCAAGATCCGCCGGTCTGTTGTGGGCGATAAGTCCCTTTCGACCTACGGGCACAACGTTAAGATCATCACGAAGAACGGAGCCGTGACTCTCAAGGGTCCAGTGCACTCCGACGACGAAAAGCAGAATATCGCGGCCAAGGCGGCGGCGGTGGTGGGAGCAGACAAGGTCAAAGACCAGCTCACGGTAAAGCAGTAAGACCAGTTCGCCGTGAAGCAATGATTCACGACGCACTTCTCTCATTCCAGCAAGCAAAACAAGCAAGCAACGCAGTAGGGCACGCAAGGAGATTTGTTATGGCAGGCAAGAATACGGCAGCATTTGGGATCTTTCACAATCGCGCGGCAGCCGAGATGGCCGTCGATCGTCTTAACGCGGCAGGGTTTTCTCACGGGGATGTGTCCGTCCTGATGTCGGACAAGGCGGGTTCACAGGACTTCGCTGCGGAGAAGAACACAAAGGCCCCCGAGGGCACGACCACCGGCGTCAGCGTTGGCGGCGTTGTGGGCGGAACGCTGGGCTTGCTTGCCGGCTTGGGTGCGCTGGCGATTCCGGGCGTGGGTCCTTTGATTGCAGCCGGTCCAATCATGGGCGCGTTGGCTGGTCTCGGCGTAGGTGGAGCGGTGGGCGGTCTGGTTGGAGCGCTCGTCGGCATGGGCATTCCGGAGTACGAGGCGAAGCGGTACGAGGGGCGCGTGAACGACGGCGGCGTGCTGGTCTCGGTGCACTGCGAGAGCTCGGAGGAGATCAGTCGCGCCAAGGATGTGCTCAAGGCGGCGGGCGGCGAGGACATTGCATCTTCGGGTGAGAAGGCGGTCAGCACGCACACAGCGAACACCGACTCCGATCGCATGGGCACGACGGTAGGCTACGACCGTACGGCGCGTCTGGACGAGACCGGACCGTACACCACGACCGGCACCCGGACGGTGGAAACCACGCGTGAGGACGTGCTGGTGAACGATCGTACGCCGATCATCTCCACACCGAAATAGAGCAGGATGGTGCTTGAAAGCGAAAGGCCCTTGCAGGATATGCGAGGGCCTTTGCCGTTTGATCGTATGCGGTCAAGAGGAGATTGCGTGGTGAGGATGGTGAATACAAAGATCCTTCGCTGCGCTCAGGATGACGGTGTAAGCGTGTGAAGTTCCGCTGTAAAAGTGCTCTTGAGCAAATGCTTTAGGCGTCGATGTCGACCAGTTTGTGGCTGATGGCGAAGAGCGCGAGTTCGAGGCGCGTGGAGACGCCGGTCTTGTCGAAGATGTTGGACAGGTGGCGCTTCACCGTCTCTTCGGAGATGGTGAACTGCTTGGCGATGTCCTTGTTGGAGCAGCCTTCGACGATGCAGGTAACCACTTCCAGTTCGCGCGGGGTCAGGCCGTAGGTCTTGCGCTCGGGAACCGAGGCGGCCTTCTGCATGAGCTCGTGGAGCGCCGTGAGCAGGTTGACCACGCGCCTGCCGCCGATCCAGTAGTCGCCGTTGAGCACGGCGCGGAGCGCTTCGCCGAGGTCGCCGGCAACAGAGTCCTTCAGGATGATGCCGCGGGCACCGATCTGCAGGGCCTCGATGATCTGCTGGGTGGAGATGGTCGAGGTGAGCAGCAGGATCTTGACGCGGGGCGAGCGGCTCATGATGGCGCGCATCGCCTCCAAGCCCGGCAGCTTGGGCATGGCGAGATCGAGCAGAAGGATGTCGGGCTCAAGCTCGAGTGTTTCGGTGACGGCCTGATCGCCATCCTCAGCTTCCCCGACCACATCGAAGGCCTCGTCGGCCATGAGCATATTTTTGACACCGAAACGAACGACCGGATGGTCGTCGGCGACGACGATGCGAATGGCCCCGATGCGGTTTATGGGAGCGGACATAGAGGGGGAGTAGGAAACGGGTTTCCGTGGGGCGGTGATCATGGTTGGGCTCTCCTGACGGAAGTAAGGTTACTCGGAGTCACGTAACTTTGGTTACCACTAAGGTTGTAACTTCGCGTCCAGCATACGACGTAGACGGTCACAAGCAGCCGGGATTTCCTTCAGTGTGGATGTGCCGGATGTGGTTCCCCCCTCGAGAGCAGCGGCCAGGCGCTGCAGTTCGCGGGCACCCACCATGCCGCAGGCACCCTTAATGGCATGGGCCTCGCGTTTGACTGCGTCGAAGTCACCGGCGGCCGCGTGAGTCTCCATGCGGGCGTGGCGCTGACGAACGTCGTCCACCGTCAGCCCATAAAGCTCCAGCAGCTGCCCAGGTTGAAACGTTTTCGCGAGGGAGGAAAAGATAGCTTGATCCAGTGCGGGTTCTTCCAGTGCGGGTTTTTTGAAGAACTCGGGAGCGACAAGATCCGAGTCCGCGGGCGTGGGCGTGGCCTGTTCTTCATCGCTGGGCGGGTTCGCCATACGCGAAGCATCCGATTGCGTGCCATTCGATTGCCTTACCGCGAGAATGGCCTCTTCGAGTTTGGCGGATGAGAAAGGCTTGGGCAGGAAGGCATCGAGCGGGCGAAGCACGGCTTCGACCGGCCGCCGGCCGCTCATGCCGAGAATCAGGGTTCCGGGCTGTGCGGCCTCGCGCAGGGCGGCGGTCAATGCTGCGCCTTCCAGGCCGGGCATCTGTAGATCGGTGAGGATAAGCGTTGGCGGATCCGGGTCTCGAAGCAAGATGAGGGCCTCTTCGCCCGAGCCCGCCACCTCGACCTTGTATCCTTGTACCTTGAGCAGGGTACCCAGGAGCTCGCGCATCACTTCATCGTCATCGATCACCAGGATGCGTCGTTTCTCCCTGTCTTCTGTACTCATTGGCTCTCCCCTTGTGGCTGCATGCAGGTTACGCGAACTGCGTGTCCGCTTGCCGCTCCTGATGCCGGGGGTCGTCATGAGCTGTCCACGCCCCGCTCCCCGGGCGTACAGTCTCCGCATGCGCCCCAATCGGGATTTTGTCGGTGCCGGCAGCGTACGCGCCCCTTTGGGGGTGAGTTCCATGGCGAGTTGCTTGGGAAGCAGCAGCCCGAAAACCGGGGGAGTGCGGCCTGCTTGAGGATCCCGGAACTCCTGGCCGCCGCGCTGCTGTGGCAGAGTGCCTCCCTGGTGAACATCGGCACAGCGGCAGCGCCGGAACATCTCAAATTTCAGCGGGAGCTCTCGATGGCGGCGGATGCGCAGGGCCTCACATGCGCCACGTTGAATGCAGAGGTGCTGGCGCATACCGCATCCGCGGCGCACAACGATCTACGCATCTACCAGGGCTACCCGGGCTCGCCGGCTCAGGCGGAGACGCCTTACACGCTCACTGAAAGTGGGCCGGAGCCGGTCGGCGACGCTGAGGCGTCTGTCGGGGATGTCGTCCGCAGCGGCGGCGATCTGCGTTTCGATTTGCACATGCCTTCCCGAGCGTATTCGGAGGTGGAACTGCGGCTGCGTATGCACGATTTTGTGGGAACGGTGGTTGTTACCGCGGATGAGCCCCGGGGCGGGCGCCGCAATGTGGGCACCTTCGGGATCTTCGATCTGAGCGGGGAGGGGCTAGGCCACTGGACGTTCTTGCCCATGGCCGAGACGGCCGCGCCGGTGCTGCACATCGTGCTGAGTCTGCGAACGCCGGAGGGTTTACCGCTTGCCTCGGTGCCGCCGGCCGTTGTGGCGGGCGCGGCTGTTCCGCCCAGCCGGGAACGCCAGACCGTCTACACCGCGGTGACCTCGGGGACAGTGTCGCGAAGCGGAAGCAATACGGTCGCGGTGCTGCATGTTCCGGCGCATGTGCCGGTTGAACGGATCTCCTTTGCGCTGCCAAACGGGTTTGGTAGCAACTACTCCCGCGAGGTGCTGGTGCGGGCAAAGACGGACGGCGATCCGGCCGCCGAGACCGAGACGATGGATGCTGGGGCAATCCAGCATGTGCGCTGGCCTCCCGGCGATCCGCGGCTGAACCCGATCGAGGTAACGGAAGACAGCGTGGATGCGACGACGGGGGCGACGCTGGCCGGCAAGGCAACGGTGCGGGTATCGGTGGTGAACGGTAGGTTGCCGCCGCTGCCCATCGAGCGGATTACGCTGGCGATGCGGGAGCGCAAGGTTTGCTTCATCGCTGCAGCCGGGATGCGGTACACCTTGCGGTATGGCGACCCGGCGCTGGCCGCGCCGGTGTACGACCAAATTGTGCCGGCCGACCCCACAAAGCCGCCGCTGGTAGCGCAGCTCGGGCCGGAGCGGCGGAATCCGCAGTGGCGGGCTCGGACGGACGGGCGACCTTACCTGGACCGGCATCCGGAGGTGTTCTGGCTTGCCGTGCTGGCCTGTGCGGGCATGATGGGCGGAATGGGACTGCACTTCGTCCAACACCGGAGGCATGGGGGACGGGGTTGAGAGGAGATAGGGGATGCCGATGCATCACAGCCGCGCGCCAATACTCCGGCCCAGAGAGCCGGGGCCGAGCTCGAGTCAGCGCGGCCCGAACGGCGCAGTCCGGATGAGCGCAGTCCGATGTCTGATCGCCTTTGCGTTTGGATGTTGGTTGCCAACGGCAGGAACGGCCGGAGCTCAAGGCAATGCAGCGAGCGTGGAGTCGATTCCGGTGGCGGCGGCTGCGGTGCGCCATGGCCGTGAACTGCTGCAGGAAAAGCATTTCGCCGAGGCGAAAATCTTTTTTGGGAGCTATCTGCGGGGCCATGCCGCTGATCGTCAGGCGGCATTGGGGCTGGGCGATGCGGAGCTTGGACTGCGGCAGTATGAGGCCGCTGAAGCGACATACCGGGCCTTGGTGGCGCAGCAACCGGAGCTGTGGGCGGCGCACAAAAACCTGGTTGTCGTCGAGGCCGCCCTGGGCCGGTGGGATGACTTTGATGGCGAGCGCAAGATCCTACGCTTAGCCCGGGAACGTGGCGCGGCGGGCATCAGCGCCACCGAGAGCGACTTAATCGACACCCTGACGGTGGACGGCCAGCGCTGGCTGGTGCGGGCCTACTTTGAGCCGCTGGGGCGATCGCGGACGCTGTACAACTTCGAGCGCTTTGGGCCGAACGGGCGCATCGAGGCCTATGTTTCGCTCGAAGATGCCTTCGCAGCGCAGGCGGCGCTCCGGCCGGGCGATGTTCGCATTGGGGATGGGCCGGGGGCGAGCCCGTCGGTTGCCGCGGGGCAGACTGCCCTGGCGCTGAACTGGTACACAGGGACGGCACATGGGGGCGTTCGCCGCTACGCGAAGGAACCACGGTACCAGCAGCTACGGGCAGACGTACTGCGCTGGCTGCGAAGCCGTCCCGTGGCGATGCGCGGGTCGTTGCGGTAACGGGCAATGGTGATGTTGCGGCGGGGCCAGAACGCAGATTCCCTTTGGGAATCACAACAAAAGGCGAGTGAGCTGCAGTTGTCCTACAGTAACTAAACTCACTGCGGGCACAGGGTGCCTTTGCTCCTTTTTTGTCATTCCCGAAGCGAATCTGCGGTTGGCCTGCCGCATAGCTAGCGTAGTTTGCTTAAATGGGCGACCCACCTTCGAGCAAGGATGCCCCAGGTAGTTTGACTGCTCGGTCTCAGCGGATCGCGGCATCGACCTCGCTGAAGTAGCTGGGCGGCTTAAGGAGTTCACGGGGTTTGGAGCCGTCTGCTGGACCCACTAAGCCGTCGCGTTCCATCATGTCGATCAGGTGGGCGGCACGGCCGTAGCCTATCCGTAAGCGGCGTTGCAGCAGGCTGGTGGAGGCTTTGCCGAACTCGAAGACGAGGCGGACGGCGTCGTCGAACATGGCGTCGGCGTCCTCTCCCTGGTTGGCGGAGCCGGAGCCATCGTCGGATTTCTCGTCCTTGGGGCCTTCGAGGAAGCCTTCCACGTACTCGGCCTCGCCCTGCGCCTTCCAGAAGGCAGTGACGGCGGCGATCTCCTTCTCGGTGACGAACGGGGCGTGCACACGCTGCAGGCGGCTGGTGCCGGGCGGCAGAAAGAGCATGTCGCCGCGGCCCAGCAGCGATTCCGCGCCGTTGGTGTCGATGATGGTGCGCGAATCGATCTTGGTGGCCAGCCGGAAGCTCATACGTGTGGGAACGTTGGCCTTGAGCAGGCCGGTGATGACGTCCACGCTGGGCCGCTGCGTGGCAAGAACCAGGTGGATGCCGACCGCTCGCGCCATTTGGGCAAGGCGGGTGATGGCCTCTTCGACGTTGGCGCGGTCGAGCATCATCAGGTCGGCGAGCTCGTCGATGACGATGATGATGTAGGGCAGGGGCTCCTGGTTGACGTCCTCGAACAGATACTCCGAGCCATGGGCGAACAAGCTGTTGAACTGGTCGATGTTGCGCACATGGTTGGCGGCGAGCAGCTTGAGCCGGCGCTCCATCTCGCGAACGGCGTTCTTAAGCGCATTAGCAGCCAATTTGGCCTCGGTAATGATGGGGGTAAAGAGGTGCGGGATGCCTTCATACATGCCCAGCTCGACGCGCTTGGGGTCGACGAGGATCATGCGCACCTGCTCGGGGGTGGAGCGGAACAGCACGCTCATGATCATGGCGTTGATGGCCACCGATTTGCCCGAGCCCGTTGAGCCGGCGATGAGTACATGCGGCATGGAGGCCAGGTCGGCGGTAACGATGCGGCCGTCGATGTCCTTGCCGAGCGCGATGGGCAGCTTGAACTTCGGGGCGGCGAAGCCTTCGCTCTCCACCACGTCGCGGAGAAAGATGGTCTCGCGCTCGGTGTTGGGGACCTGGATGCCGACGGTGGATTTGCCGGCCATGCGCTCGATGAGGATGGATTCGGCGGCCATGGCGAGGCAGAGGTCATCGGCGAGTCCGGTGACGCGGCTGTACTTGACGCCGGCATCGGGGCGGAACTCAAAGGTGGTGACGACGGGGCCGGGATTGATCTGCTCGACGCGGCCGGCGACGCCGAACTCGGCGCATTTTTCAACCAGCACCTGGGCCTCGGCGCGCAGGGCGTCTTCGCGCACAATCGTCTGGCCGTCGCTTTGATTGAGCAGCGAGGAAGGTGGGAGTTTATAGCCCTTGATGGATTTGGGGCGGAGTTCCATTTTCTGGACATGGGCGTCGGCGCGCTCGCCGAAAGCAATATTTTGATCGCGGATGTCGGCTGTGGGCGAGGGCCTCGCCGCCATGGTTGCCGGGACAGGCCGCTGCGGGGGCACCAGGTGCCCGTACGGTTCCGCGGCACGCTCCCGCATGGTGGGCGGCGTGGGTACCGACGGCAGGGGTGTGGGCTCCGGCATGGGCGACGGATCGGGAAACGGCGAGGGGATTGGGTAGGGCGACGGCTCCGGCACGGGTACGGTGGACGCGCGGCGAACAAGCTGGGGACCGGCCGCGGGTGCGGAAGACGGCTCTTCGGCGTGGCTGAGGATGGGCGGATAGGCACCCCGTTCGGGAGCATCGAGCCAGCCATCATCGTCCCCCGCGGCAAACTCGATACGCGTGCCGACGCTCTCATGGGCATCGGCGCGGTGGACGGGTGCGAGCTCAGAGGCGCGCTGCGGAGCCGACGCGGCGGCGAGCTGCGCGGCGAAGGGGGCAGCGGCCGCGCTTGCAGCGGCTAGACCGCTGAGCTGGGGAGCATCCACGTGGGTGCGCGGCATGCCCTCCCATAGGGAGTTGCCGTCCTCGGCGGCCTCGGCTGTGTCGCCCAGGCCTGAGTCTACGGCCGCGTGCTCCCGCCGGGAGAACAGCCGCATGAGACCGGCGAAGAGACTGTTCTTGTGGGCGGTTTCGAGGTCTTTGCCGGATTCGGGACCCGGGGCAACGGAAGCCTGCTCGCGCGACGAGGCAAACTCGTTCTCTTCACGGGCGGCCGCGGGCTCGCGCCGGCTGCGCCAGACACTTACCTGTTCGCGGCCGCTGCGCACAAACGCGAAGTGGCCGGCAAACCATTGCGGCGCACTCTCAAGAGCGAAGCTGGTAGTGAGGTAAAGGGAAAGCGCAATCACCAGGCCGGTGAGGATCGCCGCGCCGGGCACGTTGATCAGGTGCACAAGGCTATCGGCAAGGATGCGGCCCTCGATGCCGGCGAGCGGTAACGCTCCCTTGAAGTTGAAGTGCCAAGGCAGCAATGCGATGCCGGCCGGGGCAAAGGCGAGCCACAGAACGACCCCGGCGGTTTTTACGAAACCGGCCCCGACCTTGCGCGACCGCATCCACGAAACCCCGACGCAGGCAAGCGCCACGGGCACGAGCACGGCAGCGATGCCTAGGATCTGCAGTGTGAGGTCTGCGAAATAAGCGCCGGTGAGTCCGGCCCAGTTGCGGGCCGGGTGTGCGGGGTTAAGCACTGTGCCGACAGTATTGAAGGAAGGATCGCTGGGCGTGTAGGTGACAAGGGCGAGGAGGAGGAGGCCGGCGGCGGCCAGCACAGCGAGACCGCACACCTCATTGAGGCGGCGGCTGCGCGTGGGCGCATAGACGAGACGTTGTGACTTCATAGATCGGGGCGCGCGCGAAGCTGATCCTGCCCGAAACCTTGCAGGCAAAACCGGACGAGTGGATCGCAACAGCCAGAGCAAAGACATTCTTTCACAGGGCGAAGGCTTCCTTGGCCGGTGTGCTGATGCTTTCCGGGGAGAACCACGTTGGTGACGGCAAGACTGCCCGCCTTGCAAAGACAAAGTTACCAAGGAGGCGGGCAAACGCTTGCGAAGCGTTCGCATCCGTTAGGTGAAATGCCGTCGGGGTCACTCGATGGCAGATGCGGTGCCGGGGGCGGGGGATTTTCGCGATTTCTCTCCCTTGCGACAGGCGAAGGAGAATCGCCGACAGCCTGTCGACCCCGCGTAACGTTCACAAAGTTTTGGCGGAAAGTTGGAGATAACGATGGCAAACGAACTGGATGGGTCAACGCGCAATAAGGAGACCGAGGGCGTGCTCCTGGACGTGATCAAGGTGCTGGTAGACGGGCAGAAGGGCTTCGCCGACATTGGCGAGCACCTCAAGGACGAGACGCTGAAGCGTTACTTCCTGGCCGAAAGCCTGAAGCGTGCGAACTTCCGCGCGGAGCTTGAGAACGAGCTCCATCGCGCCGGTATGGCGGACGTGAAGGAATCAGGGTCAACCCTGGGTGCGGTACACCGGGTCTGGGGCGACCTGAAGGCCCATCTCGGCGCAGGCAGCGATCATCAGCTGCTGGCCACCTCAGATGCGGGCGAGGATGTCGCCAAGGACGCCTACAAGAAGGCGCTTGAGAAGGAGCTGCCATTGCCAGTACGTCAGCTGCTCACCGAGCAGCAGGCACACGTCATTACCTCCCACGACTACATCGTTCGGCATCGCGACGCGCTTGCCGGCAAGTAGGTCAGGTTGGTCGTAACAGTAGGAAAGGCGGCTGCGGCCGCCTTTTCTGCTGTTTATGTTCTGAAATTATCGCTAGATAAGGATCTGCTATGAAGCTGGGCCGTATCGCCATGGGCCTGTTGTATGTCACAGCCGGCATCACGCACTGGGTCATGCCGAAGTTCTTTGTGGCGATCGTGCCCGACTACCTGCCTGCCCATCGAGAGCTGGTGCTGATCTCGGGCGCAGCCGAGTTCGCGGGCGGCTTGGGTGTGCTGCTCCGGCCGACGCGGCGGTTTGCGGCCTGGGGCCTCATCACGCTCCTGGTGTGCGTGTTTCCAGCCAATCTCTGGATGGTGCAGCATGCCAACCGTTACCGTCCGGTCCCCCTGTGGATGTTGTGGGGAAGGCTGCCACTGCAGCTGCTGATGACCTGGTGGGCGTGGCTCTACACGCGGCCGGAGCGACGAACCGCGTTGGAGACGGGGACTCTGGAAGCAGGGCTATAAGGCAGTTGCTTCAATAGCCGATGTGATGCAGGTACAGAATGACGCAGCTCGCAAGCAGGCAGTAGACGCCGAAAAGCCACCACCGTCCGCTCTCCAGCCAAGCGCTGAGCCAGCGCAGCGCCAAGATGCCGGCAAAGAAGCTCAGCACCACGCCGATGAGCGAGAAGGCGATACTGTCATGCAGGTTGACGGGCACACCAGTGGCGGCGGCGGCGTGTGAGGCTTTGACGACGCGCAGGGCCTCACGGGCGATGGCCGCCGGGGTAAGAATCACGGCGAGAGCGAAGGAGAAGCGCTCGGCACGCTCGCGCGTGGCCCCGACTATAAGCCCGGCGGAGATCGTGGAGCCGGAGCGGGAGAAGCCGCGAAAGGGAAGAGCAAGCCCTTGCACGGCACCCATCCAACCGGCCTGCGCAAAGGTGACGTTCTCCCCGGAGCGGGCCGCGGCGCGCTCGTAGGCACTGCGGGTGACGAGCTCTTCGCGCCCGCGTTCACGCAGCCCCGCGAAAAGGATCAGCAGGCCCGCGGCGAAGAGCGCCGCGCCGACCAGATCCAGGCGTGCGAACAGCAACTCGATCTCGGCCTTGGGCGCGCCGTGAAAGGCGGTCCTCTCGATGATGGCAATCAGCGGATAGCCGATGAGGACGGTGAGCACGGAGGCCCAAACGGCGCGGATAAGAAATCGTTTGAAAGCGTCGGCCGTGGAGAAGTACGCGCGCTTCCATTGGTTCCAAAAATAGACGATGACCGCGAACATGGTGCCGGTGTGCAGCATGACGAGGATCAGCGTCATCTGCGGCGAAGATGGGTCAAGGCCCATCAGCTTCTCCGCCACGACCACATGGGCGGAGCTGGATACGGGTAGAAGTTCGGCAAGGCCTTGGACGATGGCCAGAAGCAGCACTTTAAGCAGGGGCATACAGGCCCGATTCTAGCCGCGATGAAGCGCACGTGACGTGAAGGTGTGCCGGGCCGAACACCTTTTCCGGCCGCAGGCGCGTGGCATGCGCATCTCACTGCGAGATTAGGGGTAGAACCCCTTTCAGTTCTACCCGGAAGCAAAAAGGATGGGCATGGGACCTGGGGGAGGTGCGTTCTCGCAGCGCGTGGCTTATGCCAGCGCTCTCGGATGCAGGTTGGACGTCGATTTTGCGACAGGCCGGACGCCCACGGGAGCTCCAGCAACCGACAATACCGGTCCGTTAAACGCCTTTCTGGCAACGGCCAGCGCGAAGCATCCAGTGAAGCTTGTCCTGGACGGTCCGGCGCTGGTGCGCGGGCTGGTGATCGCGGCGGACGGGCACACGACGATCGAAGGCCTCGGCTGGGGCACCGGACTGTACATAGCCGATGCAGCGAATGCGGATGCCATCCGGATTGGAACGTACACGGGCGGGCAGACAGAGGGCCAGGGAGTGCGGCCGATTCCGCCGCGCGTGGCCGCGTCGATCGTACTCCGCGACTTCGCGGTCTTCGGCAACGGCCAGCGTTGCGCCACGGGATCCCGTGCCGGTACAACGCCGCCCGATCAGCCAGTTCGCGGCGCTCCCCAGCACGCGGTGTTCGGTGTTGCGCTCACCGGCTGCCAGAATGTGTTGCTCGACCATCTGCGCTTTGTGAACGCCGCCTGCTACGCCGTCGTGATCGCGAACGCGAACGACATCATCGTGCGCGCGTGCAGCTTTGAAAGCAGCGGTCTTTACCAGGATGGGGTCCACATCGATGGTCCCGCAGAACGTGTGGTCATCAGCAGTTGCAGCTTTGCAACGGGCGATGATGCCATTGCCCTAAACGCGCCGGAGGGCTTCGGCGGCGATATCGAAGACGTGCACATCTCGGACTGCATCAGCAAGGGCTCGTACACGATGATGCGGGTGTACACCTCCGTTCAACGTCTTGGCACCGTCTACCGTGTACGGCGCGTCCTGGTCTCGGGGTGCACCGGATCGACCTTCAACGGGTCGTTCAATCTTGGGATCGAGGGCAACAAGGCCGACCCCGCGCCGGACCAGATTGAAGACATCCAGATCAGCGGCTGCTCTTTTTCAGCGCCGGGCTTCGCCAATCTGCTGACCCCGATGGGTCTGCTCACGGTACGAGACTGTGTGTGCCGGTCGCCCATCCGGCCAACGCCCGAGATCATCGTGCAAGCGCCTGCCCGCCAGGTAGTTTTGGACGGCTTTACCATCCTGCGAACGCCCCAGGGCAATGCGAATGCAAGCTTTCTCGAGATTGCCCCGCCCGGCTCCGTCGGCAGGCTGGTGCTCCGGGGCCTGCGTGTGGTGGACGAGGACGGACCGTACCCGCCGTTGCCGTATGTCCTGTCCGTATCGTCCCGGGTCGAAGAGGTCCAAGTGGATAGTGCGGAGATGCCATCGATCACCTCGCTCATAACACCGGCCAGTTGGGCAGGTATCGGACGGATCGGGGGAGCGGGACTGCTGGGCACCGGGTGTTTTGTGCCCGAAGACAAGGTCGCGGAGAACACCCTATTTCTGTCCTCCCCCAACGGCGACCTGGTGTTCCGCGCTAAGCGGGGCACCCGACGGTTGGGTTAGTTCCAAGCCGCAGTGCTCTTTGCCTCCAATCGAAAAGCCTCCCGTGCGGGAGGCTTTTGATCGTTAGATTGGGTTGGAGCACCGGGTCGGGATTGAACCGACGAATACTGGTTTTGCAGACCAGCGCGTTAGCCACTTCGCCACCGGTGCCCATGAAAGCAGCAAACAGCCAACAGGAATTAGGCAAGGACACCCACTGTCCGTATGACTGGTTGCTGTTTCCTGTTTGCTGCTCCCTGCTTTACCGCGGCTGCGCCGTCGTACGCAGGTACGGCTTCACCGTCTTGTAGCCGGGAAAGATTTTGTCGGCTTCCTCGTTTGAGACGGCGCCGGTGATGATGACATCGTCGCCCTGCTTCCAATTCGCGGGGGTGGCAACCTTGTGCTTGGCGGTCAGCTGCATCGAATCGAGCACCCGAAGGACCTCGTCGAAGTTGCGGCCGGTGGTCATCGGGTAGGCGAGATGCAGCTTGATGCGCTTGTCCGGGCCGACGATGAACACCGTGCGCACGGGGGCATTGTGTGCGGCGGTGCGGCCGCCCTCGATATCGCCGGCTTCGGCGGGCAACATGTCGTAGAGCTTGGCGATCTTGAGATCCGGATCGCCGATCATCGGGTAGTTCACCGCAAACCCGCCAACGTCCTCGATGTCCTTGGACCACTTGGCATGGCTCTCGACGGGATCGAGTGAAAGGCCGATCACCTTGGCTCCACGAGCGGCGAACTGCGACTCGAGGCTCGCCATCGCACCGAGCTCAGTGGTGCACACCGGCGTGAAGTCCTTGGGGTGCGAGAACAGCACGGCCCAGCTGTCGCCAATCCAATCGTGAAAATGAATGGTGCCCTGGGTCGTTTCCGCGGTGAAATCCGGGGCAAGATCGTTGATACGAAGTGACATCTGGTCGTTTCCTTTTTAGGGCCGTTAGGCCCTGATGCAATTTCGGAGCTCTCCGGCTCCGTAGGCCATACGCTGATTAGATTCGGGCGTTGTAGTTGCGTTGCAGGGAGGATATCGAAACAGCGAAACCAAAACATAAACCCCACCCAGGCATGTGTCGCCTGGGTGGGGTTTGAGTCGCTTCGTGACGTCTGCTGCTTTACCGTCTCGCTGCGCTCATCCGCACACCCAGGCCCGTGCAGAGGGACAGGGACAGGCAGAGGGCGGGATGGAGAAGAGACGCATCTGATTCGGTCGCAGCACCTGAAATTGCACCGCCGCCGACGCCTTGCATCGGCGCAGGGCAGGTTTGCCCCGCTGCGGTGACATAAAGGTACGGACCGGTGGGGCGTTCTGTCAACCAAGCTCCGTGAACGGGAAGGAAGCGTTGGCCGGTGCTCGAACGGCTCACTCTGCCTCCCCCTGCCTCCCCCTGCCTC
>CAXTUW010000020.1:0-78235 GCA_964247595.1 uncultured Acidobacteriaceae bacterium | reverse complement strand
AGGGCCGGGTTGGGCCGAGGCGCAAGCTCCAGGGCTCTTCAAACGGTGTGCGCACGGCGCGGACGCCGGTGATTTCAGCTGCCTGGAGCAGTGCGCGAGCCACTCGCGGCAGCACGTGGGTGTGCTTGTGGGTGTCGAGGTGCGTGACGTGAAGGCCGGCTGCTTGAAGCGTCTGGATCTGGGCGATGATCTCACGCAGGAGTTCCGCAGAGTTGATCTGGCCGCGGAGGGCTGCGAGAAGAAAGGTGTTCAGGGAGGGGCGGAAGCTGCGGCGGTCGTTGCCGAGCAGCGTGGGGATGCTCTCGGGCGGGCTGATAGGGGTGCCGTCGGTGAGCACGACGTGGCAGCCGACCCCAAGTGCGGGATGGGCTTTGGCGGCGGCGACCGCGTGCTCAAATGCCACGCCGTTGGCCATGAGGGTTGCCGAGGTGAGGACGCCGGCGGTGTGCAGCTCGAGGATGGCCCGGTTGACGCCGCGGGTGAGGCCGAAGTCGTCCGCGTTCACGATGAGGCGAGTGGGCATGGGAGGGAAACGTGCATCCGCATAGTGAAGCGACACGGCGTGCTTAGTGTAGACGTGTGTGTAGGGTTGGCGTCGGTGCAACCTCATAGGCCATCTCCTCTCTCACATTCCTTGTGGTGGGCACGCCCAAAAGAGAGAGAGAAGTGATGGCTGAAAGAAAAGCTGCAAAGAAGGTCGCGAAGAAGGCGGCAAAGAAGGTGAGCGCCAAGGGAGCAGGCAAGGCCGGCAAGGACACGCGGCGGGCCTATGAGCATCTTGGCCGTGTGCATGTGCTTGTAGAGCGGCTTGGGCCCGGCGAAAGTGAGTCTATGCAGGTGTTGGTAAAGCATGCCGAGGCGGCGCTGCGCGATAGCGATCATAAGAGCGCGGCGGATCTACTACGCGCGGCGGAGCACCTTGGATTTGGCATGCTGGCGATGGCGAACTCGGCCGATGAGTCCCTGTCCGACAAGCTGCTGGAGAGTGTGCGTGAAGAGTTCGACGGCCTCCGCGAGCGGGCAGTGGAGCATGGCGAGGCGGCTGAGGCTTCACGGGCGGTGTCGGCGATCTACAAGCGTATGACCAAAAGTGCGGGCGTCGCGATGAAGGCAAAGCAGTTTCGTGCGGCGCTGGAGCTGGCACGTGGCGCTGAGGCCTTGACGCATGTGACGGCGGGCACGCCGAAGCTGGCCGGTGGTGCCGAGGGTGGGAAGCTGGCGGCTGGGCGTTGAGGGGATTGTGGGTTCGTAAATACTTGTAACGCGCACACTTTGTCGGCTGGTTGGAGGAATACTAATGTCCTTTGCGGCGCTCAGCATGACGCTTCTATTTTGCGCTGGGGGTGACGCTCTGACTTTTGATTAGGGATATAGCAGGGTCTTGGTCCAGGTGTTGTCTTCGTTGTAGGTGAAGACAGCGCGATCGTGCAGACGGTCGGGGCCGTCCATCCAGAACTCGACTTTTTGCGCGCGTAGCATGTAGCCGCGCCAAAAAGCCGGGCGGGGTACCTCGCCTTCGGGGTGCTCGGCGGTAAAGCGGGCGACCTGTTCTTCAAGGAGGGAGCGGTCGGGCAACGGGCGGCTTTGCGCGGAGACTGCAGCGCCGATCTGGCTCTTGCGGGAGCGGCTATGGAAGTATCTGTCTACCGCCTCGCCGGGCATGGAGAGAATGGCACCCTGGGCGCGCACCTGGCGGCGAAGGGACTTCCAGTGAAAACACAGGGCCGCGCGGGGATTGCCCTCCAGCTCCTGGCCTTTCTGGCTCTCGGCGTTGGTGAAAAAGCTGAAGGCGCGTTCCCCGACGTCTTTGACCAGCACCATGCGGACGCTGGGTGCGCCGTCGGGGCTGGCGGTGGCAAGGGCCGCCGCGTTGGGATCGTTGACTTCGTGACTCTCCGCCTCTTTGAACCAGTTTCGGAAGAGTTGGATCGGGTCGTCCCCTTGCAGTTCCGTACGCATTGCCATAGGTTTCATCATCGTCCGCGCGCCTATCCCGTCACAATGCCGGAGCAAGCCCGACTTTGCTCTGAACAAAACGAGAATTGGGCGAATTCGGGCTACCTGAACGGCTGGGCACGTAAGGACGGCTATGATGTTCGCATTCCGTCCTAGAAGGATTTGATAAATCTATGCTCCGCCGGCTTTCGTCGCGTCGTGCCTTCCTCCGTAGTTCCTCCCTTGTAGCCTCCGGCCTTGCCCTTCGCCCGCGGGCGCTGTTCGCTCAGGCCATGACCGGTGAGGTACCGCCCCTCGTAGCGCAGATGCGGGCTGCGGCGGCGGCTGCCAAGATCGAAACAAAGACTCTGCGCGGGAACGTGAGCGTGCTGATGGGCTCGGGTGGCAACATCGCGGTGCTGCCGGGAAAGGATGGCAAGCTGCTGGTGGACTCGGGTTTTGAGAGTTCCCAGCCACAGCTGACCGCCGCCTTGACGGCGCTCTCGGAAGAGCCGCTCAGGCACTTGATCAACACCCATTGGCACTTTGACCACACGGATGGCAATGCGTGGATGCATGCCGCCGGCGCAACGATTCTAGCGCAGGACAACTGCAAAGCCCGGCTTTCGACCACGCAGACCATGGCGGCCATGAATCTCACGCTGCCGCCTGCGCCCGCGGGGGCGATTCCGACGGAGACGTTTGCGGACCGCAAGACGTTACACCTCAACGGAGCGACGCTCGCCCTGCGTTCCTATGAGCCGGCGCACACCGATGGCGACATCTCAATCTACTTTACGGAAGCGGATGTGTTGCACGCCGGGGATACGTGGTTCAACGGCTTCTATCCCTTCATTGATTACTCCAGTGGGGGCAGCATCGACGGCATGATCCGCGCCGCGGGGCGGACACTGGCTGACGTCGGACCAAAAACCATCATCATCCCCGGTCATGGGCCGATCGGCGATAAGGCGCAGTTCACGGAGTATCACGATGTGCTGGTGTCGGCGCGGGACCGTGTGGCGGCGTTGAAGAAGCAGGGCAAGACGCTGCCGGAGGTAATTGCGGCCAAGCCCACCGCGGCCTATGACGCCAAATGGGGCGGCGGGCCTGAAACGACAGAGAAGTTTCTTGGGCTGGTGTACCAGGGCGTTTGAGCTATATTCCGTCCGGAGGGCAACGGCAAACGCAGATTCCCTTCGGGAATGACAAACCAAAAAGGTGCGCTTAGGTGCTGGAACCTTCTGTGCTGCGGGAGACCAGCACGACGCGGGGGATCTCCGTGGCTTGCAGGAGATGCTCGATTGTGCGGCCGAGGGCGATGCCGTTGGGGCTGGAGCGCATGACGCCGCCGAGCACGAGCAGATCGTAGGGCTGGCGCTGCAGCTCCGCAATGGTGGCATCGGCGGCGTTGGCGTGCAGGACGACCTGTTCGGATTGCCGGATCTCGAGGCGGGCGATACGGGATTGCGCTTCGCGGGTGATCGCGTAGCCGGCCTGCAGCAGATCGCGGTGCTTGCGCTCGCGCCAGAAGAGCGGGCCGAGGCGCGGCGACATCACGGAAAGCAGAACGACCTCGGCATTTGAGCCCTTGGCGATGTAGGCCGCGATGTCCGCGGCTGCCAGCGAGTGTTCGAGGCCGTTGACCGGCACCAGGATGCGGCGGATGAGTGGAAAGATTGTGTGCGGGAAGACGGTGACGAGGATGTCGGTGGCGGTTTCGCGCAGGATGCGGTCCTGGGCAGGGCCGAAGCTCACCGCGATCTCGCCGGAGACGCGCGTTGTGCCGATGGCGATCAGGTGCTGGCCTTCGGCGGCTCCCTGCAGGGCCGGGAAGATCTCGTCGTCGTTTGAGTTGATACGTTGGAGGCCAACGTGCTCGTGGTCGGCGGTATGGGACAGCAGGCTGGAGGCCTCGATGACCGTATCGTCCGTGGCATTGCGGGTGATAGAGAGGTCCTGGCCGAAGGAGAGTTCGGTGATGTCGAAGAGCTCGTTTTCGGCGTGCTTGGCGGCCGCAATCGCGGCGATGACGTGGGCCGCGAGAGCCGGTTGCAGCTCGGGCACCAGCGGCAGCAGGACGCGCTCGCGGTCGGCCAGATAGGCGAGCTTGCGGGCCTCTTCGCGGTTGAGGCGTTTGAGTTCCGCGTCGCCCGGGGGCGTCTTGGCGGCTAGCCAATCCATAATCGGCGGGGTGACCACCACCGTGAGGATCGCGACGACGGCGTACATCGTGTAGAGGTCCGAGGAGAGCAGCAGAAGCTCTGTGCCGATGATGGCGACGACGACGTCGGTGCCGCCTTTGAGGTTGAGCCCGACGCCGACGATGGCGGCCTCCCAGACAGGCAGCTTGCCGAGCAGCGCGCCCAGAAAGCCGAACAGAGCTTTGGCTAGGCCGGCAAAGACCAGCAGGATGAAAATGCCTTTGAGCGAGCCGAGGCCGCGCAGGTGGAAGAGATTGACGCGCATGCCGGCAAGGCCAAAGAAGAGGGGCGCGAACAGCGCGATCGTAAGGGCCTGGATGCGTTCTTTGAGCGCGATGGTGGCGCGCGGAGCTTTGCCAAGCAGGACGCCGAATACGAACGCCCCGAGCAGCGGATGCAGACCGAGCAGCGTGGTTGTGGCCGCAGAGACGCACAGCAGGACGAGAACGAGGGAGAGCTCGCCGTTGGGCACGCCGGTGACATCGGCGACGCGGCGCATCGACCAGTACGTGAAACGGCGGCCGAGCGTGAACATGAACGCGAAGAACAGGATGGCCAGACCGGTGGAGCGCAGTCCGGCGGCGAAGGGACTGGCTTTGTGCTGCACCGAGCTGACGATGGAGATAAGCGGCCAAACCAAGACCTCACCGGCGATGCCCGCGGCGAGCAGTACCTGCGCGTAATCGCGGCGCAGGGCCTCGCGTTCGATAAGCAGCTTGGCCACCACACCCACGGCGGTGACGGAGAGCACGAGGCCGAGAAAGAAGGCGCTCGTGGCTTCGCGATGAAAGATACGTGTACCGATAAATAGGCCGATGCCGACAGAGGCACCGATGGCACCGGCGGCGGCGAGCAGGCCGGGGGCGGCCTTCTGCCGGAGGATGGCGAGGTCGGCCTCCATGCCGGCGATCATGAGCAGCAGAATCGCGCCGATCCAGGACAGCAGCGTAAGGGAGAGCGATACCTTCGTGTTCAGGAACAGGGTGGCGTAACCGCCGGGGAAGAGCGCGCCGAAGACGGATGGGCCGATGAGGAAGCCGCCCAGCAACTCGCCGAGGACCTCGGGCTGACGAAGCCGGCGGCTGAGTTCGGCCATGCCGCGCGTTACGAGCAGCACGACCGCGACGGCAAGGAAGGCACCGAGTAGTTCGTGCTCAGAAAATGTGTTCATGGGGTCCCTTGCCCACTGTGATGCAGGACCGCACCTTCTTTGGACGGAGGCTCGGGCGCAGCAAAGCGGAACGCAAAGGACGCGAAGAGAAACGCAAAGGACGCGAAGAGAAACGTAAAGGACGCCGGGAGAGCCTGGCGCGGGGAGGAGGGGGTGCTAGACTACGCTTGCGCTGCTGGGCACTTCGGCCCGCTGGGCTGCGCGGTGAGCGAGGACTCGCTCCGGCGTAAACACCTCAAAGTGGCCCGGTAGCTCAGATGCATAGAGCGGCGCACTCCTAAGGCGAAGGTCGGCAGTTGGACTCTGCCCCGGGCCACCAGTACGCGCAAGCAGGAGCACAGTCTAGCCCCCGATGGCTTCCAGGTCGTCCGGTATACGGCTGGGGGCAGTGCGGTTTTCTGACCGCGCGCGGATGCCGGCGAGCACAATGGCGACGAAGATGTTGAGCAGGCCCACTCCGAGGAGAAGAAGGCTGTCTGGTGTGGCTGCGAGCATAGATTCCCTAGTTCTAAGATTCCAGCTCTAAAGCTAAGCCTCCGTCGGGACAGAGGGTATTCCACGGAGGTCGAATGACCTGCGGGGATTACTTCTGGCTTCGTCCCGGAACGGGACAAAATGAACCGCAGATCCCCTTCGGAGATGACAAATGAAAGCAGTGCCAGAACGGGGATCTTGGCGAGGTCTCAAGGGTCACAGTGGGCGGCAGCCTCAAGGGTCGCGGTGGGTTGGGAACCGGCGCTAGAATGTCTCTGTGCCGAAGTATTCCATTGTCGTTCCCTTCCATAACGAGGAACAAAGTGTCACGCGACTGTATGACCGCGTGAAGGATGTCATGGAGACGGTGAACGACAGCTTTGAGCTCGTGTTCGTCGATGACGGCTCGCGCGACCGTACGTATCGGCTGCTGGAGGAGATCGCAGCGGTGGATTCGCGGGTGCTGCTGATCAAGCTGCGACGGAACTTCGGGCAAACCTCGGCTTTAGCGGCTGGCTTTGACCATGCTACGGGCGAGTACATCATTGCGATGGATGGCGACCTGCAGCATGATCCGACCGAGATTCCGCTGTTCATGGCAAAGCTCGAAGAGGGCTATGACGTGGTAAGCGGATGGCGGGCCCAGCGGGCAGATAACGTCATGCTGCGGCAGCTGCCTTCACGCACGGCGAATTGGCTATTGCGGCAGGTCTCCGGGGTGGAGATTCACGATTTTGGCACGACCTTCAAAGCATATCGGCGTGAGGTCATCCAGAACATTCCGCTCTATGCGGATATGCACCGGTTTATCCCGGCGCTGGCGAGCTGGTATGGGGCGACAATCTGCGAGGTGCCGATCTCCAATCCGGCACGGGAGTCGGGGGCAAGCCACTATGGCATCAGCCGCACGTTTCGGGTGTTGTTCGATCTGCTGACGATCCGGTTTCTGCTGCGCTACATGACGCGGCCGCTGCACTTTTTCGGCGGGATTGGGGCATTTTCTCTGCTTTCCGGCGGGGGGATTGCGCTTTGGCTGCTGTTTTATAAGATTTTCTCTCGACACGACGTAGCGGGGGAGCATGGGCCATGGTTTGTGATTGCGGCGGTGCTTTTGCTGGCCGGGATCCAGATGATCGGTATTGGGCTGCTGGGTGAGTTGCAGGTGCGGCACTTTTTTGCGCAGGGCCAGCGTTCGCCGTACACGATTGATCGCGTGGTGCGGATGCGGCCGTCGGAAGAGCATTTAATTCGGTAGATCGTTTCAGTTTTCAGTTTTCAGTTTTCAGTTTTCAACTTTCAGTTCTCAGGGTTAGTTGGCTTTGTGGCTATGCGTGCGATACAGATAGGCGAGACTGGCGGCCCAGAGGTTCTGGAGCTGGCAGAGCTAGAGGTACCGCGGCCCGGGGCCGGACAGGTGCTGGTCAGGATCAAGGCCTCGGGCGTCAACTTCATCGATACGTACCTGCGCGAGGGCCGCTATCCGGCGGCTCTACCGTTTGTGCCCGGCCAGGAGGCGGCGGGCACGGTGGAGGCGCTTGGGGAGGGTGTTGAGGGTTTTGCCTGCGGAGACCGCGTCGCCTGGACCGGTACGCGGGGCACCTATGCCGAGTTCGCGCTGGCACCGGCGGCCGACCTGCTGCGCTTGCCCGCGGGCATCAGCTTCGAGCAAGCCGCGGCGGTGATGACACAGGGGCTCACGGCGCACTATCTCGCCTACAGCACCTATGCCATCCAGCCCGGCGACCCGGTGCTGGTGCACGCCGGGGCGGGCGGAACAGGACTGCTGCTGACGCAGGTGGCCAGGCGGCTCGGGGCGCGAGTGCTGACCACGGTTTCGACTGAAGCAAAGGCCGAGCTGTCGCAATCAGCCGGGGCGGATCGCGTCATCCTCTACACGCAGGCCAGCTTCGTCGAGGCCGTGAAGGAGGAGACTGGCGGTCGGGGATTGCCGGTGGTGTACGACTCGGTAGGCAAGACGACGTTCGAGGATTCCCTGAGATGTCTGCAGCCCCGCGGGCTGCTGGCGCTCTACGGTGCCTCCAGCGGAGCGGTACCGCCGTTCGATCTCATCCGGCTTTCGACCAGTGGATCTTTATATGTGACGCGGCCGACGTTGCGGGATTACGTAGGGACGCAGGCGGAGCTGGAAGAGCGGGCGGATGCGCTGTTTGGGTGGGTCGCTCGCGGTGAGTTGGAGGTGCGTATCGGGCACCGGTACAAGCTGGAAGAGGCGCAGCAGGCGCATCGGGATTTGGAAGGCCGACGGACAACGGGCAAGGTGTTGCTAACGCTTTGAGCCCGGACCGACTTTACTCCGCAATGCGGAGAAGCAGGTTCTCTTTGGGAGTGGACAGCCTGAGAAGCAACAGCAAAAAGCGCGAGTTTCCTTCTGTTCGACTGCGATCAGGGGAATAACAGCAAAAAAGGCGGGTGGGAGGCTGGGCGCGCTATGCTTGAGGCTCACCCCATTTTGCGCAACCGAAGGTCTTCGCCTGCGTACGTCGAATACCGTCAACAGCAAGGAAAGTTTTTGGGAAGCGCGGTGAGATTCCGCCACTGCCCCGCAACTGTGAAGCGCGCACCTCGTCAGGCTTTTTGCGAGCGAGGTGAGGACGGTCCGGAGAACTCACTGATTGCTTTCGTTTGCAATTGGGAAGAGCTCTCCAGCTACGACGACCGGCTTTGAAATCGTGCCAGTCAGGAGACCGGTTCCGCTGCGTACAAAACCACGCTCTCGGATGGAAGAGCGGAGGAGAACAGCCATGCCCTTACGTCAACGTCGCCGCGTGCGACGCGAAGAGTTTTCTGCGCAGAGTGGTTCTGCCACGAAACGACACTTTTTCTTAAGCTCTCGTGCTGGAGCTCTGGCGGTGTATGCCATTGCCTGCAGCCTGGCAGCACACGCCGTGGTGGTTCGGGGCCGAGTCACCGATCCGCTGGGCAAGGCGGTGCCGGGTGGCCGGGTCCAGCTGGTCGAGAACGGCAAAGTGGTCGGCGTCGCCTATGCAGGACCGGACGGCAGCTATGAACTACGCTCGGGTGAGACCGGGCGCTTCACGCTGCTGGGCTCGGCGGGCGGCTACCTGCCGGGTATCGGCCAGGACTTCTATGGCGGTGCTACAGAGGTGGTCACGGAGGCCGTGGTGCTGTCGACGACGACGGTGCAGCAGCAGGTGAGCGTCACGGCTACGGGTGTGCCGACGCCGTTGCCGCAGCTGACCGCACCGGTTTCGATCATCACCGGGGAGGATCTTGCGACGCGGCTCGGCGTGGTGAGCGAGTTGCGGCAGTCGCCGGGTACGGACGTCGTGCAGACGGGCCAGACCGGTGGCGTGACTTCGTTATTTATCCGTGGCGGGCCGTCGGACGGCAACAAGGTGCTGATCGATGGCGTGCCGGCGGAGGATGTGGGCGGCGGCTTCGATTACGGTACGGTGGCGAGCACCGGGATTCAAAGCATCGAGATCTATCGCGACCCCAACAGCGCGCTGTACGGCAGCGATTCGCAATCGGGTGTAGTAAGCATTGAAACACCGCGGGGACGAACGCTGAAGCCGCTGCTCACCTATTCCGGCGATGCCGGCAACCTGCACACGTGGCGGAACGAGGGCATCGCGAGCGGGACCTTTCGTAAGCTGGATTACCTGGCCGGCTACTCGCGGTTCGATACCTCCAATGCGCTGCTGTTGGACAGGTTCCATAACTCCACGGCAGTCGCCAACTTTGGTTACGACCTGTTCAAGGGTGCGGGTATACGGGCCACGGTTACGGATAGTAGGACGGCACAGGGCATTCCGAACGCACATGATTTTTACGGCGTTTCGCAGGATGGCAGGCAAGGCAATCAGGAAACCTATGGCAATGTGAGCCTGGACTACCGCACCGACAGCGACTGGCATTACGTCGTGCGCTACGGCATCGCACGCAAGCGGGAGCAGGCAAACTATTTCGGCAACCCTGGGACGCTTGTGACCATCAACGATCCGAAGTTTGGGCCATACCCATCGTATGTCGGCGATCCGGTTACGATTCGCGGCGCTAACGGCTATACGGCGCAGGGTCAGGCGCAGTTCTTCTTCACGGACAACGACCAGAACAGCAATCGCGATGAGTTGTACTACCAAACGGATTACACGTTTCCGAAGCGCATCGCGGCACTGTTTGGTTTCCGGTACAACAACGAACGGGGTAGCTTCTTCGAGCCGGTGTTCGGGACGCTGCAGCAGCTAAAGCGGACGAACTATGAGTGGAACCTTGCGTTGCAGGGGGATGTGCTCAATCGTGTTTTTTACAGCTTCGGCGGATCGGTGCAGAAGAACCATCTTTACGGCTACGCGGGGGAACCTAGGCTAGGCCTGGCATATGTGCCGGTGCGGCCGGGCGCGGGTCTGTTTCGCGGCACCAAGCTGCGCGCGAACCTGTCCACAGGTGTGCAGGAGCCCTCGCTCGCGACCGAGTTCAACAGCCTGTACCGGCAACTGGCGGCGCAGGGCGACATGACGGACATTGCGCTCTACGGCATTCAGCAGTTGGGGCCGCAGCGGTCGCGTTCGGTGGACCTCGGGCTCGACCAGAGCATCGTTGGGCAGAAGCTTCGAGTCTCGATCGATTACTTTCACAACCAGTTTTCGCACCAGTTGGAGAGTGTAGCCGGAGCGGACCTCGAGCGCTACTTCGGCTTCCCACCCACAAGTCCTATTCCGTCGCTCTATGGGGCGGAACTAAACTCCCTGGCATACCGTGCGCAGGGTGGGGAGCTCGAGCTTACATGGCAACCGCGGCGCAGCTTGTTTGTGCGCGGCGGCTACACCTACCTCGATGCACGGGTGAGCCAATCGTTTGCGAGCGATGTCACGGCGGTGCAGAGTGGCACGCCGACGGAGAATCCTCTGTTGCCGGGTATCGCCATCGGCGGGGTATCGCCGCTGATTGGGGCGCGACCGTTCCGGCGACCGCCGCATACGGGCTTCTTTGCGGTCGAGTACAGCCGCAACAAGCTGAACCTTACCCTGAAGGGCGCGCTGGCCAGCCGGGCGGACGATTCTACATTTCTGGGTGGGCTCGATTTGACGGCCGGCAATACGCTGCTGCTGCCGAACCGCGACCTCGACTTCGGTTACGCCAAACTCGATTTTGGCGGCACCTATGCCGTGAAGCGCAGTCTGTCTTTGTTTACGCAACTCGACAATCTGCTGAATGACCAGCACATCGGGCCGATCGGTTATCCGGGCCTGCCGCTAACCGTAAGAGCCGGGGTGAAACTGCGGTTGGGCGGCGAGTAAATATTCACAGTAGGGAATCTGCTTGGACGAGACAGCAGAACAGCAGATTCCTTGCGGCAATGGCAGAGAATGACGCTAACAGGTAGCCATTTCGCCGGGGCGCGACATTTCCTGCATTTCCTCATCTAACTGAATGTGAGGTTTTATATGAACGTTCGCCGGAACAGTTTCATCTGCGCTGCCATCGGAGTGGCGGCATTTACTTTGCCGGCCTTCGCACAGGAGCTGCCCAACGAAGGCCCGATACCCACCACGGCGCTGATCAGCGTGCAATCCAAGAACGATGCGCCTTTTAACACGGCCGCACTGAAGCTTGAGGTCAACGGGCACGATGCGGCGATTGCCTCCGTGACCCCCATCAGCAAGCAGGGCGCGCAAGTTGCTTTGCTGATCGACGATGGCCTGCGCGGGAACTTCGGCGTGCAACTGAATGACGTAAAGCAGTTCATCCAAAGCCTGCCTACCGGCACGCAGGTGCTCGTGGGTTATATGCAGAACGGCACGGTGCGGAGCCAGGGTGGATTTACCACCAATCACGATGCAGCCGCGAGCCAGATTCGCGTTCCGTTCTCCTCGCCGGGCATCAGTGCCAGCCCCTACTTCTGTCTGTCGGAGTTTGTGAAGCACTGGCCGGGGCAGGGCAACGCCGCGCGTACCGTGCTGATGATCACCAACGGCGTGGACCCATATAACGGCAGCACCTCTATCCTGAACCAGAACAGCCCCTATGTGCAGACCGCGCAGGACGATGCGCAGCGCGCCGGTGTGGCGGTGTACTCGATCTATTACGCCGACTCCGGCTTCCGCGGCGCTCGCGGCAGCTTCAGTGGCCAGAGCTACCTGCAGCAGGTGGCCGAGGCTACAGGAGGCGAAAGCTTTTATCAGGGCACCATTACGCCACCCTCGCTAAAGCCGTACTTCGACGAGTTTCGCAAGTCGCTGGGCGAGAGCTTTCTTATATCATTCAACGCAAATGCCACTCATGAGAAAAACAGCACGCTTGTGCCGATCAAGCTCAAAAGCGAGCAGGCCGGGGTAAAGATTCATGCGCCGCAAGGGGTGCATCCAGGGCTGATCGGGCAGGTTGCCGAATAACTGTTGCTCTTTATACAAGGGCGCGCCATGTTATGTGTCGCGCCTTTGTTGTCACTGATCTTTCCTCTCGCGGTTGCACGCGATTATTACTCTCGTAATGTGACAAATTTGTACACGAATGCTCTTCTAAACGCCGGAAGTGCTATTTCTCCTGCTTAGTCAAGGCAAATACATTGGCTTAGGCAGAGCACGATGGGTTTGGACTTGATAGGTCGGCAAGGGTATGGCGCGAGTCTCGCGCTGTTGCTGCTCGTCCTTATAGGTGCCACAGGCGGGCACTCCCAGATCTCTGGATCCAGAAACAGTCGGTCTCGCGGTAGTGAGGGTGTCCCATCCAGCGCAACGACCTTACGAACCACACGCGCCATCCGTTCTCTCTCCCCAACCGAAGCAAAGCGCGCGTACCCAGTGCAGCTTAGAGCGATGGTGGCTTTTTACGACGCCACCATCAACCGGGATATAGGAACGCTTTTTGTTCACGATGCGTCGGGCGGCATCTTTGTGAAGATCCCCGCACGTCCAGTGCTGCCCCTGCATGAAGGGACCGTGGTGGAGATTGCGGGCGTGAGTAATGCCGGGGGATTTGCTCCGATCGTGGACCTGCCGCAGGTACGTGTTCTTGGAGAGTCCCATATGCCGCGCGAGGCTCCCCTTGTGAGCCTCACGCAACTCATGGATGGAACCTACGACTCGCAATGGGTTCAGGTAGAAGGCGTGGTGCATTCGGTGGTGCCGCAGGGCGAGAACATGGTCATGAGAATCGCCACAAGTAGCGGACTGATCAGCGCAACGACGATACGAGACCCCAATGCCGATTACATGAGGCTGATCGATGCCAGAGTGCGTGTACACGCCGTTGCAGCGTCGCGATTCAACCAGCGCCGTCAGCTGGCCGGCGTGCACCTGTTTCTTGCCTCCCTGCAGGACGTAAGGGTACTGCTTTACGGGCCTTCCGACCCATTCGGCTTAGCCACGCGGTCTGTCCGTCAACTATCGGAGTTTCGGACTGGAAAGGCCAATGCGGACCGGGCTCACCTCCGGGGCGTGGTTACCCTGCAACGGCCGGGGCAGCTTCTCTGCATCCAGGACGCGACGGGTGGCCTCTGTGTGGACACCTTGAACAAAACGCAACTTCCCATCGGAAGCACCGTCGATGTCGTTGGGTTTAGAGCCATCGAGGAGGCCAGCCCTAAGCTCACCGATGCCGTGTTCAGGAGATCTTCTGAAGCTCTCCAATTTCCTGCGTCCGTTTCCATTTCAGGTGCCGATGCGCTGCAAGGCAACTACGCAGGCGAGTTGGTTCAATTGGAGGGCGAGATTGCCGGGTTGAACTCCGACCCCCGTGAACCTGCCGTGCTTATTGCCTCAGGTGGACTGATTTTCTCCGCCGTCCTGCCTCCAGGGTCGGCTCTCTCGGAAAATTCGAGCTGGCAGAAAGGAAGCAAAGTTCGTGTTCTCGGGATCTGCTCCGCGATAGCAAATGTGCAACAAGCGGATGAAAGACAGGGAAACGAGAGTTATGTGGGCTTTCGCCTTCTGCTGCGCTCGCCGGATGACCTGACGATCCTGAAGAGGCCCTCCTGGTGGACACCGCTGCATGCCATCATGGCTTTGAGCGCAGTGCTTGTGAGCACACTCGGCGCTCTGGGCTGGGCAGTGTTCCTGCATCGTCGTGTGCGGCAGCAGACCGGCATGCTTCAGGAAAGTGAGCGACGATACCGCCATCTCGCTTACCATGACCCTCTCACGGGCCTGCCCAATCGTGCACTGCTGCAGCAGCGTCTCAATGCCGCCGTTGAGCAGACCTATAAAAGTGAGCGTTGCCTGGCGCTGCTGATGTTAGACCTGGACGGCTTCAAGCAGATCAATGACAGACTAGGCCATGATGCCGGCGACGCCGTTTTGCGTATCACCGCAGAACGCGTCAGCGACATCGTCAGTGAGCCGGACACCTTGGCACGGATAGGCGGGGACGAGTTTGTAGTTGTCCTGCTCGGGCTTCGCGGAGCCGACGAAGCTTGTGTCTTTGCCGAGAAAATTCTTCAGAGCCTATCTGCTCCGTTAGAGATTGGAGCAGATACTGCCTCCCTGTCTTGCAGTATTGGCATAAGCGTTCTCAGCACGAAGATCGGTAGCGTCCAGGCCCTGCTCAAAGCGGCTGACGCCGCGATGTATCAGGCAAAGATGAGTGGCCGAAATCAATACCGGCTTTGCAATAACGATCGTTGGGCGGAGCATTCCGGGCGAATCGGGGAGGTAGAGAGCGGGATCGTGTTCGCCTGACAACCGATGTTTTAGACCAACAGAACATGAATGCCCGGCTCGCTCTGAAACTTTCGTATGAGCTCCGAACTTTTCGTATTCTTTGTTCTGGTTCGAATGCTGCATTGCTTTTCTGTATATCGCCGATAGAGTTTGGCTTGCACTGACGTTCTATTCGTTGCCCCTCTGGGCAGCAGCGAAACCGGAGTTACCGACAGCCGCCAAACAGTGAAGCCCCGGATTGCTCCGGGGCTTTGCTGATTGCTGTTTGCTGTTTGCTGCTTTTTAGTACATGCCGTCCATACCGCCGCCACCACTGTGTGCGTGACCGCCGGCTTCCTTCTTCTCCGGGATCTCGGAGATCATGGCTTCAGTGGTGAGCATCAGGCCGGCGATGGAGGCCGCATTCTGCAGGGCAGTGCGGGTCACCTTCGTCGGATCGATAACACCGGCAGCGACCAAGTCCTCGTACTTGCCCGTTCCGGCGTTGTAGCCGTAGTTGGTGTCGGTCGACTCCTGGATCTTGTTGATGACCACCGCACCCTCTTCGCCCGCGTTGTGGACGATCATGCGCAGCGGCTCTTCGACGGCGCGGCGGATGATCTGCGCACCGATCTTTTCATCGCCTTGGAGCGTCTGGACGAGCGCGTCGACGGCCTTCGCCGCACGGATCAGCGCGACGCCGCCGCCCGGGACAATGCCTTCTTCAACGGCTGCACGTGTGGCATGCATCGCGTCTTCGACACGGGCCTTCTTCTCCTTCATCTCGGTTTCGGTAGCCGCACCGACCTTGATGACGGCGACGCCACCGACGAGCTTAGCGAGGCGCTCCTGGAGCTTCTCACGGTCGTAGTCGGAGGTGGTTTTCTCGACCTGGGCGCGAATCTCCTTCACGCGGCCTTCGATCTTGGCATCTTCCCCGCCGCCATCGATGATCGTCGTATTGTCCTTGTCGATGGTGACGCGCTTGGCGGTGCCGAGATCCTCGATCTTGACGCCTTCCAACTTGATTCCGAGGTCTTCGGTGATGGCCTTGCCGCCGGTGAGGACAGCGATGTCCTCGAGCATGGCCTTGCGACGATCGCCGAAGCCGGGAGCCTTGACGGCCGCGACATTGAGCGTGCCGCGCAGCTTGTTGACCACAAGGGTGGCGAGCGCCTCACCGTCCACATCCTCGGCGATGATGACGAGGGGCTTGGCGGTGCGGGCGATCTGCTCGAGCAGGGGCAACAGATCCTTCATCGTCGAGATCTTCTTCTCGTAGATGAGGATGTAGGGGTTCTCAAGCGCGGCCTCCATGCGCTCGGCATCGGTAACGAAGTAGGGCGAGAGATAGCCGCGATCGAACTGCATGCCCTCGACCACGTCGAGCTGCGTCTCCATCGTGCGCGACTCTTCGACAGTGATGACGCCATCCTTGCCGACCTTCTTCATCGCCGCGGCGATGATGGTGCCGATCTGCTCGTCCGCGTTGGCGGAGATGGTGCCGACCTGCGCGATCATGTCGCCGGTGACGGGCTTGGAGAACTCGCTGAGTGCGCCGCCCTGAACGACGCCATGCTCATCGCGCTTGCCGATAATGGCCTCAACGGCCTTATCGATGCCGCGCTTGAGCGCCATCGGGTTCGCGCCGGCGGCCACGGTCTTCACGCCCTCGCGGAAGATGGCCTGGGCCAGAACGGTCGCAGTGGTGGTGCCGTCGCCGGCGACGTCGGAGGTCTTAGACGCGACTTCCTTCACCATCTGGGCACCCATGTTCTCGAGGCCCTCGGGAAGCTCGATTTCCTTAGCGACGGTGACGCCGTCCTTGGTGATGGTGGGCGAGCCGAACTTCTTTTCGATGACGACGTTGCGGCCCTTGGGGCCGAGGGTCACCTTGACTGCATTCGCGAGCGTGTTGACGCCGCGCAGGATCGCTTGGCGCGAATCCTCTCCGTGCAAAATTTGCTTTGCCATTGTTTTTGTTCTCCTCGCAGCCGGAAGCTGCGTTCGAAGTTATTAATGCTTAGTTGTTAGTAAAAGCGGATCCAGGAAGCTGTTGAATTGTTCCTGTTGGCTGTTTGCTACTTACTGCGCCAACACGCCGAGGACTTCATCCTCACGCATGATCAGGAAGTCGTCGCCGTCGAGCTTGATTTCAGTGCCCGAGTACTTGCCGAATAGAACCGTGTCGCCGGCCTTGACGTCGAGCGGGAATACCTTACCCTCATCGTTCGACTTGCCCTTGCCGACGGAAATCACCTTACCCTGTGAGGGCTTTTCCTTGGCGCTGTCGGGAATAATTATGCTGCCGCGCATCGTCTCCGACTCTTCGAGGCGCTGGACGAGAATGCGGTCGTGCAACGGCGTGAACTTGCTGGATGCCATAGATCGTGTCTCCTGTTGAACTGTGAATTTTGAACTGTGAGTTTGTGCTTCTTGGTGGTGCTGTGGAGCGGGCTGGTAGCGCGGGTATAAGGCTTGGCCACGCCGATTGGCACTCTCCACTGCCGATTGCTAATGTAGCCTCTGACTGGTGTGGAAGTCAACGGCGCGGAGCGAAATGTTAGTGAACTGCACTCAGCTTCCTTCAGTCCAGCATGTTTAGGGCGGAATACGCCGGTGGTCTTCCGGCTCCGGTAAAATGCCGTGATGCGTCATCCCTTTTACGCTTGGGTCATTTCAGCCGTTCTGGCACTTACGTTTTCAGTCACTGCCCGTGCGCAACGTGAGCAGCACGGGCGTGGATATAAGCCACCTCCGCCAACGGCACCGGTGATGGTAACGGTAGAGAAGGCAGCCAACGGCAAGCCAATGGCGAGCACTTCAGTGATTTTTCGGGCTGTCCGTGAGGATCAGTCGGATGGCAATCTGGAGATGAAGACCGATGGCGACGGCCACGCAACTATTGATCTGCTCGAGGTCGGCAGCCATGTGACGGTGCAGGTAATCGCGCCTGGGTACGCCTCGTATGCGACCGATTTCGATTTGGCCAAAGACGGCAAGCAGCTGCTGGTAAAGCTCGAGCGTCCGCGGGCGCAGGTATCCGTGTACGGGGACGGCCATGATGAGCCGTCACAGGTGCAGCCCGGGGTCCAGGAGCATCACGCAGCCAAGCCGGCCGCACCGACGGCGGCACTTCCCCCACCAGCCTCGCCCACAGGGCCGTTACAGACCACACCGCCGACTGATAGCCCGGCAACGGCTCCTGGAACGGGAATAGCGCCCAAGACGCCGGGATCGCCGCAATGATTGCAGGCGATTTCACGGCAGAGTCGCTTTTGGGCAGGCGGGTACTGGTAACGGGTGCGGCGAAGCGTATTGGGCGGGAACTGGCCCTGGCTTTGGCTCGCGCGGGGGCACAGGTGGCGATCACGTACCGGAACTCCGCCGAGGAGGCGGAGAGCACAGTCGCCGAGCTGCGGGCACTGGGAAGCGAGGGCCCAGCGATCCGCTGCGATGTACGCAGCGAGACGAGCGTCGGGGAAGCGATCGGTGAGGCATCCGGGGCTCTCGGCGGGCTGGATCTGCTGGTCAATAACGCGGGTGCGTTCGAGACGGCGGCTCTGGAGGCGATCTCCGCCGAGCGGTGGGATGCCATGTTCGAGACCAACACGCGGGGGCCGTTCCTGATGGCGAAAGCCGCGTATCCGCACCTGAAGGCGCTTCGTGGGCGGATTATCAACATTGGCTCGCTGGGCGGGATTCATCCCTGGGCGACGCATGGGCACTACTGCACGTCGAAGGCGGCGCTGCATATGCTGTCGCAAACGATGGCCAAGGCGTGGGCACCGGAGGTGAGCGTGAACTGCGTGGCTCCGGGGATGATCGTGACCGGGAGTCAGAGTGGAGGTGAGAACGCCGCAGGGTACGAGCACTTTGCGGAGAAGACGCCGATGAAGCGCAACGGCCGACCCGCGGATGTGGCGGCGGCGGTCTTGTTTTTCGCGACGGCACCGGCGTTTATTACCGGGCAGTTATTGGCTGTGGACGGTGGGTTGGGGCTTTAAGGAGCTAACTTGCCGTGTGCTGCTCGAAGGCAGGCTACCCTTTGTGCGATACTCTGCCGAAACGTTCGTCAAAGGGCCTTCGCATGCAGCTTCGTAGAGCTTTTCGTATTTTGGTTTGTGCCGTTTCGGCTTTCGTGTTTGGCTTTGCGCTTCGCCCGTGCGTCGCGCAGGCAGGGTTTGCGGGAAGAACCATGCAAGCCACGGTCGGCAACGGCAATGCGGGTGGCTCCGGAACGCTGAAGCTCGCCTCGGCGGGGGTCGGTTTCGACTCGCCCGATTTTGTGTTTAGCCTGCCTGTGGATGACATCACCGCGGTTGAGTTCTCCGGTACACGCGAGGCGTATCTCACCCTGGTGCTGGATCAGCAATCGAAATTTCCGCGTGCCTATCCCACCTTAGTGCGCACACGCTTCAATAGCATTGGGCAGGAAGAACGGTTGGTCACCCTTGGGCTGCAACCCCGCGAGCCGATGGACCCTGCCGTGGCAAATGCAAGACAGTTTCAGGCTTTTGTGCGCGCGCACCGTGCCGAGCGCGAGCAGGCTTCGGTAGGGGCAGCGGCGAGTGATGCCGCGCACCCCTCGTTCGGCAAGACGTTGCATGTTGCGCTGCAAAACAAAGATGGTTTGCTCACCTTTTTTCCCGATCATCTGCAGTACGACAATCCGGACGTATCGATTCACCTAGGGCTGGCAGACATGGCCGGAGCAGCCGCGGCGGGTGCCCGCGAAACATTCTTTAGCGTGGAGGTTCGGCCAGGTCCGTTGCAAAAGGCGTACCAAGGCTACGAGCGGTCTGAGTTCACGAACACCTTTCACTACTTCCTGCCGTTTGTTTTGGTGCCTTCGGAGCCGGTTGCGCCGGCATTTCGTCTAGCCCAGGACTATGCGGAGTACCTGGACAATGTGCGTGCGGGGCGTGAGCAGGCGGACGTGCAAGGGAATGCGGGGACCGCTGTGGGTGTCGCTCCGCCCCTCCCTGCGAGCGCTTCTCCGTCCGGGTCCGCCGCGAAACGCGAGTTGAACCGCTTCGACGCCGCCTTTCTGGAGCGGCATAACCCATCCAGCAAACTGGTGAACAGCTTTAAGCCGATCCTTGGCACGGCGGGCACGCTGATCGTCTTCGACACGGGGATCGGCTATGTTTCGCTCAACCGCCCCACGAATCTGAAGGCTTCCCGGCTTCCGTATCTGGAAGATGGTTACCTCAAATTTTTCGTTCCGGGTGAAGCCATTCAGTCGGCCCGCGATGTGAGTGTGATCCGGAACACGACCGGAGGCGAGGCCAACAACACGTACATCGCGGAGATTAGCGTGGACCGCAGCAGTGCCTTCTATGCGCAGCACCGTGCTCTGATGGCCGAGTCGGATGCGGACAACCGGCTGTTCTTTGTCTTCAAGTCACGCGGCGCGCTGGCCGCGTACCTGGGTCTTGCGCCCCACGCGGTTGGGGGCCGAGACCAGTTCTAGGCTCAGGAGTTCCCATACCTTCGACCTTATAAACTAACCTGCATGGGCGAGGGCAGCGGGGGGCAGCACGGGCAGGAAGGTCCCACCGCGAGCCGGCCCACCTTTCGCCTAATCCAGATACTGCGTGCCTTGGCGGCCCTGATGGTCGTGGCGCATCACGCGACCATCATGCTGGAGCAGCGCAACCATCTGGCGATCGGCACGTGGATCAATGGGGGAAGCGGCGTCGATCTGTTCTTTGTGATCAGCGGCTTTGTGATGACGATCTCATCGGTGCCGCTGCGGACCGCACCGCATGCAGCGCGAACATTTCTGGCGCGCCGTCTGGAGCGCGTGGTGCCGATGTACTGGCTGGTGACGACGGTTAAGGTAGCCGTGCTGCTACTGATTCCGGCGCTGGGCTTCAATGCCATGGGCGGCTTCCGTCATGTACTTGCGTCTTATTTTTTTATCCCAAGCTTCAACCCGCAGCAGGCGATGGAGCCGGTGGTGGTGGTGGGCTGGACGCTGAACTATGAAATGGCGTTCTATGCGCTGTTTGCAGGCGCTTTGGCATTGCGGCTTAAGCCGGTTTGGGTTGTCGCGCCAACCATCCTTGGGTTAGCAGCATGGCGCGTCATGTACGGTCCGGCTGGGCCGGTGCCGTTGGAGTTTTACCAGAACACGCTGCCGCTTGAATTTCTTTTCGGCGTGCTGATTGGGATGGCACTGCCGTATCTGCGACGACTACCTTTTCTGTTGGGGCTGGCGGGGGTGTTATGCGGTTTGCCGCTGCTGTTTCTTTGGCGAGGGCCGAACTTTTCTGTCTGGCGTGGGGTACTTTGGGGTCTACCGGCGCTGGCGGTGGTGGCGGGTGCGATCCGGCTGGAGAGCCGCTGGGGCGAGCGAAGCCCGCGGTGGCTGCTGGAGTTGGGGGATGCGTCGTACTCGATCTATCTGGTGCACACCTTTGCGCTGCCGGTGGTGGGGTTGTTGATCAGCCGCATTCCTCGGCCTTGGATGGGCGAGGTCGGCACAGCCTTGATTGTGGCCGTGCTGCTTTCGACAGCGGCGGGTGAGCTTACCTACCGGGTTGTGGAGCGGCCACTGCATGAGTGGTTCAAGGGACGGCGGCGCACAGCGGTGCCAGCCCTTACGTAAAACTTCTGCTATACGGCGTTGGCATTCTGAACGCGGTGTGGACCTGCTTTTCTCTAAAGTGCGGCAATTTAAAAGAAAGCAGGTCCTTCGCTGCGCTCAGGATGACAAATAGCTACACAGGATAAAAAAAGGTTTAACGAAGACAGATGTTTAGTGGTCAACCTGTTTCTATTAGGGACGTTCAGCTGCGTTCGATGGTGACGCTCTCGAGCACAACATCTTTGCGAGGCTTGTCCATTGCGCCGGTGGGTAGCTTGCTGATTTTCTCGATGATGTCGTAGCCCTCGGTAATTTCGCCGAAGATGGTGTGCTTGCCGGTGAGCCAGCTGGTGTCGGTGACGGTGACGAAGAACTGGGAGCCGTTGGTGTTGGGGCCGGCGTTGGCCATGGCGAGCTTACCGGGCTGCTTGAAGGTATGCGGGCTGCCCTTGGTCTCGTCGGCGAATTTGTAGCCGGGGCCGCCCATGCCGGTGCCTTCGGGGTCGCCGGCCTGGACCATGAAGTTGGGGATCACACGGTGGAAGATGGTGCCGTCGTAGAGCTTGGGGCCCTTTTTGGAGCGGGAATTCCACTCCTTGGTGCCTTCGGCGAGCCCGACGAAGTTAGCGACCGTGTCTGGCGCTTCGGTGTCGAACAGCTTCGCTTTGAAGGTACCTTCGGAGGTCTTAAAGATTGCGGTAGTTGGCATTGCTTCTCCTTGCTGAATTGGCTTGAATCTGCTCGTGATGCGGCGGCTGAGCTTTCTTTGCTCCAGGCACCTCGATAGTGTTGGATGCTCGTTCTAAGACCGGGCTACTGCGGGCGAGGTGCGGGCGGTGGCGCTGGCGGTACGGCACGCGTGGCGGGAGCCGGGCCTGACGGGGCTGCAGGTGCCGGATTGACTGGATCGGCCGGTACGGGCTCTCCTGCGGGCAGGACCGTGACCTTCTTGAGCACGACAGGTGTAACGGGCTTATCCACCGCATCGCGTTCAACCCGGGCGATGCTGCCGGCCAGGAGCACGGAATGTGGGTCGCACTGGCCGAAGATGGTGTGGCGGCCGTTGAGCTGCGGTGTGGGAACCTCCGTGATGAAGAACTGCGAGCTGCCCGTGCCGGGACCGGAGTTCGCCATGGCCAGCCGTCCGGGCACATCGAAGCGCAGCGCCGGGGAGAACTCATCGGGGATGTAGAAGCCGGCATCGCCGGTACCGTTCCCGAGGGGGTCCCCGCCCTGGATCATGAAGCTGGGAATGACGCGGTGGAACTGCGTGCCGTCGTAGAACGGTTTGCCGGTGATCCGCCGCTGGGTGGCGGGGTCGGTCCAGGGTTTGGCGCCGGTGGCCAGGCCGATGAAGTTGGCTACGGTCTCGGGGGCCTCCTTATCGAAGAGCTGGCAGGTCAGGCGGCCCATGCTGGTTTCAAAGAGCACCGTGGGGCCGCTAGGCGCGGCTGGGGGCGCGAGGGCAGCTCCGGGAGCGTCGGGCAAGGGTGCGGGTATCGGTGTTTGCGCGGGTATTTGCGCGAAGGCAACGCCGGCCAGCGTCAGGCAGAGGGCGGCGAGCGTAGGACGAACAACGTAGGCGACGGTGCGAGAGACGGTCATGGCGGCGTGCTCAGGCTATCGTTAACCGGTGCTCCCCCGCAAAGAGTGTTCCCGGGCGATCCGAATCGCCCGCGTGCAGGAGTGGGGGTGTGCATCAAAGTGAACTGAGGTGAAGGACCGATGGCCAAGCAAGCAATCTGGGTGATGTTGAAGGCAAAGCCGGGCAAGGAAGAAGAGATTGAAGGCTTTCTGGCGCAGGGAGCGCAGATGTCGAACGATGAGCCCGGGACGGTGACCTGGTATGGCGTCAAGATGGGTCCGGGTGTCTACGGCGTGTTCGACACGTTCGATGACGAGGCAGGACGCGACGCGCATTTGAATGGAGAGATCGCAAAGGCCTTGATGGCGAAGGCACCGGAGTTGTTTTCCAATGAATTGCGCATCGAGCAAATGGAGATTCTAGCGGGGAAGTAGGCGAGCGTGAGGTGCGAATTGAGCCTGTCCCCTAAGGTGTATTTAGATAGAGGCCGGATCGCTTCAAGGTAGTGTCATCTCGACCGAAGCCAGACGGCTTTCTGGCTTGCGTAGTAGAGGAAATCTTCATATTTCAGGTGCCAGGACGATCTTCTTGGCCTAAAAGGATGAAATATAAAGGCCTTTCCACTACAGCCTCGCCTCCGGTCGATAGGCCAGTGTAGTCGGCCTCACCTCCGGGTTTGAGGTGAAGATGTGTGGGTTATGTAGATACCGGTTGGCTTTGAATCTGAGTCACGACGATCAGTGCAGAGGCTACGGCGACGAGTACGGAGATGTCGCCGTAGATGCGTAGTTCCAGGATCTGGCCGACGGACAGCAGCAGGACGATCCAGAACGGCAGCAGCAGCAGGCTCGCGCGCAAGGGTGTGAACAGGATCCGGCGGCGGTTGAGATAAACATAGGGCAGCAGAAACGCCGAGGCGCTGAGGATGTTGGGCCACAGCAACGGATTGGCAAGGTAGTGCAGGTTGCCCGAGATGCGCGGACCGGCCTCGCTGGGGTTCGCGGCGTAGGCATGCTTCTGCATTCGGGTAATTGCCAACCAGCAAATCATCAGGGTGGCGGCCTGAGCCATGTCTTGCGGCTGCAGCTTGCGCCAGGCACCGTGCCGCGACCAGGCCACGAGAAGCAGCACCCCGATCAGGCACAGGGTGGTCTCGCGATTCCACGTGCCGGCGAGAAAAACCGGCAGCAAAGCCCAGAAACGCCGTTGCACCGCAAAGTACACACCCCAACCCAGGAAGGCGGTGGCCGGTAGGTCGTATGGGAAGCTGAACGGCACGGTTAGAACGAAATCGAAAAGGCAAATAACAATCAGCAGCGCAAAGGGGAGCTCGGGTAGGGGCGCGTCCGGAGCGGCCAGCCGATAAAGCTTGACCGCAGCCCAGCCGGCGAGCAGGAGTGCAATAGCCGTGGTGAACTCCATGACCAAAAACTCCGGCGAGCGGAGCAGGGCACGGCCGGCCGTGAGGTGCTGTAAAGCCGCGGAGTGGCTGGCGGCCAGCATCGGCCAGCGCATCAGATCACGGCCCTGGAAGGGCATGCGTTCCTGCCCCAGGGCGTAGCGATGGAGGTCGATGTACGGAACCCGGGCGGTGCAGTAAAGCTGGGCGAACCAGAGGCAGGCAACGCCGAGCATGGCGCGTGGATACCAGGCGACAAGTTTTTCTCGGAGGCTGGCTGCGGACATCGCCCCAGTGTAGCGGTTGCCGCCCCCGCCCAGCGGTTGGCCGTCTCCGCCTAGCAGTTGGCCGTCTCGGCCTGGGGGCGGGCAACCTGTTCGGTTCCACCTCCGTCACAGATTGTGTGAGGTGAAGGATGTCCCAAGGACTCGATTCAACCAAGACCGGAGCAAGACCTTCGCACGAAGCCGTGGAGTCAACCGGCGGAAGTGCGACCGATGTGACGAAAACGCCGCTCGAGCATGTAGATCACGAAGCGATGGATAGTGCCAAACGAGCCCAGAATCGCATCCATGCCGACGAAGGCAAGAACCCCGGAACACAAATCTTTACCAAGTAGCCCGTATGTGTTTGCCCAAAGCCCCGCGCAAGCGGGGCTTTTCATTTGCTTTAGCAATCGCTCGGAGGCAGGGCGGACCGCAGTTGGAGCAGGTTTCTTGGCTTCAACTTGCAAGCTGATGCATCAGAACCGCATATGTCGTTGTTGAAGCGTGCTGAAAGGGACGGGAGCCGGTACCGGAATCCCATCCCCACCGAATTAGGTAGCTTGAACGTGATGTTCAAAGTTTTACCGCTGTATTGGAGTAACCGCGCGGAGACGGAGCCGAAGCAGGCGCTCGGTCCGTTTGTCACCGATCCCGCAGCCTACCGTGTGCCGCTGGCGAGCGGTTTGCGGGTAACCTGGTTCGGGCACTCCTCACTTTTGTTGGAGATTGATGGCATCCGCATCCTGGTTGATCCGGTGTGGGATCAGCGGGCGAGTCCTTTGCGGTTTATGGGACCCAAGCGGTTCTTTCCGCCCACGCTGCCGCTGGAGGACCTGCCCGCCCTAGACGCCGTGCTGCTCTCGCACGATCACTATGACCACCTCGGCGCGGAAACAGTCCGCCGCCTCAGCCGGCTAAACGTGGCAGCGCGGGCGCGCTGGATGACCTCGGCGGGTGTTGGCCGGCTGTTGCGCCGGTTCGGGGTTCGCGGTGAGCACATCGCAGAACTTGATTGGACGCAAAGCGTTGAGATCGCGGGTGCGGAGCTGGGTCAAGCAGTCAAGGTGACTGCCTGGCCCGCGCGGCACTTCTCCGGAAGAGCACTGTGGGATCGCATGAAGTCTCTGTGGAGTTCTTTTGTTATCGAAGGGCCAAAGCATCGGGTGTTCTATGGGGCGGACTCCGGCATGTGGCCTGGTTTCGCAGAGATCGCGGCGCGGTATGACCGGTTCGATCTGACCCTGCTGGAGATCGGTGCATTTCATCCGTTGTGGGCGAGCATCCACCTGGGCCCGGAGGGAGCCGCAGAGGCCTACCGGCAGATGGGCGGTCCGGCAAAGGCCGGTGCCTTGATGCCGATCCACTGGGGGCTGTTCAACCTGGCGCTCCATGGCTGGCGGCAGCCGATCGAGGAGCTCGGAGCCATCGCGCAGGGGGAGGGCTGGAACCTGTTTGCACCCGAGCCGGGCTGTCCAACCGACGTGAGGGCAGGGGAGCCTGCCCTTTCGAAATGGTGGGAAAATCGCGCGAATCTGCCCCTTCCGCGCACGGCGCAGGGACATAACAGGGTGTAGCGGTTGGTTTTTCTCTCCAGACTCCACGGTAACTCTTTGCAGTACAGGTACGATTCCGCTTGTTCCCCGTCCCGGATCGGGGTAGAAACGGAGGGACACCGGAGAGATCAAGGAAGAAGCCGGAAGGGGAGGATGTATGGCTGAAGCAGCAGGCAATCAGAGTGCAGTGCGCGAGGTCATGGACATCCGGCAAGCCGCCGACTATCTGGGAATCAGCGGGGACACGTTGTACCGCTATGCGTCTGAGGGCTTTGTGCCGGCGTTCAAGCTGGGGAACCGCTGGCGATTCCGGAAGACCCTGCTGGATGGCTGGATGGATGAGAAGAGCGGGATACGGGCGATCGTGGAGCCGGCGGTTGTGGAAGCGGGGCAGCGCAAGCCGGTGCGCAAGGCGCGGTAGCTTACCCGTGTTGTGCCACACCTAAATGTCTGTGGCCCAGTTCACTGAAGCAGGAAGATCATCGACTTGGGTCAAGCCCCGGTCGTTGGTGACGAGAACGGCATCGGCTGCGATGGCATGGGCGGCAATCATTAGATCCATATTGCCGAGCAGCCTACCGGATGCTCCAAGTTTCGCTCGCAGGATGCCGTATGCCTGAGCCTCACTGCGACCCCAAGGCAGGATGCGTATGCTGTCGAGAAAGCCATCCATCAGCACCCTCAATGCAGTGGCCTCCGGCCGCTTAGCTAACCCATACCGGACCTCAGCTTCTGTGATGGCGGAAATGCAGGCGGTGTCATCGTCACTTAACGCAAGCAGGCGGGCACGGGCCGCAGTGGATCGGCCTCGGGCTATGTAGCTGACAGTATTTGTGTCCAGCATGTATAGCAATGTCAAAGCTCAAACCGCGTTTGTGGGAAGGACTGCTCACGATCCGATGGTGCCAGAAAGTCTTCGGGAACCCCCAGCTCATCAAGCGCAGAAAAGATGTCGGCAAGGCTCCCCGGCCCTGGGGAGAGAATTAAATCACCATTCTTCGGGTCGCGCCGGATGCATACCTCGGACGTTGAAAAGCGAAACTCTGCCGGGATACACACGGCCTGGCTTCTGCCGTAAATGAATATTTTGGCTTTTTCGGTCTGTCTCATCAGCAACTCCTGCTGCTTATCATGGTATCGAGCAGAGATGCTGTCAAAACGTATACCCACACAGAGCCGGATTTGAGCGACGTTATGCCCGCTGCAAGGTGATGTGCGTGATCTCAGACGGGCAGTTGAGCCGGAACGGCAGGCCGACGGTGCCGATCCCTCGATTGACATAGAGTTGCAGTTTGCCTTGGCGATAGAGGCCCGATGGGTAGATCTTGCCCATAGGCGGCAGCACCAGCGGACCGATCAGCGGGAGGCGAATCTGCCCACCGTGGGAGTGCCCGGAGAGCATCAGGTCTACCAGCGGGAAGCGTGGGTGGTGCTTGAAGATGTCCAGATAATCCGGTTCATGGACGAGATAGATTACGGGTGCCCGCGGGTCGGCGGGGATGGCGAGAAACGGGTCGGGTACACGGGTGCCGGCGTCATCCGAACCGCAGATGTAGAGCCGTTCGCGGTGGCGTTCAAGCGGCAAAAAGCTGTCTACCAGCACCGGGGTCCCATGGGCTTCGAGTTCACGGACGACCCAGTCGGCATTGACGCCGACATCATGATTGCCCAGGATTGCGACCCTTTGTGGAGCCTTCAGCTCGGTCAGGATCTCGGCGGCTAAACCGGCGGCTTTCATGGCGACGCTGTGCGGGCCGGGGCCGCGGCTGACGAAATCGCCGGTCAGCAGCACCATCTCGGGGTCGAGCGCGTTGACCTGCTCCACGACACGGCGGAGATAGGAGGGTTCGGTGTACTCCTCCAGATGAAGATCGGAGATCTGCGCCAGGCGCATGCCGGCAAAGGCGTCGGGTAAATTCGTGATGGCAAAGGTGCGGTGCGTTACCTCCAGTTCATGACGCGCATAGGTACACGAGTAGATCCCGAGGCCAAGCGCGGCGACCCCGCCGCCAATCAAAAATGAGCGGCGGGTAGGGTCTGCCAGCAGGGCCTCCCCCTCCGCGATTTGCGCCACTGGCATGCACTTGATGATACCGGGAACCGTTCGCCACGTTCGTTGAGCCGCATGACGCTTTCGGCACACAGCGGGTACGCTTTCTGTTCGGGAGGCGGGAGTGGGAAGTAGAATCGTGGGATGCTCGCAAGACAAAGGAGACGCAAGGCAGTACAGGCGGCCGGGGAGGCAGGCGCGGAAGCTTTGCTGGTGACCCATGGACCGGATGTTCGCTGGCTGAGCGGCTTCACCGGATCCAACGGTGCGTTGGCGATGCTGGGCACCCGGGCGGTGCTGTTCACGGATGGCCGTTACACGGCACAGGCCAGGGCCGAAGCGCCCGATCTGCGCGTGGTGGTCGGCAAGCGGTCGGCTCCAGTGCTGGCGCTTGAGTGGCTGGCTGCGCGGGGTGCCACGAAATGCGCCTTCGACGCACGGCACACGACGGTTGCCGGACTGGACGCGATGCGCAAGGAATTGCCGAAAGAGGTGGGTGCCGGACGCCGCAGCTTTTTCCTCGCGACCGAAGGTCTGATCGCTCGCTTACGCGAGATCAAGGCTCCGGAGGAGATCGCCATCCTGCGCCGGGCCGCCGATCTGGGCTGTACCCTGTTTGGCGAGATTCAGGAACACATCTTCGCAGGTGCGACAGAGATGGATCTGGCGCTGGAACTGGAGCATCGGGCGCGGCAAGGGGGAGCCGAAGCGATGAGCTTCGAGACCATCGTAGCGAGCGGGAGGCGTAGTGCCTTGCCACACGGCCGGGCGACTCGTGAGGCGCTGCCCCGGCGCGGCTTTGTGACCTTTGATTTTGGCGTGGTGGTGGAGGGGTACTGCTCCGACATGACGCGCACCGTGCATATCGGCAGGGGCAGTCCTCAAGCCCGCGCGGTGTACGGCGCGGTGCTGGAAGCGCAGGTGGCCGCGGTGGCCGCAGTGGCACCGGGCGTGTCCTGCGGGGCGGTGGATGCGGCGGCACGGTCCGTGCTTGTACGCGCAAAGCTGGGCAAGTGGTTCTCGCATTCCACGGGGCATGGGGTAGGTCTGGAGATCCATGAGGGGCCGCGGCTGGCGGCGAAGGTGGAACAGGTGCTGGAGCCTGGAATGGTAGTTACGATTGAGCCGGGCGTATATCTGCCCGATGAGTTTGGTGTGCGCATCGAAGACATGGTACTGGTGACGGAAGTGGGCGGTGAGGTGTTAACCGCCGCGAGTTCAAAGGCGTGGACCGAGGTTTCGCGCTGAGTTTAGGGCCGAGTGTTAAGACGGATTTGGAGCCGTAACGGGAATGGCAGAAGGCGATCTGAACGATCTGAGTAGCTTGAAAGAGCTGCGCGAGCTGGTGGAGTTTTTGAAAGCCAGCGGGGTAACGCAGTTCGATATGGAACGGCCGGAGATGAAGGTTCGGCTGAAGTTTACGGGGCCGGAAGCGGCAACGACACCCGGGATCTCCGGGGTGGATCTTGCGTCGTTGGCGCGGCTGATGGGCAGCGGCGGTCAGACCGCAGCGTTGCCGGGTACGGGTGAGAACGAGCATGGGACAACCCCGCTTGCGGCCGTGCCCGCTTTTTCGCTCGTACCGGCGGAGTTGCCGGACGAGAATGCTGGGCTGCACATCGTGAAGTCGCCGCTGGTGGGCACGTTCTACGACGCACCCTCGCCGGGCGCGGACATCTTCGTCAAGGTTGGCGATGCAGTTGCAGTGGGCAAGGTGCTCTGCATTGTGGAAGCGATGAAGATCATGAACGAGATCGAGAACGACGTCGCCGGCGAGATGGTGAAGGTATTTGTTAAGCCCGGGCAGCCGGTGGAGTATGGGCAGCCGCTATTTGGCATTCGCGCCTAGGGTAAGCGGTTCGGCGGTAGAACGCAGATTCCCTGCGGGAATGATAGCTAAAAAAGCAGAGCAACAGCGGAATCCCAGCGTAAATGATAGCCAGAAGAGCAGAGCAGCAGCAGAATCCTCGGGAATAATAAGAACGACCAAGACAGCAGGGAAGCGGAGCGGGATGTTTCGTAAGATTTTGATAGCCAATCGGGGTGAGATTGCTTTGCGTGTCATCTCCGCGTGCAAGGAGATGGGGATCCGCACGGTAGCGGTGTACTCCGAGGCCGACCGTAACAGTCTTCACGTGCGTTTTGCCGACGAGGCGATTTGCATAGGGCCGCCGCGCTCTTCGGAGAGCTACCTGAATGTGCCGGCGGTGATCTCCGCGGCGGAGATTGCGGGCGCGGAAGCTATCCACCCGGGCTACGGCCTGTTGAGCGAGAACGCCAACTTCGCCGAGGTGTGCCGGGCCTCGAACATCAAGTTTATCGGGCCCCCGCCCGAGGTCATCGAGATGATGGGCGAGAAGTCCACGGCGCGGCAGACGATGAAGAAGGCCAAGGTGCCGATCCTGCCTGGGTCCGATGGGGTGATCGAGAGCGAAGACGCTGCGCTTGAATGGGCGAAGACGGTGGGTTATCCCGTAATCCTGAAGGCCGTTGCCGGTGGTGGCGGGCGCGGGATGCGCATCTGCCGCACGAAGGAAGATCTGCCGGGGCTGTACCAGCAGGCTGCGACGGAGGCATTGAATGCCTTCGGCAACGGCGAGCTCTATATGGAGAAGTTCATCGAGCGGCCGCGGCATATCGAGTTTCAGGTGCTGGCCGATGAGTACGGGCATGTGATGTCGCTCGGCGAACGCGAATGCTCCATCCAGCGGCGGCACCAAAAGCTTATCGAGGAAGCACCGAGTCTGCAGATCTCCCCCAAACTGCGCGAACAGTTGGGCAAAACGATTGAGAGGTCGCTTAAGGAGATCGGCTATTGGAATGCGGGCACCATTGAATTCTTAATGGATGAGGATGGCTCGATCTACTTCATTGAGATGAACACCCGCATTCAGGTGGAACATCCAGTGACGGAGATGGTCACCGGCATCGACCTGGTCAAGGCCCAGCTGCGCATCGCGGCGGGCGAACGGCTGAAGGACATCATCCCTGAAAAGCTGGAAATGAACGGCCACGCGATCGAGTGCCGCATCAATGCCGAGCATCCGGAAAACTTTATTCCCAGCCCCGGCAAGATCACGGTCTACAACGTCCCCGGCGGGAATGGTGTGCGCGTCGATACGGCACAGTATGCCGAAGGCATTGTGCCGCAGTATTACGATTCGTTGATCGCCAAGGTGATCTGCCATGGCAAGGATCGTGAAGAGGCGATGGATAAGATGCAGCGGGCGTTAAGCCAGTTTGTGGTGCAAGGAATTCACACAACGATCCCACTCCACCAACGCATCTTTGCGGACCCGGAGTTTCGCAGCGGGCTGTTCGATACAAAGTTTATGGAGCGGTTTCTGGCACGGGAGAAGGAAGAGCGGGCGGGGTAAGGCGCAAAAGGCCAAGGCTTGTCACCGTCTAGCTATACCTGACTTCCGACAATGCGACTTTTCGTTACCGTCGAAGGATGCACCGGCGACCCAAGGGGGCATCGCCGGCGTTTCGCGACTACTTAACTTGCATGACGGCTAGTTCGTTTCCGCTAGGGTCAGTGAAGTGGAAGCGGCTACCACCTGGGAACTTGAAGGTCGGCAGGGTGATGGTTCCACCAGTCTGCTTTACCCGTTCCTCCATCGCCTGAATGTTGTCCGTTTCGATGATTACAAGAGGCGCTTTGGTACGGTGTTCATCGCCGGCATGGAAACCGCCATCCACTCCAGACTCCAAGAAGGCAGTGTATTCAGCACCCCAGTCCTGAAAGGACCATCCGAATAGAGAGCCGTAAAAAGCCTTCATCTCATCTGTACTGGTTGCAGGAAGTTCAATATACGCAATCTTCTTGGTGGACATAGCTCTCCTGAGTAGCGCAAAGTGCGCAGCTCTCGCGGTGAGCCTCCATCCGGTCTGCGGCGAGAAGAACGCATGCGGGTAGAGACTGCTGGATGCAGCCTCGCGAGGAACCAGACAAGTTTACCGGAGCCTTCTCTTGTAGCCAATGGGGATTAGTACCGAAAAACGCCGTTGCCGTCCTTTGGCGTTCAGCCTCCAACTTTCATGAACGTATAGTTATCAAACCCTGCGCTTCTGCCCAGACCTGGCGAACTCCTGGCAGGGGCACTGCGGCGATAGACTTAGGCATGGCGGTTACTTGGTATGACGTTACAGGAGGGAGGGCTTGAAGCGTATCGCACGCCTGCTGCGCTACATGCGGCCTTACCTCGGCGAGTTGCTGGCGGGTGTGGTCCTGATGGCGATTGTGGGTGCGATGCAGGCGTTTCGGATCCTGCTCATCAAGCCCATCGTTGACAATGTCCTGAGTCCCGCGGCAGCACCGGATCGTGTGCTGGTGTTCACGATCCCACGCACGGCGGTGCATATCGATCTGCAGCGATGGCTGCCGCATCACTTCCACAATGCGTGGACGGTGGTGGCCTTGGCGCTCGTGACCTCGGCTGCGCTGAAGTCCGTTTGCGACTACGCCGGAACCTTGCTGGCCAACCGTGCCGGGTTCGGCATGATTACCGATCTGCGCAATGACCTGTATGAGTCGTTGCTGCGGCGGTCGACGAACTTTTTTCAAAGCCATACGACGGGCACGTTGTCCTCCACGCTGATCAACGATGTGGAGCGTGTGCAGAATGCCATGTCCACGGTGATGAGCGATTTTTTGCAGCAGATTTTCACGCTGCTCTTCATGATCGGTGCAGTGGTTCTCGCAGGCGGACGCATGGCCTGGGTGCTGCTGCTGTTTCTGCCCGTGATCGTTACCTCGGCCCGGCGCATTGGCCGCAGCGTGCGCAAGACCACACGCAAGGGCCAGGACAACCTTGCCGAGATTCAGAATATTGTGCAGGAGACGATCACCGGCAACGGGATCGTTAAGGCTTTTGGGATGGAACTCTGGGAGATCAATCGCTTTCGCCGGGCTGCGGCGCGGTTGCTGACGGCGAACATGCGTTCCGTTGCCGTTCAATCGATCTCTTCGCCGTTGATGGATGCGCTGGGGGCTGTGGCGATCGCCCTGCTGCTGCTGTTTGGCCGCACCCGCATTCAGCATGGTGATACAGCGGGTGGCTTTATCACGTTCCTGATCGCCGTGATCGCGCTGTACGATCCCGTGCGCAAGATGCCCCTTTACTACAACGCCTTTCAGCAGGCGGTAGGGGCAAGCCAGGAGATCTTCCGCTTTATCGATACGCAGGACGATGTGCGCGAGCAGGAACGAGCGACGCCGTTATCAGCGTTTTCGGAGGCTGTTGAGTTCCGCGAAGTGCACTTCGCCTATGAGCGCGAAGGACAGCAAAACGAGGTGCTGGGTGGGGTTTCGCTGTGGCTTCGGCGTGGCGAGGTCGTGGCGCTGGTGGGCCCGAGCGGGGCGGGCAAATCGACGCTCGCGAACCTGCTGCCACGGTTCTATGACGTCACGGCGGGTACCATTTTTGTGGATGGCCGCGATGTACGCGAGGTGACGATCGCCTCGCTGCGGGACCAGATCGGCAAGGTGACGCAGGAGACTGTCCTATTTAACGACACGGTGCGCAACAATATTGCCTACGGGCGGCCGGATGTGGCGTTCGAGCGCATCGAGGCGGCCGCGCGGGCGGCTTATGCGCATGAATTTATCCTGAAGCTCCCACATGGCTATGACGAGCCGATCGGGGAGCGTGGGGCGCGGCTTTCGGGCGGCGAGCGCCAGCGGATTGCGATTGCGCGGGCAATTTTGAAAGATGCGCCTATTCTTGTGCTGGATGAGGCTACCTCCGCACTGGACACCGAAAGCGAAGCGGCGGTGCAGTCGGCTTTGTCGAATCTGATGGAGGGGCGCACCGTGCTGGTGATCGCACACCGGCTCTCGACGGTACGGCGGGCCGATCGCATTGTGGTGCTGGAGGCGGGCTGCGTGACCGAAGTGGGTAGCCATGAGGAATTGCTCGCGCGGGGCGGAACCTACAGCCGGTTATATGCGCTGCAGTTTGGCGGTGACGAGGAGCCGCGCATTACGGAGGTCGTAGCGGCAGGGGTAAAGGGCTAGCCTGGAAGTCGTAGATTTTTGGCGTAGTTTCAGCCTTGCCCGGAGGGCCTGGCAGGTACACTAGCTGCAATCGGGCAAACCAATGGCAGGGATCCTGTTCATCATCTCGGCACCCAGCGGATCGGGTAAATCGACCCTCGTGAACGAGGTGCGGCGGCTGGTGGAAGGGCTCGATTTTTCAATCAGCTATACGACCCGTGAGCCGCGCGGCTCGGAGGAAGATGGCCGTGAGTACCACTTCACGAGCCGGGCCCACTTCGAGGCGATGATCGAGAGTGGCGAGTTCCTCGAATGGGCTGAGGTCTTTGGCAATTACTACGGCACGGCACTGGCGGCGCTCGACCATGCACGCGAGGCCGGGCGCGATCTGCTGCTGGATATCGATGTGCAGGGCGCGCTGCAGGTGATGACGAAGATGCCAACGGCGGTGTCGATCTTCATCCTGCCGCCCAGCCCGCAGGTGCTGGAACGGCGTCTACGCAATCGCAGCCAGGCGGAAGGCGTGACGCAGGAGGCCGTGATTGCCCGTCGGCTTTCGCAGGCCAGGCTCGAATTGCTGAACCTGCATCGTTATAAGTACGCACTGGTTAACGATGATCTCGATACGGCAGCTTCGGAGATGCGGGGTATCGTGCTGACGGAGCGCGACGATGGCGGCGAGGAAGAGCACACCCTGGCGCAGCTTTGTCTTTCGGGCAGCCGATCGCACACCCTCCATGTGGCCCTGAGTCATTTTGAGGTCGAGCTCGCGGAAGCATAGCCATAGGAATGTTTATGGGTTCCAAAGAGCGACAGCAGTAAATGTAGTGCCGCTAAGATGGTGCACCACCCGTTTTCCACTTTTGAACAGAGGCGAAATCCTATGATCGGTAACCACATGTCAGACCCGTCGCAGAATAAGTACAGCTTGGTGAAGGGCGCAGCTCGACGCGCACGGCAGTTGCAGTCGGGGGCGCCTCCATTGGGCATTTCGAAATCAATGAAGGCCTGTCGCGTGGCGCAAGATGAGATCATCTCAGGCAAGGTCTCGTTCACACTGCTGAAGAAGCCCGTTCCACCCGCTTCGATGTAGGCTGGGCGATGTAGGAGTTTTCGATTGCAGGCAACACCGGAGCAAGGGCTGCGCGCGTGGGCGGAGTACCTGCGCGATATGGGCGTGTATGAGCTGTATCGGTCCCAGTCGCCCACAGTACCTCTTTCGGAGGAGCTCCGCGAACGTTTGCTCGCGGCCCGAGCTGCGGAAAGTTCGCGGAAGCCAATCCTTTCGTCGCAGGTCGCTCCGCCGGTCAGCTCATCACCGCTCTCCCGGGCGCAGAAGCCTGTGCCTTCGAGCACGCGCTCTGAGCCGCCACAGCCACAGGCTGTAATGGCTTCAGGTCAGGCGAAGCGACACAACGTTCAGGAACCCGCAAAAACATACTTCAGCACGGAAGCCGAACTCCCGCAGGCGCTTCCTCCGGAGCTCGCAGCGCCCATGCCCAAACCACAACCGTTAGCGAGCCTTCTTCCCCTTCCCGCCAAAGCGACCCCTGCCGCAGAGCGAGCGGCTGCGCTGCAGCGGCTGCAGGGAGATATCGGCGACTGCACCCGATGCCCGCTGGCCTATGCCGGGCGGCATACCGTCGTCTTTGGCGAGGGTGACCCAAACGCCCGGCTGATGTTTGTGGGCGAGGGACCAGGGGCGGATGAAGACGAGAGCGGACGTCCGTTCGTGGGCAAAGCCGGGCAGCTGCTTAATAACATGATTACGGCCATGGGTTTGGCGAGAGAGGCTGTGTACATCGCCAATATCGTGAAGTGCCGGCCGCCAGGGAATCGTACGCCGGAGTTTGTGGAGGCGACTACCTGCTCACAGTTTCTGCTCAGTCAAATCGACATTATTCGGCCGCAGATCATTGTGGCACTGGGATCGACGGCCGCCACCTATGTATTGGGCGTGCGGCAATCCCTGGCATCGCTGCGGGGTCAGTGGTTCGACGTCCGTGGCGCCAAGCTGGCTGTGACCTACCATCCGGCGTTTTTGCTGCGTGACCCCCGCCAGAAGGCGGAGGCCTGGAAGGATCTGCAGCGGGTGATGGGGGAAATGGGGTTGCAACCGGCTACATCGCGTAAGAGCTAAGTGGTTGGTATATGGCGGTGCGTGGTCGAGTTGACACTAGTTGTATGGGCGAACGAAGGCGTTAGTAGCCGCTTCCGTCATCGCCTCCGGAGTTGTCGTCGAAGCTGGAAGTGTCCGAGCCGCCATCGTCGATGCTTGCGTCATCGCTCCCGCTGAAGTCCTGGCTATCGTTGTTGCCGAGGTCGGTTCCCGTGTCCGCGAAGCGAGATTGGCTCGCATCCGAGCGGCTGGCATCATCGGAAGGGTTGTAGAAGCTTGAATCATCACGGCTGCCTTCGTCGCGCCCACGGTCTTCAAATCCACGGTCATCACGCCCACTGCGGTCGCCGTCGTAGTAGTTGTTGACCACGGTTTCACCGCCGCCTCCCATCCCGGCGAGTCCGCTGCCGTAGCCGCCCCCGCCGTGCTCGAAGCCATGGAAGAGCGATTCCATGCCCTGGAACATCATTTCGCCGGCAGCGACTCCGGCCGCCGTCTGCATGGCACCTTGCAGAAAGCCGCCTCCACCACCGCCAAACATGCCGGAGGAAGGTGCGGGGTAGCCCTGGGGCGGATAGGGAGCAGGCGGCGGGGCATACCCTCCACCAGGATAGGTTTGCGAACCATAGCCGGGGTCATTGACGGGCTGGTAGGGTGGGGCCGGTTGCGCGGCGGGCTGACCCGACGAACCTCCGCCGAAGAGATGGCTGAGGAAACTACCACCGCTTCCGGAGCTCTTCGCGTGCTCGGCGGCTTCCCGCAACTGGTCCTGCATGGCGCTGACCTGAGCTTTTAGATCGTTGATCTGGACCTTGAGATCGTTAATCTGGGTCTGTGCCTGTCCAAGTCCGTACTGTTGCACAAGCACGGTCTGCGCGAGCACATAGACCGCATCGGGGTAACCTGCCAGTCCTTGCTGAAGCCTCTGTTCGGCGGCGCTGTCCTTGTCGGTGACCTGCGTCTTGCGAATGCGGTCGACCAGACCGTCGATCATGTCCTGTTCCTGGGGCGTCATGCGTTTCCTCCGTTGCCTGTGCTGCGATCCCTGCGCTCCATACGATGCAGCTCGCGGCCCAGTTCCATGCCTGAACAGTGCGCGACGTGCTTTGGACCGGTCGGCAACTCCTGCTAGACTGTACTCTCGTCAGAGCGTGAGCGGGCACCGTTGCCCGAGGCTCCGTTCTGTGGTGGGGGGCTGTAGCTCAGCTGGGAGAGCGCCTCGTTCGCAACGAGGAGGTCAGCGGTTCGATCCCGCTCAGCTCCACCAATTCTTAAAATACCGCGATGGATAATACTGGCCCATTTCGGGAAATGGTGAGTGGCTCAGCCCGCCTTTTCCCCGTCTGGAGCTGTGAGCGCAATTTAACCTGAGGCTTCCCATGCAAAACGTTATCCCGTTGCGACCGAGTTTCTTCGGCGTCTCCCGTTCTATGAGTTCGATCCTGAACACCGCCTTGGCTTGGCGCTTCGAGCGATTTCGATGAGGATTTTGGATTACGTCCATCTTCGAAACATTTATCGCTCGACGGGGGTAGGCCGTGTCGCGCGTGAGCTCACCGAGCACCTTGCCGTAAGATCCGATGTTGACCTTCGCATCCTTGCCGACCGGCGCGACCATGCTGAAGTTGTGGGCAAAGTCGGCGCGCCATGGACAGAGTTCGAGTACAGTTTTTTTAAGCATGACACCTCGCGGCAGCAGGCGCTGTGGTATTTGCTTGAGGCTCCGAAGGCGGAAAGCTACTGGCCTGAAGCGCAGATTATGTACTGCACGGCCGAATCCTATGTGCCCGTGGGGCGCGCGCGGCTCGTGGTCGCCTGCCATGACATGCAGCTCTTCGAACCGGCCGCACACCCGATGAGCCGCTGGTTGCTGCAGCAACGGCTCAAGTGGCAGCTGATGTTTCGACGGCTGGGTGAGACGGCGCACATGATTCAGACCATCTCGCATTTTTCGGCGGAGCGCATAGCGCACTTCTTTCCGCCGTTGCGGGATCGCATCCAGGTCATACACAATGCCGTTTCCACAAGTTTTTTTCAGCCCGTAAGCGCGGCAGGCGACGAGGTGCTTGGGCAGCTTGGCCTGAGCGAGACACCCTATATTCTGCTGCCGGGCGGCTTGCATTTTCGTAAGAATGCCGAGCTGGTGCTGGGGATCTGGCCGGAACTGCAGCGGCAACGGCCGGAGCTGAAGCTGGTGATCACGAGCCACAACACACCGGCGTATGCGGAACGGGCGAAGGAAATGCCGGCAGTCGTATTCAGCGGCTTTCAAACCGAAGAGGCGCTTGTGGCTCTATATCAACGGGCGGAACTGGTGTGGTTTCCTTCGAAGTACGAAGGGTTTGGCATGCCCGTGCTGGAGGCGATGGCATGCGGTGCACCGGTTATTTCGAGCACCAGTTCCGCGCTGCCGGAGATCTGTGGCGGAGCGGCGGCGGCAATGGTGTCAGCCGACAGACCAGGGGAGCATCTGGAGGCGATTCTAGGTCTTCTAGAGGATGTGCCGGCCAGGCAGCGGGCGAGTGTGCTTGGTCAGGCGCATGCGCGGCAGTTCACCTGGGAGCGCTCCGCGGATCAGCTGGTGCGTGCTTTCGCTGGTCTGCTATAGGCGAATGGAAGCAAACGCATCCTCTTTATGCTTTGCTTACAGTAAGTTAGAGTCCGGAAAGCTATCACAAAGGCCTGAGCGCTAGATCGCATAGACGCCAAACAGGGCCAAGTCCAAGATAGAGTCATGGAAATACAGATTCAGTTTCGGATCTTAGCTGTCAATTGGTTAAATGAGGGCGTTGTGATCAAATTTGATGACGGCACGTGCGTCTTCTTTTCATGCGAGTTGTTGCATATCGCTGCCAAGTTTGCGGAACCGATGGACGAGGCTGCTTCTAGCTGGTGACGGGGGCAACGAATCGCGCGACTTTGCTAGCAGCACGATGACTTGTGGAAATTTTCTAGACTGCAAACCCTGTATCGAAGTCGGCGAAGTTCTCAAGGTGCTTGCGAACGACTCTATAACACTCGCAGGATTCCGCCTCCAAACCCTTTGCATTGAGAATTTGAATGACGCCACGATGGTAGTCGATGAACCCCTTCGCCTTAAGCGTTCCAGCAGCAATAGAGACGGTGGAACGGGTACTGCCAAGCATTTGAGACACGAATTCCTGAGCTAATTCCAGTTGATTCTGCTTAGCTCGGTCACAGCAGATGAGCAGCCAGCGAGCGAGACGTTGTTCATGGGTGTGCATTGCGTTACAGGCAGCATTTTGGGTCGAGAGCGTGAGTTGAGCTTGTACATACCGCAACGTAAGGCGTTGAAATACTTCATGCCGCTCGAACTCGGCCCGTGCGGCTTGAACCGGCGAAGCATACCCATAGCCGCTGAGCTGCATAAAGATGGCATTTAGGCTGTGCTTTGTGCCCATCAGGGCGGAGACCCCCACGGCTGATTCGTAGCCGAACATGCTTGTCTCGACCTGAGAACCATTTACAAAACACGTCGTCATAGACCCAATACCCTCTTCAATAAAGAAGAGGCGTTCAATTGCGTTTCCTGGAACCTCGAGGTTGTATAGCAGCGGAAGCTCGATCTTCCGGAGTTGAAGGCGGCTAACCGTTCCTGGATCCAGATGTTGAAGAATGGTGTTCTTGAATGCTCCGGCGTGCATAGTACGTCCTCTTCTTAGGAGATGGCTTGTCCAGTCGGTCACTTCTCCTGAAAACCCAAAGAAAGGATCCGCAGGCGCTATAGGGCCAGGAACTCTGATTCTGGCGAATATAACTGATTTGTGCGTTTCTGTCGTCTACCGGACAGAGTGAGCCTTAGTCGTCGATCCAGGTCTTCCACGATCTCCGGCTTGACTGGCTCGGTCTCTCGAGCCTAAGTGCGAAGTCTCACAGACGAGAACGCCCTGTTCCGTCATTCTCGGGATGTCAATACCCAACCAGAAGTATATTCACGATCGAGTGAATATCTCGGGCCCCGTTCGTTGGGCTGACGGTCACCCGTTTTCCAGTTCTGCAACATTCACGGCAGCCATACGGTGGAGGAACTATGCAAAGCATCACCGAGATTGAGGACCATGAGCTTGTACAGGCCGGCTTACTTGGGTTCACATCACTGCTCCTGCCAGTGCTTTCTGAAAGGCGCACACCGCCACGGTTCATTGTCCTTTTGGTTGATGACAATGACGATCTTCGGTACGTGATGGGTCTAACCTTAAGCATAATGGGTTTCGATGTGGTCTCTTGCAGGGACGCAGATTCGGCCTCCGCAGTGTTTCGTTCCCGCGGCGATGTAAATCTTCTGATTACGGATCTGGAAATGCCGGGGCGGTCTGGCATAGAGTTGGCACGAGAACTCTGTGCGCTGTGCTCTTCCTTGCCGGTACTAGTTGTCTCGGGAGCTCACCTTTCCGACGAGGTTACTCGGGAGATGAGAGAAAGAAACTGGCGTTTCGTAGCCAAGCCTTACGCTCTGCCTGCACTTTCGGCAAACATTTCTGCTTTGTTAAATATTGCACCACACAGTAGCGAGCCGATTCGAGCGGATTAGCAGTTGGTGTAGGGCAGATAATCGCAGATTCGCTTCGCGAATGACAAAGAAATAACACAATTTATCTTCGGATGCTCGCTCCAGCTTAGGGCTTTGCACGCCGATAGAGCGCCGCAATCGCGGCATTATTGGGTTCGCGGTAGTCCACCTGGCCCATCATGATGTCGCCATGGCGGATATGCTCCGCCAACTGCGTACCCGCTGCGGCGAGTTTCTCCGGAGCGACGTTGTTGATCAGCACGGCGCTGAAGGCTTCGGGGTAGATGTGAGCGATGTCGGGGTCGGTACCGGGGGTGCCATGGTAGATGAAGCTCTGAAATGGGGCGGTGTAGGCGTAGTAGAGCGGCGTGGACTCCTCGGGGATGAGCAGAGAATCGGGGAACGCGGCGGCGAGCTTCTTAAAGATTGCGGCAGGCAGGGTTCCGCGGTCGCCGTCAACTGAGGAGTCGATGTAGAAGAGGGTGGCGGCCCAGCGGTCGTGCGCGAAGCGGATCTTGCGTGTGAGCTCGGCGGCGACATCAGGCGTGGGGAGAAACACCTGCTTCGCGGTGCCATCCGCATGTAGGGTAAAGTGCTGCGGACGGATGCAGACGCCCACCCGAAAGCCGGCCGTGTGCATGATCTTGAAGTAGGCATCGTCCAGTTTCATACCGCTGTACGGGCCGGAGGAGAGAACGCTTTCCATCTCCGGTGCGAGCTGGGCGATTTGGTCTGGAGCACAGACATAGCTGGTCTCCTGCGGAAACTGCTCGCCTTCGATGTCCCAGGTGATGGCGCCCTGCGCTCCAAGCTGCTTCAGATTGGCGATGTTGGTTTCGGCCTGCTTCAGGACACGGCGCTGAAAGGCGGCAAGGCCGGCCGGGGTGTTGACGTCGAAATCGCCCGGGTTGGCATCGCTGAAGTATCGGCGCGGGTTGTTGGGGAAGCCTCCGGGATGCGCGTCGTCGCCCTGGGGCGAGGTGCCGAGGAAGACTGTGCCGATGGGGCGGCGATCGGACCATTTCAGTGTCGCGGGGTAGGCCTTTGCCCAACTGCTGTAGGCATCGGCGGCCAGCGGATAGGTTGCCGTGCCGGAGGGCTGAAAACGCAGGGAAACGCGGAAGCGGTCGGTTTCGCCGGGGCGGACGGGGCGCTCATTGTGCGGCTGAAAGGTCGCCAGACCGTCTGGGACGGTGCCGCTGATGAGAGCGCCATAAGCCGTGTTGTTGTCCGTCGGCATGAAGCCGCTGTAGAGGGGCCGCTCGGCATCCGGGACGACCGCGACGACCTCGCCGCGACCAAAGTCCGCGAGCGTCACGCTGGGCCCGGTGGTGTTGTAGGCGAGCTGCGGATAGCTCGGATTGGCAAAGCCGTTCGGCAGGGCCGGGAAGTGCAGAGCGAGCGGGTAGATGCTCGCCCCATCGAAGGTGATTCCTGAGTTTGCCGCATTTTTGGTGATGACGGTGATGTCCAGGCTGTCACCATGCTGCGTGTACTCCGTGCTGATGGAGCCCCAGGTGTAGGTATAGGTCCAAGTTAAGGTTGCAGCATCCCAGTGGCGGCCGCTGTTGCTTTCTCCCCAGCCGTACTGGCCATTGGTGAGCACCACCCCGTGTGCATCGACGGCCTTCATGTGCCAGATATGAAAGGCATCGGCGGGTACGGAGCGTGTGTCTTCGAGCACATTGCCGTTATAGGTGAGGGTCTCGAGGCCGTTCGCTCCGAAGATGAGCTTTAGGCCACTCTGCGCGTGAACCTGCGGCGTTGCCTGGAAGGCGAGCAAGCTGAGCAGGCAAGCAAGGATGATAGGGCGAATCATCAAGCAGTCTCCTCAAGGTAGGAGCGCACCGCAGCCGCGGCCTGTGCCCGAAACCGTTCCCAAGTGAAGGCCTCGGCGGTGGCGCGGGCGTGTTCACGCATCGTGTGGAGCTCTTCACGGTGTGCCAGGCACCAGCGGATACGCTCCGCGAGCAGGTCGGGACGGCGCGGCTCGACGATGAAACCCTCCTTGCCTTCGGTGATCAGGTCGGGCGCGGCGGTGTGCGTGGTGGACAGGATCGGGAGCCCGCAGGCGAGGGACTCAAGCAGCACCTGGGCGAAGCCTTCGGCTACGGAGGGAAAGATGAACAGATCGGCCGCTTGATAGGCGCGCACGAGATCTTCGGCGCTTACGCTGGGGCGGAGATTGATGGCAAGGCCGCTATCCCGGAAGAGGCTGAGCGAATCGACGACCTTTCCGCAGAGGGTGAGCTCAACCTCTGCAGGAGAGAAACTCTTGAGTGCTTGCAACAGGTATTTGACACCTTTGCGCTGATTGATCCGGCCAACGAAGAGCAGTTGGAGCCGGCTGCCTGGGAATGGCGCAGCCCGGCCGGGCGCGGGATAAAAACGCTCGAGATCGACGCCATAGGGAATAACGGTGACCCTGTCCGGGTCGATGCCGTGCTCGACGAGGCTCGCCTTGGTGAAGCTGGAAGCGGCCAAAAAGCGGGAGGCGAGCTGGGGTTCGGCGACGAGGTGGTTGAAGTCCTCCTCGGGCAGGGAGAGCTCCCACTCCTGCTCGAGCGATTCGGCGCAATCGGGGTGCGCCGCGAGCTCCTCGCCAAGGATGCGGCGCATCGTGCCCGGATGGGGGTGCAGTTGAAAAAGCATGGCCGGCTTGCCATAGGCCCGCATGGCGTCATACCCGTAGTAACTGTAGGTGACCAGGCCCTCGCCGGCGCGGGCTGCGCGACGTCCGGCAGCCCGGCCCAGCGCGGCATCGGCGGAGCGGTGTGCACGGCGGCGCAGCGTGGCGGGGATGCGCCGGATGCGCTCGACCAAAAACGAAAGCAGGCCGCGAACCGCATTCAGCTTCACTCGGCCAAAGGGAACGCCCCGCGCGCTCCGCTGCAGCGCCTGGCGATGAAACCCCGGTACGAGCCGGGCCAGCGCGTTCAGCAGCTTGCGGTCAGCTGGCCAGAAAAGATCGGTGTAGAGCCGGTCCAGCAGATCGCGCTCGGCCAACGCCCAGGCGAGTTGATAGGAGTCTCGGGCACCGGCATGCACAACAACGGCTTTGCGGCCGGGTCGAAGAGAGGAATCGGCGCGTGCGCCGAGCGAAACGATCTCTGTTGCGCCGTTCTGCAGCGGAGCCTCCCCGGAGGACTAGATGGGCACCCACGGCACCTGTGTGGCTGAGATGCGTAAGTTGCAGATGAGTGAAGATGGAACACGACTGAGTGAAGATGGAACACCACGAAGGGCATAGCAGGGCTTTGCATTACTGAAGAACGCACCAGCGTACCGTAAACCATGCAGAAAGTACAAGATGTGATTTTTAATCATCATTTTTTCTAAGTTTTCCGCGCCTTAAGGACCTAATCTGGCGTCTCATCCAGTAAGAGAACGCATAACAATTTGTCCAAATGCGCCAACACGACTGAGAACGTCGTCTCAAAGCGACGTTCGTTTTGCCGACATACGGCATTCTTAAATGGAGCAACTCAGGAATGTACCAAATGAAATGGCTGCTTGGCTCCATCTTGTTTCTTTGCATGTTGCCTTCTCAGGCGCAGGTCCTGAATCAACGCCCCAAGGAGGGCGGGCAGGAATACGTTCTGGGTGTTGGCGATCAGGTTTCAGTTCACGTTGCGTCCATGGAGGACATGCCTGCCGGACCGATGCAGATCGGACCGAATGGAGCGCTCGACTTTCCGTTGATCGGCCAGGTACAAGCCGGCGGCTTAACCATCGATGGGTTCCGCGAGTCGCTCTCCGCCAAACTCAGCAAGTACATCACGTCGCCGGATATCACCGTAAACCTAGTCGAAACGCAGAGTCGACCGGTCTCCGTGGTCGGCGAGGTATCCAACCCCGGGTTGCACCAGATGGTGGGTGTGAAGCGGCTGTTGGATGTGATCTCGATGTCCGGTGGCCTGAAGGCGGACGCCGGGCCCAATGTTGTTATCACCCGTCAATCGCAACAGGGCAAGCTGGGGGTGGGTCCGGTGACCGTGGATTCGGCCTCCGGGGCAAGTTCTACGATCCTGCCACTGGATACGTTGCTGGCGCTGAAGAGCCCAGGGGACAACATCATCATGGAGCCCGGGGACGTGATCTCGGTGCCCAAGGCGGAGTTGATCTACGTGGTCGGAGACGTGCACAAAGCCGGTGGATTTGAGGTGCGAACGCACAACACGGTCTCGCTGATGCAGGCGGTATCGATGGCAGAAGGCTTGGCACCGGACAATGCCGCGGGCCGGGCACGCATCATCCGCCCCGCTCCGAACGGAGATGGGACGATGTCGGAGATCCCGGTGGACATCAACAAGATTTTCGCGGGCAAGGAGCCGGACCAAAAACTGTATGCCAACGACATCCTGTTTGTTCCGCATAGTGGGTTCAAGGTGGGGTCACGCCGCGCCATTGAGGCGGCTATCAGCTTAAGCACGGGTGCCCTGATTTACCGCTAGGGATCACGGAGTTTGCATCGCGGTGCCAGAGCCGAAAGGGCGGCCAGAGCCGAATTTTAGATCCGCGTCTTGCTCTGGACCGTTCTCTTCTAGAGTGATCGCCGAAGCACAGCCATTATCGAGTTTTAAAGGAAGCGAGATTAAAGTGTCCACACTACAAAAGGGAGCGATCAAAGTACGGGAGGTGCGATCCGTAGGCCGACCGGTGCGGGGTGCGCGGCGCGCGCAGGCTGTGGTTCCGGCGGCGGCTCCGGATGCCGGCGGCAGCCTGCTTGAGGAGTATCTCCTCACCTTGAAACGACACCGTGGGGCGTTGCTGCTGTTTGCGCTGGCCGGCGCTCTGCTGGGCGTGCTGCTCGGTGCCGGATCCTTGCCGACCTACCAGACACGGACCTCGCTGGACATCCGTCCGCTTAATGGCGATTTTATGAACATGCGGTCGGTCGCGCCAACAGGCGAGAGCACTCCGGCGGACGCGGATACCAACCTCCAGACTCAGATCCGGCTGCTGCAAAGCGATACCCAGCTGGGTGCCACCATCGAGCACCTGATGGCGCTGCCGCACCCCGCAAGCCTGCCCCGCGAGGACTGGATCTCCGCGATCCGGCGCACGTTGCACTTGGGCGAGGCCTCCCCCATCCCGTATCGCGAGGCGGTCGAGGATGCGGCGCAGCAGCTAAAGGTTAAACCGCTCGGGTTGACCCGGCTCGTGGAGCTGTCCTGCACCTCCTGGAATGCGCAGCTTTCGGCGGATTTCTGCAACAGCCTGGTGACAACCTACGAGGAGCAGGATCTCCAGGTGCGCAGTTCGGAGGCGACCAAGGTCAGTGGCTGGCTCACGCGCCAAGTCGCCGACATTCGCAACCGCGTGCAGCAGACCGAGGCACAACTGGATTCGGCGGTGGGCGGCAATGGCCTTCGCCTAAGCCAGGCCAACACCAGCGTCGGCGAGCAGCGGCTGCAGTCGCTGCAGAACGAGGTGGTTAAGGCGCAGGCTGACCGCATTGCCAAGGAAGCCGCGGCCGATGAGGATAAGTCGGCGGCCCCGGGCACACAGCCGGATGCGATCGGAAACCCCGCGCACCGTGCGTATGAGACGCGTATCGCCGAGTTGCAGGGCAAGCTGGCTGAGCTGGAACCGCCGTTGACGGAGGAGAATCCCAGAATCAAGCAGATCCGTTCGCAGATCAAGGACGCCGAGACGGGCCTGCGCGCGACGGAGACGAATACCCAGAGTGTCAGCAACAACGAGCTTGCCGCGGCGCGGCATCGTGAACAGTTGCTCACCCTGACCTATAATGCGCAGCTGGCCAGCGTGTCTTCTGACCTGCAGCAATCGGCCAAAGTGAGCTTATTGCGCAGTGAGCTGGAGTCCGAGCAGCAGCTCTACCAGACCTTGCTGCAACGGGCCCGCGAGGCCGGCTTTGCTTCTGCGATGCAGGCCTCCACGATCCGCGTGGTCGATCCGGCGATCGTGCCGCTGTTGCCATTCTCGCCCAAGCGCAAGACGGCCGCGGCGGTGGGACTGCTGCTGGGCGGGGTGCTTGGCCTGGTATTCGCATTCTTCCGTGAGCGGACAGAAAACGTATTCCGGATGCCGGGAGAGATTGTACGCATGCTCGATGTGCAGGAGCTGGGCGTGATTCCGGCGAACGTGATGCAGACAAGGGTGATCCCCTCAAGCTCCGGGGCCACCTCGATCAATCTGCTGCGTGCGGAGGGACGGGACGGCCATGTGGCAAGCCCGTCCGGGATGGCGCATTGGGATGAGAAGTTTTCGATCGCCGCTGAGGCCTACTCAAACGCGACCTTCTCCATTCTGCAGGCCGAGGCGGGGCGCAGCTCGCGGGCGTATGCGGTCTCGAGCCCCAAGGTAGGCGAAGGCAAGACGACCATCACCTCCAACCTGGGCGTGGCGTTGAGCAAAGCCAAGCTGCGGGTGGCGCTGATCGATGGCGATATGCGGCGGCCAAGCCTGAGCAAGGCCTTCGGGATTCGCAGCAGCGCCGGGCTGCGCGATTTCCTGCGCGGCAAGCTGCTGCCGCAGGATGTGATGAAGGCCGGATTATTGCGCGAGACGGCATTCCCGAATCTTTTCCTGCTGCCCGCGGGAGAGGGTGATGAGGATACGGTCGAGCTTTTGAACTCAAAGCGTTTACCCGAGTTGCTAAGTGAACTGACCAAGGAATTCGATATCGTACTCATCGATACGCCGCCGGCACTGCACATGGTGGATACCCGGATCATGGCGCGCGAGTGCGACGGCGTCATTCTCGTGGTGCGCGCCGGCAGCACAACACTGGATGAGGCGGCCAATGCGCGCGACCTCTTCGACCGGGACGGGGTGCACCTGATCGGCACGATTTTGAACGACTTCAACCCGCACGCCCAGGGCTACGGGAAGTACTACAAGGCCTACGAGCAGTACTCCAACCGGGATAGCAGCTCCGGGAAGGCGGTTAACGCGGCATGATCTCCAGTCCTGCCACGGCGCTTGAGCCGTCGTCGGATCCGGTGCATCCTCCTGTTCCGGAGACGCTTCCGTCGGGCGACCCCAATCCGCAGAGTTATGCGCCCGTGGTGGAGATATTGCCAGAGGCGTCGCCGGGGGTTGGGCGTGGGTCTCAAGCCCTGCCGGCTCACGTCACCAAGCACCTGATCAGTGGCACCTCGGCCTATGGGGCCAGCGTGGCGATGGAGCGTGGCGCGGGCTTTTTAGCGAACATCCTGGCGGCACGGCTGGGGGGCGCACCCACCTTCGGGGCGTACTCCCTGGCCATCAACACAGCCACGAACATCTCCACCTATGCTGCGGGCGGTATTGGAGCTACCGCAGCCAGGTTCTCCGGCAAGTATCCGCAGGGTTCGGCGGGTTACCCGAGCTTGATGCGGGCGCTGGCAATCGTCTCGCTGGTCTCGGCAACGATCGCCGCGGCCGGTCTTTGGCTGGGTGCCGGACCGATCGCCCACCTACTCGGTAAGGAAAGCTTCGTTACGCTTCTGCGATGTGCTTGGATCTCAGCAGCGGGCGTGGTGCTGCTGGAGTGCGCGCGGGGTTTCTTTGTGGGGCAGCGCTTTGTGGCGGCGCTGCTGAGCATGTCACTGACGGTGGGTGCGGGCATGGTATTTTTGCTGCCCTATGCGGCGCACCGGCACTCGCCGAAGACGATGATCGAGCTCCAGGGTGGGATTGCCCTGTGCGCGGTCGGTTTATGCGCTCTGCTCGGCAAGCAGTTTGGCTGGACCCAAGATGGTACGGATGGTCCTGTGCTGCCCCTGGGCCAGGTGTTGCGCGAGGTCTGGTCCTTTGGCTTGGTGCAGCTGGCCGGGCTGATCGGCACCAGTCTGGCCGGCTATTGGACGACGGCGTTGGTCGCGCGCGGCGACCGGACACTGGTTCAGGTGAGCTTTTTTACGATTGCGAGCCAGATGCGCAACCTGGTGAGCCTGCCTCCCAGCCTGCTGACAGAAGGCAGCTATGCCGTCATGGCGGATCCGACGCATGAGGCTACCCAGACGCCGCAGCGCGTGATGGCGCTGTGCACCTTTGCGGCGCTGAGTGTCTCCGTGCTGCTGGGCGCGCTCGGCATTGTGCTGGTCCCCTGGGGCCTGACGTTGCTCTATGGGAAGACCTATGCCGCGGCCGGTGCGGCGGTGGCGGTGGCGCTGGCAACGGCGGTCGCGCACATGGGCACGGCCCCGGCAGCGGCCCGGCTGAGCATCGTTTCCATTCGCGCCACGGCCACCATCAACTCGATTTGGGCCGTGTTTGTGGCCATAGCGGCAACGGTGTTCATGATGCATGGCGGGACGGCATGGAAGGCCATGGCGATCTTCTTCTGCGCACATATTCTCGCCTCTGCCATCGCGCTGGGCATCTTGAGACAGCGCGATCACCTGCCGGACGGGCTTATGCCGCTGGCCGGCTTCTCCGCGTTGAGTGTGGGCGTCCTATCGGCTCTGTCGCTCTGGCGAGGCGTTCATGGCCACACCGGCGCGATCACCCTGCTGATGATGGTGCTGTTTGCCGTCACAACCGCCGGTCTTTACCTGTTCGGCAAACGGTACCACTGGCTGCCGCCGCGTTCTGTCTTTGTTCAACTTCTAGGAAGACTCCCCGGGCCCCTTCAGAGGCTGGTGCACCATGTTTGAGATCCTGCTCTATTTCGCTGCCGCGATCGCGCTGGTAGCCTTGATTGCTGCATTCGATGGCAGCCGCGACGTGTTCCATCCTTTAATTTTTATCGCTCCGATGATGGCGTTTCTATATGGCTGGATGCCGTGGAAGCTACTGCAACAGGACGGGCTGTCTCGATTCTTCGACGCCGATCAGTTGATGTTTGTGCAGGTACTGAATGTATTGGGCGTGCTGGCGTTTACCCTGGCCTGCCTGGCTGTGGGAACGCGGGTAAAGCGGCCGGTCGGACCGAGAGAGCCCATGACGCCCTTAACGGCACAACGGCTCGTCATTGGGGGCGGGATAGTTGGCGGGATAGGCCTTACCTGCTGGATGATCACCATCATCAATGTGGGCGGCATCCGGCAGGCCTTCAGTACCTCCTACTCCGGCGGCTGGGATTCGAGCGGATACGTCCGCGACGGCAGCCTGTTGATGCTGATGGGAATCCTGTTTGCCCTGTCTGTGATCTCAGCTGGCGGTCCGCGACTGATTGCGCTGATCGAGGTCGGCATCTTCGGCGTCCCGTGGACGTTGACTGCGGTCTTCATGGGCCGTCGCGGACCGACGTTCATGCTGGTGATCATCTGCGCGATGGGCTGGTACTTCAATCGTTCCAAACGGCCGCCGTTGGTGGCGATTGCCGTTGGCGGCATCTGCCTGGGTTGGCTGGTGCTGTTTCTGGTTACCAATCGCAGCAAGCTGTATATCGGCTCCGACTTCAATATGAAGGAAGACGTGACGCAGATCGTCAACACAGCGGACACGGGCAATGAGTATGTCTATGGCAGCGGCACGGTGCTGAGCGCTGAGCGCCGCGACCACTATTTCTGGATGCGGCGCTACCTGGCGCAGGTGCTGGTGCGTCCCATCCCCAGTGCGATTTGGCCGACCAAGTACGAAGACTTCGGCGTGCCGGAGCTGCTCTACAACGCCGGCACGGGGGAGGGTTTCGGCGACACACTCGGTTGGGTGGGTGCCCCAGGCTCCGCGCCGGGCATTGTGGCGGATCTTTGGGTCGAAGCCTGGTGGCTGGCGGTAGCGCTGATGGGTCTGCTGGGTTGGATCTATGGCTTTCTATGGAAAAAGGCGGTCTTGAACGGACGTGCCTGGACGATGCAGTACACGATCTTGAGTGCACTCTCGATCTATCTGGTGATGCAGACCATGGAGGCCGTGATCTTCCGGACGGTACTGCTGTCGGTCCCGATGTGGCTGGTGTGGCGGTGGGCCGAGGCCCCCCTGCGTGAGCGGGTTCGCCCGCGCCTGATCGCCGGGCGGCTACAGCGCGCGCCGCGCCGCCGGATGCGTCCTGTGATGCCGGTGGCCGAGGCCGGGGAGGTGAGCCATGTCTAGCCTTGCGGACAAGTCATCCTGTGAGGTCGCAGTGATCTGGATCGATTGGTATGCGTACCATGTCGCTCGGTTCGCCGGCCTCAACAGCACACCCTCACTGGTCGGCAGGGTAGCCGGGCTGGAACTCGTCAGCGGTGTCGGTGTGCATCCAGGGCTGCGGTTCCGTGAGGACCTGCCGGAGGGGCTACCTGTAGAAACGTTGATGCCGGGTGTGAGCTGGAAAGCGGCAAACAAGCTCCGCCTGTCCGCTCTCCTATGGAAGCGCCTCAGCGCGCTTGGCCCCAAAGTGGTGTTGGTCCCGGGATATTACACGCTGCCGGGCATCACGGCCGCGCTTTGGGCGAGGCTCCATCGGCGCTCGAGCGTGTTGATGACCGAAAGTACAGCCTTCGATCACAAACGGCATTTCTTTCGCGAGCTGTTCAAAAGATCTATGCTCCGCTTGCTGTTCGACTGGGCGGTTACGGGCGGCAAGGCTCACGTCCGCTACCTTGACCAGCTCGGCTTCCGCCGGGACCGTATCGCGGGCTTCTATGATGTGGTCGACAACGAGAAGATTCGCAGCGGCACGGAGACGCTGCGGGAAGCGGCTTGCTCTAACGACGGGCCATCCGGTCCCTACTTCCTGTTTGTGGGCCGGCTCGCTCAGGAAAAGAATGTTGGCATGCTTCTGGCCAGCTGGCTGCGGTATCGCGAAACCGGGGGAAGCTGGCCCTTGGTGCTCGCCGGCGATGGGCCGACGCGGCCGGCGCTCGAAGCCGCAGCTTCCCTATCGCGCTTCAAAGATGATGTTCAGTTCACAGGGCTCAGGAGCATGCGCGAGCTCATTCCCAGTTACGCCGCAGCTGGATGCTTTGTGCTGCCCAGCACACGCGAGCCTTGGGGGCTGGTGGTGAACGAGGCCATGGCGGCCGGGTTACCGGTGTTGGTATCGCGTGCCTGCGGTTGCCGCGAGGATCTTGTGCATGAGGGCGAGAACGGGTTTTCGTTCGATCCCACCGACGGCAAAGCCCTCACCGGCCTGCTGCATGTGCTGGAGCGGATGCCAGCAGAGCGTCGTGCCCAGTTCGGCAAGCGTTCCGGCGAGATCATTGCCGGTTACTCGCCAAAGGGCTTTGGTCGCGCCGTCGCCGCGATCGCGCGCAGCCATGACAAGGCCGGCAAGCTGCACCTGCTGCCGGAGGCCGTGCGATGATCACCGTGCTTCCATCCGTGGTGCCCCCGCTATCGAGCCTGGGCGCGAGGGTGCCTCGTTGGCTGGAGGTGGTGAGCCATACCGACCCGCGCTACGGCGGCCTGAGCACCGCCGTACCGCGGCTGGGCGCGGCCGTGGCGACGGCAGGACCTTACGATGTGAGTCTCGCGGCCTTCTGCGCCTCCGGGGAGCAGGTGCGTCCCGAGCGCTTTGACGAGGAACACCTAAGCTTCTGGCCGGTGGGCCGGCGTCCCTGGCTGCAGTCCGGGGCACTGCGACGGCAGTTCCGGGCGACCGTGAGCCAGGTGGACGGCGTGCACATCCATGGCCTGTGGGAGGCGAGCACGGCGATGGCCAGCCGCACCGCCCGCGCGCTCGGCAAGCCCTACATTGTCTCCGCGCATGGCATGCTGGAACCTTGGGCGCTGGCCAACAAGCGCCTGAAGAAGGCGCTGTACGCCCATTTTGTTGAGCACGACGTGGTTGCGGGGGCCGCCTGCCTGCACGCACTCACAACCGCGGAGGCGGAGCAGTACCGGGCCTTCGGGGCGAAAGGCCCGATCGCTGTGATTCCCAATGCCGTGGAGGTTCCGGCAGAGCTCTCCGCCGCGCTGTTTCTGCGGGCTTACCCTGATCTGCGGTCAAAGCGGCTGGTCCTTTTTCTGGGCAGACTCCATCCCAAAAAGGGGCTTGATCTACTGGCTGAAGCCTGGGCAAGGCTGGCGCGAAAGCATCCGGACGCGCATCTTGTGCTGGCCGGACCAGACGCGGACGGTATAGAAGACAAGGTCCGCGCGACTCTGGCCGCCGCCGGCGTGGGGAGTACCGTGACCTTTGTGGGCATGCTGGACACCACAAGGAAATGGAGTGCACTGGCCGCGGCGGAGGTCTTTGTGCTGCCTTCTTACTCGGAAGGGCTCAGCATGAGTGCGTTGGAGGCGCTCGGCGCGGGCGTCCCTGTGATCGTGACGCGAAACTGCAACATGCCTGAGGTGACCCAATATGACGCAGGGTGGGAGATCCAGGCCAATATCGAGGAATTAACTGCCGCATTGCAGGCCGCTCTGGAGCGTACGACGGCTGAAAACAGCATTTCCGGCCGACGAGGAAGTGACCTGATTACCATGAGGTATAACTCTCGGCATGTCGCGCGATTGCTCGCGGAGGTCTACGGTTACGTTCTGAACGGCATCCCAACTACCAACGTCGTCCTTTCGTGAACGCATTTATGAGCAGAGTCCAACTGCGCTCTTACGACAACTCGTGGTACCACCCTGGCGGCTCTTTCGCGAAGCGCATGCTCTGGATGTTTCTGGGCCAGCCCTGCTTTGCGTCCAAGTGGCTGCCTTCCTCGGGTCTGCGAGCGCGTGTGTTGCGGGCCTTTGGAGCCCGGGTAGGAAGCGGTGTGGTAATCAAACCGGCGGTCCGGGTGAAATATCCCTGGCATCTGGAGCTTGGCGACGATTGCTGGATTGGGGAGGACTGCTGGATCGATAACCTCACGACGGTTCGGATCGGTCGTAACGCCTGTGTCTCACAAGGAGCCTATCTTTGCACTGGAAATCATGACTGGAGTGATCCGCACTTCGGCCTACGGATTGAGCCAATTCAGCTGGGCGAGGGTGCCTGGGCAGGAGCAAAGTGCATTCTGATGCCGGGCACGGTGCTGGGGCCTTTCGCGATCGTGGCGGCAGGAGCGGTCATCAAGGGCTGCATTCCCGATTTTGAGATCCATGCCGGCAATCCGGCACAGCGGATAACGATGCGCAGGATCAGGGAAGTGCCGCAGGGCGTGGGAGAGGTGGTCGGTTCGTGAAGATGCTTTTTATCAATCAGTTTTTTTGGCCGGATTCCTCCGCAACCAGCCAGCAGCTGACGGATCTGGTCACCGCCCTCGCCTTGCGCGGCGTGGAGGTCTCCGTACTGTGCGGGGATAGCGGCGGCTATGCGGCTGCGGCAGGCTCGGAGGCACCGCTGGCGATCGTTCACCGGGTCCGCGCGCGGCCGTTCACCCGCGGACGCCTCGGCCGGGTGGCCTCCTATCTATCGTTTTATGTCAGTGCCTTCGGCAAGGGACTTGCCTTGCCCAAGGCCGATGTCGTGGTTTCGATGACGACGCCGCCACTGATCTCATTGCTGGGTGCGGCGATCAAGTTGTTGCGCGGTTCCCGCCACTTCATCTGGGAGCAGGATCTCTACCCGGAGATTGCCGTGGATCTCGAATACTTAAAACCGGGCGGGCTTACCCATCGTATTACTGGCATGCTCGCAGACGCGGTACGACGCCATGCCGACGGCATCATTGTGCTGGGGCCGTGCATGCGCGACCGGCTGATCGCCCGCGGGGTGAGCGCCGCCAAGATCGTGATTGCGGAGCACTGGGCTTCAAGTGAGGCGATCACGCCCATGGAGAGGCCCGGCGATCCTCGAGAGCTCGTGGTGCTTTATTCCGGCAATCTTGGCCTGGCACACGATCTCAAAACCATTCAAGGTGCGATACTCCAGTTGCGCAACGACGGGCGCTTTCGGTTTCTCTTTGCCGGCACAGGTGGCAAGCGTGAAGAGCTCATCGAGTTCTGTAGGGCGCATGAGATCGGCAACGTCGAGATGCGACCCTTTGTGGCGCGCGACCGCCTCAGCGAGGGGTTAGCTGCAGGAGATATCGGCTTGGTCACGCAAACGGACGCCTCCTGTGGTGCCGTGGTACCGAGCAAGGTGTATGGCATTTTGGCAGCGGGACGGCCGTTGCTCTTTATCGGCCCTGCAAACGCCACGCCGGCGCTTCTGATTGAGCGCCACCGCTGTGGATGGCGCGTCAGTTGTGGCGATGTGCAGGGTACAACCGAGATCCTGCGGCATCTCGCCGCACACCCGGAGCTGGTAAAGGAAGCCGGCGCACGTGCCCGAAGGGCTTTGCTTGAGTTTTACGATCTACCGCAAAGCGTCAACCATCTTGCAGACATTCTTGGGGCAGCGGTTTTGCCCCCTCCGTCGCCGGCCAGGCTTCACCTGCAAACCACGACCTGACCTGTTCAGTAGTGATAAGGCTTCTGTACCTGCGCGAAGAGGTTCACCATGTATGTTGTTTTGTTGCTTCTCGGCGTTTCTTCGTTTCTCTTATGTTTGTTGTTAACACCGCTGTGCCGCGATCTGTTTCTACGTTTTGGGCTGGTGGATCGGCCTGATAGTGAACGCAAATTCCACTTGCGCGCTGTGCCGCGGGTTGGCGGAATCCCTATCGTTCTCGCCTGTGCGGGGTCGTTTGCGATGCTGTACTGGTTTTTTGGCAGTCGTGGGGGCAAACTTTACATCCAGCACGGACAGATTCTTCACGCCGTTCTCCCTGCCAGCAGCGTCATCTTCGCGGTCGGCTTGCTGGATGACCTGATTGGCTTGAAGCCCTGGCAGAAGCTGCTGGGACAGATCGTTGCGGCATCCCTGGCTATCTACTTCGGCGTTCAGCTGTCGACGACACATATGCCGCACATCGTGGGCATACTCGCCAGCCTCGTCTGGCTGATCTGCTGCACAAACGCTGTAAATCTTATCGACGGGATGGATGGCCTCGCAACCGGGGTCAGCCTGCTGAGCACCTTGACCACGCTTGTGGTCGCCCTGATGTTCGGCCGCTACGGTCTGGCGTTGGCTACGGCACCGCTGGCAGGGGCGCTGCTCGCTTTTCTTCGTTATAACTTCAGCCCGGCTTCTGTGTTTCTCGGCGATTGCGGGAGCCTCACCGTTGGTTTCATGCTTGGCTGCTTTGGGCTGGTATGGAGTCAGCATACGGTCAGCCTGATCGGCTTGGCCGCTCCGCTGATGGCTCTGGCGCTACCACTGACCGATGTGGGTCTAGCGATTACACGACGTTTTCTGCGCAATGCCCCGATCTTTCAAGCCGATCGGGGTCACATCCATCATCGTGTGCTGGCCCTTGGGTTTTCTACCTCGCGAGCCGCGCTGATCCTCTATGGCGCGTGCTGCGCCAGCGCCACTATGGCTCTAGTGATGACAATGGATCCGCGCCGGCTAGGCTGGCCGATGCTGATCATGTTCCTGCTTTTCATGGCATTCGGCATCCGGCAGTTGGGTTATGTCGAGTTCAGTGCAGCGAGCAAATTGCTCTCGCGCAGCTCGCTGCGTCGCGCGGTGCAGGAAGAGATACACCTTGAAGAGTTGCGAACCGCGCTTGCCGATGCGGATACAGTCGAAGACTGCTGGGTAGTCGTTCGCTCCGTGTGCCGCGACTTGCGATTCGCTTCCGCTCGACTCAAGGTAGGCGGGATAAATTTCTTCGAAGAGTTTGTGCCGACAGTGGATGGCACATCCTGCGACATCGAACTGACACTCGGCCAGCAAAGTTGGCTGGTCCTGACCCATTCTGCCGAGGAGTCTTCGTCAAGAATGTCTATGTCGGTACTGAACCAGCTGCAGTCTGCCATGCGGAACAAGCTGGGGGAGCTCCAAGCCGCTTCGCTACGCGTCCAGGTGGCGAGCACAGCGGCTTAGAAAATTTTGGCGGCGAGGACTAGAAGGATTGCAGGTGCGCCACAACTGTAAAACGTTGCGGGGCCGCCCCAATGTAATGGAACGGATAGCAGGTGACCAGCGTCATTTGCGGCACATCTCCCGTATCCAGAACATAGACATCCTCGGGATTGACGATCTTGGTCGAGTCCACGATGTAGGTGTACACCCCCGCCGAGGTGACCACACGCATCGCCATGCCGCGCTTGATGCCCGCGAGCGGCCGGAAGTAGGTGTCGCGGTGGGCTGCGATGACAAAGTTTCCCAGTCCGCCTGGCATAGCAGTCCCACGAATGTGGCCTGCCCCGCGCAGGAGGGAAGGGGTGTCATCATCATCGACGATGGGCGTACTGAGCTGAAGCGCCGGAATCTCCAGACGCCCTAGATAGTTCTGATCGACCGCACTCGCCTTCGGTACATTGCGGTGAGCCGCCGGCGTAGCCGCAACGGAGGGTGCCATCCCAATCAAAGCAACGGCCTTCTGTGCGGCCCGCGCCTCCAGCCGATTGACGACCAAAGTGCCGACGCACAGAAGACCTACACTCCAGAAACCGATCTCAATACCGTATTGCCGTCTTTGCATCCATGCACTCTAGAGGCTGTAAAATTTCCGGCGAAGTGCCAAGCAGCCAGCGGAGAGCAGGGAAACCCAACCGACGAGGGAGATCAGTGGGAGGGAGCTTGCCGTATGCGGGAGCTGCTTAATGGCCGGGCGAAGCCGTGGAGGGTGATTGCTGGCCACCTGTACCGGCGCATTGGTAGCCGGGCGGGTACTCGAAACACTGCTGGGCTGCACCGGCGCTGCTGAGGCTGACTGTGTGGAATCGCTCGACGAGGGTGCAGTCGCTCGATCTTCGGTAGCCACCGGAGCCTGGTAGCGGGCAGCCTGAATTCCCGGTTTTGAGGTCGCCGGATCCACGGCTGTCGGTGTCAGCATCCAGAGCGTCACTTCGCTCATATCCGTTTGCGTGAGGTTTGGTAGAGCTACCTTGCCCTCTGAGGCTGTGTCAACCGCCATAACGCGAATACTGTTGGATTTGGCGAGATCAACCGCGTCCTGCTTCGGAAAAACAAATTCCACCACCGGGCCACCAGGGAACGCATACCCCCGCAGCGTCGGTTTTCCCTTCAGACCGCTCCCAAACAGAACAGGTCCCGCGGAGGAGCCACTGCGAAGGCTGGGATTCGGGTAACCAAGCAGGGACGTGAATGTCTGACTGCCGCTCTTCTGAATCTGCACGATGAGCCGATCTTGCAAGCGGTCCGCAATGCGAATCGAATAGCTACCGTGGGAAAGAGAGGTGCCCGGCACCTCTGTGGTTTGCGCGATCTGTAACTGAGCAGATGCGGAAGAAGACGTTCCCGCGAGCGCACTCCCCTGTTGGGCGATAGCAGGCGAGGTAAGGAGAGCAAGTGCCACGAGGTGCGCGCGAAGATGCATGTAGGCTCCAGTTTGAATGTAGGTAACGATATACCTATGCTTCGACGCCCGGAGGCATTCTCTAGCAGTCCAATGTCGTCGTTAACCGACAAACCATTCTGCTGAGCAACAAAACCGCTTTTAGAAGTGGGACTTTGGATCGAGCTTACCTGATCTAATTGGATACTCTGCTTGCCGACGAATCGGACTGGGCTTATATATCCCGCAACAATTCTGAGAGGCTGAGCTGGAAGCCTAGAGCCAGCACCTCAAGCATGGGAAGCGAGATCGATTTGCGTCCACGTTCCACGTCAGAGATGAAGGTGCGGTCGATCCCAAACTCGACGGCCATGCGCAGCTGCGTGAGATTGCGGTCACGGCGAAGCTGACGTAGACGGACTCCGAAGCGGCTGCTCACATCGAGAGGCAGGAAATAATTCTGCGGCCTTCGCGAGTAGCCCGCGTCGCGTGGAATGGAGGGAACTGCGGATTCAATCTGCTGAACGGCTTGCATAGTCTGCTCCTCACCCACCGTGCCGACTTCACGTTCACGAACGGAAAGAGTGGGACATCCCCCGATTCGGCGGCCCCTTAAGGACACCAACAAGCTTCCCATGAAAGGCTTGAACGTTGCAGAGAAAGTGAAAAGAATTTCGCCTATAGACGGCATTTCCTTGACTACAGTCACCACTCTCAGGTAACTGCAGTGACCTCCAGAGGGAACCTGGCAAGCCTGTCCATGCTGGGATAAGGTGTTCCGAGTGCCACAAAGGTGTCATGTGCGACGACATCGCGCCGTTCTGCAGCCTGGGTTGGCTATGGTACGTTCAAGAGAGTTTTAAGTAAGTTTGAGCACGCAGCTGGGGTATGGGTTTGAAAAAGGCTTTAATTACTGGCGTAACGGGGCAGGACGGTGCCTATTTGGCCGAGTTTCTCCTCGGTAAAGGTTATGAGGTACATGGAATCAAGCGCCGCTCCTCCCTGTTCAATACGGCACGCGTCGATCACCTGTACGAGGATCCGCATAGCAGCGGGCGGCATTTCATTCTCCACTATGGAGACATGACTGACTCCTCCAGCCTGCTGCACATTATGGAAAAGGTGCAGCCGGACGAGGTCTATAACCTGGCGGCGCAGAGCCATGTGAAGGTCTCTTTTGAAGAGCCTGAGTACACGGCGAACTCAGATGCGTTGGGCGTGTTGCGTCTTCTGGAGGCGATGCGCACCTTGCGTTTAACCAAGGCGCGCTTCTACCAGGCATCCACGTCGGAGCTCTACGGTCTGGTGCAGGAGATCCCACAGAGTGAGCGCACCCCTTTTTACCCGCGCTCCCCTTACGCTGTCGCCAAGATGTACGGCTATTGGATCACGGTGAATTATCGTGAAGCCTACGGCATGTATGCCTGCAATGGAATTCTGTTCAATCACGAATCCCCGTTGCGTGGAGAGACCTTTGTCACACGCAAGATCACGCGCGGTTTGGCACGGATCAAGGTCGGATTGCAGGACAAGCTGTACCTCGGCAATTTGAATGCAAGGCGCGACTGGGGCCATGCGCGTGACTACGTCGAAATGCAGTGGTTGATGCTGCAACAGGAGAAGCCCGAGGACTACGTCATCGCTACGGGGCAACAGTACAGCGTGCGCGAGTTTGTGCAGCGCTGCGCGACCGAACTTGGCCTGGACCTCACTTGGTCCGGCGAGGAGCTCGCGGAAAAGGCGGTGAATGGCAAAGGCGAGGTCGTAGTTGCGGTGGACCCTGCCTATTTCCGGCCAACCGAGGTCGAAACGCTGCTGGGCGATGCCTCCAAAGCACGCAACCAGCTTGGCTGGGTACCGCGGACCTCGTTCGACGAGCTCGTGCGCGAGATGGTGGCAGCCGACCTGCAAGCGGCTGAGCGCGACGCCCTGGTTCGCCGACACGGTTATACGGCTTACAACGTCCGGGAGACCTAGAACCATGATGACTCCTGAGCGCCGGGTTTATGTTGCAGGGCATCGCGGGCTGGTCGGTTCGGCCATAACGCGCGGTCTTGAGAAGCGCGGCTACAACAAGCTAATTACGCGGACCCATGCCGAGCTGGATCTAACCAGCACGCCGGCAGTTGAGGCCTTTTTTCGCACAGAGCGGCCCGAATACGTCATTCTGGCAGCAGCCAAGGTCGGGGGCATTCTCGCCAACGACACCTATCCGGCAGACTTTCTGCGCGTCAATCTTGAGATTCAGCTGAACGTGATCGAGGCGAGTCGCCAGGCAGGCGTGAAACGTCTGCTGTTTCTTGGCTCCAGCTGTATCTACCCCAAGTTTTGCCCGCAGCCGATCAAGGAAGAGTACCTGCTCACCGGAGCCCTCGAACCGACCAACCGGGCCTATGCCTTGGCGAAGATCGCCGGGGTGGAAATGTGTTGGTCCTACAACCGGCAGTACGGTATGCAGTATGTGGCGGCAATGCCGTGCAATCTTTATGGCACGGAAGACAACTTCGATCTGCAAACCTCGCATGTGCTGCCGGCCTTGATTCGCAAGGCCGTAGAGGCGAAGCGTTCGGGCGCTACGAGCCTTACCGTGTGGGGAACGGGCACGCCGAAGCGCGAGTTGCTGCACTCGGAGGACCTGGCGGAAGGGGCCCTCTTTCTACTGGAGTCCGAAGATGCGGTGTATGGCTCTCTGCTGAATGCCGATGGTCCGCCACTCGTGAACATCGGCACGGGAGAGGACGTTACCATTCGCGAGCTCGCAGAGTCGGTCTGTCGAGTGGTCGGCTTTAGCGGCGATCTGGTTTTCGATTCCAGCAAACCGGATGGTACCCCGCGCAAACTGATGGACGTTTCACGGATGCACGGACTTGGCTGGCACCATCGGATCGGGTTGGAAGAGGGTATCGGGCGTGTATACGATGCTGTGAAAGACAAGCTCTAGATCATCTGCGCTGGCATGAAGCCCTGGAGTAGATCCGGAACGACCCCAGCTGCTTCCACGCGAATTAGAGTCGTCGAAGCGAACAGCGAACAGCGAACAGCGAACAGCGAACAGCAACCAGCAACCAGCAAACAGCAACCAGCAACAGTTTTTAGCTGAGGAGCCCTGACAGTGCCACATGCTGCAGCAGGAGCATGGTCCGCGCGTCGCGGATCGCTCCGGACCGCATCAGTGCAAGCGCTTCGTCTAGCGGCATCTCCCATAGTTCGATGTCCTCACCCTCGTGGCGCAAGCCTCCGCCGTCACTGTGCCGAGCATCGGTGAACTCCGCCGTGAATAGGTGGATCAGCTCCAAGCTGCCGCCGGGGCTGCTGTAGACCGAGGCAACCGCGGTGAGATTCTGCGGCACGTAGCCGGTCTCCTGCATGATCTCTAGCCGCGCACTTTCTGTCGCGGAATGGCTTTCGAGCAGACCGCTGCACGCTTCGAGAGTCTCTCCCGAGGCATCTCCTCGCAGTGTGGCAACGATTCTGGGTTGGCGAAGCAGCAGCACTGTACCGCGCAGCCGGGAATACAACAGGACCGTCACACCATCGCCGCGTGCATTGAGGTCGCGATCCTGGATCTCGACACTGCCATCCCGAAAGGTCTGCTCATAATGGACCCGCTCCACGGGAGACCAGCCATCCAGCAGACGTTGCCGTGACAATACCCTGTGCCGCGCGCTCTCCATCTTGAGTTTCGTATCCAAACCCGTGTGCGAAGCGTCCAGCGCAGCAGTGACGTTAGGGAGAGCCATCTCCTTCAGTGTCCCATGAAGCCGCGCAATCGACACCTCAACGAATGATGTAGGACTGCTGCGCGTGTGGCTGAAATTGGCACAGTGCTCATCAATCAAAAACGGGATTATTCAGCGAAGATCAGCGGGAAAGACCTGAGCCTACGCAACCGTGTCGCTGGTTTCTGCGGGCCATCTCGCACCCTGGTGCGCCTGCCGAATCAGTCGATTTCAACAATGACGCAGGTGGCATTGTCGTGGCCACCGGCACCATTCGCGGCGGCTACCAGCTGTCCACAAGCCTGTTCAGGCGTTGAGGTCGCCAGGAGTAGAGATAGCATCTCGCTATTGGTGAGCGTCTTTGAGATGCCGTCCGTGGCAAGCAAAAAGCAATCACCAAGCTGCACCTGCACCATGGTGACAGCGGGTACGACAAAGTCGGAAGCGCCGATCGCTTGGGTGAGGATGCTATCCCAGCGAAGGGCTTGCTGCGGGGTTACGCGGCGTTCGCCCTCGCGAAGCACCTGGGCCAGTTGGGAGTGGTCATCTGTAAGCCGATGCAGTGACTGGCGGCGGAGCAGGTAGGCGCGGCTGTCTCCGACGTGGGCGATCCACATGCGGGCACCGTCAAAATGGGCGGCTACGATGGTGGTGCACATTCCTCCGTACGCCGGCTCACGCATGGCTGCTTGATGGATGAAACGGTTGGCGGCCTGAATGGCTCGATGGAGCTCCGAGCCACCCTCATGATATTCCGCGATCGTCTGAGGAAAGCGGCTCAGCATGCAATCGACCGCGGTACGACTGGCTACCTCGCCTGCTGCGGTGCCGCCTACCCCATCGCAGACAACAAACAGGCCGCGCTCCAGGTCGAACCCAAAAGCATCCTCATTGGTGCGTCGAACCCGCCCGATATCGCTGGCCGCGGCCGCCCGGATGCGAATATCCATGTCGTCCCCTAAAGCCCCGGTTCTTTCTTTTGCTTTGTGCGACGGTCATAGCCGAACCGCAGGTCAACGCTGCCGGCAAGGGTAATGGTGCTGCCTCGGCGCAACAGTTCCGGCCGGCCAGGCTGCAGCGACTCACCATTGAGACGCGTGCCATTCGAGCTTTTCAGATCGGTCACATAGAGCTGGCCATTTTTGCGCGCGATCTCACAGTGAAACCGCGATATCGCGTGCTCAACATCCTGAACGACGATGTCATTCTTTTGCCCGCCATTCTGCGCCACCGCACCGATGCGTACCAAATCCTTATCCAGGGGATACGCGCGGCCTTCGTCCAGCCCCCGCGTGATCTCCAGAATAGGGTACCGCTGTTGCCGCCGACGGCGCAGCCAAACCGCGATCAGGCCAAGCAGCGCCACGATACCCATACCGCTTCCGAGAAGGTGAAGGCGGCTGCGAAGCAACTGGGCGGAGTTGATCCGTCCTCGGAGGTCCCGAGCGGCAGAGTTGTTCGGGAACAAGCGTTCGGCCACGTTCAAGGCGCTGCTTGCCTCGCCGAAATGACCGGAAAGAAAGGCGCTCTGCGCATGGGAAAGAGAGCCGGCTGCCTGTTGCTCCTTGCTCTGCACGTCCCGTTGCTGATCCACCTGCGCGCTGGCGGCCTGTTGCTGCGCACTCTGCTGGGCCTGTACTTTGGCCTGCGCCTCTTTGAAGCCTTGGACGGCCGCGGTATTGGAAGGGTCGATCTGCACCACCTGGCTGTAGGCCGACATCTGCCGTTCCGGGTCTGTGGTTGCGAGCGCCTGACCCATGAGAGAGGCAACGCGCTGCTTGTTGGCCTGGTCGGTGGCGTCTTTCTGGGCCGCAGTCTGCTGCTGCCGGAGCAGGGCTTTCTCCGTGTCGCTGGGGGCTGCCGCGGATGGAGCAGCCGTGGGTGCGGTGGCCAGGGCGGGCGCGGGCGGTGCTGGTGCCGGGGCATGGGCGGCAACACCATAGCTCTTGGGCAGGGTGAAGGCATTCAGCCGTTGCACATCGATCGCTTCGGCACCGTTCGGAAGAAGCAGGGTCACCGTACCGGCCCCGGTTTTCGCGCCTTGAGCCGTGTTGCTGTTCTCTGCCCGGGTATCCGTGTGCACGCTGGTGAGCGTGCCATTCACCCAGATGGCGATCGTTCGCCCGGCGAGCACAACCGTCTCATCCACCGCACCGGAGCCCGTTGAAGGGGCGTGGTTCACAAGGTTTGGGATGCTGCCGGCAAAGGGCCCAATCCCGACGGCATAGCCGCCACCAAGCTGTCCGGCAACCCCACGCAGCGACAAGGCAGCCAAATTTTCCTTCTTCACATCGCCGCGTACAGAGGCGTTGATCTGAAAGATGCCGTCCTCAATGGGTGTGCTGTTTTCAAGGCCGCCGGGGCCGCTTTCGCCGTGGATGCTACCAGCCTGGACGTTCCACTTTGCCTCGTGCGGTTTGGTGCTGCCCCCGCCGATGCCGAGAGTCAGGGTCTTGGTCAAGTCGTGACCCATGCCCCCCTTGGCCTCCGGGCTGCGCGCCAGACTCTTCCAACCACTGAGGTCTGTGCCATTGAAGAGGTTGTTCAGGTTCAGCGGGGTGAGCTTGATATTGCGTACCTGCAGGGTGCCGTCGCCGGATACTTCGAAGCCGAGAAAGCCTGCGCGCGTACCCAGGGACGAGGTGCTGCCCGAGGGCAGGCTATCAACGCGCACCGTCGCCTGCCCATGCGAGGCCTCCACCTGCACATGGTGCCAGCCCTGCGCCACGGTGGCGAGTGAGGACTGCGAAAGCGTTTCAATGCCGCCGACACCGGCCGGTGCGTTCGCTATATCCAAGTCGATCGAGAGACCACCGGTGTTCTCACGGTTGGCCCACAGACGAAGTTTCGCGCCCATGGGCGCGGTTTCGTTGTAATCGAAGTCAAGACGAAGGTCGGCGAAGGGCGCAGCGGTGAGCACACTCCGGCTGCCGCTCCCACCCGTGGTCAGAATGCCGGCGGTGGCGCTCCACTCCCCATGCGTGTTCCAGCCCAGCAGCGAGGTGCCGTTGAAGAGTGTGAGCGGCGCTTGCGCCGCCGCGGCGACAAGGCAAGGGGCAGCGCTTGCCAGCAGGAGAAGCCCCACCAGGGTGTAGAGCGAGCGGACAGGTTGAAGATAACGGCACGGCACTAGGGCGCCACCTCCGCCGTGGGCTGGACCATCCCTGCTTCGGGGGCGGAGGGCTGGCTTCCATCGCCGTCCCGGTCCGTAATGGTGAAGATCAACTCCTCCGGCCCTCCGTCCAATCCGCCCGTTGCCGGCGATGTATCCACGCTGCTTCCCAACACCGCATCGATGTTCAGTTGCGAGCCGGGTGCGGCGTCGCCCCCGAGCAGAATCTCTGCTAGGGGCGAGAGGACCTCACGCTGCATGACGCGGCCGGCGGGACGCGCGCCGTAGTCCGGGTCGTAGGAGAGCCGAGCGAGCATGTCCACCGCGGCGGGCGTTGTCAGGAGGTGAATCTCGCGGTCCTCCTCGAGTTTGCGTCCGAGCGCCTTCAGGGAGGTCTCGACGATGCGCCGCAGCTCCGGCATGCCCAGCAGGTGAAAGGGGATAATCTGCCCGATGCGATTGTAGAGCTCCGGCCGCAGGTGGGCGCGCACGGTATCGAGGATGATCTGCTCACGCAAGGGATCGTTGTCGCCCGCGGCCATGGACTCGCGTACGCCGAGATTGGAGGTAAAGATCACCACCGTGTTGGTGAAGTCGCAGAAGCGTCCTTTGGCATCGGTAAGGCGGCCCTCATCGAGCACGCCCAGCAAGAGATCCAGGATCTCCGGATGCCCTTTCTCTATCTCGTCAAACAGCACGACCGAGTAGGGGGAGCGGCGCACCCGTTCGGTCAAAAAGCCACCCTCGTCGGAGCCGACCAGACCGGGTCGCGAACCGATCAGGCCGGCTGCGGAGGCGGAATCCTTGTACTCTCCCATGTCGATGCGGATCAGGGCAGTTTCGTCGTCAAAGAGCGATTCAGCGAGGGCCTTGGCAAGCTCTGTCTTGCCCACGCCGGTAGGGCCGACAAAGAGGAAGGAAGCGGGTGAACGCTTGAGCTGAAGATCTGTGCGCATGCGGCGCGCCGCTTCGGCGACGGCGCGTATGGCCTCGGGCTGACCGTAAACCCGTTCGCCCAGACGCGCCTCCAGTTGCAGCAGCCGTTCGCGCTCGCTTTCCAGCATGCGTGAGGCGGGTACGCCGGATCGTTCGGCCACCACCTCGGCCACGTGCTCGGGCAGCACCTTATCGGCAACACGGGCGTTGCCGCCGGCGTTCTCGCGGTGCCCGGCGAGCTGCGCCTCCAGATCAGCCCGCTGCGCCTCGAGGTGTTTCAGCGCACCGTAGCGAATCTCTGCCGCGAGGGTCACGTTCCCGGAGCCCTCCGCCGCGGTCAGCAGGCGATTGTTTTCCGCAATTGCCCCGGCCGTACGGCGAAGCTCCGCGCGGGCGTTGCGCTGGTGCTCCCACGCCTCCGCGTCCGCCGCGATGGACGGCTCGGCCTCGGCGGATTCGGCTGTGAGTGCCTCAAGCTGCTTGCTTTGCGCAGAGGACAGCTTAGGCAATGATTTGAGGGTCTCCAGCTCAGCACGCCGGCGGGTCATCAGCCGCTCCTGCTGGTCAAGTGCCGTGGGCCGCGACTCCAGCTGCATGCGGAGCCGGGCCGTGGCGGCATCGATGACGTCGATTGCCTTGTCGGGTAGAAAGCGATCGCGCATGTAGCGGCGGGAGAGCTTGATCGCCGCATGCAGGGCCTCATCGGTCACGTCCACACCATGGAATACGGCGTAGCGTTCGCGGATGCCGCGGAGGATGTAGAGCATGGACTCGTCGCTGGGCTCGCCGACCTGGACACGCTCGAAACGCCGCGCCAGTGCGCCGTCCTTTTCGATTCGTTCGCGGTACTCGTCGAAGGTCGTCGCGCCCACGCAGCGCAGTTCGCCGCGGGCAAGAGCCGGTTTGAGGATATTCGCGGCATCCATCCCGCCTTCGGTGCCACCCGCACCCACGAGCTGATGAATTTCATCCAGAAACAGGATGATTTCGCCCTTGCGCAGGCGCACCTCGTCCACGACGGCTTTCAGGCGCTCTTCGAATTCGCCGCGGTATTTGGCTCCTGCGACGAGGCCCGTCAGATCGAGGGCCACCACACGGCAACGCTGCAGGCTTTCCGGGACATCGCCGGCGGCGACGCGCTGGGCAAGACCTTCGACGATTGCGGTTTTGCCGGTGCCGGGATCGCCCACAAGCACCGGATTGGATTTCGTTTTGCGCAGCAATGTCTGGATAAGCTGGCGAATCTCGTCGTCGCGGCCCACCACAGGCATCAACTCACCGGATCGGGCGGCGGCGGTGAGGTCACGGCCAAAGCGCTCGAGCATCTTCGCGCCGCTCTGCAGGTCATCTCCAGCCGGTGCCTGCCCCTTTGCGCGCGGGGTCTCGCCCGAGGACGGCTCAAGGCCACTTTTGGGCGTGGCGGAGGTCTCCGCTCCGCCCAATTTTGCTGTATCCAGTTCCGCTGTACGCAGTTCCGCTGCGACAAGGCCGGCGCGGCGGAACTCGGCCCGCAGATCATTGGTACCGGCAGTGAGCGCGGCCTCCAGCACATCGACGGGTTCGGCAGAGGGCCGGCCGTGCTTTTCCGCTATAGCGAAGGAGTCGGTCAGCAACGTGCGCAAGGTCTGCGAGGCGAGCGGGCGGCGGCCCTCTTCTAAACGCTGGGCGGAAAGCTGGTCCGCACGGCGGGACAGGGCATCGAGCAGCGGGAGAACCGGTGCCCCACGCCTTTCCAAAAGGCCGCGCAAGCTGCTGTTCTCGCCTTCCAACAGAAGGAGCAAAAGGTGCTCGGGTTGAATGAGGGCCTGTCCGCGCTCCTGGGCCAGGACGCGTGCCCCCGCGAGGGCTGACTCCATTTCATCGGAAAGTTTGCTCAGATCCAGGGCCATGTGCGCTATTCCAACCTTCTGCGGCGAGGTCGTGGCGTGTCAGCATCCTCGGCCGCGGGTGTCTGCGGCTGGCGCGGCATCCAGGGTGGTTGTACAGCCGGGCTCACGGCCTGTTCCCCCGGCTGGTCGCCCTGGCCGTACTGCGGAAAGGGGTCGGCTGTCCGGGCAGGTTCCATGCGGCTGTCGCGCCGGCCGCCGTTGGTGCCAAACGAGGTCTGCGGCACAGGGCGGGCGTACTCGGCGGCGGGCGGCGCTTCCGGCTCCCGTTCCCGCTCAATAAGGCGGGCATTGGCCGGTTCACGCTGGCCGGCGTAGAAACGATGCCGCATGAACAGCAGCGCCGTGTGCACGGTGTGATAGGCGGGAACGGTGACGCGCAGGTCCGTGATGGTGGGTACGTCGGGCGCTTCGAAATCGAGTTCGATGTTGTATTGCTCCTCGAGCTTCACATCGCCGGTAAGAATGAGGCTCTCGCGACGGAAGCCGGAGCCCTCATTGATGCGGATCTCCGCACCGATGGAGGTGCTGCGCCCCCAAGGGGCATTGCGATCGCCGACCAGAATGAGGCGATACCGGTCCCGTCCTTCGAGCCGTAGATTGGAGAAAAAAATCGTCATCTCATCCGCAACGCCCTGCACGCGTGCCGGTCGAGCCGCCAGCTTGTACAGTGCCTTGCCGCCGCGATCGAAGATGAAGTTCGTACTCTCCAAGGTGCCGCTCTTGCGGAAGTCGATGTACTTGCCTTCAAGCGCGCGCTCCAGTTTTTCCAGTCCGGCGAGGGATTGCAGAGTCTTTCGGACCTCCACGCCGAGATCCTCATCGAGGCGCAGGGTGCGGCCGATCTGGAGGGTGTGTCTCTGCAGCTCAATGAGGCCGATGAGGTCATTCTCACCTGTGTCGCGCAGCGTGTCGTAGTAGCTCTGCATGCCTGTAGCCAGATCGAAGAAGATGGCTGCGGAGTGCAGCATGCGGCGCGCCCGCGCAAAGAACTGTTCGGGGGTCTGTGTGCGATCCAGCATGGTGTAGGCGGTATCGTGGAGCTCGAGAACCATGCGCTCGGCAAAGTCCATCGCATCGCGATCGAGCTCCGTTTCGAGCCCGCGCTCGGTGAAAAGGACCATGAACTCGCGCATGGCGCGATGCAGTTCGGCGTAGCCGGAGGCAAGCCGGTTGACCGAATCCAATATGCGGCGCGTACCCGCCATCAGCTCGGAGTGCCCGGCGACGGTGACACAGGCGGGAATGAACTGGGCATCCGCCTCGAAGTGCATCCCCGTGGCCGGACGGCGCAGACGTCCGACGGCGAGACTGCCGGCGCGTTCCGCAGCCGTGACCTGCAGCGCAACCCGGTAACTTGGTACCCGTTCCGTACGCATCTGCGGATTGAAGCTGTCCGCGACCCCATCGATCTTCAGGCGGGCACCGGCCTCGCAAACCACGTAGACGATCGTCTCGGCCACCCCGGCAAGCTGCTCCTTGGGGAACCGGGTGGAGATGGCTCCCACCGTTTCGACATCGACGATCAGACCGGACGGTGTGAGGCCGCGGGCACGAAGGACGGAGACGTCGAGCGACTCCGCCGTTTCATGCAGGGTGACCTCCGGATCGAAGCGCACCGTGCCGAGATCGCTCTCGGGCAGGCGAACGCCGCCCCCCACCAGGCCGGCACTTGCGGAGAGAAAGCGGGCTCCCCACGCGTTCAGAGATTCCAGATAGCGCTCCTGCCGCAGGAAATGATCCGGCGTGAGCAGCATGCCGTGTTCCCAGTTGACGGACCGCAGATTCAACTCGGATCGCTTGTCCGACGGTAGATCGTTCATGCCTGACTCCAAAGAACTTCGCCGGACGTGCTGGGCGCGTCCGCGCGCGGGTCGAAGATCCCCGGGGACGGCTGGGTTCCGAGCGCCGCCCCCATGTAGGTATTGATGCCGAGACGGCTGTTTTGCGCGGGGATGCCGAGCCGGGGCGGTTCGGTGCAATTGCCAACGGACCAGTGGATCTCATACGCGGTCGAGATCGGCATGATGAGCTCCAGCACGCGACGCAGCAGGGAAGCCCCGGTCTCCGTCTCCGCGAAATACTCGTACACCGCAAGGGGCACCGGGCCAACCTCAATTTCCAACCGGGCCAAGTCCTCCACGGCGTCGCCGACGAGCAGATCCACGCCCAGACGGGAAGCGCGGCTGCCAAGCTTCGATAAAGCTGAGCTCGGCAGCGCGGCGGAGGTCGGATGGTAAGAAAACGTATGAACCGGCAGCCCCAGCAGAACATCGAGCACAAACGCGCAGCCGTCTTTGCTGCAGGAGAGCTGGGCAATGTTGGCGATCAGGGACGCAAGCCGGTACCACAACGACCGCGGCCACAGCTCGGCGTCAATGCCGAAGAGCCCAAGCCAGCGCCCGCAAGCGAAGGGGTCGTCCGGTGCAATGCGAAAGAGCGGAGCGCCTTCATGGAACCAGTGTTTGAGCTTCTCCAAAGGATCATCGAACGGCTCCAATATCTCGCGTGTACCCGCAGCGGCCTCGCCGCCTGAATCCCACATGCCCACGGGCAGGGCATGCGAAAAGCCTAGCCCGGCGATGTCCAGATGCACGAGGGTAGCGGCGGTGAGTGGGGTTCCGGCAGGGGGACTCTGCCGCACGATCGCGCCGGCGGTCCGGCCCTCCCGGCCTGTCCGGCGCAGGACGATTCGCCCCGCCTGCACCCCGAGCGCACCCAGCGAAACCAGCGCGGAGTGGACGGAATGGCTGTGCGCGTGGGTACCATCCGCCAACGCGGGCATGCGCGCGTGGGCGGCGGCGAGCGGAACGCCCGTGGGCTGGCTCAACTCCATAAGAAGTCGACCTCCAGCTCCAGCCCCTGCACCAGGCGAGCACTCAAGGTGCTTTCAACCTGCGACTTCAGGGCGGGCAGCTCAATCTCGGGTTTGGTGAAGCTATGCGTATCCAGCGTTAGCTGAAGATGCTCGACGCGGCGCAGCCCTTCGTCGCGGCGATCCACGCGGGACGACGTGACGGCATGGAGGATGCGACGGTCTATCGCCAGTGCCGCAGCCTCCAGATCTACCCGGGTGACGATGCGGCCGCGTGTAAGCAGGGCATCGGCGAAGCGTCGTTCTTCGCTCGCCAGGTCCTCCCCGTCGGACCCTCCGGAAGCGGCCGTAAACGGTGCCACGCGAATGCCGGCAAGCGCGGCGGCGTTGGCAAAGCCAGTGATGTCTCCAGGTCCAACCCGGTTGCCGAGCGCTCCGTTGGTGAGCCAGAGACGCACATTGGCCGCCACGTGCGGTGAGCCGTCGGCGTGGGTGCCCGGATGGAGCGTCAGGCGGTTGTTCGCCAACTCGTAGCGGCCGGCAGAGGCGTTGGCGGCGGGCCGATTGCCTTGGCCGTACGGCTGGTTGTCGACACCCATCACGGCCAGGGGAGCAACCAGGTGCTCCGGTGTTCCGCCCTCCTGGACCACCGGGATTGAGAGGCCATCCCGTTCGAAGCGGACCGTCTGGTTCCGGGCAAAGACGTTTGAAGCGGTCATCGTGTGCAACAGGATGCCGTTAATGGCGTGGTGGAGAGCCGGTACGCCCGGCGGCATCGGGATCTTGATCCAGAGACGCGGCTTGCTCAGTAGCTGCGCGGCGTCGCGATTGACCAGACGCGCGAGAACCGGTTCCAGAAGCCGCGGGGCGCGGCACAAGAAGGGTTGCCCCGCTTGCATGGGAGGAAACAGGTATTGGCGGCCGCTGTAGAAACCGTCCGGAATACTCGGCAAGGGGGTATCGAGTGAGCTCTTGCCGGCCTCGTCCCGCAGCTGGAAGGCGAGTTGGTATACCCCGCTGTTGATGCGTCTGGGGCGCAGCAGGCCATCACTTGAAAGATCGCCATCCTCGCCGAAGATCCACCACGGCTCATGACAAAGTGCATGCTGCACCGGATAGGTTCCCGGGCCCAGTTCAAAGAACATGCCGTGCCGGTTCAGCAGCGACGGCGGCATGTCTTCAATGGCTAAAAACAGGGCCGGTTGCGGACCGAGGCTGACGGGCACCGGATCAAGCGAGGGTCGAAGTGCCTGCACACTGTCGCTTACCTCCACGGCAGAAAGAAGACGTATGCTCTGGTCCTGGTAGCTCAAGGCGAGGGCGATCTTGGCTTGCGACACCTCCAGCGTGGCATCGAAGCTGAAGACGAGACGCTCGCCTGAGGAGGCTATGCCATTCAGCTCCGTCCCGGCGCGCAGGGTGCGCGGTTCGGCGAGTTCGCTCAGCAAACGCACGACAGCCTGCGCCGGGCGCGCCAAGTACTGCTGAATTTCGAGGCCGCTCATCAGCTCATGCAGCAGGGACTGCCGCAGCTGCGCCGTGTCGCTGTACACCTGATCGATCTGCTGCGCCACGGTGCGAAACAGCACGGCGAGCAACGGATCGGTCGTCTCCGTGCTTACGCCGAAGTCTTTCACGCGGCGGCGGAAGTCATCGCGGAGCTTACGGTCGATCTCCAGAACGGTAGGTGTCTGCGATCTCAAGCGCCATCTCCTCCGCGTTGTGGGGCCATCGGCTTATTCCTCAAAGGCCAGGCTGGTTCTGAAGCTGTCTGTCGATGCCGTGCTTTCCACGGTGATGGCGTAGGTATCTGTCCCGCGACCGGGGCTGGACTCACAGAAGACGTCCGAGACAACATATTCGGTGATCGCCAGGTCTGCCAAGACCTCGTTGATCCGCAGCAGGGCCAGCCGTGCCTTATCCCCGCGCACGGCATTGTCTTCAAAGAGATCGCGTAGACCGAAGCCGGGGCACGCTGCCCAGGAGCCCTTCGGCGTGCGCGCCATCATCTGCAAGAGCGCAATCAGCGAGGCCGCGCGGTCGTGACGCTCCAGAAGGCCGTTCTCCTTGAGGCGCATGGGGAAGGCGAGGGATTGCACGGCAGACGCTCCGGAGGCTGGGATGGGCGAGAACGGAAGGCCGGGGAACGATCGCCCCGGCCGTTCCCCGTAAGTCAGTTGCTCAGCATGATGTCGCTGAAATTCTGCTGGTTCATGACAGGCTCGATATCCAGAACCAGTACGTGGTTCACCCCCGTATGGTCCTGGTCGGCCAGTTGGACATCGCTCTGGTACGGATTGAGGGTGTGATAGCCGCTGATCCAGCCGTTGAAGCTGTAGGAAGCGAGAGCGTCCTGGTGGGAGTCATCCTTCCAGAACTGAAGCTTGATCGGGGTCACCTTTGCCTTCGTCACGACATTGGACAAATTGAAGAGATTGCTCATCGTCGAAAACGGAATATTGGCATCGTCATGAAAATCGACGTAGGCGCGAATGGTGGTTGCGAGCGAACCCATCTGCGGCATACCGGCCCGATCCTTGCTGGTGGCAAACGAGACGGAGATGGACAGGCAATCAAATTGCTGGCCGTTGATGGTACAGGAGCTGCGGTAAGGAGCTGCCACGTGGTGTGTCCTTTCATTCGGCGCCGAAGCGCACGGTCACCCTGCTTGAATTGGTTTGCAATCGGAAGCTGCGCACGTGCTAATTGCTCAGTTGCACGTCGCCGAAGTTTGCCTGGTTCAGGGCGGGCTCAATATCGAGCACAAGCATGTGGTTCAGGCTGGGCGCGGTGCCTTCAGCCAGCAGATCTTCGGTGCTGACGGCCTGGGCCTTGGGTAGGAAGTCCAAAGGATTGGAGGTTTCAAAGCGGCGGATCCATCCATTGAAGCTGTAGGAGATCAGCGCATCCTGCTGGGAATCATCCTTCCAGAACTCGATCTTGATGGGCTTGATCTTGTCACGGGTCACCACGTTGGCCAAATCGAAGAACTTCTTGATGGAAGAGAAGGGCAGATTTACGTCGTCGTGCAGGTCGGCCCAGACGCGAATCTTGGTTGAGAGCGAACCCATCTGGGCGACGCCGGCGCGGTCCTTCGCCGTGTTGAACTTCACGCTGGTGGTGACGGCCTGGAACTTTGTGCCGTCAATGGTCACGGTTGTACGGTATGGATTTGCCAAGTGGATCTCCTATGAAAAATTCGGGCATTTCGTCCAGCTCTAGTCGAGAGTGCCCTTTAGGGGGTTAAAGAGCGCTCGAATCATGGATTGAAGCCGGCCCACCGCGTTGGGCGGTAAAACGGCCGAAGGAGGATCGAGGCTGCCGGCGGTGCCGGCAGCGTGCCCACTCGATGAGCCGTCGGGAGGGACGTCCACCGAAGGAGAGATCCGGGGTATGGTGCCAACGGCACCGGCTCCGCTAGCCGTTGGCGCTACGACATCTTCAGGGCGAAACATGCGGCCTCCGGAGGCACGCAGCGAGAGAGTTGGCGCGCCGCGCCGCGGCTCCGCTCCCCGCCGCTTTTCTTCCTCGGCCAGGCGCGCTGACGATCCTGCCTGAATACGAAAGGCCGAGGCAGGCCTGGGCTCCTCTGTCTCGGCACGGCGTGCGGCCGACCCAGCGCTTATGGACTTGATGCGAAACTGTTCGTCGCTCATTGTCTTCGTCTCGCTGCCCTTCCGGTTTACGTCTTGGCGGATTCCTGACGGCTGAACTCAGGAACGTCGATCTTCAACACAAAGGTCTCAGCCGGGCCGGTTGGCATCACGCTCAGCGTAATGTCGCAGATGCCCTGCATGCGCTTGTTCGAGTCCTTATCGACGAAGAGGTCATAGCTCAAAATGGTGCCCTGATCGACCTGCTCATCCAGCAATCGCTTCAGCGGCGTTTCAATTTGGCCGTCCATAAAGTCCCGCGTCAAAATCTGGCCGGCAACCTGCAGCAGGTAGTGCCGGCAGCAACGTTCGAGGTAACGAAGGATGCGGTAAGAGGTAAAGAACTTCAACACACCGTAGGGATCGTCGGCCTGCGTGCGGCAGCCATAGAAGCAGAGGTGGTTGTCCGCATCGCGGATGATGGGGATGAGCTGGCGTTCCATGGAGAGGTGCTCCATCTCGCCGATCAGGGGCTCGATGCGGGCCTTGGCGGCTCCGTTGACGCGTCCGAAGCGCGATCCCACGGGACCCTGGGCCATGCCCTGCGCGTCGTCCGCGCGAGCCACCGCGCCGGCAAAGACCAGCGAAGGTGGACCATACAGCCCATCCCCCATCTCATCCTCCTTTTCAAACCAGTGCGCGGGGCGAAGCTGCAGATACCCCATCAGGCAAACGTCCGCTGCGGCCTGGTCTTCCGGCCGCTTTAGGAACTCATACTTGCCGCCGGGAAGGAAGTTACGTTCCACGTTTTTGAACGACTTCTCGTCGTCCAGATCGCCGATCAGCAGCATGCCCCAGGCATTGGCGATCTGCTCCATCTTTTCGCGGATCGGCTGCGGGTAGTAGCCAGGCACGACGACGTTGCAGATGTCGTCGCGAAAGTTGAAGTTATCGTTCCGCTGGACGATGAAGTGCTCCATGGCCGCGATATTCATGGAGAAGATATCCTGCATGGCCTTAGGGTCCGCGTTCAGGATGTAGAGTTCGACCGGCTTTCGCACCTTGCCGTCGCCGACCTTGGTGTTCTCAAAGAACAGCTGCAGCTGCCGGTAGGAGCTCTCCATGGGGCGGACCTGCTTATAGATCTGCGCCATCAGCTCATCCCGAACCTCTTCGGCGCTGTCGATCTGCATCTGCAGCTTCTTGACGGTCTGGTCGTAGCTGTCGTCCGCGCTGATGAGCTTCTCAAAATTAGTTAACTGCCCAAGAAACTCCTTGGCGGACTGTGACGTGAAGATGCTGGCGATGTCGCGCTTCTCATTGGTGAGGCCGGGGTGCAGGTCGGCGAAGATATCCTGCAGCAACTCCCGGGCCGGGCTGTTGCCCAGAATCTGATCGGTGGTGCGGGTAAGTGTCTGTGTATCGGCCATAACTTACTTTTTCCCTTCCGCGACGCGTTCCAACTCACTGCGCAGCTTGCCTAACGCGTTGACGATCTCTTCACGCTGGGCGGCGTTGCCCCAGGCGCGCCGCACCGCCGGCAACTTCCAGCGGTCTTTCAGGCGATAGAGCAGATCGATGTTGGTTTTTAGATCGGCGACGTCGTTGCGCAGATAGGTGACATTGCCCTCAGCGTCCCGCACCTCCTGCCGTTTCTGCAGATTCTCCGGATCGAAGTCCTTGATCGAGCGGAACTGAACCTCAGCGCGAAACTCCGTCTCCTCCGGTCCGGCATAGCCGCGGAAATCAAGCTTGGGCTCAAACTTGCGGAAGGCATCGCCAAGGTCTTCCACCTTCGTGAGATCCTCGGTCTCCGAGGCCGCTTCGCCGCCGATCCGCTCCAGGGTCATCGGCAGCATGGCTGCTGCCGTGGAGGTGGGCACCTTGCGAACCGAGGGGGTCACCCCTTTACGAACGACTTTTACAAGAGGCATGGGCGTAGGCTCCTATTTCTGGTCAAAGGTGAGGCGTGTGCGTGAGAGCTCGCCGCGCGGCTGCAGCTGCGTGGTTTGAGCGGCAGAGCGATGTAGGGGACCCAGTGCCGCTTCGGGGGAATCGAAGCCGGCGGGGGTGGGGGTGGAGCGGATCTGCACACCGGAGGCAGAGGTCACACCCCGGTCGCTGCTCCATCGCTTGGAGCGCGTGGGCAGAGCGCTAACGTAGCGTCCACCCCAAACAAGTCGCGGGATCCAAAACCAGAGGATGAGCACGAGCGCGCAGGCCGCCAGGGACAAGAGGTAGTACAGCAAAACAACAGACCAGCCGGAGTCGCTTGGGGGCTGGGTGGTGATGAGTGCTTGCAGTTCAGGTGCTGTTGCCCTGCGATCATACACGGGTGCCCCAATGGCTGGGGAGATGAGGCGAGCGGGCTCGCCGGGGAGGGTGGATCCCCCGACGAGACGAAACTCGGGCGTCCACTCCGGATCCCGGCCCACCAGCGCCCTGCGGCTGTTCTCGGGCAGCAACCAGAGCAGATGGAGCTCGTGAATTGTGGCTGGACGGCTGACGTGCAAGGCCGCGAGCAGCTGGGTGGCATCGGCGGCGTAGAAGAAGCGCCGGGAGAGCCGCTGCATGGCTGCCGAATCAATGGCAGCCTGATCGCCGAAGCCGATGCCCAGCACGTCGAGATGAGACGTCCCCACCTGGGCCGCAGCCTGCTGGAGACCCAGTTCTCCGTTCAGCAGGGCCGGATCGTCCCCCGGCATGACCTCGTTTTTGCCGTCCGTCATCACGATGAGATGGGGCTGCAGACCCGATGCGTTTTGGCCGCGCCGGTCGAGCGCGGCCACCTCATCCTGCAGCGCTCGTACGCCGGAGAACACGGCCTGATACAGAGCCGTGTTGTTCTTGGGGGCGGGGGCGGGCAAGGCATTGAGTTGTGCAAGGGCGTCGGCTTTGCTGGTGGCGTATACCGCGGCATTGATCGTGGAAACCACGTTATGGCTCTCAAACGGAACGATCGCGATGCGGTCCGTCCCCTCCTGCATGCCACTGAGAAACTCCGTCAGCGCCGCCTTTACCGCGGCAAAACGGGAGGTGCTGCCCGGGGCAGGCTGATTCATGCTCCCGCTGATATCAATGAGCACAAGCGAAACATTGCTGCGCTGACCGGCGTCCGGGCCTAGGCCCGCGCTGGCATAAAAGGGTTTGATCTCGCGTGCTTGATCGCGCAGCGTAAATGCACCGGCCAGACCCGAGGTTGGGGGAAGGGTGACCGGTGCGGGATTGCCGGCAGCGTCGACCGGCGTTACGCCGAGGGCCATGCAAGGGCTCTGCGTCACAGGATCGCAGTCCACCAGCGCCGGTGGAGTCGTCGTGCGAAGTTTTACGGGCTGTGTCGCGCTCTCACTATTTTGGGCGGGGGCAGCCATCGTGGAAAGCCCAAAGACCAGGGAGGAAGCGACCATGCCTAAGGGAAAGACAGGTTTTCTGATCACGCAGCCGCCTTTCTGCTCTCGAAGCGAAGAGCCGTGCGGCCGATCAGTACGTCATCCGCTGGATGAAGTTCCTGCGAACTGACTACGGTCTTACCCTTTATGCGGAGGACATAACGGGCGATGCCTTCCGGTCCACCGGCATCCGGGTGCCGCGCGATAAAGTAGCGGCCCTCTTTGGAGAAGACGACAGCGTGGCGCGGTGCAACGGCCGAGTCAGGCAGAAAAATGTCCGCACCCTGCTGAAACCGTGTGCCGCTTTGGGCCGTTGGGGCGCTACCCAAAACATAGGACTCTTCGACATCCAGATCCCAGAATGCCTTCGCTTTGCCGAGCTTGTTCTGAGCGCGCGCATCCCCGGAACTGATGAAGCGCAGCAGGCCTTCCCGTACCAGAACGGGTGCGATGGCGGTTCCGAAGCCGGTGCCTGCGCCGGCAAGCATAAGCCCTGCCATCGAGGTACCTGCAGGCACCGACCGAGAGAACAGCACGAAGCTGAGGCCGCCGAGCAGACCGCCTACAAGACCGCCGGCATACGCATGCAGAACCCGGGCACGATTTGTCCGCACCCAGCGCAGGCCAATGCCAAGACCAAGCACCGAGAAGCACAGCGTCCATGTGGCGATGCGGTACAGGTTAGGGGAGTTTGGGGCAAGGCCGGCGCGCAGACCCTCCGCCAGGATGGAGGCCCCGATGCCTGCGGCCCCCCCGAGCAACAAGCCGTATAGAAGCGAAGACCCGCGCAGCTTGCCGTGCAGAACCTTATCGAAGTACAGAAAAAGGAGCATGGCCACAAACACGCCGAAAAAGAACAGATTCAGTGAGTCTGGCAAGAAGTGGAATCTTGTATCGGCGAGGGGTACCGCGGCCAGCAGCCCAGCCAACGCGGCCAGCAGCCCACCGGAGAGGCCAACCAGGGTCGCGAAATAGAGGCTGCGGTAGATGTTCATTTTGCCGAGTGTCCCGCAAAGCCGGAGCAGCAAAGATGGAGGGAGGTCGTCAATACCCGATCCTGAGTAGTTCCTTCTAGGAGGAAAGTATTAGGCTGTAAGTTGCCAATGATAATTGAAGAAAGCGAAACGAATTCCAGAATGGGAATTCAGTCCCGGATTTGGAGAGCTCCCTGGGGTGGGG
>CAXTUW010000019.1:0-78244 GCA_964247595.1 uncultured Acidobacteriaceae bacterium | reverse complement strand
CCCCCTAGAGTGAGCACGACTCCCACCCGGCCAGGCTCCCCCCCCGCCCCAGCGAGATAAGCCGCCAGGAAAGGCCCAAGGCCGGTCTGCACGTCCGCCAGAAAAAAGTTGGTCGCCTGAAGTGCCTTCAGACTTCCATCTTTCCCGGGTACCTCCATTGATCGAGTTGCCATGGCTTCTTGTCTTGAAGAATTTGTCATAGTCGGCAGGGAAGCCGGCCCTAATCAGGGAACCGGCCTTCGTTTGTCACCGTACGCCAATAGCTAAAGCCATAGGAACTCTGCATTTCGTATTTGTGAAGGGCAGGACCTCCGTCTCGCTGTAAGCTCAACTTCAACCCACGCTCCCGCGTGGGAGGCGACGACAGCCTTTGTTTCGATTCTCCTTCAAGATGCGGTCATCACGCTCCCCCAGGGAGCGACGGGGAAGCGAGGCTATTTGCGCCCGACTTTCTACCTGGTTTCAATCCACGCTCCCGCGTGGGAGCGACAAGAAATTGGCGTTGGTTGAGTTGCAGCGGCAATTGTTTCAATCCACGCTCCCGCGTGGGGAGCGACGTCTGCGCCGGCTTATTCGTTTTAATGACTCCGTTTCAATCCACGTCCCGCGTGGGGAGCGACGGTTTCTAGCGGCAAGTCCTCAAGATCCTGCGAGTTTCGATCCACGCTCCCGCGTGGGGAGCGACACAAAATGACGCTGCGCCTGTCCGAATCCGTTTCAATCCACGCTCCCGCGTGGGGAGCGACATCGGTCAGCTCATAGATGCGGCTATAGGTGCAGGTTTCAATCCACGCTCCCGCGTGGATAGCGACGATCATCCGGCCCGGCCCCATCGTCGGGCAGATGATGTTTCAATCCACGCTCCCGCTTGGGGAGCGACCTGGCGGAGACGACAGCGTAGCCAACCTGGAGTTGTTTCAATCCACGCTCCCGCGTGGGGAGCGACCTGATTCGTCTACGAGCGTGGTTGCCATAGACTGTTTCAATCCACGCTCCCGCGTGGGGAGCGACACATAAGTCAATAACTTTATTCCAGCCAGACACAGTTTCAATCCACGCTCCCGCGTGGGGAGCGACCTTCGCCGAGCTTGCGTTTGATCTCGTTGGTGTTGTTTCAATCCACGCTCCCGCGTGGGGAGCGACTATGCACTGGCTCCATATTCCCCCACTCCTTCAGGTTTCAATCCACGCTCCCGCGTGGGGAGCGACGGTCATTGGCCTTCCACCTCGCGGGACGGAGAGCCAGTTTCAATCCACGCTCCCGCGTGGGGAGCGACGCCGCAAGGCGATCGAGAAGCGCTCCGCCGAGTGGTTTCAATCCACGCTCCCGCGTGGGGAGCGACTTACTGCGGCGTTTACGCAAGCGCGATCTCCAAAGTTTCAATCCACGCTCCCGCGTGGGGAGCGACGCACAAGCCGAGTTGCCCTGCCAAGTCCCAACCCGCGTTTCAATCCACGCTCCCGCGTGGGGAGCGACTGCGATACTTCTCTTGACCGCGTGCTACCAGCATAGTTTCAATCCACGCTCCCGCGTGGGGAGCGACTACGGCTCCAGCTGCCGGCTACCTTCTTTTGGAGTTTCAATCCACGCTCCCGCGTGGGGAGCGACCGCCGCAGTGTCCCCGTGCAACCCTAGTACATAGGTTTCAATCCACGCTCCCGCGTGGGGAGCGACCCTACGTGCGCCCCTTGCACGGTGTGTTGATTGGGTTTCAATCCACGCTCCCGCGTGGGGAGCGACACTACGCGGGGATGGCCGGGCTGTTCTTCGACCACGGTTTCAATCCACGCTCCCGCGTGGGGAGCGACGCTCTTTTAATTCGGTGACGCTACGGTGACTAACTGTTTCAATCCACGCTCCCGCGTGGGGAGCGACAACCAGCTACCCCGGAGACTCCGGTAACCGTAGGAGGTTTCAATCCACGCTCCCGCGTGGGGAGCGACGAGCGGTATACATGTCCACGTCTTGGTTCACATAGTTTCAATCCACGCTCCCGCGTGGGGAGCGACAGCTCGCAGTCCTGCATTGCTGATGTCTTGGCAAGGTTTCAATCCACGCTCCCGCGTGGGGAGCGACTCGATTTCCGCTTTGTACGCTAGTCCAAATAAGCGTTTCAATCCACGCTCCCGCGTGGGGAGCGACCGTTGGGTGTGCAAAATGTGGATCGCTGCTTTCCAGTTTCAATCCACGCTCCCGCGTGGGGAGCGACATAGTTCGGAGGCAGCCTAAATGCCACGCAAACTGTTTCAATCCACGCTCCCGCGTGGGGAGCGACTACGCTGACCACGGTACAGGACGCCGCACTTTCGGGTTTCAATCCACGCTCCCGCGTGGGGAGCGACGGGGATCAGGCGTTATTCTTAGGTCATGACTGCTGGTGTTTCAATCCACGCTCCCGCGTGGGGAGCGACACATGGAGCGATTCGCAAGCCAAAGCCTCCAATGGTTTCAATCCACGCTCCCGCGTGGGGAGCGACTCAATCGCCATGCGGACTAGTGGGTACTCGCGGCTGTTTCAATCCACGCTCCCGCGTGGGGAGCGACTAGACTTAAAACCTTTGCCGCATGTCGCACAGGTGTTTCAATCCACGCTCCCGCGTGGGGAGCGACCGCCACGGAGTCTTCGTGGTCGTCAAGCATCTGCGGTTTCAATCCACGCTCCCGCGTGGGGAGCGACAACCCTTGCCGCCCAGCGTTCGTGATGTGATCGCGTTTCAATCCACGCTCCCGCGTGGGGAGCGACAGACCAAAGCAGTCACCGACGCCGCAGAACAGATGTTTCAATCCACGCTCCCGCGTGGGGAGCGACATCTCCACACGCTTCTTAGGCCCGCGCTTGCGCGTTTCAATCCACGCTCCCGCGTGGGGAGCGACCCTGCGTCTGGGTTGGCCGGCACGTCGCAGTCGAGTTTCAATCCACGCTCCCGCGTGGGGAGCGACCTGCAATGGCTCCCTCCACCTCTACCTTGTCAGTGTTTCAATCCACGCTCCCGCGTGGGGAGCGACTAGACTCAAAAGCTTTGCCGCATGTCGCACAGATGTTTCAATCCACGCTCCCGCGTGGGGAGCGACTTGATGGGGAGTTTTACGGTTCCGGCAGCATACGGTTTCAATCCACGCTCCCGCGTGGGGAGCGACACATCTACTACATCGCCGAATCGCAAGGTCTTGTGTTTCAATCCACGCTCCCGCGTGGGGAGCGACGCGAACGCCTGCTCAGCCACCGTTTCCGAGTTCTCGTTTCAATCCACGCTCCCGCGTGGGGAGCGACCGGCTGGCCTTGCAGGGCTCGTATTTCATCTTGGCGTTTCAATCCACGCTCCCGCGTGGGGAGCGACAGCCTTGCGGAACACGAAGCCGCTGGCCTCAAGAGTTTCAATCCACGCTCCCGCGTGGGGAGCGACAGCGTCGCTTGCGGGCGTAGTCAAAGAGATACAAGAGTTTCAATCCACGCTCCCGCGTGGGGAGCGACCGCGAACGCCGCCCCCAAAGTCACAAAACACTCATAGTTTCAATCCACGCTCCCGCGTGGGGAGCGACAGGGCGTTCGCGGCGGACATTACTAAACACTCGGAGAGTTTCAATCCACGCTCCCGCGTGGGGAGCGACGCGCTGCCGCTTGCGCTTGCCGTCCGCGTCGAAGTAGCGTTTCAATCCACGCTCCCGCGTGGGGAGCGACTGCTTTGCTGCCGTTCGGCCTGCGTCCCGTCATTGTTTCAATCCACGCTCCCGCGTGGGGAGCGACGGATGCTCCCCGCTGACTTGAGCACCGGCCCGAAATGTTTCAATCCACGCTCCCGCGTGGGGAGCGACCAGATATGCGCCGGAAGAGAGGGCAATGGTTCTGTTTCAATCCACGCTCCCGCGTGGGGAGCGACAGGCGGCGTATAAGTTCGGGCGTAGCACTGTGGCGGTTTCAATCCACGCTCCCGCGTGGGGAGCGACTAAACATTCTTCGCGGATCGGCCAAGCCTGTAAAGTTTCAATCCACGCTCCCGCGTGGGGAGCGACACCTGAGCTCGCACCTGATTGGGCGTTGCGTCTACGTTTCAATCCACGCTCCCGCGTGGGGAGCGACCGACCACTGACGGTCATGCATACAATCGCTCGGTGTTTCAATCCACGCTCCCGCGTGGGGAGCGACGGCAGCGATAAAGATACCTGATCCAATTGCAGGTGTTTCAATCCACGCTCCCGCGTGGGGAGCGACCATGGACTTCGACACGCTTCTTACCGATCGCCAGCGCGTTTCAATCCACGCTCCCGCGTGGGGAGCGACTTGCCTTGTATTGCAAAGCCCGCACGCGCACCGGGTTTCAATCCACGCTCCCGCGTGGGGAGCGACGCGGTAGATGTGCCCGCCTGCATCAATGCAGGCGTTTCAATCCACGCTCCCGCGTGGGGAGCGACGCTGTAGGCCGGGGCCATGCTTCCACCGATCAGGGTTTCAATCCACGCTCCCGCGTGGGGAGCGACAGATGACCGTCGCGGACTTGCGAGACAAGCTGGTGTTTCAATCCACGCTCCCGCGTGGGGAGCGACGCGGGCGAACCTGGGCGACTTCACCGTTGACACGGCGTTTCAATCCACGCTCCCGCGTGGGGAGCGACGGTGGGCGGGGTGGGCGTGTCGTCGTTCGTCATTGCGTTTCAATCCACGCTCCCGCGTGGGGAGCGACGGACGCAGCCAAAGCCGTCATCCGGTCCGATGACGTTTCAATCCACGCTCCCGCGTGGGGAGCGACCATTTCCCGTTCAACGCTGCACTGCATGTTAAATCGTTTCAATCCACGCTCCCGCGTGGGGAGCGACCTGATGGCTACGGGCTTTGGGGTGCTGATGCTTATGTTTCAATCCACGCTCCCGCGTGGGGAGCGACGTAACGCTTTCGGCCAGCCCTTTGCTACCCAGAGTTTCAATCCACGCTCCCGCGTGGGGAGCGACCAGCGTAGGATTGCTGCTGCATGCCCCGCTACCAGTTTCAATCCACGCTCCCGCGTGGGGAGCGACAGGTCGACGTAGCTCCCCGCTGCGCCGTTGAAGTAGTTTCAATCCACGCTCCCGCGTGGGGAGCGACAACGACTACGGCGGTCTCTTTATCGTGTGGTAAGTTTCAATCCACGCTCCCGCGTGGGGAGCGACGGTGTCGTTTCAGCGCATCCGCAATCCGCGTAAGCGTTTCAATCCACGCTCCCGCGTGGGGAGCGACTTGAAGCGCACCTCTCTCCCCCGCACAGGCAAGGTGTTTCAATCCACGCTCCCGCGTGGGGAGCGACCCAGTGCGCAGAGTACGGCGTCGGTGCGCTCATGTTTCAATCCACGCTCCCGCGTGGGGAGCGACGAACGACATGACTGGCACCGCACTCGCTGAGTTGTTTCAATCCACGCTCCCGCGTGGGGAGCGACGAGGTAAGCTGGCCATTCTGAGTGGCAAGCTGGTAGTTTCAATCCACGCTCCCGCGTGGGGAGCGACGTCGGGGTAAAGCTGATGGCGCAGGCCTCGTGAGGAACGTTTCAATCCACGCTCCCGCGTGGGGAGCGACGCCATTGTTCCCCGGGGCTGTGCCGCCGCTCATATCGTTTCAATCCACGCTCCCGCGTGGGGAGCGACCGCACCACGCGCTCCCTGTTGGCCGGGCTGGCCTTGTTTCAATCCACGCTCCCGCGTGGGGAGCGACGTCATCACTTACCTCCTGAGCGCGCCGCGCGAGCTGTTTCAATCCACGCTCCCGCGTGGGGAGCGACCCTCTGAGCTGAAGGCGTCCCGCGCCGCCCAGCCGTGTTTCAATCCACGCTCCCGCGTGGGGAGCGACATCGCCCAGCTTGATGACGACCTTTCCCGTAAAGTTTCAATCCACGCTCCCGCGTGGGGAGCGACTTCCGGTAGTGCGGCGGCTGGACTGTCCGAGACGTTTCAATCCACGCTCCCGCGTGGGGAGCGACAAATCAACTGAGCGTCTGGGCAGATAGAGGGCAGGTTTCAATCCACGCTCCCGCGTGGGGAGCGACGATACTGCGCTGCCCATGCCCTGTGCGAGCGATACGTTTCAATCCACGCTCCCGCGTGGGGAGCGACGTCTCATCGCATCAGGATCGCTCAGGAGCGACCGGCGTTTCAATCCACGCTCCCGCGTGGGGAGCGACTCGCGCGATCGGCCGAAGCCGGACAGCATCGATCCGTTTCAATCCACGCTCCCGCGTGGGGAGCGACAGGCAGCTACCCGACTGGCGGTTCGTCCAAAGCGTTTCAATCCACGCTCCCGCGTGGGGAGCGACAAGGGGCACGTCCACACTCACTTCAAAAATCTGCTGTTTCAATCCACGCTCCCGCGTGGGGAGCGATGCCTGTGGGAAATAAACCCCGTTCAGGGTGAAAAAGTTTCAATCCACGCTCCCGCGTGGGGAGCGACCCGCCGCCATTCCACATCCGGGCAACCCCCGAAGGGTTTCAATCCACGCTCCCGCGTGGGGAGCGACGGTACAGGTGCTAACTGGCAGCTGTACCTACACTTATGATCCCATATTTGCGAACGTGTTCGTTCTCACTACGGAGATCTTCCGAAAGATACTGGCAGGAACGCCAAAAGTGCTGTGAGCCTTAGAGTTGGCGATTGCGCGGACCTAACGGTAGGCAGGAGAGTGCTTGAGGTTCGCGCGAACCGCTTCGCCCAGCCGTGCGTAGTCACTAGATCATCAACGGGCCTTGCGGATCGTACGCTGGCTTGGTGCCAATATGCTCGACGCGACGCTTCCACTCATTGCCGAGGAAATAGAACCGCAGGCTATCTTGTTCAGGGTTACACTCAGCGATCAGAGCGGCGCGGAAGGCGACCCACTGTGCCGCATCGACTAGGCATTCGAACACCGAGTTCTGCACGCGTTGCCCTCGATCTTCGCACAGATGGGCAACACGGCGTAGCCGGCGCCGACCAGCCTCGTCGCGCGTACTGACATCGTAGCTAACTAAGACAAGCATCGCTGAAGCTATCTCCCCAGGAAAGCCGGGTAGCCATCAAGTCCACCGCGCACAAAGCGAGCCAGCAGAAGCGCTTGCACATACGGCACCAGACCGAGGGGAATGCGCTCCTGTAAAAACGGGTGTTCCAGTTCTTCCTGCTTGCGCGTCTGCCAGGCGGCGACGACGGTCTTGCGTGTGGCCTCCTCCAGCAGGATGCCCCCGCCGTCCCCTTCCCTAAATCCATCGGCCTGTACTTGGCGGCGATTGATGAGCGTCAGCACGAGCCGATCGGCCAGCACACTGCGCAGCTCTTCCATAAGGTCCAGGGCTAGACTGGGGCGGCCAGGGCGATCGGTATGCAAAAAGCCTACAGCCGGGTCCAGGCCAACAGTTTCCAGCGCGGACTCAATGTCATGCCGTAGCAACGCATACACGAACGAGAGCAGGGCGTTCACGCGATCGAGCGGTGGCCGGCGGGTACGGCCGTTAAAGCGAAAGGCCTCACGATCGCCAACAATCATGGCGTTGAAGGTGCCAAAGTAGGTTTGACCCGCCAACCCCTCGTGACCGCGTGCCTCATCGATGGTGGCCGCACGGGAGGCGTCGAGGCCAATCCAGGAAAGCCGTTTGGCAGCCTCGCGCAGTGCCACTTTTGTTTCTTCGTCAACGATCTCCCGGGCCGCGCGCAGCAGCACAAGCCGGCTGTTCGCGATCTTTGCGGTGACGACCGTGCGAACCACAGGGAGCGCCTGCTCGCCGCCATCGGCGAGTCGGTACTGCTGACGCCTGAGCAGGACGTTACCGGAGACGGGCCCTTGCACCCGAGCCAGGAACCGCCCCTGCTCTGTAAGAAACGAGATGCCCACGCCGTTTTCACAGCACAGCGCCAGCACCGGGTGCGAACACGAGACCTGACCCCAGCAGACCAGACCTTCCAGCGTGTGCACGGGGAGGCGAAGCTTCAGCTCTGATCCGATCTTGATGGCCAGCGTTTCGCCGTCTTTATGCAGGTACGCACCTTGGGTCATCACATGCAGCGTGTTCAGAAGTTTGCGCATAGTAAATCTAAAGATCATTCCTCAGCGAGCGAAGCTGGGCCGCCTGCCACGCTGCGGCCATAGATGGCTGAGCCGTCACTTTTGGCAGGCAGATATCGACCAAAGAACAGCTGGCGCAATGGGCAGCCAGAATGGCGGCAGGGGTCTCGCGAGTGCTGTACAGACGATGCATCGTGGCTGCAAGTTCTTCGGTACGCTCTCGCAGTGCCGTCGTAAACTCTACCTCCAGACGGCGGCGCGGGTCACCGTAGAAAATGGCACCCTTAGGCACAGCCTGTTCGAGCATCTCTTCAAGACACAATGCCTGTGCGCAGAGCTGCACGAGATCGCAGTCGGTGGGCTTGCGTTTACCGCGTTTGTACTCCACAGGAAAGGGCTCGGGCCTGAACTCGACCACATCGGCGCGACCGCTGAGGCGTAGGCGGCGGCTACCCAAAGCGAGCCCGCGTACGACGCGTAGATCATGTCTGCGCGATTGCCCTGGCAAGTCGGCGCGCTCATGCAGCAGGCGGCCTTCAGCGGTCAAACGGTTCTCGACCCAAGCTTGCTCCAGGTGAATCAGCGCCCACTGCCGCGGGCAGAAAGCCAGGTGCTGCAACCCGCTGAGGGGTAGTGCGTCGTCGAGTTCTGGGCTGGGAGGGAGTTCGTGCATCGAAGAGAGTTGCCGGGTTACGTACCGGCCCCCGGGTACCGACCCAGACGCACCGCTTACCGTAGGATCGGCGCGGCGGAGCTTGTTATTTGTGCGGCCTGGGCGGCTGCTTTCACCAAGTGAAGCGGTACCCACTCCTCGACGGTGACGCCCGGCGGCAGCTCGCCGGTGAGCTCGATGCGGTAATCGTGTTGAGAGCGGGGCGGTCGGCTCTCACTGGCGAGTTCAGGTTTCAGACTTGCGGAGACGAGGTCGAACAACTGATCCGCACGCGCGTTGCCGGTGGCCTTCTCGTGCTTGAAGGCGATACAGCGGACAGGTCGCATGAAGCCGCGCGCGGCGGAGCGGTCAAGCTCGAACATCCCATTCAGGGCTTCTTTGAAGAGCTCCAGATCGTCCTCGCTAAAGCCCGTCTGTTTCGCTAGCGAGGCATTCAGGAAGCCATAGCAACGGTACAGGCCGTAGGGCACGGTGAACTTGCGGCCAATAGTGCGCTCCTTCTCTGCATCCCTCTCGTTTGTCACCGCGCACCGCGTAATAGCAAACTCGGAGGAGATCACGGGATCGAGGCTGCGCGCAAAGGTGAGTTGCAAAGGCCCGCGCACCTGGCCCGTGTTCACGTCCGTTGTCATTACTGCGCCAAAGGTCCGTATGTCGAAGAAATTTAGGCACATCCATTCCGTAAGCCGAACTGCATCTTTCTCCGCTTTCGGCAACTTCTTGGATTCCGGCTTCAAGCCCAGCTTGCTATAGGCCTTATTGTGTTCGGCGTTGAGCACCGCGCGCTCGCGCACATAGATGTTGTATTGCGCCTCACCGGCAACTTCGGCTTCAACAATCTGGCTTCCCTTGGCATCGGCAACATAGTTGCGCACCTTGCGTTTGAGGCAGACATCCGTGACAAGGCCTTGGTTGGTCTCCGGATCGATGCGTGGCAAATTACCGGCATCCGGATCGCCGTTGGGGTTGCCGTCAGTTACGTCGAAAAAGAAAACAAAGTCGTAGCGGTTCTGGACAGGTATGCTCATGCGTTCTGAATCTCCTCTTGCGGAGCCTTCTCCTTTTTGGTGTACAAGTCCTGCCGTTGCTGGAAGTAGCCGACGACAAATTGGCCTTGTTCGGTGAGCCCAAGCTGACGTGGAAAATGAAACGGATCACTCATCGTGGAGCCGATCAACCGTTCATAAAAGATCTTCGAGCGGGGTTCGAGCTTGGCGAGATGATGACCGTTCAGACGGAACAGGCGCGGAAAGACGAGAGCGGGCGTGGCACTCGCGGATGAAAAGTAGCGGTCCTTGACCGTGGCGTTCAGTTCGCCACCAAGACTGTCGGCTTGCGCCTTCTCCAACAACGCAAACAGCCGTCCGCACCGGTAGGCAATATCGGCCTTTTGTGTATCCAGTTCCATCGGAATCTCCAAAGTTGTTTTCGCCATGCGGGCATGCCGAACAAGCACCGCCTTGATGGCACTGACGCGAGCAAACGCTACCTCGCCATCGGAGCGGATGCGCCGGATCATCGTCGCAAGCAGAGATTGCGGATAGGCCGCGCCAGTCAGCACGGAGCGGGCAAGTTCACCCGCGAGTTGGGGCGAGACCGCATCCGTGTTGAACTTCTTCAATCGTCCTGTTCCCCGGTCGCGCTCCGCTCGGCCTGTTGATTCGACGATGTTTCGAATGGATAGCAGACGGTCGTCGCGGCCTCCGCGCAGCGCGAGATCGCGCACATGTTGGCCGAGCTTGCGCTGTAACTCCCCAGCGTCCTGCTCCACCCACAACCGCACAGAAAGCCTCGAAGCGTTCGGCGAAAGCCCAAGGATGTAGAAGCGCGTGCGGGCCTCGTCGGGCGCCAGCGGCACCTCGGCTGCACCATCGCGGAGCCGCGCCAATATTGTGCGTGCCTCCTGTACGCGCACCCTGTCTTCGCGAGTCGTCTGCCCTATCTCTCCAGGGTCGTCGTCATCGGGTTCGGTAGCGAAGGTGATGCCCAGCGCTGCAGCGGCCATCTCCTCGAGAATCGTATTGCCGTCCGCCCAAAAGATCACCGTAGCGTCGCCAAGGCCGATGCGGCGATCGCGACGTTCGAGCAAGTGGTTCAGTGCGTTGGCATATTTAAACGTGGTCCCGAGGCTTACGGGCGCGTTGGCGCTTTGCTCCTTCCCGTACGAGGTGAAAGCCGTGGCATTGAAGGAGACCAGCAGCGCGCCTGCGGTTTGCGCGCCGGCAACGCCCTTAATCCTCGGCTCGTGCAGGCGTGCCACTGGAGCAAATTCTCCTGAAACAAGGCAATGCGCAACGCTTCTGGCAGTTGCACCCCCTTGTGCGACCGGCGGTGAGACAAGCTCGTGAACATAGCGCAGCTCCTCGCCCAGCACACGGAAGACACCGAAGTGGCTCGCGCGTTCGGCCAGCTCTGGCAGATAGGCCTGAGCCTGCTCCGGCGTCCACTGGCGCAGGAAGTTGCAAACGGCGGTGAACTCCAGTTGCGCCAGCTCTCCTTCCAACGCAAGATGCATGTCGCGAAAGGCCGCAAAGGCCTTCGGCGCACGTTCTACCTTGGCGGGATCCGCGCTCCAGCCGAGGAGGTATTCCGTGTTGTCCCAAAGAAAGCGCGGGTTGACACCGGAACCCGAAGGTTTGCCTTGCCCCGGCACCACAAGGTTGCGAGGCCGCAACGACTTGCCTTCGGGACGTCGCAGGTCTTCGATCGAATGAAGACCTCCATCCGGCTCCAGCACAAGGCAAAAGCTCACCTTTTGTACGGAACTTCCTGGAGGAGCAAGTTCCGCTTCGCCTTCCGCTACGATCCGGTCGTAGTGCTCGGCCAATCGCTGCAGGATCATGCGCGCGCCCCGTTCAGTACAGGGATCTCGATCACGCCATCGCGCATGGCCGCGCGAAAGAAGCTCGCCGGCTTCAACGCACTGGAGAAGTCGATATCGTGCAGCATCCAGCCCAGGTCTCGTTCGCCCTTGAGACTGCTGTCGACCTCGGGCGCTTCAGCCTCGCCTTCCAGCAATGCGAAGTGTGCCGCAAACTCCCGGCAGCCCAGGTAGGGGCGTGTGAAGCAGGCACCTCGTCGCGCACGACGCTGGAACTGATCGAGGTGCTTGGCCACATTCTCCGGTCCGCTGAGAATGTTGAAGTGTGCCTCAATCACATAATTAACATCACGCAACAGCAGGGCCGCACGCTGCTGTCGCACGTCTGTAATCACTTGCTGCAACACACCCACACCGCTGTTCATCAAGCGGGAAGCTTTGCCGTCGCCAATCTTCTCTTCGACCTCATTCCTGCGAACGGAGGTGAAGCGAATTGGACGCAGCACGGTGATGCGATCCACAACCCAGCGAATCTCCGGCTTCCAGTAAATGGCTTCCAAGACGCCCCGTGCGGCGGATGGGGTCATGGCGTCATAGCTGACGCGCTCCACTTTCATCTCCGGGCGCGTGAAGCACGCCCACTCTCCCCAACACTGCAAACGTACGCCGAAGGCCATAAAGCCTCTTTCTCAACAGGCAGAATGCAGCGCCGGCTACACGCCCCAGGCGTTCGGGTCGAGACCGAAACCTTCGAGTTGGAGGCCTTTGCCCTCCTTGTCATAGATGTCCTCGCGGAGGCACATCCAGACACCCGATTCGTGCAGTCTCAACGCGCCGCGGCTTTCCATATCCCTCACGGTACGCTGGGGAACAGAGACAAGGTAGGGCTGTAACAGGCGTTGTGAAACGTACTCTACATGACCTCTGTCCAGCTCTTGCAGAAAGCTGCGAGCCACATCATCATAAGGAACCAAAACAGGTAACTGCGTGTCTTGGATGATCCGGTACCTGTCGGCAATCTCGCGAAACTGCATGCGCGCCGGCCAACGCCCAGGTGTCAGGTCGAGCTCCATCTTGCGCATGATCTGCTCTTTATCCCACTCTTCGCGGTGGTCCCAGTAGAGCCGCTTGAAGTACGCGTCCATGGCTGCGGGGGCGAGTGGGTCTTCCGGGAAGCGTGGCAGCACTTCGGTCCCTGCCTGCCACGCTCGGCGCAGATAGCCCGGTGGGGGCAGCTGCTCCGCTTCGAAGACATAGGTGTTTCCCACGGGCTGCTCGCCTTCGCGATTGCAGCGGCCTGCCGCCTGTGCGATGGAGTCCAGGCCGGCAGCTGCGCGGTACACCACCGGTACACTCAGGTCTACCCCTGCTTCCACCAGTTGGGTGCTGATCACACGGCAGGGCACCCCATCAGTCTTGAGCCGCTCGCGGACAGTAGCCAACACCTTCCGCCGGTGTGCACCGCACATCAAGGTGCTCAGGTGAAAACACGTTCCATGCTCCGTGTTCTCCGCCACAAGGTCGAACAGCCTGACGGCGTGCGGACGTGTGTTCACGATGGCAAGCGCACGCGGCTCCTTCGCGAGCCGCTCCGCAAGCTCCTCGTCGCGCACCTTGCCCAGATGGTGCACATGCACGCGCTTCAGCGCCGCAAACAACGGCTGTGGATCTGCGATGATCGGACGCACACGGCGAAGTCCGATCTTGAAATCGTCTCGTTGCTCCAGCGCGGGTTGTGTCGCGGTACAGAGCACCACGCTGCAGCCGTACCGCTCCACCAGCTCGCGCAAGGCGGCCAACGTGGGCTCGAGCAGCTCCACAGGCAAGGTCTGCGCCTCGTCCAGGATGATGACGCTTTTAGCCAAGCGATGTAGTTTGCGGCAGGGTGTCGTCGCTGCCGCAAACAGGCTCTCCAGCAGTTGGACGTTGGTCGTCACTACTAGAGGGGCGTCCCAAGTCTCACTGCCCAGCTTATTGGCGCGGGTCTCACGTTCAGGCCTGAGATTGGTGTGGTGCTCGATCAAGCCCAGGTCGGCCAAGCCGCCGAGAGCGTCGCGATACACATCGGCCGTCTGCTCGATGATGCTGGTGAATGGGATCGCCATCACGACTCTGGACATTTTATGAACGCCGGCATGCTCCAGAGCGAAGCTCAGGGAAGAAAGAGTCTTTCCCCCACCGGTGGGCACCTGCAGGGAGAAGAAGCCTGGACTGAGTGTGGCCTTGGCGCGGCACTCCTCCAGCACCCGTCGGCGTTGCGCGTTTACGGGTGTGTTCTTCGCGGATTGTTCTAGGCCTGCGAGATGCTTCCTCAAGGCCTCACCCAACTGCTTGACGGTGGGCCGCGCAAGTCGGCGCTCTGCCGCCTGCTCCGGGTTACAGACCGCTTCTGTGCAGGTGCGATCGGCATCGATCAGGGTTGAAAACAGCATCCGCGTGAAGAAGGCGAGTGCAAAGTCTCGATCTGGGCGCGTGCGTGGCAGCGGCCATGGCAGCGCAGGAGTCGGCAAGGTGAGCTCCGGATCCGGCACAAAGGGGATAGCTTTATGACGGAGGCGCTCCTCCAGAGTGCCGCCGGCGGTTGCGGCTTCGCCTCCATCCCAGTCCGGTAAGCAACCATGGTGACCTGCGATACAGAAGGCCAGCAACGCACCAGCGATACCCGGCAGGCGCGCCACGTAGCGTGCGCCAAAGGTGGAGTGATCGACACGCTTTGCCGAGGGGTGTTCCTCCCCCGCGTCCGCTTGATCCTTCGCGGATGCGGAAGAGATGTAGCTCTGAAAGGCATCGGATGCCTTGCCTAGATCGTGACAACGGCCCAGAACTTTACCCCAAGTCTCCGCGCCGAAGTGCTGGGCGAAGGCCGCAGCTGCGGCTTCCACTTCATGTGAATGCTCCGCCAATGTCTCCCAATCAGCAGGCGGATGATTGGGAAGCGTATGTGCGTATAGGGGACGGTCATGAACTGGCACGGTATCGATCCTATCCGTGCCTGCCTGGATACGTCAGCCATGCAAGAGTTCTGCGGTCCCTACAAAAGCTGGCGAACCGGGCAGCGAGCGGGCTCTCGAGAATGCGCGCGACAGAACATCTGCTTGCTGAAACGCCAGGTCGCCGGAGCGCGTCGCTCTGCCCAGGCGTACACATCCTAAAAAGGATCCCCACCCAAAGCTTCACAGCATGGGGTGGGGCTTGGAGGCGGTGATTGTGCGCGAGTCTATAAAAGCCCGCTGCGAGCCGATTCCTGTAGTTACTTTTTGGGTGGCGCGATGGTGTCCTTGGCGGCCTTGGCGATGCGAAACTTCACGACAGTCTTCGCCTTGATCTTGATGGCCTCGCCGGTCTGCGGATTGCGGCCGATACGCGCCTTGCGCTCCGCCTTTACCAGCTTGCCCACGCCGGGAATGGTGAACTCGCCATTCTTCTTCGTTTCCTTTACAGCTGTATCGGCAAGCGTAGTGAAGAAGGTCGCGCTCTGCTTATTGTTGATCTCGAGCTTTTCCGCCATAAAACGAATCAGCTGTGTCTTGGTCATGCCCTTTGCCATTGAGGTGTGCTCCTTTTGCACGCGAAGGTGTTCGGTATTGCTAGCGATTTCTGCAGCCTGTAACGTTTCAGCACGTGATCAACGGGCAGAATCGCTAGTGTTTATGCGGGTGTTGAGAACCTCGCCGAGATTCACCTTCCACCCTGCCTGCGCTCCTTGTCAACAGCTAATCCTCGGATTTATGGGTGTTTTCCCTAGTTTTTTGTAAGAAAGTGCCCTTTTCGGTCCATTGGCTTCCGCTTTTCAGCTAGCCAGGCCGTTTGGCGCTAGAACACTGGACGCGAGACAAGGGGCTTCAAAGCCCCGTTTAGAGGCTCATTCAATAATTGAACCAGGTCTGCCATACGCCGAAATTCCGCAGTGACCTCACTCGCGAGCGATGGAGAAAGAACGGTATCGGCGTCAATCGGCACGGTCACGCCCCAGTTACGCGCGCGCAGCAAATCGCTCGCCGGGTGCTCGGGCGGAAACCCTTTTGGGTTGCGGGTCAAGGCCTGTGGATCGATGGGCGTCATCGCGGGCCTCTTGCCTTTGGCTTTCAAAAGGGGCTGGAACGTCGCCCGGTATTGCTCATGGTGCTCCGCGAGCCAAGTTCGCAAGGTGAGCAGGGCATCCCGTTCGGGCGCATACACCCCGGCTGCGGCGAAGCTGACTTCCGGTGCAATCTGAACGTAAAAGCCTGCCCCTGAGGCCTTTTCCAAACCCCGACGTGCCCACCACGCTGAGAGGTGGGTCTTGTAAGGTCGTTTATCCGGAGAGAAACGCGTATCGCGAAAGATGCGCATCGCGATCTTGTGCGGAGGTCTTATAAACTCTGGCGCGAACGAATCCAGGCCGGCATTAATCTCTTCGACCAGCGCGAGCAGCGGAGCTTTGACGTCCGACTCGTATACGGGACGCCGTTCCTCAAACCAGCTGCGATCATTGTGTTTTGCCAATCCACGCAAGAAGCGCATCGTCCCGGGACTAAAGAGCACGGCCATGACCCTAGCCTACCCGGGAGTTGATGGTCTTGCGCCGATGCGCCTTGCTATGAGGCCATTAGGCTTGGGACGCAGCTTCTTTCAGGCGGCCCCGTTTGTACGCCATCACCGTTCCCTCACCGTCCAGGACGGTGCCGGCAAACGGCGACGGGAACTGCCGTACAGGTGCCTTCGGAAGGGCCGGCGTCTCGGCATCAACGGGCTTGGCCTCGCGCTTGGCTTGCGGCACCTCGTCACCCGTGCGGAAAGAACGAGGCAGGTCGGAGGGCTTGTATTCGATACCTTCACTCGCCATCAGGCGCGCTGTCTTGGCCAGCAGCTCGCGCTTGGCATTCAGCTTGTTCGCTGCGGACAGCCGCTCGGCTTCCGTCGCGAAGATGTCGTATTTCTGCATGTGAGCCAGCTTACGATCGAAAAGATCAATCTCTTCGTGCAACGTCTTCAGGTAGTACTTGTCATGCGTGGGGGTGGTCATACATGCCTCCGTGTTTCGGGCTTGAAGTGAAAGACGGGAGGCAGGCGCGCAAACGCGGAAGACGCACAGCAGCGCTGGCCCGGCAAAAGAAACGGGCAGCGGGCCAAAATCAATGCCCCGCTGCCCGTTTTTAAAGGCTCTGTTGTGCCTTAGATAACCTGGACCTGCTCAGCCTGCCAGCCCTTGGGTCCCTTGACCACGTTGAACTGAACCTGCTGGCCTTCCTGAAGCGAACGGAAGCCGTTGCTCTGGATGGCGGAGTGATGGACGAATACGTCCTCACCGTTGGGACGGCTGAGAAATCCAAAACCCTTGGTATCGTTGAACCACTTTACTGTTCCCTGTTCCATATCTAGTTCCTTTTGAAGCCTTAATGTACCGCTGGACGCAATTTGGTGTGTTTTCAAAAAAAGATGCGTACGGCCAACTCTTCGAAAGTAACCAGATCGGATTCCTACGATCAGTCTGTAGTGTACCACTCCGTGGAAAACCGGGGCGGAATTGTTCCTGCCGTCCCTTGTAAGAATTTCGTAAGCGGCCGCTCCACTCACGCTAGAAATTAAGGTGCAACTGGAATTCAGTTGTTCTAGGCCCACCCTGATCGAAGGTTCCCGATCCGCGTTCAATGCGATTGCTGTTGAGCGTTACCTGATCACTCGGTCCGTTCAGGAAGCCGGGCTGACCCGCATCCGCGGTATTGAGCAATGTGCTATTAGTTTCATTACCGGCAATTCCCTGGTATGGATTGAAGTTGCTTAAGTTGAAAACGTTATACATCGTCACGCCAGGCACAAGCCGCAAGCCTTCGCGAAACCGTCCGAGGCTGATCGGGTAGCTGGCACTCAGATCAAAATTACGAAAAGCGGAGTTCTGCAATGCGTTGTTTGGCGCTGGCGCGAGTGCCTGTTGCACGCCACCGAGCGAGGTAAGCTGTCCTTTCGTGAGCAGCCCAGCGTTGACCAACGCCTGTCCTGCGGGCGTGAGCTGTCCCGCATGCTGCGCGTTATAAGATTTTATGAGAGCATTCAACCCTGGGCCGCCTTTCACTTGATGCTGGTAATAGCCTTGCAGCGTGCCCGGCACGATGTCACCGGTTGTGCCATCGCCGGTTACATCTGTTTGAAAGATCTGCGCTGTGGAGCCCGCTGTACTGTCCAGAAACAGTGTGCTCGGGGGCGCGGAAAAGAAGTGTCCGACCATCCCGACCTGCAGTCCATACTTGATGCCCAAGCTGCCGCCTAGACTGAGTTCATGCGTATGGTCAAGATTGTTGCGACCTATGTATGAGTCGGGCTGATCGCTATCCTCCGCCGTAACGCCCGCACCCCCAAAGAATTGATCGGACACACCCACTTGGTTGGTGACGATACGTGAGAACGAGTAGGAAATCTGCAAGTTGCTGCTCACAATTCCCGGCGCGGGGTGAGCCCGCTGCTGCTGCAACACGACCTGCAGGGCATCATAGCCGGATTTGCCGATCGGCAGGATGAAGTTGCCCTGGCCGACATTGGGGTTGGCTCCAGGAAAGGCCACGCCGGTATCGGGCGTGCCCCCGTTGGCAGATACTGCCGTGCCATTGAAGCTCGCAACCCCGGAATCCAGCCCGCCCGATAAGAAATTCTGGTTGGCGTCGTACTTGGGCGTAGCAAAATCCGAGATGGTGGCACCCGTAACGGCCCCGTTTGCCCCTGTGTGCAAGCCTGGACAAGCGATGATGGCTTGGTCGACTGTGCTGACGCCACAAGCCGCGAGTGTTTGCTTAATCGCGTTTTGCGCCGCATTCTTATTAAGAAATCTAGCTGCACCGACATGGTTGGTATCCACTGTCATCGGCACCTTCAACGTCGCATTGTGAACGTAGTCTGCGCTGATAATGAGCCCCCGGGCCAACTCGTGTTGCACGCCGCCATTAATCTGTAGCGAATAGGGTGAAACATAGGGACCCGCGTAGATGTTCGCTGCTTTTAAGCCGCCACCAGTGCCTATAAAGTTCGGGTTTGCCGAAATGCTTCCCTGCACCTTGGCTTGGTACTGCGCCTTGAGCGCGTTTATTTGGGGGGCCGCCTGACTGATTGGCTCTGTAGTAATCGTGGACAGCGGCACGCCATTTACAATACTGACACTGCCGAAGCCCGGCAGAAAGACGCTTGAACCGGCGTGGTTGAGGATGCCGCTGTTGAAGTAAGCCCCGGGTGTGGTGATGGACGCTGGCCGGGCGTTGCCCGTGTTGTTCAAAACGTCACTCTCAAAAAACACGCCGATACCACCGCGGATTGAGGTCTTGTGGTTTCCCGGGCTGTACACAAAACCGGTCTGAGGGCTGAAGTTTGCGTAAGGCTGATGTGTTTTATAGCCGAACCCTGGCTGGTATTGGTCGAAGAGCGGGGTGTTCCCCGTGCAGCCATTGAACTGAAGTGCAGGATCAACCTGTGAGCAGAGTGGCGTCGGTAGATCCTGATTGGCGCGGTCCGTATCCACACTCCAACGCAGGCCGGCGTTCACAGTAAACGCGGGCGTTACCTTCCATGTATCTGCGGCATAGGCAGCAATGCGCCAGCTAGGGTCGTCTCCTCCGGCCAGTCCGAAGCCCGGGCGCTCGGAAAATAGTGAGTTGCCGTTTCCAATCTGATAAAACTGTGCGGCATAGCCTCGCACTGGGTCGTTCGGGCATGGTCCCAATGTCGGGTCGCCGCCGCAGTTGGCAACCTGAAGCGATGGGGACGCGGCAAGATAGGTGAACAGCGAGGCTCCGTAGAATTCAGCGAATCCGCCATTCTGGATGCGGTTCATCTCTCCGCCAAACTTCACGCTATGCGCGCCACGGGTCCATGTACCGTCATACCGGAGCTGCTTGTCCGACTGGTAGGTTTGCTGCGGCGCTAGATAGTTCGGTCCGGCGTAGAAGCTGCCGTATAGGGTGATTTGGTTGGCAAGGCTTGTGGAAGGATTGTAGATGCTGTTTCCCAAGCCCGCCGTCTCGTCCCCGAGCAGGTTGTGGAACTTCTCGTATCCGGCCCGGAATGAGTGAGTAAACTTCCCGGTAGTGAAATCGGCACCGCCCACAATGGAAGGAACATTATCCCGGTTTTGGTAAACCGAGTAGGGTATAAGCCCGAATGTTGCTGCGTCGGCGTTCACGCTATACGAGGCGCGCGCGAATAGGTGTACACCATGGGGTGCGCTGTAGTCCAAACGTCCGGTACTGAAAGTGTCACGGAACGGTGCCGGCACGAGCGGGTACTGCTGCGTAATGCCATTGAACAGGGGATTGGGGCTCTGTGCGACATCCTGTTCATTTTGTTTTAAACGCTCTGCACCGCCGAAGAAGAACAATTTGTCCTTGATGACGGGTCCACCCATGTAGCCGCCGAACTGATTCCGTTGAAATGGCGGATTGGCACCCAGCACGGTAGCGAAGCCTGCCCGATTGTCCTGAAAGGTATAGAAAAGGTTGCCGTGGTAGGCGTTCGTACCGGATTGCGTAGATAGAAGGACCTGTCCCGTCGAAGTTACCTCGCCGGAGACGTCCTGGTTTGCGCGATTGAGTTGTAGTTCGTCCACGGCCCCGCTAGGCACGTTAAATAGCGTCGTACCGACCGTCTCGTCAGTGATGTCCTGGCCGTCTAGAAGAATGCGCGTGGTACGCCCGCCCACACCGCTGACCGAAATGGCCGAGTAGCCCGCCTTGGTGGGATCAAAACTCGTGCCCGATTGCAAGATGACGCCGGGTTCCAGTTGCGCCACGTCGAGAATATTGCGGCCATTGATGGGCAGCACATCGATCTGCTCGCGTGTGATTACACCCTGCACGCCGGCCTGATCGGTATTGATCTGCAACGTGCCGGCGTTTACGTCCACTGTCTCTGACTGATTACCGACGGTAAGTTTTTCACTGCCGGGCGTTGCCGTTCCTGTACGAATCACTGTCGATACATGCAGCTTCTCGAAGTTCGCCACGGAAATGTCGAGGTTGTAGGGGCCAGGGACCAGGGGACCCAGGCTGTAAAAACCACTCTTGTCCGTTTGCAAAGTGTGCGAATAACCCGTAGCCGAACTACTCACAATGACTGTCGCATTCGGGATTGCCGCTCCTGATGCGTCCGTCACTGTTCCCTGAATCGAACCGCCATTGGTGGAAACGGCCTGCCCCAAGGCTGGCAGGGCGCCGACTGCCACTGCGATAACAGGTACTGCGAAAAGAATTTGCAAGAGGGCAGAACGAAAGCTTTGGGTCACTCGGTAGCTCCGGCTGGGATGCAGAGCACTAAGCAAGTGACTTGCCAAACGCCACCAGAGCGGTTCATGCGGCTTTACGTCACAATCCTAGGCAGGGGCCTACAGATTTCTATATTGCTCGGCGGATTGGCTACAAAATGCAGAATTGCAAAGGGTTTAGGCCCCGCGGCCCTCGGTGAGAAGCCGGCGCACCCACTGGTAACCAAGAAAGCAGAGTGCCGCTGCACCGACCAGCACCCCAATTGGAAGGCCGATGCGCTTGTACGCAATCGCAAAGTCCACCGGATGATGCGTCGAGCCCGTGTAAAACAGCAGAGCGACAATGGAGATGAAGGTTGCCAAGAAAAATGCGGTCATTCCCGATGCCACTCCCATCAGAATGACCTGAAACCAGCCAAGGTCGGCGACGGGAACGCCAAAAAGCGTTCCGGCGCGGCTGGGTCTTTCGACATGGTTGGCAGGGGCCATCTCCGATAGAATACTCGGATGGGCGAAGGTGCGACCACCGGACTGGGAATTAGCGTGGGGGCGAGTGGGGGCGCGGGGCTTGCGACAGGCCTGGGAACCGGGTTTGGTGCGGGTGCGCCGACCGGGCTGATTCGCGCCTCGCAGGTGGCCCATGAGGCCGAGGTGCACCGCTCCGCGAACGGTGTGCGCTTCGCTACATTCGGGGAAACCGGTGTGCCGGCCCCAGACCTGAACCGCATGCTGGAGGCCGTGCCCTCGGCAGTTGCCGGTGCCCTCAAGGCCAATACCTACTACTTCGTCCCGCTCGCCCTGCGCGAGCCAGATGCTGCGGAGGTGCCCTCAAAACGCAGGGAACCAGAGACCTCCGAGCAGGCCATGGTTGCGCCTGCCTGGACGGAGGATCTTGGCGATGCCGCTATTTGCCATCGCAATATCGAACTCGGCAGCGGCAAGTGCGGAGTGTTTATCTCCACGCGGTTGATGGGCGATCGTTTTGCACTCAGCTTCGAATTTTTCATCAATGTGGCGCATGCCTATGCGGACGAAGCCGGCGTTCCGGAACGCTTCGCCGAACTTGCCTGGTCACAGGTACTGGCCAACGTTCGCGGCGAGACCAGCCTTGACGCATGGGAGTCTCGCAATCTGGCCCTGGGCCGCCCGGCGAACTGGGAGCCCGACCTGCCGGCCGCCACCGCCGGATCACGCCGCGGACGGGCGTTTGGGCCAGCGAGCAGCCGTGCCAGCCGACTCTTCGGGGCAGGGAACGCCGATGGAAGCCTGAGCTTAAGTGCCTCCGCCGAACCGGTCGCAGTCGACGCGAAGGAACGTGAGATGTTTCTGGAGAGCGCCTTTTCAGACGCTCTGGCCATCTATCTTCTCTCCCTCGCTCTGGATCTGGACTATAGTGAGCTGCGTGAGCGCGACTATCCGCTGCTCGCACCAGGTGCCCTGGCTGAGCGTTTGCGCCTGGTTGCGGAGCTCTTTCCGCCGAATGCAGGCTACGATTTCGCTGTCCGGTATCGACGCCGCGCGTAGATCCGCTCGCTAAACTGCACCGGCGGTGTTAGCGGACCGCCGCAATCGCCGCCCGAAACAGGCGCTCAAAGTCGCCGCTTACCGCTCCGTCTTTGCTGGATGTCTCCACTGCCTTCTGTGCCACGGCGCGCGGGTAGCCGAGGTTCACCAGGGCACTAAGTACATCCTCGGCCACAGCGCTCATGGAGGGCCTTGTCGGCTCGCTTACAGGCGCGTAGCCGCTCATGTCGTCGAGCTTGTCCTTCAGTTCCAGCACCACTCTTTCGGCGGTCTTCTTGCCGATGCCCGGAATCTTGGTGAGCGTCGCATGATCCCCGCCCCGGATCGCGCCCACGAGCCGCTCGGCCGAAATGCCGCTCAGCACGGTGATCGCCAGCTTGGGACCGATGCCGGAGATGGTGAGCAGCTTTTCAAACAGGCGCTTTTCGGCAAGCTCCTTGAAGCCGAAGAGCAGGAGCGCGTCCTCGCGCACATGCGTATGCACGTGTAGCGCCGCCTGTCCGCCGGCCTCGCCAAGCTCGGTGTAGGTCGCAACCGAGATCGCTAACTCGTAACCCACGCCGCCGCACTCGAGAATTACGGCATTGGGCGATTTAGAGAAGATTTGTCCGCGAAGATGGGCGATCACAGGGCGATTGTAGAGGAGTGGGCACTGAAATCGACTCAGACCAATTGGACCGATCCAGGGTACTGCGCCACGGCAGCATCCGATGTGAGTAAGAGCAAGCCTTCAACAGAGGCCTGAGCGACGAGGAGCCGATCGAAAGGTCTCGATGGAGCGCCGGTAGTGCACTGACCGCAATGGCATGCTCGGAACGGAATTCGAGCTCCTTGTATCCTGCTAAGAGCAGATTATGGCGAAACGAACGCGGCTCATAGCCAAATCTTGGCGGCGCAAAGCGTACTTAATCGCACTTTCCCAAACAGCAATGACGCTGAATACAAGCTCGTTCGCCGAATCCTCAATGAGTGATTTTGCCGCTGCGCTCACACACTCCGGCATAGCGGCCGTCCAGAGCAGCAAATGCGTATCGAGCAGCAACCTCATCGCGAGAGTTTAGCCGGCTGCCCGTAAAACATCTCTTCAATCTCTTGCTGAAACATGGTGTCGAAGTCATCTGGCACGGTGAACTGTCCCTTCATATAGCCAAGCCGGCTCTTCGGCTTCTCCGGCATCAGCGCGACCATCTTTACAACCGGCTTACCCGCACGTGCGATCACAATCTCTTCGCCACCTTCGGCTTGTTCGATCGGCTTGGAAAGATGCGTCTTCGCCTCGTGAATATTCACTGTGGTCGCCCTATGCCAAATGCTGGTCCGCCACGCTTAGCTAAGCAACGGAAATCAGTTGAGCATAAAACCGTTACGATTGCGCTGCCACATACGTTCTGTGAATCTCATTTCGCAGCTGCTCTGTAAGCCGCTCCGCATCACGCGTTGTCAGCCCGGCAGTCGAGATAGGCTCACCCACCACCAGTTTCAGCGGTCTGGGACGCAAGGCATACACATGGATGGGCAGGAGCTCATACGTGCCAATGAGCGTGAGCGGCACCAGGGGCACCTGCGCCTTGATGGCCATCCAGGCCGCGCCCGCGACCATGGGCTGCAGTGCGCCATCGGCCGTGCGGCCACCCTCCGGAAAGATCACCAGCGGCAACCCGGCCTCGAGCGTCTTAATGCCGCGCCCAAGGCTTGTGACGCCCGCTCGCGCCGAACTCTGGTCGATGGGCACCTGCCCCGACCGTTGCAGGTACCAGCCGATAAATGGGATCTTCCAGAGTGATGCCTTGGCAAGAATCCGGAACTGAAACGGCAGCTTCGCAAATAGTACCGGGGTGTCATAGTAACTAAGATGGTTGCTGGCGAATACCGCCGTACCCATGCCGCGCAGCCGTTCTCCATGCTCCACCGTCACGGGAGACAGCGCCACTCGCAATAGAACCCTTGCCCAGGCACGCGCGACGAGGTGCTGCTGTCCTCCGCTCGCATCCCAAAGCCCGCAAATCAGGGAAAGTGTACCGAAGAACGCCGTGGCGAGCGCGATCAAGGGAAACCAAAGCAGATAGGTGAGCCACCGTAGCCCTGCCGGTACCGGCGACGCCCCTGTCTCCTGAACCGATTGCTGCGCCTCCAAAGGTTCATCGGCTTGCATCTTCGGATTCTATGGTACCCGCCTGTGACTCACGTCCCATTCATGCCGATCAATGCGACGAACATGCCATGATGCGACGGTGCGAACCCCGCCGCATCATGGCGTGATCCGAGATGCAGATGCAGATGCGGGCGCAGGCGCACAGGCCAGGTACCCCACCGGAACCCATGCCGTACCAAGTTTTCTTCAAACCTGAACACCTCATCCCTCGTACCTCTTGCAAGCCGTACCGGTTCTTCCGTTCCTGGAACGCTCTCACTCGGCCAAAGCCAGCGCCCGCAACTCCGCAATCAGGTACACGGAGCCGGTTGCCACAATCACTCCTTCCGCAGGCGTGAGCGCTTGGGCTTGGCCCAGTGCCCCAGCGAGGTGCGGTGCAGCGTGGGCGGGGATATCGAGGGCTTGCGCCACGGCCTGCAACTGCTCCACCGTAGCGGCGCGGGGGTTCGGAATGGGTGCCAGCACGATGTGGTCCCGTCGTCGGGCCGGATCGCCCGAGGTTGGATCGAAGAGCGGCAGCAGAATGCGGGCCATCTCCTCAATCTGCTTATCCGCCAGGCAGGAGAAAATGAGCGTTCGTGGACACTCTTCCGGCAGCTGCGCGACGGCCGCGCGCAGGGTCCATGCCCCTGCCGGGTTATGCGCCACATCCAACAACAGCGGTGCGTGGACACGCTGGGAGTCCAGCGGCGCAGGGATCCATTCCAACCGTCCAGGCCACACTGTCGCGCGCACGCCCGCCTCGACCGCACGATTTGAGATCGCGAACCCATGGTTGGCGCGCAATTCCAGCGCTGTCGTCACGGCCAGCGCGAGGTTGCGCTGCTGATGGTGACCGGCGAGCGGCGAATCGAGCTGGAGAATCTCGCCATCGATCGACACCGGATACTGGTTGCGGCCCAAAGGGGAGACCCGTTGTGAAGCCAGAGGGGCGCTTGCAGCTCCGGATTCATGGTGAGCGGCCCCCACGGACGCGTGCGCCACCGGCACAGGGCCTTCCTGTTCATTGCGATTGAAGGATGGACTCCGGTCCTCTGGGTTTTCCGCCCTCCGTTGCGGCAGATCGCGGTGCTCGCTGAAGCTCGCAAACCCACGCGGCGGCAGACACCGCGAGGCATCCACACCACGGACATTCAGCGCCATCGCCCGTTCGCCAATGGCGGCATTGGCCTCCGGGTGCTGCGATAGTGTCACCAAAACCCCATGCTCACGCAGGATCCCCGCCTTCTCGCGCGCGATCTCGGCCAGCGTATTACCGAGGAACTCGGTGTGGTCGATGCCGATATCCGTGATGACCGACACCGTGGGGTCGACGACGTTGGTCGCGTCCAGCCGCCCACCCAACCCCACCTCCAGCACCGCGATCTGCACGCTCACCTCCGCAAAGAAAACGAACGCGGTAGCCGTCAGCAGCTCAAAAAAGCTTGGCATGTGCGGCAGCGAACCGTGCGTTACCAAGCCTTCGGCAGAGGTGTAGACCCTCCCGAAGACTCGACCGAAATCGGCATCCGGAATCTCCACCAACGCCGGCACACGCTCCTCTGCCGAAACCACCGGGAGCGCCGGGATTGCGGAGACCCGCATCCGCTCATTCACCCGCAAAAGATGCGGCGAGGTATACAGGCCCGTCCTGAGCCCCGCAGCGGCACAGATGGATGCCAGGGTCGCGGCGGTGGAGCCCTTGCCATTGGTCCCCGCGATCAGCACGGACTGAAACTGCTTCTGCGGCTCCCCGAGGTCAGCCAGCAATGTGCGGATGTGGTCGAGCGTAAACTTACGCGGAGTCGCGCCGGGCTGGCCGGCGTTGCCGGTGCGCAACTCGGGGCCGAGCGCGGCGAGGGTCTTCAGAGCTTCTTCATACTGCATCGATGTCTTGTCTCGGTCTCGTCTGGATCTCCTGCAATGAGCCCGCACCTAGGCGAAGTTCGCAAGCAAACCAGCTTTAATTCTCGCACTTTTCCGTATGGCGACACCGTCACAGGACGATCGCCCGGCACAGGCGGCTGCCGCTGCCTTGCAGGCCCAGACCATCTGTTCGGTGTGCAAAGAAACGCGCATGTAGATCATCACGACTCCAATCTTCCACGACGGTCAAATTCTCACCCGCCGGTGTTGTGGTCAACATCTCCGGCGTGAAGAAGAGCTGAAACGGCTCGCCGGCCTGCGCAACCCGCGCAGCCAGTGAGTCAATCATCAACTGCTCCACCGGCGGCAACACCTCGCGAGGCTGCATGTAATCAAAGACCACGCTTGAGCCCGAGGGCAGTCCGCCCAGGGCGTGCGCGGTTGCGGCAAAGGCCTCCCGTGTCAGATACATCGTCACCCCCAGCCATGCGGTCACAGTCGGCTGAGAGAAATCGAAGCCTGCCCCAAGCAGTTGCTCGCGCAGGGTCTGCATCTCGAAGTCCACGGGCACAAAATGCGCGGTAGCCGGCAGGGTAAGATCGGCACTCGCAAGCCGCTCGCGCTTCCACGCCTGCGTCGCCGGGTAGTCCACCTCGAATACCCGCACCTGCGGATACGGGTTGCGTAGGGCAAAGGTGTCCAGCCCCGCCCCGAGGATCAGGTACTGCGTCACGCCGGCTTTGCAAACGGCCTCGTGCAGCACGTCCTCCGCGACCCGCGCCCGCGCCACCACCCACGAACGGATCGCCGCCGAGTACGGTCTTCGTTCCGCAGCCGGCGTGCGCTTCAACTCCTCCGCGGTCTTCGGGTCGAGGATGCGCACCGCGAAAGGGTCCGGGAAGATCAGCAGTTCCGCATCCACCAACTGGTGTGCCGCCCGGCGCAGAGCCACACGCAACGCTGTTCGGGAGGGTTGAGCTTCTTGCATGGTGGGAAACCCAACTTTAGCGGTATAGAGCAAGCTTTCTCAACTGAATATTCTTTGCTTGTCGATGCCTGTGGGTATTAGTCCTTATGACTTTCGACTGGGACGACGCCAATTGCAACCATCTTGCGAGGCACCAGATCTCGCCTATCAAGCTGAGCAGATGCTTACAAACGATCCCATCGACTTGCGCGTTGAGCACGGCCCCAACGGTGAGCTTAGGCTTCAACAGGTCGATGCAACAGATTCTGGGCGCTTGCTTGTTATCGTATCTACGAATGCGTGAAGCTGCACCTCGCGTCGTTACCGGATGGCACGTAGAAAGAAAAGATCGACGCGTCTACTTAGAAGAGACAGCGAGGCTGGCATGGAATCCGAGTTCCAGTATTTGCTACCGAGGCTGAAGAAGCCGACTGGTGGTACGAAAACCGGGAAAGAGTAAGCGACGAGTTTGTCCAGGCAGCCGCTGAAGGGCGCTTAGGCCATGGAACAGCAGCTAAGCTGGCGGGCTTTGCGCCCAAGGCCGCTGTCTACGTCGATCAGAGCGACATCGCCCGTGCGAGACTCTTGGCGGAACGGCGAGGTTCACGCTACCAGACGTATTTGCAAAGCTTAATCCACGATGCTACCGAGCGTGAAGAACGTCTCGCCAGCTGAGAGGCGCTCTCTGGCTCTACACCGGTATCTTCATCATCCAGCCCAGCGCCTGCCCCAGATACGCCTTCAACTCTTTGCGTGGCACGACCGCATCCAGGAAGCCGTGTGAGAGCAGGAACTCCGACCGTTGGAAGCCCTCCGGCAGCTTCACGCGAATCGTCTGCTGAATCACCAGCGGCCCCGCAAAGCCGATCAGCGCGCCCGGCTCAGCAATGTTCAGGTCGCCCAGCATGGCGAAACTCGCCGTAACGCCGCCCGTCGTCGGGTCCGTCATCAGCGAAATATACGGCACCTTCGCATCGTCGAGCCGGGCAAGCACAGCGGAGATCTTCGCCAGCTGCATCAGGCTGGCGATGCCCTCCATCATGCGCGCGCCGCCTGACGCCGAGACGATAATCAGCGGCTTACGCTCGTTCAGCGCACGCTCGGCCGCGCGGGCGATCACCTCGCCCACCACCGCACCCATCGAGCCGCCGATGAAGCCGAACTCCATCACACTGAGCACCACATCCTGCTCGCCGATCCTGCCGACGGCATTGATCACGGCATCGTCTAAACCCGTCTTGCGGCGCGCATCGGCCAGCCGACTCTTATAGGGTTTCAGATCGCAAAATTCGAGCGGGTCGGTCGAGAAAAGACCGGTGTCAACGATCTCGTAACCCGGCTCCAGCAGCAAATCCACACGCGCCTTCGCGGAGATCTGAAAATGTTTGCCGCAGTGCGGACAGACCTGCAGGTTGGCGTCGAGATCCGCCTTCCAAATCAGCTTGCGGCAGCTGTCGCACTTAACCCAGAGCCCCTCAGTCCGCACCTCGTGGTTCGGGGTGGGTTGGATCTCATGGTCTTCGCGTTTAAACCAGCTCATCGGGCAAACAGACTCCGCCCGGAAACCCGGGACCTTGACCATTGTAGCGAAGCCGCCGCCACGGACCTGGCTGGGTGTTTATCCCACCGGACTCCCCTAGTTATAAACCCCGAGCAGGGCCGGCATGCCCATGGCCGCAGTCTCGCCGAAAGGAGCCGCTGCCAGCCCCTCAGCCAGATGGAACGCCGCAGGGTGCGCCGCCGCCGTTTCATCCGCTGCGTGCTGCAAACGCAATCCGTTGAGGAGGCTTTGCCGTTGCTCATCGCGGTTCTTGGCGGCGATACGAGTCCAGTACACCATAAAGCCCTGCTCGCACACCGGGCAACGCACGTCGCTGAAAGCGCTGGAAACCTTGCAAAGCATCTGCATCTGAGTAGACCTCGTTCGAGCCGCTGACCAGGTCGCTTCCCGGCCGCTGTTCACACGCTAAGCAGCCTAGTTGGTTCCCGCGATGCCTCCTCAGGCGCGCCCGGCTACAACGTTTTGACGGGCGATCCCCGTTCCGTGGAGGTGCGCTCCGAAGAAAGGCCACGGATGCCGAGCCCTCCGCTATCCTCAATAGCGATGAGTGATATGGTTCGCATCCAGCTTCCCGACGGTTCCGTGCGCGAAGTCGCGCCGGGCACAACGCCGCTCGACATCGCCAACAGCATCTCTCCGCGCCTGGCCGCAGCCGTGGTACTAGCCCGCGTGAAGCCACTCACCGCCTCGAGCAGCGAAGAACCGGGTGCCCCATTCATCGCACAGCCTCAACGTGCGATGAGTGGGGTCGCCGAGGCCGCCCAGACCGAGGAGGGGATGTACGCCGGCCAAGAACCTTCGGGCGAACGCCTCGTCGATCTCCGCGAGCCCTTGCACGAGGACGTCGCCCTGGAGCTGCTCAAGGAGACTGACCCAGCCGCCCTGCGCGTCGTCCGCCACTCCGCCGCGCACGTCATGGCGACTGCAATCCTCGAACTCTTCCCCGAGACCAAGCTCGGCCACGGCCCCGCCACCGACAACGGCTTCTTCTACGACGTCTACCGCGAGGTGCCCTTCACGGAAACCGACCTCGCCGCGATCGAACAGCGCATGGCAGATGTTGTAAAGCGCGACGAACTCTTCATGCATGTGCACGAATCTCGCGAACAAGGGCTTACAGACTACCGGAACACGGGAGAGTTCATGAAGGTGCACTTCATCGAGCGCTTCACCCAACCCGGCGACGAAATTTCGCTCTACAAAAACGGCGGCTTCACCGACTTCTGCCGCGGACCGCATGTACCCTCCACCGGCCGCGTCAAGGCCTTCAAGGTAATGTCGATTGCCGGTGCCTACTGGCTCGGCAAAGAGGACAACCAGCGGCTGCAGCGCATCTACGGCACGGCCTTCTTCAACCCCAAGGACCTCGAAGCGCACTTCAAGCACCTTGAAGAGGTTAAGGCGCGCGACCATCGCGTTTTAGGCAAGCAACTCGACCTGTTTTCGATCCAAGAGGTCGCCGGCGCAGGCCTCATCTTCTGGCACCCCAAGGGCGGTCTGATCCGCAAGATGATGGAAGACTGGATGCGCGACGAGTGCCTGCGCCGCGGCTATCAGCTCGTCTACACGCCCCACATCATGCGCCGCGAGCTGTGGAAGATCTCGGGACACGAAGGTTTTTACGGGGAAAACATGTATCCGCCGATGGAGCTCGACGACGCCGAGTACCGCCTGAAGCCGATGAACTGCCCCGGCCATATCCTCATCTACAAGTCCACGCCGAAAAGCTACCGCGACCTGCCGCAGCGCTACGCCGAGCTCGGCAACGTGTACCGCTACGAGCGCTCCGGCACGATGCACGGCCTGCTGCGCGTACGCGGCTTCACGCAGGATGACGCACACATCTTCTGTACTCCGGCACAGATCGAAGACGAGATCGTCGCCTGCACCGAATTTGCCGAATCCGTGCTGCAAACTTTCGGCTTCAGCGAGTTCCGCGTCGAGCTCTCCACCTGGGACCCCGCCAAGCCGGGGGACTACACCGGCTCGCCTGAGGCCTGGCAAAACGCTATCGACGCTCTCAAACGCGCCCTCGGCCGCAAGAACATTCCCTACACCGAGATCCCCGGCGAGGCGGCCTTCTACGGCCCCAAGATCGACGTCAAACTAGTGGATGTCCTCGGCCGTTTATGGCAGTTGAGCACCGTGCAGTTCGACTTCAACCTGCCCGCGCGCTTCGAGCTCGAGTACGTCGGCGAAGACGGCGAACGGCATCAGCCCGTCATGGTGCATCGCGCCCTCTTCGGCTCGGTCGAACGCTTCTTCGGCGTACTCATCGAGCACTACGCCGGTGCCTTTCCCATGTGGCTCGCGCCGGTGCAGGTCGGCCTCGTGCCCATCTCCAACGAGAAACACCTCACCTACGCCGAGACACTCAAAACACGCTTCGAGGCCGCCGGGCTCAGAGTCGAGCTGGATGGCAGCAACGGCAAAATGCAAAGTAAAATCCGTGACTTCGGCCTGCAAAAAGTACCGTTCATCCTCGTCGTCGGCGACAAGGAGATGCAGACGGATTCGGTCAGCGTACGCGTGCGCGGCAAGGGCGACCAGGGGTCGAGTACAGTGGAAGAATTCCTTGCCCGTGCGAAGTCGCTTAGCCTTGAGCACGCCATCGAGCTAAGTTAGCTTTACCAGTGTCTTCATCTATTGTGGCCTGTCTACCCCATAGCACAAGCCCTAGTGGCTAGCCTGACCGTTGTGTAAAGCAAACGAGCAACAAAATCACTTGTGTAAAGGAAAACCCACTTTTCCTTTACACAAGTTAGAATCAACCCGTGAAGCCTGCTCGTCCACAGCGCCTTCCACTTTCTTGCATCGATTGGGAGCAACACATTCCCGCGATCGGCGGTGCCAACCGTGCTCTCGCCCGGTACGGGACCATGTTGATGCGACTGCCAAATCCTGAGCTTCTTCTTTCGCCACTCGCTGTGCAAGAGGCGGTTCTTTCCTTTCGCATCGAGGGAACGTTCGCAACGATGACTGAAGTTTTACAAGCGGATGCCGGTGCAGAACCCGAACAGGAATCCAAACGGCTGGATATTGAAGAGATTAACCGGTATCGCGAGGTCCTTCGGCTTGCCGAGACTCACTTACAAGCAAGGCCATTTGGCTTGCGCTTGCTCCTGGAAACGCATCGCTCGTTGCTGACCAGCGCACGTGGTTCTAACAAAATGCCTGGCAGCTTTCGGCGCGAGCAGAACTACATCGGAAGTCGGGCACGTGGCATAGAGACGATTCGATTTACCCCGCCACGCTGGGAGGAACTGGAGAGCGCGCTTTCCAATTGGGAAGCGTACTATCACGCGGACGAGCGAGACCCGATCGTGCAACTCGGCATTATCCATGCACAATTCGAGTTCCTGCATCCCTTTCTCGACGGTAATGGAAGGATCGGAAGGGTACTGATACCGCTATTTCTTCACGAGAAGCAACTTCTTCCCAGGCCGATGTTTTATCTATCCGAGTACATCGAGACCCATCGCGATGAATACGTGGATTGTCTCCACGCGCTCGGCACAAAACGCGGCTGGAATGAGTGGACCTCGTTCTTTCTCAGGGCTGTAACGGAGCAAGCAGATACCAACGCCCGCAAAGCCGAGCAGATCTTTAATCTGTATGAGGAGTTGAAGCACCACTTCATTGCGACGACGCGATCTCCCTATGCTGTACCGCTTCTGGATGCAATCTTCGTTCAGCCCATATTTCAGGCCAGCCAACTGCTTCTTACAGGAGAAGCGCCCACACGCGTTACGACGTCGAAGCTACTTACAGGTTTGGTTCGGGATGGAGTTCTTGAAATTGCTCGTGTACCTAGTGGGCGAGCAGGAACCATGTACAAACTCTCCCGCCTGGTTGAAATCGCCGAGACCTAGCGGCTCCGGTTTCTTTTTCCTAATTACCCGCAACGCTACTTATGCCCACCCGCACCGGCATGCGCACTTGAAGCGCTGGCTGGGGCCGAGTAGCTGGAGGCGCGACTTGCCGTCTGCATGGACGGCGGCGCTCCCGTCGATAGGGCCACAGGGGAAGATAGGGCCTTTGAGGACGGCGAGAATCGCGTGATGACCATGACAGCCGCTGGAGCGGTTACGCCACCCCCGCGCCCCTCCGAAGGGCGGTTTACGGCAGGGGATGTGCCGACGAATCCAAGGCCTGCATCCGTGGCCGCGGAGCCGTGACGGCCCACATCGACCGAGGTCCTGCCCAGCTTGCCGAAGGTCTCCCGCGGAACACCCAGCCCCGCAGAGTTTTGCCGGAAGGTGAAGGTGCCTGGAGCCGTTATCTGGGATACGGCAAGCGTCTTGGTTCCAACCGGCACCAGTGACGCCGTGCCTACGGGTGGTCTCAACGGCATGCTCGGTACGCGATTCGGACCATGCACCGTAGGTAGGTTGCGCAATCCATTCCATTGCCCACCGGGGCTCCAACCCCACCCAGCCGCACCACACTGCTGCCAGCTACCGGAGTGGAAGGGCAGCCAACCCCACGGGTAGGGTGAGATGAACGAATAACCCGCGCCGGGGTACATCGCCCACGTGCCCGCAGCGAAAGGATCCCACGCGGCGTTTGCGAAATACGGCCGCCACATCGTGCCGCATCCCCCGATGTCGCCGAAGCTGCCATAGTAGTTCAAATCGCTCGACCCATACAGCGATCCGGCACCACCCGAAAAGGCTGCGTTTGCATAGCGGCTTTGGTATTCGTTGCCCTGCTTGTCCCAGCTGTCGAAGGGCGCTGGCTGAATCTTGTCTGCAACGGTGAGAGCCGGCTGTTCCATCACGGCAGGCGTACCTGGAGCCACCCCCTGGGCCGTTGCGAAACTCGTCCCCAAGATCAGGGTGCGCTTCTTGGTCACGATCGTCGATCCTGCAGGACCGGCGAAGTCCACGGAACCCGCCATGACCGACAGCGTCGCGGGTGCATCCGCGAGGTCGAGGCGCAGATGGCTTGCAGGGCTGGGACGAAGCGTGGCTCCGGCAGCTAGGAGCGAGAATGCTGCACCGCCGCCTTTGGCAAGCGTTACATAAACCATGCCCTTCACCACTTTGCACTGTGTGAGGGTACTGCCGGCCGAGCTGCGCCCCAGCTCCGTGAAATCGACTTCGCTGTCCGGTGTGAGCCGCAGCGTGCTGTTATCTTCGAACTCCACCTCGGCGAGGCCGGTGCTCGTGCGCAGCTTGGAGCCCTTCGTGATGGGTATATTCGCAAAAGCCGGCTCAAAGCCCAGGCCAGTATTGCGATCCAACTGCGCCGCACCGCGAATCTCGCTCAGCCGCACAATCCGCACCTGCGAGACACTCACCGGGCCTGCGGGAGACGCCATGTCAGCCGGTGCGGCAACTGATGTTGCAGCCGTAACGGACGCGGTTTCGAGGGCAGTCGCTACCGGGATCTGCGCAGGGATGGCGGCAGGAGTCATCGAGAGCAGCAGAGGGATCAGGGAGAGGGGAGATATGCGCGGCATAGGCCTCCGTAGAACAGGTGCGCGGGGAAGAAACCCATCCTAGCACCTGCCGGCGTACGCTCGTTTCGGCATTCCGCGCTGGTGGATAGGGTGGGATCCCAGCAGGAAGGCATTGATAGGACCAAAGATGGCTAAGGGGACCGGCACCTCTGGAATACAGGAGCGCATCCCAAGATCCATGCCAGTCGCAGCAAAAAGGGATAAAAAAGCACCGAAGAGACCGACCCCGCAGGAACCCATCCATGAACCCATTCTCGATCCCGTAGAGTCGGCACGAGCTGCCGGTCTGCGTTACGTTTCCGACCGCCAGCCGGGCCTCCGTCGCCTGAAGACAGCCAAGGGATTCCGCTACGCCGGCCCGGACGGTGGCCCGGTGCGCGACCAAGAGACCCTGGCGCGCATCAAGTCGCTCGTCATCCCACCGGCATGGATCGATGTATGGATCAGCAAACACCCAAACGGCCATTTGCAAGCTACGGGCCGGGATGTAAAGGGCCGCAAGCAGAGCCGCTACCATCCGCGCTGGCGTGAGGTGCGCGATGAGACCAAGTACGAGCGCATGGCCCTTTTCGCCGGGGCGCTCCCTAAAATTCGTGAGCGCGTGGAGGGTGATCTGAAGCTGCCTGGCCTGCCACGCCATAAAGTCCTCGCCACCATCATTAAACTGATGGAAGAGACGCATATCCGCGTCGGCAATACGGAGTATGCGCGTGACAACGGCTCCTACGGCCTAACCACCATGCGCAACAAGCACGTCGAGATCCACGGATCCAAGATCACCTTCGACTTCAAGGGCAAGAGCGGCGTGCACCATGCCATCAATCTCACCGACAAGCGTCTCGCCAAAATCATCAAGCGCTGTGAGGAGATCCCTGGGTATGAGCTCTTTCAGTTCCTCGATGACGAAGGCAACCACCACTCCATTGACTCGCACGACGTAAATGAGTACCTGCGCGAGATCACCGGTGAGCACTTTACCGCCAAGGATTTTCGTACCTGGGCTGGCAGCGTCCTCGCGGGCGAGATGCTGCGCCAGATCGGCCCCTTCACAACCGCGACCCAGGCCAAGAAAAACGTCGTCCAAGCCATTACGGAGGTTGCGGCAAGGCTGGGCAATACGCCTTCGGTGTGCCGCAAGTGTTACGTGCATCCGGCCGTCTTAGAGGCTTACCTGAGCGGCAACATGGGCGACGTCGCAAAAGCCGATGTGGCCGAGATCAAGGAAGAGATCAAGGAAGTCAAGCAGCAACTCGACGATGAGATCGAGGAGCATGCCGACGCGCTGCGGCACGAAGAACGGGCCCTCGTGCAGCTTCTGCAACAGCGGTTGCTGGTCGAGAGCGCGGCCGCCGCATGAACAACGGCACAGCGCACGATACCGTTCGCGACTCCGCGCAGGTGCACGCTCCGCTCGATAGGCTCTGGGCGCTATCGACGCGCGTGGAATTGGTGAAGGACACCTTGGGCATGAAGCTCGTGGGAGGCACCACCACCGGCTACATCGGCGACGGCAGCCGCGTGGTGTGGAAGGGCTGGAAGTTCGGCCTGCCCACCGAGCACCACACCCTGATCACCGGATGGGCCGCGCCGCACGCCGCGGTCGCCGAACCCACGCTTACACCCGAGCTGCACGCCGAGAGCCTCGGCCAGCCCGTGGCTTGGTTTCAGGACTCGCAGGAGCGCGGCCGCTTCGCCTTCTTTCAGCACGATCACTGGCTCCGCGAGCGCACCGGCCCCGATGGCTCACCTTTGACGGTGCTCGAAGATGAGGTGCATTTTCGCTTGCCGTTCGGCGTTCCGGGCCGTCTCGCTTCGCGTCTGATCCTGGAGCCCTACATCCGTCGGCTCGTGAAGCGCCGCTTCGCCAGCCTGAAGCGGCTTGCCGAAGGCAATGCATGGCGGCAGTGGGTTTAAATCCGGTGCCCGCAACAGGTGTCCGGTATGCTCATCTGAGTCACCTAGCCTCTTCTCAGGAGTAAGTTCGCCAATGAACGTTGTTGTTACGGGGGGAGCGGGCTACATCGGCGGCACCGTCGCCACGCTGCTTGCACAGGCCGGCCATCAGGTGACGGTGATTGACAATCTCTGCCACGCGCGTCGTGAGGGCGTGCCCCAGGGCGTCACCTTTATCGATGTGGATCTCGCCGACCGCGTGCGCATCGAGCAGGTTCTGCGCGACACAAAGCCGGAGGGCGTGCTGCACTTTGCCGCGTTGATTGAGGCCGGCGAATCGATGCAGAAGCCGGAGATGTACTTTCGCAACAACACCGCCTCCACCCTATCTCTTCTGGAAGCGATGCTTGCCACGGGCATCAATAAGCTCGTGTTCTCCTCCACCGCCGCCGTGTACGGCGAGCCCGAGTCCGTGCCCATCCCCGAGAGCGCCAAGCTCGCGCCCACCAACGCCTATGGCGAGTCCAAGCTGCTCGTCGAACACATGCTCCCGTGGCTCAACCGCATCCACGGCCTGCGCTACGCCTCGTTGCGCTACTTCAACGTGGCTGGAGCCATCCCCGGCCGCGGCGAAGCGCATGAGCCCGAATCGCACATCATTCCGCTGATCCTCGATGTCGCGCTAGGCCGCCGCGAGAAGATCTTCATCTACGGCGACGACTACGACACCCCCGACGGCACCTGCATCCGCGACTACGTCCACGTCGCCGATCTCGCCGACGCCCATACACTCGCCCTGAACTTCCTCACGGATCACCCCAAGCTGATCCTGAACCTCGGCAACGGCTCAGGTTTTTCAGTAAACGAGGTGATCAACGCGGCACGCCGCATCACAGGGCATCCCATTCCCGCGGAGATAAAGCCGCGCCGTGCTGGTGATCCCGCACGGCTTGTCGCAAGTTCGGAAGCAGCCAAAGCCGTGCTTGGCTGGCAACCGAAGTTTGCCGATCTTCAAAGCATCATCGAAAGCGCCTGGGTCTGGCATCAACAACGCTACCGCTGAAGTATCCAGATGGATTTCCTCACACCTCGTCCCCTGGCTGCTCGGAGCTCGATGGCCCTGTACTTCACAAAGCTTGGTTCGGTCATGAACCGTGCAATTTCCGAGGCCTGAGTAACTTCCGCTATACCTCCCTGCCCAGCGTAGCTTTGCCATGTAGGCTAGCGGAGTGGGCAAGAACGACACCTTCGAGTTGCTCGAGATCGACGGCCACTCCGTCCGCGTTACGCACCCGGAGAAGCTCTACTTCAAGCGCGAGGCGCAGCTCTCCAAGCTGGACCTCGTGCGCTACTACCTGGCGATTGCGCCGGGCGCGCTGCTCGGCATCCGCGACCGCCCGATCGTCCTGAAGCGCTTCGTCAACGGCGCGGACGAAGAACCCTTCTACCAGAAACGCGCCCCCGCCGACCGCCCCGAGTGGCTGCGCACCGTCACGCTCTCCTTCCCCTCCGGCCGCACCGCGGAGGAGGTCGTGGTGGACAACGCCGCCGGGCTGGCCTGGATCGTCAACCTCGGCTGCATCGAGCTCCACCCCCATCCCGTCCGCTCCGGCGATCTCGATCACCCCGACGAGTTGCGCGTCGATCTCGACCCCGGCCCCGGCGTCCCCTGGCAGGACGTGCGCCGCGCCGCCCTGGAGGTACAGGGGGTGCTCGAAGAGCATGGCCTGCGCGGCTGGCCCAAGACGTCGGGCTCGCGCGGCATGCACATCAACGTGCGCATCCAGCCGCGCTGGAGCTTCACCGAGGTACGCCGCGCGGCGCTGGCGCTCTCCCGCGCCGTCGAGCGCCACGCGCCGGAGTTCACCACCTCTAAATGGTGGAAGGAGGAGCGCCACGGCGTCTTCCTCGACTACAACCAGAACGCCAAGGATCGCACCACGGCCTCGGCCTACTCCGTGCGGCCGCTGCCCGATGCCCGCGTCTCCGCGCCGCTGGCCTGGGACGAGGTCATGGCCTGCGAGCCGGGTGACTTTACCGTGCTCACGATGCCGGCACGCTTTGCCGCGGTCGGAGACCCACACGCGGCCATGGACGCCCACGCGGGCTCGCTGGAGGGCCTGCTGGCGCTGGCCGCACAGGATGAGACCTCCGGGCTAGGCGACGCGCCCTGGCCGCCGCATTTCGCGAAAGCGGAGGGCGAGGGGCCGCGTGTCGCCCCCTCCCGCGCCCGGGCCGGCGCGAAGTCCGCCGCCAAAGCCACCAAGACCTTCGAGCAGCAAGCCGCTGAGGGTTTCGGGGCGCATCGCTTTCGCCATCGATCCGCCGCGCTTGAGAGCGCCGCCACTGCCGCACCAGAAGGGGCTGCCTCCGCAGCGGCCAAAGCTCCACGCCAAGCGCCCGCGCGCCGCACCCCCAAGTTCCCCCTCGTCACGGTCGCGCAATCACCAGACAAAGCCGCCGCCGAGGCTGGGCTGGAACGCTGGAAGGCCGCGCATCCCGAGGCCGCCCAGTACCTGGCCGAAGATGACGTTTTAGTCGATCGCATGCGCGGCAGCGCCTATATTTGGTACCGCATCCGACTGAATCTGCGCAAAGTACCGGAAGCGCAGCGGCCCGGGCAGGCGACGCCCGACCCGGACGACGATCCGACCCGCGCTTACAAGCCTGGACCTGCCTGAGTTATCAGCCTGAATGCAGGCTAAGACCTGCTTTCTCCTAGCGTTCCGTGGCATGCCGAAATGAAGCAGGTTCTTCGCTTCGCTCAGAGTGACAGTTACAGGGCATGTGGCGCAGGGACTGCAACGTAGGCAATGTTCCGGAATGCGCTGAGTCTACTCCGAGCTGCGCAGGGCAAGCATGACCTTAAAGATCCAATCGGAAGGGCGTGGCATAGATGAGCTGCTCATAGGTGCATGCGCTCGCTGGTTTATCGGTACGCCAGCGCCGAAACTGCGCCATGTGCCGAAACCGGTCACCCTGCATGTGCTCGTAAGCGACTTCCACAACCAGCTCCGGACGCAATAACTCCCACGAGAGATCCTTGTTGCCGCTCCAGCGGCTTTTCGCACCCGGCATACGCGACGGAGCTTCCGATTCCGTGCCGCCCACCAATGCGTCTCCTGACGCGTTCCCAGACGTACTCCAGGAAGCCCACGGATGCCCCTCGCCGGCACCCTCACGGTACGGTGCCAACAACTCGACCAGCTCCCGCCGTTTCGCCTGCGTGAAGCTGGCACATGTCCCCACATGCTGGAGTCTGCCGGAAGCGTCATAGAGGCCCAGCAGCAGCGATCCTACGAGCGTGCCCTCGCCGCCCTTGTGCCATCGAAAGCCGGCCACCACGCAATCACAGTCGCGCTCGTGCTTGATCTTCAGCATCACGCGCTTATCCGGTTCATATATGCCGTCGGCGGCCTTCGCGATGACACCATCGAACCCGGCACCTTCATACCGCCGGAACCAGTCCTCTGCCACGTGCACATCGCGGCTGGCGGGCGTGAGGTGCAGGGGAGCGACGGCCTGCTCAAGCAGCTTGGCCAAGGACGCGCGACGCTCTGCAAAGGGCTCCTGCCGGAGGTCGCGGTCGTCATAGGCGAGCAGGTCGAAGAACACCACGGCGGAGGGCGTCTGTTCAGCCAACAGTTTCACCCGCGAAGCTGCAGGATGGATACGCAGCGAAAGGGCGTCGAAGTCCAGCACGCCGCGATTAGAGATGACAATCTCCCCATCCAGCACACAGCGCTGCGGGAGCTGCGCCTTCAGCGGCTCAATCAGTTCGGGAAAGTAGCGATTCAGCGGCTTGGTATCGCGGCTCTGGAGGATGAGCTCGTCCCCCTCGCGGAAGACAATTGCACGAAATCCATCCCATTTCGGCTCGAAGATCCAGTCACCATTCGCGGGCAGGGTATCCACGCGTTTCGCGAGCATGGGAAGGACAGGCGTCTCAACAAGAAAACTCACGCCTCATCTTAGCTGTCGACGTGCCTCATGCGATCTTGTAATTTCACGTAGGTCGCCCCGCAACTTCAGGGTGCGGTTCGGTTCCGCAAGATGGTGCAGCTCGGAGATTCAGTTTGTTTGGCTTAGGCCTCTTGGCCCGAGGTCCAGGCTCAGAGTTGCTTCGTGGTGATTTCTCAGGAGCAGGCAAAACTACTCAAATAGAAGAGCATCCCGGCCAGACAACTCGCGAACATTTCGTATCATTCAGCCGTTTGAAGCGTACTTGCAGATCGCGAGAAAGCTCAACGTCGAAAGGCTGACCAGCACACCGCCGGTAATTCCTTCGATGGTGTCGGTGCGCCAGGCTGGCGGGGCCGACTTGAAAAACACGACACAGGTGGCCGTGAGAGCGGTACAAAGACCCGGCATCATGAGTACAAGCTTGCGGGATAGGCCCTGGGAAACGACACTGTTTTGCATGGCGAAGACTATAGTGCAACGAATACTACGATAGTCAAATCACCCGAATAGGGGAGGGTTCCCCCTAGAGGTGGGAGGCATATCCTCCTATCTGTCACAGAGTCCCCACCCTCCCTTTACTTGGCGTAAACAGAAAGTTTTCATCTGGTCGCGCCTTCACTGCACACTTTCATCTACTGAAAACCTAAGGCTTTGCCCAGGCAATCTCACAAGAATTCGCTCAATGAATCAGCCACCATCCCCTGCTTTTCCCTAGGTGGTTGCCCCGGCAGGTTTACTGTGTGGCCGAGGCAGAAAAGCTTGCAGGACCAGCCATACGCCCAGCGAGATCAGGAGACCCCGAACCAGCGGCTGCGCATTAAAGTCCCACCCAAAACCCGCCAGGGTAAGGACGACCCCGATCATGTAGCTTTCCGCTGCCACCGCTTGCAGCCAGTGCGGATGGTGCCCCGCCGCGGGAACGGCAGGTTTGGGTGAGGGAAGAAACTGCGGAACTCGTGCCTGGTAGTCCACATAGGCCTGCCCAAACCGCTGTTGCAGGAAAGGTTCCTCCGCCAGGGCGAGCCGCAGTTGCACAATCCAGATCGCCGCAATGGCAAAGATGGCGCCGGCCGGCGGCATCAGGATCGCAATGCCGACCGTATGCAGCAGCGTACCCAGATAGAGCGGGTTCCGCATGCGCCGGTACGGTCCATCGGCCTGCAGCGCGGCACCCTGCATCGAGGGCGAATTCACCACATTTGCCCCAAGATAAGCCGAACCCCAAACGCGCAGCCAAGCCCCCAACGCCGTAAATAATATGGCGATCAGGAGCAGGGCAGTGGTAGCGGCCTGAAAGCTGAGCCAGCCCTGGCGCGCAAACAGGGCGCTCACCGTCAGCCAGGTCGACTTGGCCGTGAGCCCCAGCCATCCTTCCCAGAACGGCCAAAATCCCACCGTAAAGATCAACAGATGAACTGGTAGCCGCAGCCGATATTCCCAAAGCGACGCACGCATCAGAAGCTCGATTCCGCCGCAGGCACCGTGTGGTTTACGTCCGCCGTCACGGACAGGTGGTCGACCGTCTGCGGCTGCACCTCGTCCTTGTACACGACACCATTTTTCATCACAAAAGACACATGCTGCAGGATTCGTACGTCCTGCAATGGGTCACCCTTCACGGCGATGACATCCGCCCACTTGCCGGGATCCAGTGCCCCGGCACGATCCGTCCAGCCCATCAGGTCCGCGCCGTTTAAGGTTGCACTCTGCAGTGCGGCCAGGGGCGTCATCCCATACTCCCGAACATACACCTCCAACTCATGCGCATTCAGCCCGTGGGGGTACACGGCGGCATCAGTGCCCAGCGCCACCTTTACACCCGCTGCAATGGCCCGCTTATGGTTGGCGCGCGCCACAGCGGTCGTATCCTTCATTTTCTGGGCATAAAACGCCGGCAGGTGCCCGTTCTCCTTGTACCAGTCATAGAGATAGCTGGTCGGCACCAGATAGGTCCCATGCGCCTTCATTGCCTTAATGCTGGCCTCGTCGATGTAGCTGCCGTGTTCGATCGAGTCCACACCCGCCTCGGTCGCCCACAGGATGGCTTGCGCGCCATGCGCATGCGCCGCCACCTTACGCCCCAGCCGGTGTGCGTCGGTAACGATCGCCACCATCTCCTCACGCGTGTACTGGGAAGCTTGGGGGTCGTCGCCCTTGCTCAGCACGCCGCCCGAAGCTCCGATCTTAATAAGGTCTGAGCCGTATTTGATGTTCTGGCGCACCATATGCTGCACCGCCGGAATGCCATCCGCCACGCCCTCGCCTTGGACGTGATACTGAAACGGCAGCAGATTCTCATCCATGTGCCCGCCCGTGATCCCGAGCGCCGGGCCAGACACCTGCATGTGCGGCCCGGGGATATGCCCCTCGTTGATCTCATCCCGCAGTGCCACATCCGTGAAGCCATTGGCACCCACATCCCGCACCGTCGTGAACCCTGCCTCCAGCGTGGTTTTCGCGTTCTCCACCCCAATGATGGCTTCCTTCCCCGGGGTCATGGAAAGCTCGAAGTACGGATCGAAGTCGGTGGCGTCCGTCAGATGGGTGTGCACATCGAACAGTCCAGGCAGCAACGTGTACCCATGCAGGTCGATCTCCCGGTCACCTGGTTGTGCCGGCGTGCTGCCGGTAGCGGCGACACTCACGATGCGCTCCCCCTGCACTACAACGGTCGCATCTGGCATTTCATGCCCAGTATGAACATCCATCACGGCACTGGCACGAAGAAGCGTTCGCCCTGAGACCGGCTTGTATGCCGGCTGTTGTGCGTATATCGCACAACAGCCCATTAGAAGAATTAAGGCTGGCAGAAATGTTTTACCGGCAACAGACTTCTGCAATGTGCGAAATGGCATTCAGGCTCCTTTACCCAGTGCGCTTAAGATGGAGTCGAAATCGTCGACTCCGCTATATTCGATAATCACGCGACCCTTGCCGCGCTTATCCTGAATCGTTACCTTGAGCCCAAGACTACGGCGTAAGTGCTCCTGCGCCTCACGTACATTCGGATCCAAGGACTTGGCAGCCAGCCCTCCTGCGGACACTTTGCTCTCAGGACTCAGCATGCCTTGCACCATGCTTTCCGTCGCGCGCACACTCATGCCGAGTTGGATTACCTTCTGCGCCGCCCCGCCGATTGCTTCCGGGGTCGGTAACGCTAGAAGTGCCCGCGCGTGTCCAAAGCTGAGGTCCCCTGCTTCCACCGCCTGTTGCACATCGTCCGGCAGGCGAAGCAGTCGCAGGAAGTTGGCGACAGAGGTACGATCTTTGCCCGTTCGCTCCGCCATCTGCTCTTGCGTCAGGTAAAACTCACGGCTAAGCCGCTCATAGGCACGCGCCTGCTCCATCGGATTGAGGTCTGCCCGTTGCAGGTTCTCAACGACGGTCATCTCCATGGTCTGTAAGTCGGATACATCCCGTACCATCACCGGCACGGTCCCCTTGCCGGCTTGCTTGCTGGCAAGCAGCCGGCGCTCTCCTGTAACCAGGGTGTACCGGCCATTCTTACCTGGCCTGACGATTAATGGTTGCACCACACCCGTAGCGCTGATGGAGGCGGCAAGTTCCGCCAGCTTGGCTTCATCGAAGTTAGTGCGCGTTTGGAAGGGGTTGCGATCGATCAGATCAATTGCCAAATCGAGAGGCCGGCCTTCTGGCTGGGCCTCTACAGCGTCCAGCCGAACAGTCCCTTGCGGCTTCGATGGCAGAAGGGACTCAAGACCTTTGCCGAGCGCTCTCCGCTTTGGTTCGTGCGACATTTGATTGGTCGGCATAGTTAAAGCCTCTCAGTCCAACTGATTACTTCTGACGAAGTGGCCAACGCCGCTTTGAGCTTGGAGCCTCTGCGGCGACAGAGCCAACGGGATCCTGTTTCAATGCACCCGGATTTGCAAATTCGGGTGGCAACGTGCCTAAACCAGAGGCTTTCAGGCCGTTGTGCCTCATTAATTCACGCGTAAGCTGACGATAGGCCTCAGCGCCACGCGACCGTGGGTCATAGGTGACCGCCGGTTCTCCATGGCTGGGGGCCTCGGCCAGCCGAACATTCCGCGGGATTGTTGTTTGATATAGCTTCTCCCCAAAGAATGCACTCAGGTTCTCGCGTACCTGCTGCGACAGGTTAATGCGTTCGTCGTACATGGTCAGTAGAACGCCCTCCAGCCCCAGCCCCGGGTTGAAACTTGCAGAGATGCGATCGAGAGTGGCGATTAGCTCAGAGATGCCCTCCAGGGCAAAGTACTCCGCTTGCATCGGTACTAATAAACGGTCAGCCGCTACCAAGGCATTGAGGGTCAGCAGGTCCAGCGCCGGTGGGCAGTCCAGCAGAATGAAGCGATAGGCCCCGCGCACGCTATCGGTTGCCCGTCGCAGCCTGCGTTCACGGTACTCCATCTCGACCAGTTCAAGATTGGCCCCAATCAGGTTGCGCGATCCCGGCAAAAGCGACAACCCCTCAATGCTTGTGGGTAGGATCGTCTCTTGGGCCGAAGCCTCCCCCAGCAGGACTTCATAAATCGTGTTGCGATACTCTGCCTTATTGAATCCGAATCCGCTGGTCGCATTTGCTTGGGGATCGCAGTCGATTAACAGGGTCGGCACGCCTTCCAGCGCCAGTGAGGCTGCCACATTCATCGCCGTCGTAGTTTTCCCTACGCCCCCCTTTTGATTCACAACGGCCAATACACGCGCTTGCGCTGGCTTTACTTGGGGTTGTTCGGTCCGCGGGAATGGCATGGGTCAGGTTCAGGCTAACAGAGGTCGGTGTGAACCCACTTTAGGAAACAAGGTCAGCGATTCGACACAGCGACCCTGTTCCACGTGGAACATGAGAGCCATGCAGCAAATAGGCGCAACTACATCGTTCCACGTGGAACCCTGTTCCTCTATTCACACTTCTTTGTAAGCTGGACATAGCCATTGTCCAAACCTGGCATAGACCATACTGGTCCATCCCCTGGAGCGCGGCCAGCCGCGACACGCAGTAACCATCCACCGAGCTTCACACGATCCCACGCCACCCCGGATGCCTCGTCCGGTGAGTCCACAGCCCGCAGTGTCACACAGTCGAATGTCTGATCCGAGGTCAAAGACTCGACCCGCCCCGACCACACAGCCGTCTGTAGTCCCAATACCCGCACCGCCTCACGTAAAAATGCCGCTTTCTTGCCCTGGGACTCTGCCAAGGTCACCACCAAATCAGGCCGTAACAGCTGGATCGGTATACCTGGAAACCCTGCACCCGAACCGAAATCCAGCAGCGTCGATCCAGTCGGCAGAACGTCTCCTAAACAGAGGCCTGCATAGAGGCTCTCCCCAAAATGCCGGGTCACCATATCTTGTGGTCGCCGAATCGCGGTCAGATTCGTCTTCTCATTCCAGCGAATCATCAGTTCAAGATAGGCAGAAAGCTGTCCAAGCAAGCCCTTGTTTTGATTAAACTGAACTACACCGCCCACCGGACCATTGTTGCCCGACGCTGCACTCTTAGGCCTAAGCACCAGATATGGCTCCAGCAGGAGGCCGATCTCCTTTTCAGAAAGCGCCGGCATACGAGGAACCTCCACCATCGCCCTCCAGCAGGTCCAAGGCTGCGGAGACGATCCATAAGAAGACCGCCCGTGAGGCAGCGCTCGTCTCTATAGTGCGCTCCGGATGCCACTGCACCCCCACCACCGTCCCGCCAAACTGGCCTTCAATCGCTTCAACAACTCCGTCCTCCGCTGATCGTGCCACGACAGTAAAGCCGTCCCCGGGAATCGCTATCGCTTGGTGGTGACTCGAGTTCACGGGTAACCGCCTGAATTGCCCCTCAATCGGGGCCTCTGTCGCGCTTAGCAGTCCGCCCAACAAACTCCTATGTGCGATCAGAACGCTATGCGCGACGCCGACCTGCGCTCCCGCTCCGTGATTCACCGGTACCGGTCGGAGATCCTGTACCAGTGTTCCTCCGCGCAGCACATTCAGCACTTGCATTCCAAAGCAGATGGCAAGAACAGGCACGCCGCTCGCGGCAATGGACTCCAGAAGAAACCGATCGCACTCTTCCCGCAGCGTATCTGCCGGAGCGGTTCCTGGTTCAAAAGGATGGCCGTATAGCTCAGGATTTACGTCCGAAGGACTGCCGGGCAGTACAAACCCGCTGCACGCGGCTGCTACCTGCCGCATTTCGCTGAACGAACGCAAGGGCAGCGAAACCGGCTCGCCCCCGGCCTGCCGCACAGCTGCAGCATATTGAGGCCAGCATTTGCCGTTGTAAACAGGGTCGGCAGAGGTTGGCAGGGGTATACCGATTTTCGGCTTCATGTAACGCGTTCCATCCTGTGTGCTGCGCTGGAGTTTCCTGCCCTTAATCCTTAAAACAAATGGTACGCTGCGCCTATGCGCCTCACTCTCCAGGCTTTGATGGTCTTTGCCCTCTCGCTCGGCATCACTTCAGTCTCTTTGCTCCATGGGCAAACCGCTGACCCTACCGTCAAACTGCTGCAGCAGCTGTCCGATGCCCCAGGACCTCCGGGGGCCGAGGATGCGGTGCGGGCCATCATGGTCTCCGCGATGAAGCCGGCGATAGCGATACCTCTCCGTTATGACGGCATGGGCTCGGTGATTGCACAGGTGGGATCCAGCGGCCCGCGCATCATGATCGACGCACATATGGATGAGCTGGGCGGCATGGTACGCAGAATCGGCCCTAACGGTCAGTTGACCATGCAGATGCTTGGTGGCTGGCTCGATCAGGCGCTTATCGATCAACGCTGGATCATCCTCGGCAGCAAAGGCCCTGTAGAGGCGATAACGGGTATTCGCGATATTCACGTCGCGACGCCCAACGAGCGTACTACCGTAATACCTCGTGATGCGATATTTCTGGATATCGGCGCGAGCACTCCGGCGGAGGCTGCGGCCATGGGGATCGCGCCCGGCGATCCCATCGTGCCCGATGCGCCTTTTCGCATCATGAATGGCTCCGGGGATTACCTTGGCAAGGCATGGGACGACCGTATCGGCTGTGCCGTTCTGCTTCAGGCCATGCAGCGTCTCGCCAAGCTCCCGCACGCAAACCAGCTTTTCTTCGTCGCCACCACCCAGGAGGAGATCGGATTGCGTGGCGCACGGACTGCGGCTGCTCTCGTCAAACCTGATCTCGGTCTCGCCATTGAGGGCGGCATCGCCAACGACCAAGGTGGCAGGCAGGAGGAGACGCAGGCCCACGTTGGTGGTGGTCCCGGCATCTTTCTTTATGACTCCAGCGCCATTCCCAATCGCAAACTGGTTCGTTTCGTAGAAGACACTGCCAAAGCCAAGGGCATACCCCTGCAACTCGATCTCGTCCAGGGGTATGGAGACGATTCCGCAGAGATGCAGGAAAGCGGAACGGGAGCGCCGACGCTGAACTTCGTTGTGCCCGTCCGATACACACATGCACATAATGGCATTGTGAATCGTGGCGACTTCGACAAGACAGTCGATCTGATGGTCGAGGTCTTACAACACCTGGATCAGACCACTGTCGATCATATCCGCGACTTCACTCCGAATCCCTGAACCTTTGGCACTACCAAGCGGCAATCCTACCTGCTGGCGGATTAAAGTGAACGTGAATTTACATTCCTCCCGAGCTGGCTTAGGTTATGTAAATCTTGATTCACATCGAGAGCCCGCAGGCCCCTTCGATCCAACCAGTCGCAGATCGCGACGGCTAGCCATCCTGTGAATGGGCAAACCTGCAGCTACTTCTATAACGCGGCCGATGCGAATGGAAGTTACCTGAGCACTGAGCCGGCGCTTACCTGCACAGGAGGCAATACCGATCTGCCCGTGCCGTACATCGGGTATGACTTCGGGCTAAGTGGCGTAAACGTCTTGAGAGTGGCATGTCATTCAATATTTATGACTACTCGGGCACAGTAGGCGGCATTTTCTTTCATCCAATGACTACCTGACGGCTTTGCCGATCCTGAAGCGTGAACCGGAGAGGAATACGCTCATTCCCCTCTAACAGCACAGATGGGATGAACGCATCGAAACGGCATTCCACCGCTCGCTCATGCGCGGCTGTCACCCGGACGTAACACCCCATTCTGCGAATTGCAATCTCTCTGCAACTTTGGGTCTACCTCCGCGCCCTACGCTATCTGGGATCCAAACATTTCTTCCAGCAGGCGGTTCCGAGGCGAATGCCCAAGGCCAGCGTGCAAGTTCAGGAATTGGAGTACCCATGAAACTATGCTTGTCCCTCGTTATTGTTTTGCTTTCGATGTTAGCCTCGCCTCTGCTCGCCCAGTTTGAGACAGCTTCCGTTCTGGGCTATGTGCGCGACGCGTCCGGCGCGCTTGTCCCTGGAGCGACCGTCACTCTCGTCAACCAGGGCACACAAACGAAGCAGGAAATCCATGCTACGTCCAGCGGCGCGTTCGAGTTCACTGACGTAAAAATCGGGCAGTATCGCGTGACCGCACAGGCTGCCGGCTTCGATCTAAGCACGACGGAGCCGTTTACCGTGCAGGTCAACGCACGCCAGCGAGTCGACGTCTCCTTGCGTGCCGGATCGTCGGAGACGGTGACCGTGACCGATGCCGCATCGCTGCTGAACACCGATGACAGTGAGCGCGGACAGGTGATCGGCACACGTGAGGTCGAGAACCTGCCCCTGAACGGCCGCGCCTACGCCGACCTCGCCGCGCTGGTGCCCGGCGTGCGTCGGGATGTGCTGGAGAACGGTACAGACACCAGCCGCGATGCCTCTTTCAACGTGAACGGCCAACGCAGCGAGTTCAACAACTTCCTGCTCGACGGGCTGGATAACAATGCCTACGGCACCTCCAACCAGGGCTTCTCGAATGAGGTGATCCCGCCGTCGCCCGATGCCATCTCCGAGTTCCGCGTTGAAACCGATAACTACAGCGCCGAGTACGGCCGCTCCGCCGGTGCGGTCATCAACGTCAGCATTCGCAGCGGCACGGACCATTTTCACGGTCGCGCCTACGACTACATACGCAACACCGTGCTCAATGCCATCGGCCCGTTCACGCCGCCGACCAACCCGCTCACAGGCCGCCCGCAAAAGCCAACCCTGATCCGCAACCAGTTCGGGGGCACACTGGGTGGCCCGCTCTGGAAGGGCCATACCTTCTTCTTCGGCGACTATGAGGGCACACGCCAGATCGTGCATGCTGTGATGCAGGCGACCGTGCCCACTACGAACCAAAACGGAACGAGCGCGCTGGCGCAACGGAACGGCGGCTACACCTTTCTCACCTCCGCGAGCGGTGCCGAGTCCTCGACCCCCGTGCCGTTGACCAATCCCTTCACGGGCCAGAGCTACGCCAATGGCGTGATCCCGTTCAACGATCCGTCGGTTTCCGCCTTCGCCAAGGGCGTATTGGGCGCTCTGCCCTTACCCAACGTACCGGGCAATCCCTTTTCAAATAACTATGCTTCTCTTCCCGCCGACACCATCAACGACAACAAAGGCGATGTTCGCGTCGACCAGACCTTCAGTCAGAAAACCACTGCCTTTGCCCGCTACAGCCAGCACCAGGTAAACATCCTTTCGCCGCCCAACATCCAAGGTCCGGCAGGCGGCAACAGCAACGGCAGCGTGCAGATTTTCAATCAGGGGATCGCCGGCGGCGTCACACGCACCGTGACGCAAAATGCCATTATCGATGCCCGTTTCGGCTTCACGCGGACCGACGGTGGCAAGTTCCCCTACGGCCAGGGCCAGCCTAGCTTGATGGCCGGCATCCCCGGCCTGCCAAGCGATCCCACGGTGGCGCGCAGCCTCAACGTGCAGAGCGTAAGCGGCTTCACGCAGTTCGGCAATCAGGGCAGCAACCCACAGTTCCAGAATCCCTACATGTACAACCCCAAGGTAAACGTCACGCTGCTGCATGGGCGCAACAGCTACAAACTTGGGTATGAATACCAGGCCATCTTCACCACGGTCGAAGACTTCAATCCAACCTTCGGGCAATCTACTTATAACGGCAGCTTCAGCTATGCGGGTGCCAACGCGCGGACGTTGAACGCTGCCGATCCCGGCACGCGTGAAGGAGCGGCACTCGCCGACTTCCTCTTCGGCGCGCAAAACAGCTATCAGCTGAATAACTTCGTCGTCACGCACCTCAACCAGCGCATGCACTTCTTCTACTTGCAAGACGATATCCGCGTAAATTCGAAGCTGACCGTAAACGCCGGCCTGCGCTACGAATTGGTGACACCGCAGTGGGAATCCGGCAATCTGCTTTCAAACTTCAGTCCGGCGACCAACTCGCTCCTCCAAGCTTCGCCCGGGTCCATCTATAACCGCGCCCTGGTCAATATGCCGAAGCTCGACTTTGCACCGCGGTTTGGCTTCGCCTACTCGGTTGACCCAAAGACGGTGGTGCGCGCGGCCTACGGCATAGGCTTCGCGCAGTTCAACCGCGAGGGCGGTGAGAATCTGCTGGTTTATAACCTGCCCAACGTTGTAAATACCAATGTGAACCAGGTGCCGGCGGCAGCCAACGCGGGTATCTATGGCACAAGCACGCGCCTACCGGTGTGTACTGCGACGCAGGTCCAGGCGGCCTACAATCTGGGCATTCCGACGCCCTGCTTCCGCACCACCGCACAGGGCTTCCCCACCGGCTTCACCAGCCCTTCCATTGTTACGCCGGCCAGCAACTTCAATACGCAGGCGCGCTATCTCCCGGAGAACCTGCCGACGGGCTATGTGCAGTCCTGGCACCTCACCGTGCAGCGCCAGATCACGCCGGCCTCGACCTTTGAGGTCTCCTACGTCGGCGAGCATGGCGTCAAGCTGCAGGTTCTGGCCGATTACAACCAGGCGACCGCCAATCCCGTGACCGCGACCTGCAATGCGACCGTCATCACGGGCTGCGTCAATCGGCTGCTCAACAACCAGGGTCGGCCGCTCAAGACGTTCACCACGATTGAGGAGACTCTGCCCGCGGGTTTTCTCTCTTATAACGCCCTGCAGACGAAACTCGAGCATCGCACGGCACACGGGCTCTACCTGCTGAACTCCTTCACCTGGTCGCGTGCCCTCGATAATGCAGGCGGCCATCTAGACATCAACGCCGGGGATAACTCCCGCATCAATCTCGCCAACCCTCTCGGCGACCGCGGCGTCTCGGGCTATAACCAGCCGTTGAACGAGACGCTCTCCGTTGTGTACGACCTACCCTACGGCAGGGGCCGCAGCTTCGGCCAGAGCGCGCCGTTGCTGCTGCAGGAAGCTCTCGGCGGGTGGCAGATCACAGCCATCGAGAACGCCGACAGCGGCTCCCCAGTGAACATCACCTACTCGCCGGATTCCAACCAGGCGGTGAGCACGATCCTGAACCAGCGGCCCAACCAGCTCAGCAACGTCGCTGTCGTGCCGAAGTCACAGCGCACCCGCACCCCGGGCAACCAGGGCATCAACGCGTTGCGGCTTTCTGCCTTCAGCCTGCCGAACGAAAACCAGCCGTACGGCAATGCGGCGCGCAATTCGGTTCGCTTCGATCCTTACTACGACCTGGACCTCGGCCTCCATAAGCAGTTCGCGCTGTATCCCGAGGGCACCGTCTTAGACTTCCGCGTGGAAGCGTTCAATGTCTTGAACCAGGTGAACTATGGCTTCCCCGGCTCGAGCAACTTCAGCCCCACCTCCACCAGCTTCGGTGTTGTTACCGCAGGGACCACCCTGCCGGCACGCGTCCTGCAGTTCGCCGGCAAGATCCTCTTCTGAAGGTCTCGTCTTCCCTCACGGAGCGGAACGCACAACGATACCGTGTCGTTCCGCTCCATCTTGCTTCATCCTGTGCTCCGCGGCGAAGAACCCTTCTTGCTGCTTCCCGAAAAGGGGAATCATGCTCTTTCGAGATGTCTGCCTTACCACCTTCATTGGCCTCGTGCCCTTAAGCACAGCGCTCGCGCAGGCAGTTGACCCTGCTCCCCTCAAGCTCAATCAGATCCAGGTCATCGGCACGCATAACAGCTATCACGCCGGCATCTCGCCCAATGAGGCGAAGCTGCTGCGGCAGCGTAACCCCCAAGCCTTCACAGGCCTTGATTACAAACATCTGCCGTTAACGCAGCAGTTCGATAGCGGCGTGCGGCAGATTGAGCTGGACGTCTATGCCGACACGAAGGGAGGCCGCTACGCCCATCCGAAAGGCCCTACCATGGCCGCCGCTGCGGGGCTGCCGGCGGATCCCGATCCCGATCCGCACGGTCTCATGGCAAAGCCCGGCTTCAAGGTGATGCATGTGCAGGATCTCGACTATCGCAGTACCTGCCAGCCTTTCCTTGCATGTCTCACGGAGGTGCGCACCTGGTCGAAGGCGCATCCGGATCACATCCCGCTTTTTGTTCTCGTGGAAACAAAGCAAGGCTCGCCCAAGGGCATGCAGTTCACCGAAGCAGAGCCATTTACGCCCGCTGTCTTCGACGCCCTTGATGCCGAGATTCGTTCTGTTTTCTCCCCTACGGAACTCATCACGCCTGATGACGTGCGCGGGGCTTACAAGACCCTAAACGAAGCGGTCCTCGCGGGCAATTGGCCCACGCTCGATAGCGCTCGGGGCAAGGTTATCTTCCTGATGGACCAGCGTGCGATGACGCTGATCTATCTTGAAGGCCACCCCGCGCTGCACGGTCGCGTGCTTTTTACCAACTCGGTTCCCGGCCAGTCCGATGCAGCCTTTCTGGAGCGCAATGAGGGCCCTGCCAGTGAAATCACGGCGCTTGTCCGTCAGGGCTATCTCATTCGTGCCCGCACCGATGCCGACACCAAGCAGGCTCGCACCAACGACACCACGCTGCGCGATGCCATGCTCGCCAGCGGTGCCCAACTGCTCAGCACCGACTACCCCGCAAACGAACCCGCACGCTGGCCCGGTCACTTCACCGTGTCGCTGCCGGAGGGTGTGGATGCACGATGTAATCCTGTAAACACATTTGCAACCTGCTCAGCTATGTTGGCGGTGTCTCGGCGGTAACGGTTCTATGCGTCATACGTAAGTCGAAGAAGAACCAAGCTGCCGGAGCAAATCAACGCAGAAAAGCGGCGCTAGTGCGCCGCTTTTCTGCCCTTTAAGGAGTTATTGGCGGCAAGGGTTGAGAACGGTGCCGGCGATGGTTGTGGGCACGAGGCATGCCTCGTCGTAGTAGCGTTCATCACCCACACTCTGGTAGAGAAGAACGGTGGAAGCGTTGCCGGATGCGCCGGAAATATGCTTCTCGACATCAATCACCGGCAAGTCAGTCGTGCCCGGGAAAGCCTCCCGCATGATGCGGCCTGAAAGGGTACCCGCAAATGGCAGATCGATATGCATAAGGTAAGCGAGGGTTGGCGCGATATCGGCGTTGCTCATCGGAACAACATCGACATAGCTGGTCTTGAAGTCCGGACCGATAGCAGCAATGTTATTGAAGGTATCGGCGCGGGCCAGGGTGCCGTGCATGCCTTGGCCCTCTTGAAGTCCTGAGTCAGCAATTTCTACGCCGGTCTGCAGGTTGGTTGGGTCAAGATAAAAGGTCTTGAAGTTCACTGAGATTGCTGGGCGCGGTGTAATGCTGCTCCCAACGAGGCCGATCGAGCTAAGCGACAACGCGCCAGGGATGTCGTCGCTATAAGAATCGTCGACGAAGATACCGCCAACGTACGTTTGCCGCGCGAGAAACGCGACAATGCGGCGAACAGTCGTGGCGTCGTGGCTGGGTACATAGATCAGATCCGAGCCACCATTTGCGGCGACGACGATGCGCGCATCGGTGGAGGTCAGAATGGCCCCGGTACCGCCGATAAGACCGTCGCCCGCTGCGGGGTGCTGGAGCAGCGTGGGCGTGGCTTGCGCGATAGTGGGATTCACGGGTGCATAGGCTCGGGTGCCTGCGATGGTCAGGACAGTGTCCGGATCGAACAAAGGCAGGCCGAATTCATGAGCGATGTCGATGGCCAGAAAGCCAACGGGAAGAAAGCCGGTGTTGACCTCCTGGCGCCCAGTTACATCCTTGTAGGTCATGGTGGAGGCATAGTCGCTGACAAAGTTTTTCCCTGTCGCGTCGATCTCATGCTTGGAGATCGTAGAAAATCCATGATCGGCGGTGAGGATGATGTCGGTGTTATTGGCAAGCGCCGGATTGCTCTGCACATAAGCAATGATCTGGGCCAGGTCATGGTCGGCGTTGCGTACGGCGGCAAGCGAGGTGGGGCCATTGATGCCGGGAGTAAGGGAGTTCAGGCTGTCGCCCTGGTTGTGCTGCGTCCCATCCGGATCGCGTGACCAGAAGAGCGCATAGAAGGGCTTTCCGCTTTGGACGAAGGTTGGGAGAATCGCTTTGGTGAAGGCGTCGGCAAAATATTGTTGTTGCACCACATTGGGCGACGTAGTTCCCGGAGTGGTGTTGTTTCCGGAAAAGCCGTTATTGCACTGCGCGGTGGCCGCACAGCCGTTGCTCCGGTTCGGTGCGACAAGGGGCAGCGAGACCGCCGTCAAGGCAGCTTGCAACTGGCTGGAGAGGGGTATACCTGCAGGCGATCCAGTCGCATCATCAATGAAAACGGTGTTGGGTACCGGAATTACCTTGTTGACGGGGGTGAGCTGCGTTACATCCTGAATGGCGATCGGACCCAGTTTGCCAACAGATGCCGTGTTATAGCCATTACGGCGGGCGATCGCCATAAGCGCCGTCTCGTTGAGGTAGTTGCCATAGTAATGGTCATTCATGTCCGAGAGAATGAGGTCATTCTCTAGAAATGGGGTTTGCGTACCGGGCAGAAGACCGAAATTCCCTGTGTCGAACACGGGATATCCCGAGGCAATCGTATTGCTGAAATCGCCGGTGTCTCCCAACTGATGCCCAGTCGCGATCGCGGACGCATTGGCCGTTGTAAAGGTTGGAAATAGGGAGTGGCTGTTAGAGAAGTACACCCCATTGTTGCGAATGGAGAGCATCGTGGGGGCATTCTGCGCGTTGATGGAACCAGCCCTCATTCCGTCAGCGACAAAGATAATGATGTTTCTGGGCGCGGTATTGTTTTGGGCTATTACATGGTTGGCTGTGACGAGAAAACAACCACAGACAAATAGGGATTGCGTGAGACGGTGAAGTTTCATGGGCGTGGGGCTCCTTGAGAAAAGCTAGCAAGTTCGCGTCGCTGGCGGATTACCACTGTGTGAAGAGATGTGACTCCCGGTGCAAAACGGAGCGAGTTTCGGTTCATTCTCGTTTCTGCTCTTTCACACCTCTGGTCTCTTGAACTCGGTGGTTCCTCGCGTAAGAGATCCGGCAGACTTCTTAAGTTGGGCGCTAACTCGCGATCTCGACATCCGCGAAGGCGCACATCGTGGTGAAATCCATGGTCGAGAGAAAGGAGCACCCATGAATTCCAGACGCGCCTCCATGGAGGTGGAAAAAGAACGGGCGGTAGCCATGGCCACCGCCCGCCAAGCCAACAGAACCTAGTGATTCATGGTGGTGTTAAGGGTGGCCGCCGGCTTGGAAACCTCCTTAGCCGGGGTGTTCTCCGCGTGCTGTGCGGGCACTGTACCGGCATGGTACTTCGCAAGCAGGGCCGCTCGGTTGCTACGTAGATCCGCACCGTTGCGGAGGTTAGGGTATATCTGATTGCCCATCACACCATGCCACAACACACGATTGAACTTTGCGCTGTCGAGATGATCCTCAACAGAAAAATCCATACCTTTGGTCTGCGCCGCCCACCAAGCTCCACTATGCAGCGGACGCAGAGACGCCGTGTTGGTTGGCGAAAAGTCGATTGGCAGCGTAGTGCGCGCCAGATACGCTGAGGGTACAGCGGTGTAGGTCCAGTTTGCCGGCTTCATCACATCGAAGACGTTGGCCATCGGTGCCGCATTCGCATCATTGAGATTCAATGGCGCAATGCCGAGAATCTGTTCCATGGTGGCGAGGAAGTTGACCGTATTGTAGCGCGTGGAGTCAACAAAGTTCTTTTTCACATACGGCCCCACCACGAATGCCGTGCTGCGATGCGCATCAACGTGATCGCCGCCATCCTGCGCGTCGTCCTCAATCACAAAAATGAGCGTGTTGTTTTTGTAGGGGCTATTGGCCACGGCCTGGATCAACGACCCGACCGCGTAATCGTTGTCCGCGATCTGTAGCTCCGGCGTGTTAACGCCGTTGAGGGCGATCCCGAAGTTGCCGAAGTGATCGTGCATCAATCGCACCAGCGATAGATTGGGCAGATTGCCACTCGCAACGTAGCCGTTGAATTCACGCTGCCACTCAGTGAAGCGGTAATAATCCGGAAAGGTATTGTCGAAGCCGCGGTAGTAGGGATCGGTGAACTGGCTCAACACCGTATTCGTGGAATACGCCACCTGCAATTTGTCGGCAAAAGCATTTTCATCTTCGGGGATGCTCAAAGACGGTGCGGCGCTAAGGTTGTAGCGCACAATGTCGAGGAACATGCCGTAGTCACGAATGGTAAGACCGGCCTTGAGGGCACCGTTCCAGATGTAACCCTGACCTTGTTCCTCGTCATCGCTGTCCGGCGCGGCTACATTGGCGTTGCCGGGCAGCAGGTCGGGGTCGGTTCCGGTCAGCGGATCGGCCGCGTCCCGTGCCGCCGTGCTCGGGATGCCGACATTTAGATTGCGGTTGGTGCCTTCGGAGTCATTATCGATACCGCGGCCCGCGTAGTTGACTGGAATTTCTTTCTCGATCACATCCGTGGTGCGAGCCGAGGTGGACCATGGCCAGCCATCGCCGCTAACATCGGACACGTCGTAGAAGTTATCGAAATCTACGAAGTCACGAGCGATCTTGTGGAAGTTTGGTGTATTCGACTGGCCGAACTGCGTAATGCTGGGGTCGCCGTTGCCGACCTCGAGATCGCCAAGCACCTGATCGTAAGTCCGGTTCTCCTTGATGATGTAAATTACGTGCTTGATGTTGTTGTGCAGAAAGGCCATAGTCTCTTTCTGCCGAGCGGTAAGTTGAAGTCCGAGGTGATCGTTCGTCACCACCTTAGAGGTTAGGTTGTTGAGCTCCCCCGTGCCTGGAACAGGCAGCGTCTGAAAGCCTGCTTTGGTGAGCTGCAGATCGTATTAATTGGCCGCATCACCCTTCGTGGAAAGCGTCGCCGTGCCGTACTGTGGGTTGGGGCCGGTAGCGCTCTTACCGTTGACGACGTACATCACCGTCCCGTCGGAGTTCAGACTCACAGAGTTGGGATAGAAGCCGGTCGGGATCAAACCGGCAAAGATGCTGCTGCCGAAACCGGCCAACTTCAGCACCGCCACCGCGTTCAGCCCGCCCAAGGTGACATACAGTGTCTTCTCATCGGGCGAAAGCGTCAGGCCATTGGGATTTGCGCCAAGATACTTTGTCGCAGCATTGTCCGTGGGTGCCGACTTCGGCACCGGCACGGGCATCAATTCGACGACCTTGTTGTTCAGCGTGTTGATTACCGCGATCGTATTGTTGTTATCCTGTGCCACGTAAAGCAGCGTGCCTTCACGATTGCGAACCATCTTGTTGGGTTGGCCGGGGACAGAGATGCGATCCACCACGGCGTTGTGGCGCACCACCACAATCTGACGATCACGGATGGAGGAGACATAGGTGGTATTGCCCACGATCTCGACCCAGAAAGGATACTCGCCGCCCGGAGCGCCGGAGGTGCCGGTGCCGTCCTTGCCGGGACGCAGATCAAGCTCGGCAGTTTTGGTCCACACGCCATCTGCCTTTGTCAGCGTGCTGACTGCATCGTTCTCATAGTCTGCGACCATTATCTTGTTAGCCGTCGCGTTGATCGCCAGACCGGCGGCCTCCGGTTGCGTGGCAATGCCGAGCCCACCCGCATTGACGCCGCCAGTTGGCTTATGACCCAGCGCTACCGGTGAACCTGCGGCGGTGTCCTCGGCCCAGGCACCTTTCTGCATGTTGTAAATATGGACGTTGTCCCTGTTGCCGCCAGAGACATAGAACTCATTGCCGAGCGGGCTCCACACAATGCCGTTATAGGTGTTCGTCACTGGGATCGCCTGCTTCTGCACGGCTTTGCCCTTCGTGATGTCGAACACAAAGATCCATTCGGTGGAGTCGCTCGGGATGGGTGAACCGGCATTCGCACCGGTGCTGTAGTTGTTCAGATTGTAGCCGCTGGTCAGCACCAGCAAGGTGCGGAAGTCGGGGCTGACGGCGGTTGAAACGGCTTGCCCAACGGTGTACTCAGGGGCATCGGCGAGACCAGGGTTGAGCGGCTCAAACGTCGCGCCACGCGGGGCTAAAGGGGTAATGATCTGACCGGTGCTGAGAATCTGTGGCTCGCCGGAGTTGAGCTGCGCTGAGGCTGCTGGGGCGAGGAGAAAACATGCGATAGCCAGGCTAGTGGTCAGTACACGAGGCTTGGAGGATAGCTTGAGCGATGACATAAGAGGTGCTCCTGAACAATCACGATGCGGTAAATTCGTCTGCGCAAATGAACTCGCTTGCGTTCGGGCAGCGCAGCCACGGTTCCGTGCCGTTCGCTGCGCATGCCTATGGTTCGGTGCCCGCCGCGAGGGGGGTTAGATAACGATGAACAGCTGACCAGAAGGCCTTGCTCGCTCACTGTCTCACCCAACGACGGTATGTATTTTGTCGCCTGTTGAATTTCTAGTGAATTGTGCAGGCTTTATGGACCGGGTGCAAGCAGCCGACAACGTGCCTGCGCTGCTTGTTTCAGAACTCTCGAACAGGTAGCTCCGGGCACACCTACTCACAGCAGGCGGCAGGCGAAAGGCGACAAAGGACATCAACCAAGCCGCTCTCGCCTGGGCCATCCTAGGCATAATTGCGGCGCAACGGAGCGCCGCATGGATCGCTGCGCCGAAACGACCGTGGACGCCGACGCAGAAGCGATCACAGCCTTCGCGCTGAGGGTCGCAGGCCTGCGCTACTTGGCAGCCTGCGCCGCCCTCAGCACTTTGTCTAAACGGATCGGCAACTCACGAATACGCACCTCGCTCGCGTGGTACACCGCATTCGCAATGGCCGCAGCCATACCTGTGGTGCCGAGCTCTCCAATCCCTTTCACCCCGCGCGGGTTGACGATCGCGTTTTCCTCTCGAGCACAACGGTCGTAATGTCCTCGATATCTCGGCATACGGGGATGTGGTACTCCCCAAGATTTGCATTCGCGTAGCGTGCAAGCAGCGGGTCAAGCTCTGTCGCCTCGTGCAATGCGGAGCTGATGCCCCACACCTGTCCACCCTGCAATTGCGCATAGGCCGTGCGCGGGTTCATGATGCGCCCACCCGCCAATACGCCTACAGCACGCGAGACGCGAAGCATGCCCGTCGCGCGTGAGATCCGCACCTCAACGAAATGCGCCCCATGCGCAAACTGCATGCGATCCTTCAGCTTCGCACCACCAACGATGATGCCTTTGGCCATGTTGACCAACGCCGGACCAATTACCTTCGGCACGCCGTGCGGGATGTGCGTCGTCTTCTGCACCAGCGGCTTGCCTCGGCTCACCCGGCGCAGGGCCGGGGCGAGCGGCTCGGCAACGCGCGCGTCTTCAGACACACCACGCTCCGGAATACATACCGCGCCATCGTCTACAGATTGTTCCGGTCGCGCAGACGACACCTGTGGCCGGCGCGGTGCCGTGGCCTGCGGATCGTGCGTGAATACCGCGCTGCCGGCGATCAAACGAATCAGCGCGGGATCGCTTCGGTAAAGCGGACTCCGCTTATCGCGTACAGCAGCGGCCGCGAGCCACCCGCCAGTGCGCTATGCCGATGCAGCCGTTGGGAGTGATACGTTCCATGGTGTTCCCCTTAGAGCCACACAGGGCTCGTCGTATTTGGGCACCTTGTGCCACCTGGCTGTTGGCATAAGAGAGGGCGCTTACCCCTGTCTAGGTTTCGTTTCCTTTCACGCTCAAACGACTGGGCACTCCCGTCTCCGTAGGTCCTTCTCAACCGCTTCTGCAATCCATCCAGCGCCGCTTGATTTGAGCGCGAATAGAAGCTTAAGCGCCAGTAGACGCGCGGGTCGACCCGGTTCTTTGTTCATGAATTTGCCGACCGGCACGGCATCTTTCGCCTGGACCGCTGGGTACGGGCTTAATGGTGTTTCCGTCAACAGCATCCAACAATGCAGGAGACGCGCAAATGAAGGCAATGGTGCTGCACGAGTACGGCGGGCCCGCGAAGCTGAAATTTGAAACCTTCGAAGATCCTCAGCCAGGTCCAGGCGAGGTACGCATTCGCGTGCTCGCGGCCAGCGTCAACCCGGTCGATTGGAAGATGCGTTCCGGCGAAACCAAGGCGCTCTTTCCCTTGCAATTTCCTGCTATTCTCGGCCGCGACGTTGCGGGTATTGTCGAATCGCTCGGCGAGGGCGTCACGGGCTTCAGCGAAGGCGACAAGGTCTTCGCGCTCGGGCACGCCACCTATGCCGAGCTCTGCATCATACCTGCCGCTCAGCTCGCTCACATACCCGACGGTCTCGAAATGACGGCCGCGGGCGCAGTTCCGCTCGTCTCCCTCACTGGCGATCAACTCATCCGCAACGCCACCGAAGTCTCGGCTGGTCAAACGATCCTGCTCACCGGTACCACGGGCAGCGTAGGCCGTTGCGCTCTTCTCTGTGCCTTGGAGCTTGGTGCAAAGGTCATCGCCGGCGTGCGTAAGAAACAGATAGCCGAAGCGCTTTCGCTAGGTGCCATCGCTGCCATCGATCTTGAGGACGACGATGAGTTGGCCCGCCTCGGCCTGCTCGATGGCGTGGCCGATACCGTTGGCGGCAAACTCGCCCCAAAGCTTCTAGCCAAGGTCAAGCCCGGCGGCACCTACGGCAGCCTAGTCGGGCCGCCTAAAGATGCGGAGCTGCATCCACTCGTCCGCGTGTCTGCCATGAGTGCACAGCCTGACGCAAAGACGATCGTTCATTACGGCGAGGCCCTTCGCGACGGCAAGCTCCAGCTACCCATCTATCGCGTGATGCCATTGGCCGAAGCGGGTGAGGCGCAGGCGGCTGCGGAGAAGGGCGGGGTTGGCAAGATTGTTCTTGTGCCCTGAAGAGCTCAGGACATAAGGATCTCTCGGCAATCTCGGTGCGTCATGAAGGGACTCATCTCAAGCTGACCGCGAAGCTCGTGAGGTCAGGCCTTTCCCTTACTCTTCCCTTGGGCTAGCATCTCCAAAGCCGCGGCAACACGTTTAGCCTGTGTCTCTGTCCGTTTTGCCCCGCTAATCCACTCGGCGTACTCGCGACGACAACTCGAGCTCAGTCTCCCGAACTTTTCCGCAATCTCCGGGTTGCGCTCCAAAGCATCCGCAAGCACCTGCGGCACCGTCACCTGGGGCCGTGTTGGCTGGGCAGTACGTTCCATAGCGCTCATGCGCACTCCCTAAAGGATCACACGCCACGCGCAGGATGTACCTCGAGCGGCTATTTATGCCCACAGAATACGCCGGGGCCGCCGAATTACAAGCGCGATTGTGATTCGGCCACGCAGTTAGCTGCTGCAATCTTTTTGCGACCCCCGCTAAGCCGCACTTTCCACCGTACGCCGTGAAGCCTCCGAAAGCCGCGTAGCTCGCGCAGTCCCACGTAGCAGTCCCGGCCACAGCTGAACGGCCATCGCGATGACCTGGCTCGATGGCCTCCATACCAGCCCACGCGAGATTGCCGTAGCGCGCCCTACCTGCGGGCGCAGGTCGCAGTGCAATGCTGCCTGAAACATCTCGGCACTCTCGCCGCGCAACAGGCTCTCCGCCGCACGCACACCGCTCATCAAGGCAATCGACATGCCATCACCAGTAAACGACGGGATCACCGCGGCCTGGTCGCCCACCGCCCATAGCTTTGGGGCCACCGCCTTCTCGCGCACAAAGCCGTAGGGGATCGATGCCACTGCAAGCGCCTTGGGCAGCAACGATTCCGCTCCCGCCAGCCGTTCGCGTGCGTGCGGGTTGCTGCGCTCCAGCAAGGTCCGCAGGCCGTCCCAGCCGCCGCCCGCCTTCGCCAGCGCCGCCCGCTGCACGAGACAACACAGGTTTGCCCCGCCGCCCTCGACCGCCTGTAACCCCGCATAGCCGCCCGGGTAGAGCAGCAACTCCACATGCCCCGCCAGCGCGTCGGCCTGCGCCGCCGTAAGCCGCAGGTACATCTTCAGCGCCACGAGATCGTTCTGCACTCCCGGCGGCCGTGGCAGACCGCGCACATCATGCTTGCCCGTGGCCAGCACGGCGGTAGGAGCACAACATCCCTGGCCATCGGCGAAGCGCGCGCGCCAGGCATCGCCCTCACGCGCTAACGCCTCGACAGTCACTCCCGTCAGCACCTCCGCTCCACTCGCACGCGCACACTTGAGCATCACCACATCCAGCACCTTACGCGTGAGCGACATCGCCAGAAACGGCAGGGCTGCTTCGCTCACTTGCGAGCGGAGGCAGAACCGCACACCCCGCATCGGCAAAGCCCCGAGTGCGGCCGCGTCGATGCCCAGCCCTGCGAGGAGGTCCAACGCCTCGCCGCTCAGAAACTCGCCGCATACCTTGTGCTTCGGCACGGCCTCGCGTTCGGCCAGCGTAACGGCCACGCCGGCGCGCGCCAGAACGATCGCCGCCGCAGTCCCCGCGAGGCCGCCGCCCAACACCAGCACCTCAGTCGTGGGCTTCATCGCAGCCTCGTCAGGCACAGCCGTCCCGGCACAGGCTGCGAGAGCCGCACGGCATCGAGCGGGATGCCGGCTTTTTGCAGCAGCTGCCGCCAATCCTCCGAACGAAACGCGCGCCGGAACGACACTGGCCCATCGTGCCGCACAAACGGATGCCATCGCATCACCTTCGCAAGTACACCGAACCAATGGGCTGTCCGCGCACTCCGCAGAAGATCGTTGATAAACCACCCCCGCGGCGCGTGCGCCTCCATCCAGCGCAGAAATGCGACGATTTCTTCATCGCACATGTGGTGCGTCATCAACGAGCTGATTACAACATCGCCGTCCTGCGCGGCCGGCTCGGTGTACGCATTGCCCGTGCACCACCGAATACCGCTAAACGCCTGGTTGCGGCCCGAGAACTCCTCTGCCGCCCGCGTCGCATGCGGGTTCAGATCGACACCCATGAGCTCTACAGCCACCCTGCGCCGCGCCGCCCAAAGTGCGATCCGTCGCAGCGCATCCCCACCCCCTGAGCCAACATCCACAATCCGCAACGGCCTACCCAGACCTTCCCGCGTCGCGGCAACCTGCCCCAAGAACTGCAATGTCGGCCGATGCCCAAAGGTCAAGCGGTTTACCCAGCCGAGGTCACGCACACACGCCCGAAACTCCTCATACGAGCACGGCTCATCCATCCACTCGGGCAGATCGGCCGGATCCACCCGCCGCGCAAAATCCACAACGGCGCTTGCTCCCGTATCGCCTTCTACCGTTGCCGTTGTACTTGCAAGTGGGCTTGCCGTTGTACTTCTTTCTGTCATTCCCGCAGGGAACCGGCCTCTCCCCGACTCGACCTTACTCAGCCCGTCACGCCGCATGGAACAGCATCGTCTCCGCCGTCAGCCCTGGCCCAAAGCTCATCGCGCAGCCGCGCTCGCCCTGCTTGGCCTCTGCCATCAGGCGCTCCAGCACAAACATCACGGTCGCCGAACTCATATTGCCGAATCGCTCCAGCACCTCACGCGAGCAATGCAGCGCGTCCTTGGGCAGCCCCAGCCCGCGCTCCACCGCATCCAGCACACTTTTGCCACCCGGGTGCACCCCCCACAGCTGGATCTCATCCTTATGCAGATCGCCCAGCACCTGGTCTCCGCCGCCCTCCAGCGCCTTGCCGATCGCCCCCGGCACCTGGCCGCTCAGCAGCATGTCAAACCCCACCCCGCCGATCCTCCACGTGATCAGGTCGCGGGTCGTTGGAATCAACACCGCCCGAAAGCTGTCCAGCCCAAACCCGGTCTCTTCCGCCGAGATCAGGCTCGCCGCACAACCATCCGCAAATACCAGGAAACTCAACACCTGTTCGAGGTCCGTTGTCTCCTGCAAATGCAGCGTGCACAGCTCCAGATTTACCATCAGCACCTTGGCCGCGGGTTCGGAGCGCACAATGTGCCGTGCCGTCTTCAGACCGTTGATCGCCGCATAGCAACCCATAAAGCCGATCATCGTGCGCTCCACATCCGTCCGCAGCCCGAGGTGCTCCACGGCCTCAAAGTCCAGGCCCGGCGCATATAAACCCGTGCAGGTCGTGATTACCACATGCGAGATCCCGGCGCGCTCGGCCTCGCTCAGGTTCAATTTGTCCAGCGCCCGCCGCATCAGCACCGGGGCAAAACGCTCATACACGCCCATCCGCTCGGCCGTGTGGGGAAATGCTCCATTGCGATAGAACTCATGCGCGTTGATGTGAAACTCGGTCGAGGCTTCATTCGGTGTCAGTACCGAATACCGGTGCTCGATGCCGGAGCGCGTTGCCATGCGGTTGAACAGCGCACGGACCCGCGTATTGGCACCCGACGCCAGCAAACTATCCGCGAAGGCCACAAAAGCACCGTGTACATCGTGATCGGGAACAGCGGAAGCAATACGGTTCAGGTATACCTGGGTCAAACGCGCGCCCTCCCGGCTGGCTGCCGGTGCTCTACTTCCGGCTGGCTGCCGGTGTTCTATAGGATGCATGAACAAGGCTGCTCCCGGCCAGTCGCCCCTTTCCGATCTTGCCAAGCCCAATTCCCACGTGTGTCCCTCCGAGCGATACACTCCTCACACATGGCGATGGACAAAAAAGACGCATTCCGCCTGGCGCTCTCTTCGCTATGGGCTAATAAGCTGCGTTCGGTGCTCACTCTGCTCGGCGTGGTCATCGGCGTGGCTTCGGTCATCGCCGTCGTCACGCTGGTCAATGGAGCCAACCGCTTTGTCGCCACCAAAATCAGCCGTTTCGGTGCGGACACATTCACCATCAGCCAGATGCCTTCGCTGATTACCGACTATGACGATTACCTCCGCTACACCAAACGCAAGGTGATCGGCATCGACGCCTATCACGCGGTTCAGGACGTCTGCCGCACCTGCCAGGCCGTGGGCGCCAGCCAAACCACTAAGGGCACCATTGTCGTCGGCCGGCAATCCAGCAAGGATTCGCAGGTCCGGGGCTACACCGCCCTCATGCCGGAGCTGACCAACCTCAACATCACCGAAGGCCGCGGCTTCACCCAGGCCGACGAGGCGCACGGTGCGCACGTCGCCATCATCGGCACCGATGTCGAAGACAATCTGCTCGAAGACGCCGACCCGATTGGCAAGGATATCCGCGTCGACGGCGTCCCCTACACCGTGATCGGCCTCGGCGAACGGCAGGGCAAGACGCTCGGTGCCAGCCAGGACGACTGGGTCGCCATCCCCTTGCCCGCCTACCAGCGCACCTACGGCACCGCCAAGTCCATCAATATCGCCGTCAAAGGCGGCAGCGGCCCGGCCATGGAAACCGCCATGGATGAGACCCGCGTCATCATTCGCAGCCAGCGCCATGACCGTCCCGGCGTCGAGGACAGCTTCTCGCTCGAAACCAGCAACGGCCTCGTCTCGCTTTGGGCGCAGATCTCCGGCTCTTTCGAGCTCGTCGCCGTCGCCATCGCCGCCATCTCGCTCGTGGTCGGCGGCATCGTCATCATGAACATCATGCTCGTCTCGGTCACCGAGCGCACCCGCGAAATTGGCGTCCGCAAAGCGCTCGGCGCCAGTCGCGCCGATGTCCTGCTCCAGTTCCTTCTTGAATCCGCGACCATGGCGCTGCTTGGCGGTTTCCTGGGCGTCGCACTCGGCGTGGGGGGCGCGCAGATCGTCACCGTTCTCCTCGATTTTCCCTCCAGCATCGCCCTGTGGAGCATCTTTGCCGGCCTCGGCGTCGCTCTTTCCGTCGGCGTCTTCTTCGGCGTCTACCCTGCCCGCAAAGCCGCCGAACTCGACCCCATCGTCGCCCTTCGCTCCGACTTCTGAAAAATGTCCGGATCAACCTCATCGCAAACACGCTTCGTGGGAAGGCCCGAGACTTTAGTCCTCAACAAACCTTATGAAGAGCCGCGACTTTAATCTCACGGCAAACTACACGTCGTGGGAAGGGCGGGACTTCAGTCCCGCCGTAAACTTGTTGCTGCAACGTGGCTTTAGCCACTGAGGGATCCGGGATTCCTTAAGATCTTCCCAAGTCCTCACGGCGTACCTGCCCAGCACCTCCGGAGTTCCTCATGGCCTCAGTCAAAGTGACGCAACAACGCGAAGCCGTCATCATGGCCCTCGATACGCTGCGTGCCAACAAGCTCCGCTCCGCCCTCACCATCCTCGGCATCGTGATTGGTGTCATCACCGTCATCGCGATCTCCTCGGTGATCAACGGCCTGAACGCTTCGGTCTCTGAACTGGTCCAGCAGTTCGGCACCAATGTTCTCTGGATCTCCCGGCTGCCGCCGATCACCATCCGTCCCACGGCCGAGCTGCTCGCCCGCAAGCAGCTCACCTTCGACGAGATGCTCGACATCGGCAAGCTGCCGCACATCACCGCCGCCGGTGCAACCCTGCGCTACCAGAGCTTCGACTGGAATACCGGCTCTGCTACCGCCAAGTACGGCAACAAAAAGGCCGAGCACATCATCATTTCGGGCGAAACACCCTCCAACGGCGACGTCTACGACGAAAAAATTATCGACGGCCGTTACCTCACCAACGCCGATGAAGATCGCGCCTCCGATGTCGCCATTCTCGGCCACGACACCGTCGAGGAGCTCTTCGGCGAGGCCGACCCCACCGGCAAAGAAATCACCATCGAAGGCCGTGCCTTTACCGTCATCGGCACCATGGACAAGCGAAAATCAGCCTTTGGCGGCGGCAAAAACCCTGAAGATAACCTGGCCTACATCCCCATCACGACCTTCCACAAGCTGCATCCGGAGGTGCTTGAGTACTGGATCAGCGCCAAGTTCGACGATCAAAAGAACAAGCCCATCGCCGAAGACGAGATTCGCGAACTGCTGCGCCGCCGCCGCAAGGTGCCCAACGCCAAAGAGGACGACTTTTCCATCTCCGGCCCGGACTCCATCACCAAGCTCTGGGGGCAGATCACCGGCAGCCTCTTCCTGCTCATGCTCGGCCTCAGCTCCGTAGGCCTGATGGTGGGCGGCGTCGGCGTGATGAACATCATGCTCGTCTCCGTCACTGAACGCACTCGCGAGATCGGCATCCGTAAGGCCATCGGCGCTACCCGCTCCACCATCCTGTTGCAGTTCACCGTGGAGGCCGTCGTGCTGTGCGCGATTGGTGGCGTTCTCGGCATTGCGCTCGGATCGATTCTGGCCTTTGCCATTCACTTCCTCCTTAGCTCGCAGGTGGGTGTCATGTGGATACTCGCGGCCTTCGCCTCTTCCTGCCTCATCGGGCTCGTCTTTGGGATCTACCCAGCCTGGAAAGCCTCCACGCTAGACCCCATCGACGCCCTGCGGTATGAGTAGGAAGTAGGGAATAGGAAGTAGGAAGTGAAAAGTAGGGGGTAGGAAGTGCAAGGTTAGGTGAGAAGGAAAGCGGAGGTAAGAAAAAGAATTGTCATCCTGAGTAAAGCGAAGGACCTGCTTCTCGCCTCTGCCTTTCACCGCCTCGCCCTGAGCGCAGCACACGGACAATTTCCTCCCGCCGCTACACTGAGAACCGGTGAACACCTTTCTTTCCGCACTTCCGCTCCTCACAGCCCTGCTCACCCTTTGCGGCATCGCGTACAGCCTTCTCGCCCTGTGGGGGGCCCGCTCCTTTCGCCATTCTGGGCAGGCCACCCCTCCCGCTTCGCAAGCATTCCCTGGCGTCTCCATCCTCAAGCCCCTGCGCGGCGTCGATCCCCGCATGTACGCCGGCTTCGTCAGCCACTGCACCCAGTGGTACGCCGGCCCCTTTGAGATCCTCTTCGGCGTCGGCTCGCTCAACGACCCCGCCGTTCCCGAGGTCGCCCGCCTCCGCGTCGAACACCCGCAGATCCCCATCCATCTCATCGAGTGCCGTGAGCGCCTCGGCCCCAACGGCAAGCTCTCCTCGCTCGCCCAAATGCTGCCTCACGCGCAGTACGAGCACATCCTCGTCAACGACTCCGACATCCTCGTCTCGCCGAACTACCTCACCCGCGTCATGGCACCCTTCGCCCCACCGCTGAACCTCTCAAACCTCAGTACCTCGTCGCTCAAACCTCAACAAGACCCGCCTTCCCCCCTCGGCCTCGTCACCGTCCCCTACCTCGGCCAGGCCGACCGCACCCTCTTCTCGCGCCTTGAAGCCCTTGGCATTTCCACCGACTTCATCCCCGGCGTTCTCACCGCGCGCTGGCTGGAAGGCGGTCTGCGCTTCGGCCTCGGCTCCACCCTCGCCACCACCCAATCGGCGCTTCATGCCATCGGCGGCTTCGAGGCCCTCACCGATCAGCTCGCCGACGATTACGAATTCGGCGCACGGCTTCATCGGGCCGGCTATCGCGTCGAACTCGTCCAAGAGATCGTGGCCACCACCGTTCCCGCCTACACCCTGCGCGGCTTCGCGGACCATCAGCTGCGCTGGGCACGCTCCACACGCGACTCCCGCCGTGCCGGCTACCTTGGCCTGCTGTTCACCTATGTATTGCCTTGGGCGCTCGTTACCGTTGTGGCCAGTGGCTGCGCGTTGTGGAGCCTCTCTCTGCTCTCACTCGCCCTGCTCGTCCGCGTGGCAGTGGCCCTCACCGTCGGGGTAGGCGTGCTGCACGATGAGCAGGTCTTTCGCGACCTCATCCTATTACCCGTCCGCGATCTCTTCGGCCTCTTCTTCTGGGCCTGGAGCTACGCCAGCGACACCATCGTCTGGCGCGGCGAGCGCTTCCGCCTCCGCCGCGGCACCCTCACAAAAACCTAAATCGCTTTGCTTCTTGGTTGTCATTCCCGAAGGGAATCTGCGTCCGCTCTTGCCTTTTTGCTATCATTCCGCAGGGAATCCACGTATCCACCCCCACACTCCGCTAGCAGCATCCGCGGCACCCATCATCCCAGCGGGTCGTCCAGCTGCCGAGCCTCGCGCGGCCCACGCAGGCGATCATCAATATCGTCGACCTTATCCGTAAGAAAATTCAGCTTGCGCGAAAGCGCCTGAATCTCCAGCTCCGAACGCCGGTTCACGTCAAAGTCGAGCTCCGAACGCAGACGATCGCGCGCATCCTGCCGGTTCTGACTCATCATGATGACCGGCGCCTGAATCGCAGCCAGCATCGACAAAAACAGATTCAGCAGAATGAACGGGTACGGATCCCACGCCCGGCCGTGCAGCACTATCTGCGTCGTAACATACACCGCGAGCACAACGGCAAAGGCGATAATGAATCGCCACGAGCCGCCAAACGAAGCCACCCGGTCGGCAATGCGTTCGCCAAACGTCTCGCGCTCGTCGATCAACTCATTGGGGTTGCGCGCCGAGCGCACCCGCACCAGGTGCTGGGTCGCGTGGATCTCCCGCGCAATCACCGTCAGCAGATCCAACCCTGCCATCGGCTTGCGCTGGAAAAGCTGCATCAGGTCATTGCGATCCACCTCCACGCAGGTGGTTGTGGTCACGGCTACGGCCGAGGTCTGGTGCGGTGCATCGTCCAACATCGACGCAAAGCCAAAGAAGTCCCCATGCTTCGGCTCGGCAAACAGCACCTCCTGCCCATCCTCATCGATGGAGGTCACGCGCACCGCTCCGCTCATCACCAAAAACGCACTCACAGAAGGTTCGCCCGTTTTGTAGATCCGCTGCATCGCCGCGAAGTCACGCAACTCCACCTGTTGGGCAAGCACGGCAAGCTCGTCATCGTCGAGCAGGGCAAACAGCGGCACGTGGCGAAGCTCTTTTGGATCACAGGGCATAAAGATGGCAAACAGGAAGTGGCAAACAGGAAATAGGAAGTAGCAATGCCATCATACTGGCCCAGGAGTTAGGAAGCAGTAAACGGAAACAGCGATTAGCAAGAAGGGGACGCCGGATATAGCGTTCTCCTCTTGTTGTCACCGCCCTTGCGTGCAGCCGAACGGAAGGAATCTGCGGTTGCGCAGCCTGCAAGACCAAACGGTCCATCCCACCTCAACTCAGCCAAGTCCCCCTCCAGCTACTTCCTACTTCCTGTTTGCTACTTCCTACTTCCTGTTTGCTGCTTTACTGGTTACTCACAATCTCCTTCCCCCCACCTCTCGCGAGCACCACCACCCGCCCCGGCAGCGGGGGCAGCGTGTTCGGCGCATCCGTCAAGGACTGCCACAGAAAGATGCGTTGCGTTCCCGTCCATTTCGCCGCGAGCGAAGCGGGTGTTTCAAACAGAGGCGGTGCATCCGAGAAAAATGACCCATACCAAAGGTTGGAACTACGGCCCTCCAAAAGGTGAATGTCGTTTCTCTTGAGATAGAAAGCCAACGTAGACCCCGACTCATACTCACCATGAATCACCACCAGATCCGCCGGCCTCACCGCGGGCCGAATGGCCTCCGCGAGTTGCGCCGAGCTCAGTACGGGAGCAAACGTCTGCAAGCCAAGGTGCGCGGCAAACAGAAAACCTAAACCACTTGCCGCCAACATCAGGCAGGACGCGTGTGCGTGGCGCTTGACACGCAATATCCACGCCAGCGGCCAACCCAGGCCCAGGCAGAGCGCCGTCAGCGCGAGCGGCAAGCGAAATCTGCCCATCGCCTTCGCATTCAGATCCAGAAAGTGCCCAAAGCTGAGCGCATACTGCCCCGGGTTCTGCTGCAGCAGTTGCGCTAGATCAGTATCGCGATCCGGTGCGCGCGTGTGCAGAAGAAAGAACAGGCATGAGCAGGCAGCCATGACTCCAACCATCGCCAACACCGCCGAGATCCGTATCGCTGCTCTATGCTGCGAGCTTGCAGAGTGCCTCTCCATGACCGGGGAGGCGAGCCACCCCGCAACCAACACGGCCAAAGCGGGCAGCGCCGGCAATACGTAATACTCCTGGCGCGTGGAAATGGAAAAAAACAGCAACACAAATCCAGCCCATACGAGCAAAAGTACGGAAGCACGCTCTCGCAGCGGCAGATCATGCCGCCGGAACTGACGCCGCCACTTCGCCGAGCGCACCGGGGCAGCCCAACCCACTGCCTTAAACACAAACGCCGACCAGGGCATTAGCCACACCAGGCAAAGGCCCCAAAATAAAGCCAGCGGCACCGTGTCATAGTCGCGTGGCACGCGGAGATCCAGGTAGCGCAGCACATGCTCGTTCATGAAATAAAACCACGGCCACCCACGCACGTTGCCCTCCGTCGGCAACGGTACCTTCCAATGCCCCCATGGCAGCGCAGCCGCGGTGTCCCGCACAAACACGAACGGGGCCGGATGGCCTTGGGTCGGATTCGCCAACCCCGCCAACACGTGCCACGGCACCGCAATGGCCAAAAATACGAGGCACGAGCTCCAAGGATGCAGCGCCAGCATCCGCCGCCAACCGCGTCGCGCACCCCGCGTCAGCATCAGGTAAGCCAAGGCGATCCCAACCGGAAACACCACCCCGATCAGCCCCTTGGTCAATACATTCAACGCGCAAGCCGCAGCAAACCCCCAGCATAACCACCGAACCACCCCGTTCCCGGGAGATACAAAGCCGGGTGCCCCACGCTTTCCCGTTCCATCGGAAAGGGTAGGGTGCTTTTCGCTCGCCGCGGCACGGGCCTCCACCCCAGGCTCTGTCTCCTCAGCGCGCCAGAAACACCACAGCGCAATGCTGATCCAAAGGCACACCACCGCATCCGGAATCGTGATGCGCGTAAAGATAAATACGCCAAAGCTCGAAAGAAGAACCAGTCCGCTGTAAAGCCCCGCACGCGCCGAGCGGAACATGCGCCGCGCCAGACTCTCGCAACAAAACACCAGCCAAAGTACCGCCAGCGCCAGCGGCACACGTGCCGCGGCTGCCAGCATCTCCGGCCGCACTACCCCAAAACCTATCGCCAGACGCATCGCAAGCGCCATCGCCCAATACAGCAACGGGGCCTTCTCGAGATACCGGATCCCGTTCGCATACAGCGTCACATAGTCGTGCCGCAGCAGCATCTCGCGCGCTACCTCCACATGCACGCTGTCCGCGTCATCCAGCAGCGCGGGGCGAAACAGCGTAAAGCTCAGGTAAAACACAGACCACAGCAGGAGCAAAGAAATGAGCGTGGTGCGTGGCCTGGCTGGAACGGTGGCGGACATCGGGATCAGTGTACGTTTCCACTGCACGTAAACTTGGTGTGTGGCGCGTATGCGACCAATTCGTGCAGGCCGAGCGGCTGACCTGGTGCAGATCGCCGGCACCATTGCCGACAAGCCTGGCCCACCCGCGGAGATGATCTTCGGTGAGTGGTACCCTGCCATCCGCATAGGGCACCTCGCTCGGGAGGCCACAGCCATCACCACCCTGCTCGGCATACCGCTGCTGCTCGGCCGCAAAAGTGACGGTAGCCTCTTCGCGCTGCGCGACCTCTGCCCACACCGCGGCATCCCGCTCTCCGCCGGCTGGTTCGATGGCGAAACCGTGATGTGCAAGTACCACGGCTGGCGCTTCGAGCCCTGCACCGGCCGCTGCGAAGAGATCCCCTCCCTCACCTCACACGATGGCCTCGAACCCACGCGCATCTACGCCAACGCGTTCCCGGTGCGCGAAACCGATGGCTACGCTTGGGTCTACCTCCCCGCCGCCGGCGTTGGCCGGATAGCCGACGAAAGCACTCTTCCCCCGCTCCCGGAGCTGCCCAAATTCACCCCGCACTTCCGCACCGCCCACCTCGCCGCGGACCTCCCCTGCAACGTCGATCACGGCATCATCGGCCTGATGGACCCAGCCCACGGCCCCTTCGTGCACCAGGCCTGGTGGTGGCGCTCCGCCGCCAGCATCCACGAAAAAACCAAGCACTTCGAGCCTCTGCTTGATGCCGAGCACGGTGGCCGCAACGCCGGTTTTCGTATGAGCCCGCACGCGCCCAGCGCCAACTCAGCGCCCTACAAGCTGCTCGGCAAACCGGTCACCACTATCGATTTCGTCCTGCCCAACCGCCGCTACGAAACAATCGTGGCCACAAACGCCCGGGGAAAACAGCGCTGGTTCTCCTCGCTCACCACCGTCACGCCAATCACCGCCTCCACCTGCCGCATCGACGTCGTCGCCGCCTGGAACATCGGCTACCGCATCCCCTTTGTCACGCCGCTGGTAAAGTTCTTCGGTGCCCGCTTCGTCGCGCAAGACCAACAGACCATGGTCGAGCAGGCCCGCGGCCTCCGCTCCAACCCCGGCCTCATGCTCATCGACGACGCCGATAAGCCCGCCAAATGGTACTTCGCATTAAAGCAGCGACGTCTCACAAACAAGGGCGAGCACCCACTAGCCAACGGCCCCGTCGAACTGCACTGGCGCAGCTAACGATCCTTCACCTCAAACCTGTTTCTGCTCAAAACCTCAAACCCTGAACAGAAACCGGTACGCCCCTCAATCGTCACGAAGCCCACAAACACGAAGCCTACAAACTAGTTAACGCAGCTTTCCCTTGGCTCTATCCACTGCCGCCTGCAGCAACGCCGGCCCGCCTTCCACCAGGCGTCCATGCCCGCTCGCATAGCGCCGAATGCCCGTGCCGAGCACATCCAGCAATTTCTGGGCGCTCGCTATAGCCAATGACTTATTCCACGTCGCCCAACCCGGCAGTGGGAAGTACCATGGCCCGAACCCAGGCACATGTAACTCACCGCCGACGCAGATCAGCGCATCCCCGGTATACAGCGTACCGTCGCGTTCATCGAAGAAGCTCGCATGGCCCGGCGTATGACCTGGCGTGGTTACGACGCGCAGCGAGCCAAATAGTTCGCCGTCGTTCAAGAGGTGGCTTGGCTGTGCGCGAACGCCTGGAAGAGAGCCCTTTACCTTTCCCTGCGGCTCACCTGATTCCAGCGTCTTGTCCGGCGGGGTGTGCAACAGCCGCGCATCCCGCGTCGAGATCGCTAGATCCGTCCGGCCCAGCAAACGTTCCAGTTCATCCACTGAGCCGACATGGTCGCCATGCGCATGGGTCAGCAGAATGCGTGCAATCGGCTCGGAGGCGATCGTTTGAGCATCTGCGACGATGTCCTTGCCTGCACCCTTCAGGGTTGTGTCGATCAGAGTAAAGCTCTCCGACTCACGAACGAGATAGCAATTGATCAGTCCCAGACGTATGAGCTGATGAGCGTGTGTGCTGATCGGTTGAATCTTCATGTGGTCTTGGCCTCAGGAGCATTTCTTCTCTTTGCTTTGGATGCACGCCAGCGACCGTGGCATTCTCCGGGCACACAGCCGGGCCAACGCGCACCTCCTTGCTCGGCCAACGCGGGACTAAACTGGATACATGCACGCGCACTCGCAGCCTAATGCGGCCATGCAGCGCATTCTCAAGTTCTCCCTTGCGCTGACGTTTCTCTACATCCTTGCGACCTTCATCTTCGGCATGCGCGCGCACTCCCTGGCACTCATCTCGGAGGCCGGCCACAACGTCTCCGACTTCGCCGCGCTCGGCCTGAGCTTTGTCGCCGTGTGGCTGCAAAACCGTCCCGCGACTGACGAACGCACCTTCGGTTATCAGCGCTCCGGTGTGCTCGCGGGCTTCGTCAACGCCCTCAGCCTGCTTGTGCTCGCCGTCTGGATCGCCGTCGATGCCATCCTGCGCCTCTTCCATCCCGTACCCGTCGAGCCGCACCTCATGATGATCGTCGCCGCCTTTGGCGTGGTCATGAACGGTCTCATCGCCGGGCTGCTCTGGCGTTTCTCAAGGGATGTCAACATCCGCAGCGTCTTCGTTCATATGCTCGGCGACACGGTCTCCACCGCCGCCGTCATCCTCGGCGGCCTGCTCATCGCCATTACGCATCAGCAATGGATCGATCCCTTGCTCTCCCTCATCATCGCCGCGATGATCCTGTGGAGCTCCTACGGCATCATCCGCGAAACCCTGCACATCCTCCTTGAAGGCACGCCTCGCTCCGTCGACATGGCGGAGATCCGCCTCGCCATGCGCAACGTCGAGGGCGTCCTCGACGTACACGACCTTCACATCTGGAGCCTTACCTCGCAGTCCCACGCCCTCGCCTGCCACGTCCAGGTGGATGAAATGCCGCTAGCCGCATGCGAAGCCATGCTCGACCGCCTCAACCACCAGCTCCGCGACCACTTCGGCATCCACCACACCACGGTCCAGGTCGAAGTCACCGCCTGCACCACCACCGACGGCTGCGCCAACCCACCCCGCCCCGACATCATCGACGGCCACTCCCACCACAGCCACGGCCCCGGCGGCCACCACCATGACCATGCCCACGCCCACTGACAACGGCTATTGAAAGCTGATAGCTGGAAGCTGATAGCCAGAAGCTCATAGCTGACAACGCACAACGGAATTGTCATCCTGAGCACAGCGAAGGACCTGCTTTTCGCCTTTGCTTTTTGCTTGTCATTCCCAAAGGGAACCCGTTGTTCCCCTACACCGCCTCGTCTTCCACCAGCCGCCGTGCCACCCCAGCCTTCCGGCTCACCTCCCGCACCGCCACCGCCGGTTCATACGCAATCTCCAACAACTGCGCCGGTGCCTCCTTCAGCTTCGCCAGACTCGCTCGCACCACGCCCCAGTCCAGCCCCTTGCCACTCGCCGCCTCGCCCGGCCAAAGGTGCTCATCGCGTCCGCCGCCGTTGTCGTGCAAATGCATCTCGACGAGCCTGTCCCCAAACACCTGAAACGCCTCCGCCAGCCCATCCTTTAACGCCGCATCGCCGAACTCCTCGCGCAGCCGCTCCCGCGCATAGCGGTCGAACCCCGTCTCATCTGGAGCCGTCGGTTGGGTCAGGTGCGCATGCCCCACGTCCAGACAGAACCCCACCGTATCGAAGTGCCCCACCCGCACTATCTCCTTGAGGTGTGCCGGCGTAGCCAGATCGTTGTTCAAATTCTCAAGCAACAATTGCACCCCGAGCGGAGCGGCAAAGGCCTTCAAATGCTCGATAGCCGTCAAGGAAAGATCGAGCGACTCGGTCGCCCAGCGATCGTCCCCCAGCCCCAAATGCAGCACACACGAACGGAACGGCACCTGCTCCGCCGCCTCGAGCGCCCGCTTCACCTCATCCATCGCTGCAATGCGCTCGCCCTTCGCCCGGCTCACCAGATTCAACGTGGGCGCCGTGTGCTTGCTCCACTGCGACTCCTCTGCCTCCGTAAAGATCGGCATGTGCATCGTCGCTGCGACCGGCATCGACCGAAACCAGTTCGCCACCTCACGCACTGCCTTGCGGTCCGCATAGTTGAAGTGGTGCCGCGCGGCAAACACCTCGATCACCTCCGCGCCGGCATCGCGAAGCGTATCGAGCATCCCTGGGGAAAGCCGGTCGGGAAAGAAAAGATGACTGGAAATACCAAACGCCATAGCCCTAAAGCTACCGCATCGGCCTACTGGCCCGATAACACGTTCTCGCCCCACCATAGAAGCGTCATCTCGACCGAAGGCGCAGCCGCAGTGGAGAGACCTGCAGCTTCCGCAGCGCCACGGATGCAATCCCCCGGCAAAACAAAGCACGTCCTTCTGCTCAATTCCCCCCAGCCTTCCCAAACCCATGCCGTTTATCCTGCCCCGCCGTCAGCTCTCCCGTCTTCGGGTCCCGCGCAATCAACTCGCTATCCCCCCAAGTCGCCGGGCTGTCCTCATCCTTTGCCCCCGCATGACGCACCGGATACCCCATCGCTGCCACCGCATCGATCGTCGCCTGCGGAAACCGCCGCTCGAACTCCAGCACGTCGGGTAGATATTGGTGATGAAACCGCGGCGCATCCGCCGCCGCCTGAATATCCAACCCGTTATCGATCACCGAAACCAGATCATTCACCACCGTCGTGATGATCGTCGACCCACCCGGCGAGCCTAGCACCAGCCGCACCGCCCCCGGGTTGTACTGCCCATGGCTGTCGTAGCTTCCAGGCTCGGCCACGATCGTCGGCGTCATCGACGAGAGCGGCCGCTTGCCCGGCGCGATCGCATTCGCCGGCCCCTGAATCAACCCAAACCCGTTCGGCACGCCCATCTTGCTCGCAAAATCGTCCATCTCGTCGTTCAGCAGAAATCCCAGTGGCTCCACCGTTACACCCGACCCAAACCCAAAGTTCAACGTGTACGTCACCGCTACGGCATTGCCCTCTTTGTCCACGACAGAAAAATGCGTCGTCTGCGGCGACTCATGCGCCGCCGCACCGGCAGTCGGCGGTGGCGGCAGAAACCCCGCCGGCCGCACCAAATCCTTCGAAGCCGTCGGCTTGCCCGGCTCGATCGTCTTCCGCCAGGCCGCCGCATACGGCGAAGACGCCATTTTCGCAATCGGCATCGCGCTGAAGTCCGGATCGCCCAGGTACTCCGCCCGGTCCATGTACGCCCGCCGAAAGGCCTCGGTTATCATCTGAATCTGCGCCGGCGAACGATCCGGTCCTAAGGCGTGCAGGTCATACCCGCTCAACATGTTCAGTGTTTCGAGCAACGCAATCCCACCTGAACTCGGCGGCGGTGACGTAATCACATCCAGCCCGCGATACGTTCCCAGCAGCGCCTCCCGATCCTTCACCCGATACCCCGCCAGATCCGCCGCCGTGATCAGCCCCCCATGGGCCGCCTCAAAGCTCGCGATCTGCGCCGCCATCGCGCCGCGATAGAAGTCCTCCGGGTCCGCCGCGATCCGCTGGAGCGTCGCCGCCAACTCCGGCTGCACAAAACGCTCCCCCGCCTTGTAAAACCGCCCATCCCGCTGAAAGATCCGGTGCGAAGCCGGATAGGGGGCCAGCCGGTCCGCCTGCAGCATCGCCGCTTCCTCGTCGGACAGCACATACCCCTCGCGCGCCAGCCGGATCGCCGGCTGCATGGCCTTCGCCAGCGTTAGCCGCCCAAAGTGCCGCTCCGCATACGCCAGCCCCGCCACCGTCCCCGGCACGCCCGAGGCCTTCGCCCCCACCGTGCTCAGCTTCGGCACCACATTTCCCTGCGCATCGAGGTACATATCCCGCGAGGCCGCTGCGGGAGCCTTCTCGCGAAAATCCAAAAAGTGCGGCGCGCCATTGGCAAACCCCGCCTGCCCCGGCCGTAGCAGCAGAAATCCCCCACCCCCGATA
>CAXTUW010000018.1:7409-78263 GCA_964247595.1 uncultured Acidobacteriaceae bacterium | reverse complement strand
GCCGGCTACAAGCACTTCATGCTCAAGGAGATCAACGAGCAGCCCCGCGCCGTCCGCGACACCGTTCTCGGCCGCGTCTCGCTCGATACCGGCGAAGTCTTCCTCCCCGACATGGCCGTCTCCGCCGCCGACCTGCGCGCCGCCACCGGCATCACCATCGCCGCCTGCGGCACCTCCTGGCACGCCGGCCTCGCCGGCAAGTTCATGATCGAGCGGTTGGCTCGTATGCCCGTGGATGTGGACTACGCCTCCGAGTACCGTTACCGCGACCCCATCCCTAACCCCACCGACCTCGGCCTCCTCATCACCCAGTCCGGCGAGACCGCCGACACCATCGCCGCCCAACAAGAGCTCATCAAAAACGGCTCGAAGACCCTCGCGATCTGCAACGTCGTCGGCGCAGCCGTCACCCGCCTCGCCCAGGGCACCATCACCACCAACGCCGGCCCCGAGATCGGCGTCGCCTCTACCAAGGCCTTTACCGCCCAGCTCACCGCTCTCTACCTGCTCGCCCTCCACCTGGCCCAGGTCCGCGGCACGATCACGCAACCCGAATCGCAAAGGCTCGTCACCGAACTAAGCCTCATCCCCGGCAAGCTCGAGCAGGTTCTGCGCACCGCGGACGACCTCTGCCTCCACCTGGCAAAAGAGTTTTCAGGAGTTAACGACTTCCTCTTTCTCGGCCGCGGCATCCACTACCCCATCGCCCTCGAAGGCGCCCTCAAGCTCAAGGAAATCAGCTACATCCACGCCGAAGGCTACCCCGCCGGCGAGATGAAACACGGCCCCAACGCCCTCATCGACGAAAATCTTCCGGTGGTCTGTATTGCAACTTACGATCCCACCGACCCCGCCAGCGTCCTCAAATACGAAAAAACCCTCAGTAACATCCAGGAGGTCACCGCCCGCAGCGGCCGGGTCATCGCGATCGCCACCGAAGGCGACAACCACATCCACCAACTCGTCGAACACGTCATCGAAGTCCCGGCCGCCCCCGAACTCCTCCTCCCCCTCCTAGAAGTAGCCCCCCTCCAACTCCTCGCCTACCACATAGCCGTCCGCCGCGGCTGCGACGTCGACCAGCCGAGGAATTTGGCTAAGAGTGTTACGGTCGAGTGATGTGGCACACTGTAGCTGAACCCTTATGAGAGGCGCCCTTCTAAAATTTTCCAAGCAGCAGCCCAATGCGATCACAGACGCTTTTTTAACCAAGTGGGCTCAGTTGTATAGAGGTGACGCGCTTGCATTCTATGAGAAGTGGCCTGCCCCAACCTGCATTATTGCCGATGGACCTTATGGACTCGGCAAGTTCCCGGGTGAACCTCATTCAACCGATAAATTGGCCGAGTGGTACGCTCCGCACGTAGCGGCATGGTCGAAATTCGCAAGGCCAAACGCGACTCTGTGGTTCTGGAACAGTGAGATTGGTTGGGCTAAATCTCACCCTGTACTTGAGCTGCATGGCTGGGAGTACGAGGAGACTGTCGTTTGGGATAAGGGCATCGGACACATCGCAGGTAACTGCAACTCAAAAACGATTCGTGGCGTCCCCGTGGTGACCGAGGTTGCGGTTCGGTACTCGAGGAGGCTTAAGCTCGTGTCCAATGGCAAGCGCCTGCCGATCAAGGCTTGGATTCGGAGCGAATGGCTCCGAAGCGGCCTTCCGATGAATCAAGCTAATGCTGCGTGTAGGGTCGCGAACGCAGCGACACGCAAATACCTCACTCAGTGCCACCTCTGGTACTTCCCACCTGGCGAAGCGATTGAAAGAATGGCCCTTTGGTGTAAAGAGCGTGGACGCAAAACAGACGTCCCTTATTTCTCAATTGATCGCGTTACAAACATCGACGCTCAAACCTGGGATTCACTTCGGAGCAAATGGAATCATAGCCATGGTGTCACGAATGTTTGGCAGGAACCTGCCGTGCATGGCCCCGAACGAATCAAGTTAGCTGGAGCTAGCGTTGTTCACGCCAACCAAAAGCCGCTGCGGTTGATGGAGAAGCAAATTGTCGCTTCTACCGATCCCCATGATGTGATTTGGGAGCCGTTTGGAGGGCTTTGCTCGGCCTCGGTGGCGTCTACCTTGCTAAGTCGTTCTTCCTACGCTGCTGAGGTCCACGACGCTTTCTATCTAGTGGCCGCGAAGCGTCTATCAGATGCGGCAGAGTTGGCGCAAAAAGGACTCGCAAGAGCATGACAACAAAACGAGCTGCGGAACCGGCAGGAATCGCCGCACCTGATGTCGTCGCCACCCCTGCAATCGACCCCGCACCAGTCTTGCATGGTGGTCCCTCAGAGGACTGGCAAGGTGGTCTATACCACCGGGTGATCGCGGCAATTTATGCCCTACCAGCTTACTTCCGAACTTCATTGTCGATTGCAGGTATACGCGCTACAGACCTATACACACTTAACACAGCACTCGGAGCAGCTATCGAACAGTCGGTCGTTGATAACCTTAATTCCCTTAGAAATGTCTGGGATCCCGAGGGAACACTCAGCGCCTACTCTTTTGTTAGGCAGCCTCAAGTCTTTCCTGATGTGCGTCTGGAGTCCCAGTCGCACATGGGTAATTCTTCAATCCTACTAGGGATAGAACTCAAAGGCTGGTTTGCGCTTTCCAAAGAAGGCGAGCCCTCCTTCCGATACTGTGTTAATCCGGGAGCGTGTGCCGATGCGGACCTGTTAGTTGTCTTTCCCTGGATGCTGGACGAAGTGGTTTCAGGTAAGCCTCGGCTCTTACGACCCTTTGTCATTGAAGCCAAATACGCAGCGGAACAGCGAAATTATTATTGGGAGGTAGGTAGAGGCGTCACGGGAATCGACGCTGAATTAATCGCAGCCACACACCGCCAGCCATATCCGACCAAATCGGAAAATTTCAACGATTCTGCCAAACGAGACGCAGGGAACTTCGGCAGGGTCGCACGTACAGGTTTGATGGCCAACTTTATAGTGGAGATGATGCGTCAGCCCGTGGCCGGCATACCGCTCGGTGCATGGCAGCGGTTTATAAGAATTTTCGCGGACAACATCTCCGAGGAAGTAGTCTCAAATCGACTCCGATTGATCGCGTCAGCCTTTCAGGATGCAAATCCGTCGAGTGAAGTAGGACAACAAAACCTGGAAGCCTTTGCTTCTGCATTCGAGGCTCTTCTTACGTCGTTAACTAATCCACCTCAAGAGATTTAGGCACTACAACGGGTGCGGGGCGGATGGCCCATACACCATTCCTTCACTACGGCGGGTGGCCACTCATGAACGTGACGGGTGGGGCGGGTGGCCCACACGTGACGGGTGGCAGGTGGCCCACACGTGACGGGTGGCAGGTGGCCCACACACGACGGGTGCCCCATTCATGCGCAAGCTTTATCGCGCATGAGTGGGGAGTCAGGGGATCCCACCACCAGCGACCCCACTCATCGCAAGAAGCTGCGATGAATGGGGCACCCACCATCCGTCGTCTCGAACGAAGATAGAGAGAGGATCACCCGAAACTCTGATCCTCCTCACCGGGACTAAAAGTTACGATGACGCATGCCGCCGCGCCTGAAGCGAGACCAGCACGAAGACCATCTCCACTTCCTCACCTTCAGCTGCTACCGTCGCCTCCCCTACCTGGACGACGACCCGTCCCGCATCTGTTTCGAACACCTCCTCGAACAATGCCGTCAGAGACATCGCTTCGACATCCACGGCTACGTCCTCATGCCCGAGCACGTCCATCTGCTGGTAAGCGAACCAGAGATCGGAAGTTTGAATCCACGCTCCGCGTCCTAAAGGGCGAGGTCTCGAAACGTCTGAAGGGCGGCCGCTTCCAGTTTTGGCAGCGGCGTTATTACGACTTCAACGTCTTCACGGAACCGAAGCGAATCGAGAAGCTGAAGTACATGCACCGCAACCCCGTCATACGCGGTTTAGTGGCGCGCCCGGAGGATTGGCCTTGGAGCAGCTTCGTCCATTACGCCACAGGAGTATCGGGATGAGTCCACATCGCGTCTCCTTGGACGGCAACCCTGCACGGGAAGACAGCCCACTCATCGCGATGATGCCGCGATGAATGGGGCACCGTGACCCAGGCACCCGCACTCCGGTCCGGCTGAACTTGTACAAATCCTGATCCTTATTACGCATCACTCCAAAGTAACCAAATCCGCTGGTCAAAGGTACTGAGCAGGGCATAGACTCGCCGAGCCGGAAGCTTCCCCGCTTCCGTCACACCTCCCCTGTTCCTTGGGACCAAAGGATTACCCAATGAAGATGAACATCACAGCGCCCCTCGCGCTCGCTGCCTGTCTCGGACTTGCCGGCCAGCTCACCTCTCCCACCCAGAGCGACGCCCAGAGCAAAAGCCCGAAACGCGGCATCGCCTACGACCTCTCCAACTCGTCGGATCTCAGCGCCCTCTCCCCGGGCGTGAGCTGGTGGTACAACTACACCTCGACCCCGAACAGCGGCATCCCGGGCAACTACGTCTCCACCTACGGCATGGACTACTACCCCATGCTCTGGAATGGCAACTTCAACAAAACAAACGTGGAAGCCTTCATCATGCAACATCCGGAGATCAAGTACATCCTTGTCCTGAACGAGCCGAATGTCTCCGGCCAGGCGACCTGCGGGGCTGCTGGAGCGCCCTACTGCGCGCCCGCCGATGCCGCCGCGCTCTGGCCGCAGTATGAGGCCATCGCGCACGATACCGGTGTCCAGATTGTTGGCCCCCAAATCACCTACGGCACCGATCCCACCTATGGCAATCCCGAGACCTGGATGGATGCCTTCTATAAAGCCTATGAGTCAGCCAACGGCGGCCGCCAGCCCCGCATCGACTTCATCGGCTTCCACTGGTACGACTATGGCCTCGACGCCCAGTTGACCACGTTGGCCAAGTACAACAAACCCTTCTGGGTTACGGAGTTCGCCAACTGGCACAGCCAGAACGACGGCGCGCAGATCGACACGCTCGCCAAGCAGGAGGCACAGATGACCATGATGGTCAACGGCCTCGAAGGCCGCGGCGACGTCTTCCGGTACTCCTGGTTCACCGGCCGCGTCAGCCCTGACCCGCACTTCGATAGTCTGCTCGCGGGCACAGGTGCCCTGACGGCGCTTGGGCAGCAATACATTACGATGCCGTACGCGAAGCCGGCCACGCCCGTGCTGATCGACTCCGGAAGCACGGGCAGCCAAGGTGGCTATGTCGCCGATCCCGCCAGCGAGGTTTCGGGTGGGGCAGCAGCCTCAACCACGCATGCCGTCACCGTCGATACCACAATCGACACGGCCTCCCAGGCGGTGTACCAGACCAACCGCTTCGGCAACTTCACCTATACCCTCGGTGGCTTCACGAGTGGCACCCAGCACACCATCAGGCTCCATTTCGCCGAGACCTACTGGCCCGCGGCGGGGAATCGCCTCTTCAATGTCACCCTCAATGGCAACCAAGTGCTGACGAACTATGACATCGTTCTCGCAGCTGGAGCGGAGTACAAGGCGCGCGTCGAGACCTTCAGCGCCATGGCCAACTCCTCCGGCCAAATCGTCGTCCAGTTCACGACCGTAAAGGACAATGCCCAGGTGAATGGGATAGAAGTCGAGTAACGCCGCGAGAGACAGCCGGACCCATCACTGCTCTGAAATGGCAGGTTGCGGGCATCTCCTTTAAACCACGCACTGGATGCCCGTCATGCGCATTTTCATCGCGCATGACGGGCATACCTCGAGTGCCGATCTACCGTCCTCCATCGCAAAACTGCGATGGAGGACGCTTCGCGTTTGCACTGGTATCGGAACGAAGGCCATGCATATCTCACCCGCATCCTGTCGCCGCATCCTATCGCCGCATCTTGGAAGTGACAAGCTCGGCGGGAGCATCCATTCACTGTGCGTGGAGTGCGTCGCCGGATCGGCCACGTGGCGGTGAGCGAAAAAGAGAAAATACACCACAATCAGCGCCCCGAACACGACCATGAAGAGCATCATGCCGAACGCAAACTTATTGAAGTTCTTTCTCTTGAAGGGATTGCCGGGTTGGAGAGGATCGGCTGCATCGTTCGGGTCGAGGACCATGGAAAGCTCCCTTCATACCTACTTTTTCGTCGATTGGCTATAAGGGTACGCGGAGACAAGCATGCGCCCCTCGTCTTCATTGAGAGCGGAAAGAGTGAAGCCGTCTGAGCCTCCAAGTTCGGTGCTGATGAAACTTGTAATCCCGAAGTAGTAGGTCTTACCCTCCTCGGCCAGAAAACCGTGCAGGGCTACCAAATGCGAGAGCATCTTCGCGTGCGATTCCCAGTTGGCGCAAAGATGGTGTGCGCCAGGGCTAACGGACACCGTCAAAAAAGAGTTTCCTTGCATTGCTCCGAGCCATGCCCCGTCCAATCCGATCTTGTTCATGGCTCCACAACGCCGCCCCAGGCAGGTTGCGTTTATGGGATCCGAGGTCGCGATGACATAGACCAAAGCCTTACCGGCTTGCACCACGGCGGGCGTTGGCTTGATCCACTCCGTTGTGAAGCGAACGTCAGGATCACCGCAGGCAGCCTTTGCGGCATCGGTCTGACGCAGGTCCTGTGCGTACAGACCCACGGACAGAGACAGGGCAAAGACGAGATAAGCAAGAGACTTCATGCTTGTGGCGGCTCCTAACCTGCACAACACGAACGCACGATAGCCTCTCGCCACCATGCTGCATTCGAAGCTTTGCATACAATATGCGCGTAAGGATAGCTCTTATGCCCTTTAGCTGTTGGGCAGGCATGGGCGATGATATTGAACGAGAATAGAGGCTATGCTTGCCGAACGCGACCGCGAACTCGTGCAGATCGTGGACCGGACGCTGGCCGAGGCTACAGAACGCGCTCGCAAAGCCGATGGTAGCTCCTGGCTGGCCTGTCGTCCGGGCTGTACCTCCTGCTGCCACGGTGTGTTCCGCATCTCCGCGCTCGATGCCGCCCGACTTAACGATGCGTTCCGCACACTGGGGCAAACAGCCCCTCTCCGTGCGATAGCTATCCAGGCCCGGGCACAGCACCTCGTCAAGGAACTCGCGGCTTGGTTTCCCGGCGACCCGCACACCGGTATCCTCGACCCCGAAGAACACGGCACCTGGGAGGCCTTCGCTGACCTGCCGCAGGCCGACGCCCCATGCCCCGTCCTCGACCCTGCCACGGGATGCTGCGAACTCTACACCGCTCGACCGCTCACCTGCCGCATCTTCGGGCCGCCCGTCCAGAATGAGTCCGGCATCGGTCTCTGCGAACTCTGCTATGAGGGTGCAAGCGAGGCCGAGATCCTCAACGGCGAGATGCACCTTGAGCACCAAGCCCTCGAAGAGGAATTGGATGGTGAGCTGCCCAGCGAGGAGACAGTCATTGCCTGGGCTCTGCTCGGACCCGCATAAAGCCTATTGACAACGCCGCGAGTTGGGCGTGAGGTTTGGATGATGATCGATTCCCACACCGTGCTGAAGCATCTCGAAGAACTGCGCAGCCTGACCGCCGATGAACTTGGCGCGCAACGCGTCGCCTGGTCGCCCACCTGGCTTCAGGCACGGCAATGGTTTGGGGACAAACTGCGCGATCTACCCGTCGAACATCACCACGATGCCGCCGGCAATCACTGGATCACGCTCCCTGGCGAATCGGAACGAGCGCTGGTGATGGGCAGCCATCTCGATTCCGTCCCCAACGGCGGCTGGCTGGACGGCTGCCTCGGTGTGCTCACCGGGCTGGAGGTGTTGAAGGCACTCGCGAAGCGTTTCGACGGCCGGCCGCCCTGCACGATTCGCCTCGTGGACTGGGCCGATGAAGAAGGCGCGCGCTTCGGCCGCAGCCTGTTCGGCTCTTCGGCCTTCGCGGGCACACACACGATCGCAGCCGACCGTGTCCGCATGGATCGCGAGGGCACCAGCCTGGAAGGGGCGCTCGCAGAGTGCGGGATCGCGATCGATCGCATCGGTGAGGCAAGCGCTGAGCAGAAGAACATGGCGGCTTATCTTGAACTGCACATCGAGCAGGGGCCGATCCTCGAACGGGCCGGCAAAGCCCTGGGGGTCGTCACAGGCACCAAGGGTGTCGAGCGTTGGGCCATCATCTTTCATGGGCAGGAGGCACACTCGGGCTCGATGCCCATGGCGATGCGTCACGATGCGCTCGCGGCCTGCGCGAAGCTTGCGCTGGAGATCCGTCCCATAGCGCAAAGTCATCCGGGGGCCGTCGCAACGATGGGCAGTGTCAAAACTCTTCCGGGTATCGCGACGGCGGTTGTCGGACGCTGCGAGGCGACGCTGGATATGCGCGATCTCAAGGCCGACGCGCTGGCCGCCATGCTGCAAAGTGCGCGTCAGGCAAGCGAACGTTTCGCGGCCGAAGAGGGCTGCACGGTGCAATGGGAGAAGATCTGGTCCATCGAACCCATCCCATTTCATCCGCAACTCATGGCTTTCTGCGATGAGGCTGTGCGCGAGCTTACCGGCACAAGCGAGTTGCTGCCTTCCGGTCCGCTGCACGATGCCGCCGAGGTGGCGCGCCTGGGCGTGCCGACGGCGATGATGTTCGTGCAGTCGCTTGGAGGTTTAAGCCATAACCGCGCTGAGGATACCGATCGCCTGCACCTGCAACAAGCCGCGGAAGCCTTCGGGCGGCTCGCGGAGAGTACGGCGCATTGGATCGCCGGCGAGGGTGCTGATTTGTGGGCGCGGGAAGGACGCATACCGCACGCGGGTGAGGCATAATGGGAGCTTCAGCTCCTAAGCAGATGTAGTTCTCACCCAAAGGGCAACCGCCTTTGAGTGCTCCACCCCTTCACCACGGCGCGGAGAGCCAGCCTGCATGAGTGTGCCATCGACGTTTCGAGAGCAGGCACCGAATCTACCGGAGCTTGCCGCACGATTCCCGGACTACCATCCGCCTTTCGACTTCACGGGGGCCATGGCCGAAGCCAATCGCTGCCTTTACTGCTTCGATGCACCGTGTACCCAGGCCTGCCCCACACATATTGACGTGCCGCGTTTCATCAAGAAGATCGCCACGGACAATCTTGAAGGCTCTGCACGCACCATTCTGGACGCGAACATACTCGGCGCAAGCTGTGCCCGTGCGTGCCCCGTTCAGGTGCTCTGCGAGGGCACATGTGTGTTCCATCGCTACAATCAACAGCCCATCCAGATCGGCCGCCTGCAGCGCTATGCCATGGACGCCTTTCAGGCGAGCGGAGCTCCGCTGCCCTTTGCGCAAGGGGAGGACACAGGGAAGCGCGTGGCGCTGGTTGGCGCAGGGCCTGCATCTCTCGCGTGTGCGGCAGAGTTGCGGCGGCGCGGTGTGCGAGCGGTCCTCTACGACGCGCGGCCCCTGCCTGGCGGCCTGAACACCTATGGCATTGCCGAGTACAAATTGCCACTCAGCGAGAGTCTCCGCGAGATCGATCTTCTCGCGCAGCTTGGCGTGGAATTCCACTTCAACACGATGGTGAATCGCCCCATGCTGGACGAGCTTGAGGCCACGCACGACGCCGTCTTCCTGGGCATGGGTTTGGGGGCGATCACCAAACTTGGTCTCGACCACGAAGACACCGGTGGTGTCACGAACGCGCTCGATTGGATCGAGGACTACAAGAGCGGCAAGCTCACTGAATCACCATCGCGCGTGGCGGTGATCGGTGCCGGCAATACCGCCATCGATGCAGCGATTGCAGCGGTGCGGTTGGGTGCGCGGGAGGTCACGATGATCTATCGCCGCGGCCCCGCGCAGATGTCCGCCTTTGCCTTCGAGTACGAGCACGCCAAAGCGGAAGGGGTTCGCTTCCTATGGCATCGGCAACTGCTGCGCATCCATACAAAAGGCCTGCTGCACAGCCGTATCGAAGCGCTTGCGCTGCAAGCCTTGTCAGTAAACGACGACGGTTCGCTTGTGCCGTCCGATGCAGAGCCTGAGTTGCTGGCCGTCGATGGCGTCGTGCTCGCGATAGGACAGGGCACGCATACCGGGTTCGTCACCGACGATGCACCGCAGACCGAAAAGGTAAAGCTGGAGCGGGGCCGCGTGCTGATCGACCGAGCGACAGGCCAGACCTCAAACCCAAAGTATTTTGCGGGCGGTGATTGCACCAACGGCGGTCGTGAGGTCGTTGACGCCGTTGCTGACGGCAAACGTGCGGGCATCGCCATGGCCGCATGGCTCCGAGGCACGGACCCCCATGCCTGATCGTCCGATTCAACCCATGCTGGAAACAACCTTCGCCGGCATCCCGTGCCTCAATCCGTTTTGGCTGGCCTCCGCTCCGCCCACCAACTGCGGCGAGCAGATCATGCGCGCCTTCGATGCGGGCTGGGGTGGCGCGGTGTGGAAGACCATCGGTGCGCCGGTCACCAACGTCAGCTCACGCTATAGCTCAATCGACTGGAACGGGCAGCGCATGATGGGGCTGAATAACATCGAGCTCATCAGCGACCGTTCCACCGAGTTGAACCTCCGCGAGATCGCTGAGGTAAAGCGCCGCTATCCGCAACATGTCGTCATCGCGTCATTGATGGTGGAATCCACACGCGAGGCATGGCATAGCATCGTCGCCCGCGCCGAAGATGCCGGTGCGGATGGACTTGAGCTGAACTTCGGCTGCCCGCATGGCATGAGTGAACGCGGCATGGGATCCGCTGTCGGCCAAGTGCCGGAGTACTGCGCGCAGATCACGGAATGGGTGAAGGAACGCGCCCGTAGGCCCGTCATCGTGAAGCTCACGCCCAACATCGCGGACATCCGCATGCCCGCACGCGCAGCGAAACGCGGCGGCGCGGATGCGCTCTCCGCCATCAACACCCTCAACTCCATCACCGGCATCGATCTCGATACATTGGAGCCACGGCCCAAGGTCGATGGCTACAGCTCGCATGGCGGCTACTGCGGGCCTGCGGTGAAGCCCATCGCGCTCAACATGGTGCAGCAAGTGATGAGCGATCCCGATGCCGCGCTGCCGATGTCCGGCATCGGCGGTATCGCCACATGGGGGGATGCGGCGGAGTTCATGCTGCTGGGCGCAACCACGGTGCAGGTGTGCACCGCCGCCATGCACTTCGGCTATCGCATCGTCGAAGACATGGCTGACGGCCTGCTCGCGTGGATGCGCCGCAAAGGCTATCGCACGCTCGACGATTTTCGAGGTCTCTCGTTGCCGCACATGCGGCCGTGGCAGGATCTCAATTTGAACTACCAAGTAGTCGCGCACATCCACGAAAACAAGTGCATCGGCTGCGAACTCTGCTACACGGCCTGCTGGGATGGAGCGCATCAGTGCATTCATCTCGACCGCGCATTGCCGGTTGAGGACACAGCGCGCACGCCGGCGATGGTCGCCGCTGAGAGTGCATGGCAAATCACCAGTACAGCCATACCGAAGCTCGACCTGCAGGGCACCGGCGTCCATGGCCCGTACGACACGCCGTTGTCGCGCATCCCGCGTGTCGATGAACACCACTGCGTCGGCTGCAATCTTTGCGCGCTGGTGTGCCCCGTGCCGGACTGCATCACTATGGAGCGCGTCGAGAATAACCTGCCCGCGCAGACCTGGGCGGAGCGCGTGGCGTTGGGCATCATGCCGGAAGGCGTGCATGCGCCTACGGACCTGAACCCGAACACACCGTAGGGTCGCGGAAAGAAGCAGGTTCCCTTCGAACGACAGCTAAAAGATAAAGGCGAGATCAAAGGGTGGAGGCGCTGCTATGGGAACGCTGATTCAACACGGGACCGTGGTCAATGCCGATGGCTCGGTACGGGCCGATGTGCTCATCGAAGACGAGCGCATCGCGGCTGTCGGGGCGGCGTTGGACGTCACTGGTCATGCGATCGTCGATGCCACTGGGCTGCTTGTGATGCCGGGCGGCATCGATGTGCACACGCATCTGGACATGCCCTTCGGCGGCACAACGTCGGCCGATGACTACCGTACCGGCACTCAGGCCGCGGCCGTTGGCGGCACGACCACAGTCATCGATTTTGCACTGCAGACGCAGGGCTCCACGATGGCGGAGGCCTTGCGGGTGTGGCGCGCCAAGGCCGAAGGCAAAGCCTGCATCGACTACTCCCTGCACATGGCCGTTACCGATCTCGGTTCCGGGGACGGAGCCCAGGGCCTGCGTGAGATGGAAGCGATGGTGGCGGAAGGCATCACCAGTTTCAAGCTCTTCATGGCTTATCCCGGCGTGCTGATGATTGACGACGGCCTCATGTTCAAAGTTATGCAAAAGGCCGCCGCCTTGAATGCTCTCTGTTGTGTACACGCGGAGAACGGGAGCGTCATCGACATCGTCGTGGCTCAGATGCTTGCGGAGGGCAAGACCGCGCCGCACTTCCACGCGCGCGCACGCAGCCCCAAGGCCGAGGCCGAAGCCACACACCGTGCCATTGCGCTGGCGGATATGGCCGGTGCCGCGGTCTATATCGTGCATCTGTCGAATGAGTACGCGCTTGACGAGCTGAAGCACATGCAAGCACGCGGAGCGCGGGCACTCGCCGAGACCTGCCCGCAATACCTCGTGCTCTCGATGGAAGACCAGATGCCCGGCGAGAGTTGGGAGGAAGCCAAATTCGTCTTCACGCCGCCGCTGCGGGAGAAGCACCATCAGCAGCCGCTTTGGGATGCACTGCGCGATGGCTCTCTGCAAGTCGTCTCTACAGATCACTGCCCCTTCCGTTTTGCCGACCAAAAAGAGCTAGGCCGCGGCGACTTCACGAAGATCCCCAACGGCGGACCCGGCATTGAGAATCGTCTGCAGATCCTATGGCACTTCGGCGTGAACAGTGGCCGCCTCACGCCGGAGCGCTTCGTGGAACTCTGCTGCACCAATCCCGCGCGCATCTTCGGCATGGCAAAACAGAAAGGCGCGATCATCCCCGGGCTCGAGGCCGACATCCTGCTCTGGGATCCGGAAGCGAACTACACCCTCTCCGCAGCCACGCAGTGCATGGCCACGGACTACAACATGTTCGAGGGCTGGGCCGTAAAGGGCAATGCCGCGAAGGTGTTCTCGCGGGGGGAACTCGTGGTGGATAACCAGGTCACGCCTGGCCGTTTCCTTGGCAAACCCGGCCGAGGCCGCTTTCTCAAACGCGAAGCCAATGCGGGAGGCCTGGCCTAATGATTCTCCCCGCAGCTCGTGTCGAGAGCCTCGCAGACCAGGTGCGCACAGACTTGGAAACACAGCCCGACCCGCGTCTTTACAACGCCGATCTCGCGCCGACAACGCCCGCCCAGCGCACCTGGTCGACCTACAACTACATTGCGCTGTGGTTCTCCATGTCCATGGAGGTCACCACCTACATGCTCGCCGCAAGCCTCATTGCCGGCGGTATGAATTGGAAGCAAGCGATGTTCACCATCCTGCTCGGCAATCTTATCGTGCTGGTCCCCATGCTGTTGAACGCGCACGCGGGCGCGAAGTACGGCATTCCCTTTCCGGTGTTTGTGCGCGCCTCCTTCGGCCCGCTCGGGGCCAACATTCCCGCGATGCTGCGGGCCGTCGTGGCGTGCGGCTGGTTCGGCATTCAGTCCTGGATTGGCGGCCAGGCGATCTGCGCCATGGTGAATGTGCTCTCACCCAGGACCTCGCACATGCCATGGATGGTATGGGTGTGCTTTCTCGGCTTCTGGCTGTTGAACATGGTTGTGGTCTGGCGTGGTGTGGAGTCGATTCGCTACTTGCAGAGCTTCTCCGCGCCGTTCATGATTGCGATGTCTCTGCTGCTGCTGGGCTTTATGCTGCAACGCGCCGGTGGCCTCGGACCGATGCTCTCCGCACCGAGCAAGTTCACAAGCAGGGGAGCCTTTCTGCACTTCTTCTTTCCCTCCCTCACGGCGATGGTGGGCTACTGGGCGACGCTCTCGCTCAACATCCCGGACTTCACGCGCTATGCCAAGAACCAGGAATCGCAGATCCTCGGCCAGGGCTTCGGCTTGCCGGTTGCCATGGTGCTCTACTCGTTTCTGGGCATCGCGGTCACCTCCGCTTCGACAGTGGTGTTTGGTGAGCCGATCTGGAATCCCGTGACGCTGCTGGGGCGATTTCATCAGCCGCTCGTGGCCTTTCTCGGCCTCATCGCACTTCTGATCGCAACCTTGAACGTCAACATCGGTGCCAACGTGGTTGGGCCTTCAAATGATTTCGCTAATCTCGCCCCGCGGCTCATCAGCTTTCGTACGGGCGGCTTCATCACCGGCTTTCTCGGCCTCGCCATGATGCCGTGGAAGCTGATGGCGACATTCGGCAGCTACGTCTTCGGCTGGCTGGTCGGCTACTCCGGCCTGCTCGGTCCGGTCGCGGGCATCACCGTCGCCGACTACTTCATCATCCGCGGCACAAGGCTCGATAGCGCCGCGCTCTACCGTCGCAACGGCCTCTATGAATATCGCCGTGGCTTTAATCCCAAGGCCATCGTTGCACTTTGTGCAGGCATCGCTGCTGCATTGGTTGGCCGCTTCGTCCCACAGCTCGCTTTTCTGTATGACTACGCGTGGTTCGTCGGCTTTTTGCTCTCCGGCACGCTCTATGCCGTGCTCATGCTGCGCGAGCGTGCGCCGTTGCGCAGGCGGAAGGTGTAGCGCGGCTGGCTAAACCAGCCAATCAGATACCTCGTCCAACGGCTTGCCCGTCAGGCCTTCAGCACAAGTAGCATGTCCGATTCTGCTCATTACGAACAGAAAGTGGATCATTTCTGCTCACATTGCTCATTTTGCTGGACGAGATGGGCATTCTTGCCTTACTGTTCAGGAATCCACCCAAGCGAACGGCTGCGGAGCTTTCCCGTTCAAGTCTTCGAAAACAAGCGCAGCGCCGAATAGGGGTCATATCCGGCGCTGACTTCAGGCCTGCAACTCGGCTGTGTCACGCGAGTGACCTGCTTCGACGCATCGGGCCTGGTTTGACGGAGGAACAAGGGTGCAGTGAAGAGGAGATTGCGGTGAAGAGACATTGGCAGCACATTTTGATGGGTTCGATGGCAGCTTCGCTTGTTTGCGCCGGTGTAAGCCACGCACAGACGGTGACCGGCGCGGTCACGGGCACGATCACGGACCCAAGCGGCTCCGTGATTCCAGGTGCCCACATCGTCGCGCACAACGTGGATACCGGAGTCGACTCCGTGGCAACCTCGAATGCTGCCGGTGTGTACCGCGTCGCCAATCTGCCCATCGGCCACTACGAGGTGACGATCGAGGCAAATGGTTTCGGCAAGCAGACCATCCCAGCCTTTCAGCTCGAGGCACTGCAAACGGATAACTTCAACGTCAAGCTAAAGGTCGGGGGCCAAGACACGACGGTGGAGGTCTCCGCGGGCGCGCCCATTTTGGATACGACCGATGCCACACTCAGCGGCACCTTCACGGCGAATACCATTCAGAATTTTCCGCTGAATGGACTGGACTTTTCCGCACTCACGCTTTACGTGCCGGGCTCAGTGAGCACAGCCGGTACATCTGGCACGACCAGCATCGAGCGCAGCACGCTGTACACTGACTCCGTCAACCTGAACGGCAACCGCGCTCAAGCGAACAATTACACGCTGGATGGCATTGACCTGAATGAGACGTTTAATAATCTGATTGCCTACAGCCCGGCCCCCGAATCGCTGCAGGAAGTCAAAGTTCTCACCGCGAACTCCCCGGCAGATTATGGCAATGTGAATGGTGCTGGTGTCGTCAGCGTGCTCAAGAGCGGCACAAACGCGTTCCATGGCTCAGCCTACGGGTATTTTCAGAGCTACCACCTGGACGCGAACACATGGACCAATAAACACTACACTCTTTCGATTAATCCTTTCCAGCAGACACAATTTGGTGGCACCTTCGGAGGACCCATCAAGCGTGACAAGCTGTTCTTCTTTGTGGACTATCTCGGGGCCCGCTATCATCAGGGAGGATCTGGGCAGGCAAGTGTATTAACGGCTGCTATGCGTCAAGGAGACTTTTCCGCGCTGCTTCCAGGAACCAGCAGTGGAATTCAGCTCTATGACCCGCAAAATAAGTTCGCGCCATATGCCAGTAACCAAGTATCTGTCGTGAACCCCGTAGCAAAGTACCTCTTTGCACATCCGGAGCTTTACCCACTTCCCAATACTCCTGTAGTCGATGGGAGTTTGCTGAATAACAACCTTACCGGCCCGCAAAGCACATATAGGGCAAACAATCAGGGTGATGTAAAGATTGAGTACCATGTAAGAAATCAGGATCTTCTTACTGGTTTCTATTCCATGTCGACAGCTTTTGATGGCACTACATCCGTCTTACCTATAGCCTTCCCGAATGGAAGTGTCTTTCCCAGCAAGGTCGCCGGTCTTACATGGACACACATCCTTTCACCAACGTTGGTGAACACCGCACGGGTCGGATTTACGCGGGTGAACTGGACGGAAGGTCTGCCTATCGACGGAACAGGTCGATTTGGAACAAACGGCGATGCCGTTGTTGGAATAGCCTTTCCAAACCAGGGATACCAGGGCTTTACATACCAAGGCATCACGGGCGCAAGCGGCCTAGGAAATACCGCACAAATCAACAATACCTTGACGGACAACACGTTCAGCTACATCGATGATGTTACTTTGATTCGTGGTAGAAACACCTTTCATTTTGGCGCTCAAGGACTTCGGTATCAAAACAATTATCCATTAAGCAACAACAGCGGGTATCTCGGTTCCCTGAACTACAGCGGTTCCTTTACCAGCGATAATACTCAGAAAAACGGCCTCGGTTATGGGCCGGCGGATTTTGTGCTGGATCGTGTCACCTCTGGTGGCGCGACCCTCAACAGCATCAATGTCGGACAGCGCCAGTGGCGCGCGGCAGGATATCTTGCCGATGATTACAAAGCGTCGTCCCGCCTCACCTTGAATGCTGGCCTGCGTTATGAGTACGACCAGCCCTGGATCGAATCGAATAACAAAACCGGCAACGTCGACATAGCCACGGGTCAAGTCATTTATGCCGGCCGCGTACCCGCCGGGGCTGCTGCTGGTTCAGGTCTTTGCAGCACACTGGCCTGCTACCAAGCGAACTACCGCCAGCTTACGCCGCGGCTTGGCTTTGCGTACCAAGCCAATGACCACTTCGTCATCCGGGGAGGTTACGGCGCCACGAGCTTCTTTGAAGGAAATTCCTCTAACCAGCGCCTCACTTCCATCGCGCCTTTCATTCAAGCGATCAGCTTCAACATCGCTACCCCTAGCGGCGGAGTTGCACGTGGCACCCCACGTACGGCCGAACAGGGCTTCGCAAATAGCGGCCTGAGCCTGGGTGGAACGTACAACGTTTATCCACAGAACATCCAGCCCGCCTACGTACAGGAGTTTAATCTCACGACAGAGTATGCCCTCACGCGCACGCTCTCGTTGCAGGTTGGCTACATCGGCGAGTCAGGTCAGCACATTGAGGACTACGGCAACCTAAACCAATGGCGTATCAATGGCGATCCAACATCGGCACCTTATTACAACAATCAATATATTGGCCAATCAGCCGATCCAGCGATTGCAATCGGAAGCGGTGTGCTGGAAATTACAGAATCGCGTGCCGCTTCCAGCTACAATGCCCTCCAAATGATCCTGCGGCAACGCGCAACGAATGGGCTGGAATTTACGCTGAACTACAGCTATGGCAAGGCCCTGACGAACAGCGCGGGCAACTACCCAGTAAACACCTCAGGCGCCACAAACTACGGCCAAGGAGCTTTCCAGAACTACTATGACGGTGCCGCCGATTGGGGTCCTGCCGCATACGACATCCGACATAATTTCAGCGGCACTGCTGTGTATGCGTTGCCGGTCGGCCACGGCAAGAGTTATCTGGCCAGTGCCAATCGCCTGATCGACGAAGCCATCGGGGGCTGGAAGTTATCGACGGCTGTCATCGTCTACAGCGGCTTTGCAGAAACAGCGAACGGTCCAGGGAACAACTCGAACAGTTTTGGAAATCCCAGGCCCAATCAGTACCGTCCATTAAAGATCGTGAATCGCAGCATCGACCACTGGTTTGGTACCGACCCGTCCGCAATTCCCTGTACCGTAGCCGGTTCCGATAACGGCCTGTGTGCCTTCGGCATCCCAGCCCCCAATACGTTCGGCACGGCCAGAAACGGGAACCTGCGCGGTCCTGGCTTCCTGAATGTGGATATGTCGGCCTTCAAGGATTTCCATGCCTTTCGGGAGCAAACCTTTGGTGTTCGTTTCGACGCCTTCAACGCGTTCAATATTGCCAGTTATGGCAACCCCGACACCAACATCAGCGACATAAATGCAGCCAACGCCACCAACTTCGGCAACGTCTCCGGGCAGGGCAGCGCAAACGGCGTTCCACAGGCGGTGCGCTCCACCGAACGCCGGCTGCAATTCTCGGCCAACTACCGTTTTTAGCCGCTTTCGGATCGCAACGCGGCTAGTCGCAGCACCCCGGTCATAAAACACACCGTGGCCGGGGCCGCTGCAACATGTCAGCTCCGTCGTTTTACCCCAATGTAATGCAGATAAGATCAGGTGCAGAGCCCCATGCCGATTCTTGAAATGTGTGTCGATTCGCTCGGATCAGCGTTGGCGGCTGAAGCGGGTGGTGCCGATCGCATCGAGCTGTGCAGTGGGCTTGCGGAGGGCGGTATGACGCCCAGCCTGGGTCTGCTGCGAGCGGCGCGCGCGCGCGTCGGCCTTCGGGTGCACGTGATGATTCGCCCGCGGCCCGGCAATTTCGTTTATGCCGCGGATGAGATCGCGGTGATGCGTGACGACATCCATCTAGCGCAGGAGCATGGTGCCGATGGTGTTGTCTTCGGCTTACTTAATGCGCACGGCGAGGTGGATCTCGAAGCCACCGCAGCAATGGTCGCCTACGCCCGGCCGATGGCAGTTACCTTTCACCGAGCCTTCGATGTAACGCGAGATCTCGGGCGTGCTCTGCATGATGTGATTGCGACGGGTGCTGATTGTGTACTCACCTCCGGGGGCAAGCTCTCCGCAGCAGAGGCGATGCCGGAGATTCGCGCACTGGTCCAGGCAGCGGGCGACGGTATCCGGGTGATGGTGGGCGGCGGTGTGCGTGCCGAAAACGTCGAGTCCCTTGCGCGCTCTACAGGAGCCTCCGATTTCCACGCGGCACTGCAATCACTCACGCAGGAGAGGGCCTCGCGCAGCACGGCTCAACATGCGTCCCGTCCGGCTGCCCTGTTTACCCAAGAGAGCCAAGCACTGCGATCCGAGGACGTGCGCGCCCTGCGAGAGGCACTCGATGCCGTGCACGCAAATGAAGCTCCACTCACAACAGATCGCCGTGCGCGAGAGCTTCGGAGCCTGGCCGGATAGCCATGGCTCCCAAGACCGAGAAGCGCGCCAACGAGATGCTTCACCTGCTGCTGAGTCGAGGCAAGATCTCTGTCGAGGAACTCGCGGAGGCATTCGCCACGTCGTCAGCCAGTGTGCGGCGCGACCTTGCGCGGCTTGAAGAGCGTGGCCTTGTGCACCGCACCCATGGTGGAGCGATGTTAGCCGGACAGACCTATGAGCCGTTTCGCTTCGACGCCTCCTTTCAGGTTCGTGAGGATCGTTTCGCGCAGGAGAAGCAGCGCATCGCAACCGCTGCCGCCGCGTTGATCCGAGACAACGAGGCGATCGGTTTTACGGCAGGCACAACCACAACCGAGGTAGCGCGTGCCTTGCGCCTTCGCTCCGGCCTGCACATCGTGACCAACGCCGTGAATATCGCGATGGAGTTGAGTGCGAGCGAAGGGATGGAAACCGTGCTAACCGGCGGTTGCCTGCGCTGGCCCGCGGCGTTTTCTCTAATCGGTCCAGCGGCGCTGGAATCGCTTTCCCTTGTTTATTTCGATAAAGTCTTTCTCGGGGTCTGCGGCATAGATCCACAGCACGGCGCAACCACCATTCAGGGGGACGAAGCAGCCGTGTTTCGCACAATGTCGCGGCGTGCCAGGCAGGTCATCGTCGTGGCTGATTCCAGCAAAGTTGGCATGGTCAGCCCTGCCGTGATCTGTCCTGTGGCGGACATCGATACGCTGATCACCGATGATGCCATCGCGCCGGAGGCGTTGGCCGCATTCAAAGAGGCGCGGGTGGACGTACTCATCGCTTGAACTCCCCACCAATTGCTCTATCTCCCGCAAAGGAATCTTGAACATGGCATGGCAAATAGGTAGGCTTGCTGGTTTATTTGGGGTAGCCTGCGCCACCATGTTGCCTCAAGTGCTCCAGAGGGATGTTATTTCATCCTCGCCGCTCAGCTACGACTGCCACTTTACGAAGATTGCTCCGGGAATCAACGGCAAATTAGAAGACGCAGTCTGGCGGCAGGCGGCATGGACCAGTAATTTTGTAGATATCGAAGGTTCGACGAAGCCGAAGCCTCGCTTTAAGACGCGCGCGAAGATGTTGTGGGATGACAGGTATCTATACATCGCCGCACAGCTTGAAGAGCCGGACGTGAAGGCGACGCTCACCGCGCACGATTCGGTCATCTTCAAGGACAACGATTTTGAGGTGTTCTTAAAGCCGCTGCCGGAGACCGCGAGTTATTACGAATTCGAGATGAATGCATCGAACACCGGTTGGGATCTCTTCCTGGCCAAACCTTATCGCATGGGCGGACACGCCGATAACACATGGGACATCGCAGGCCTGCGCACCGCGGTTGCCGTGCAGGGCACGCTCAACAAATCCTCAGATATCGATCAGGGGTGGACACTCGAAATCGCCTATCCGCTAAGTGCTTTTACACCACGTCAGGAGGTCTCGATTCCTCACGCCGGAACGGTCTGGCGCATCAACTTCAGCCGGGTAGAGTGGAAGGCGGGACAGGCAAAGGAGGATAACTGGGTATGGTCACCGCAGGGCGTTGTGGACATGCACATCCCAGAGCGTTGGGGCTATCTTCACTTTGTCCAATAGAGTGGACGCTGTGCCAGGATACGAGCATCGAAAGCCTCTACAGAGGACAGGCTGCCTCCGCTCCATGCATCCCTTAGAGGCAGCAATGCCTGCCACCACGAATTGAGGGTCTGAGATCTATGGCGTATTTTCTAGCACTCGACGCGGGTGCCACAAAAACAGATTTCGCGCTCGCCGATGAGACATGTGTGCTGACGCGTGTGCGCGTCGGCACGCTGAAACGTATGCGTGCCGATGCCCAGACAGCCGCGGCGAATCTCGAGGCAGCACTGCGTCAGCTCACCACGCAGACCGGGATTTCGATGGGGGCGATCAAGCGTACCTGCATCGGCACCGCGGGCAACACTGTGCCGCTTGTCACCGACTGGCTATGCGAGGCATTTGGCGCGCGCGTGGGTGGCAGCCTGTTCCTCCTCGGTGATGTGGAGATCGCCTTGGATGCGGCCTTCCCCGGCCAGCCGGGCGTCCTTGTGCTGGCCGGCACGGGGTCCAATTTAGCAGGACGAGCGCCGGACGGCACACTGCACACCGCAGGGGGATGGGGACCGGCGCTGGCCGACCAGGGCTCAGGCCACCGCATCGGCCAGCAGGCTCTGCGCGCCATCTGCGCTGCGGAGGATGCGGGGCGGCCGACAACCTTAAAGGCGGCGGTGCTGGCGTTCTGGCAACTTGCCTCCTTCTATCAACTGGTGGAGCACGCCAACGTAATGCCGCCCCCGGACTTCTCGAAGTTGACTCACATTGTCGCGGGCTGCGCCCTGGCCGGCGATGCCCTCGCGGAGGAGGTACTTCGCGGGCAGGGCGAGGAACTCTCCGCCGTTGTCAGCACGCTGATATGGCGGTTGCGCGAGCACTCCGGCGATCCTTCATTTCTGCCTCCGCTCGCCTTCGCCGGCAGCATCATGGAAAAGGTGAGCCTCGTGCGCGACACGCTCACCGAGACGCTGAGCCGTGAGTTCAACGGCATCATGGCGTTGCCCGGCGTGGTCGACCCGATCGATGGCGCGCTGTGGCGGGCACGTACCGGTACAGGATTTACGGAATAGCAAAATGTTCGGCGTGGCTGGAGCGGCGCACCGGAATGATGAGCCTCGCCGCCTACTCACTCAACCCCGCAGCAGTTCTGGCCGAGTCGTTACCAACGTGGCGATCAGCTCGCCGAAGAGGGTGTTTGCCCACGCAAACCAGGGACGGGTGAACTGCTTCGGATCGTCCTTGAAATAGCTCTCATGCATAAAGCCCGTGCCGACGGTCGAAGATTGCAGGGTGGCGAGTGCACGCCGGATCTCCGCGTCGGAGCTGCTTGTCAGCGCGTACACCATCTGCGACATCGGCCAGATCATGTCCTTGCCCTCATGCGGGCCGCCGATGCCCTCGCCTCCGCTTCCGCGAAAGAACCAAGGGTTGCGTTCGCTCCACACAAAGGCGCGCGTGCGGGCGTAAAGCGCTGGATCCGGCGAGCTGTGCAGGTAAGGCAAACCCAAAAGACTGGGCACGTTGGCGTCATCCATCAAAGACTGGCTTCCGAAGCCATCTACCTCATAGGCCCAAATCGTCCCTTCCGGCGTGTTAGCGACAGCATGTTGCCGCAGCGCCGCTTCGACCTCCGCGGCCAGCGAGTTTGCGTCGTTGGCCAGGGAGTTGTCATGCAGAATGGCGCTGCTCATCTTCGCAAGCTGGCGTAACGAGGTCACGGCGAAGAGGTTCGCGGGCACAAGAAAGGGGAAGATGCAGGCATCGTCCGAGGGCCGGAACCCTGAGGCAATCAGCCCCACCGGCTTTACCGGATTGCCAAAGCCCTTCTCCCCAAGTGTCTCGGTCGGCGTCGCGGCCTTGCGCTGAAAGTGATACGGCCCGGGTCCGGCTTTGCGCTGCTGCACGCGCATGGTCGTTACGACGAGGCGCATCGCCTCCGCCCAGCGCGTGTCGAAGGGCTCCGTGCCGCCCGTCCGCTTCCAGTAGCCATAGGCGAGGCGAATGGGGTAGCACTGTGAATCGAGCTCGTATTTACGCTCCCCTACGCCCGCCTTCATCTCCGTATCGTCGCTGCGGCTCCACTCCAGCGGCGGCGCGTGGAGGTCGGCCATAAACGCGTTCGCATAGGGATCGATCAGCAAACAGCGCGCCTGCCGCCGGATCACGCCTTCCAGCAACGCGCGCAACCGATCGTCCTTCGCCGCCAGCGGCAGGTACGGCCACACCTGCGCGGAGGAGTCGCGCAGCCACATGGCTGGAATGTCGCCCGTGATCACCGCCGTATCGGGCTTGCCCTCAAAGGTGCCGGGTTCCACCGTCGTGTCCAGCGTATTGGGGAAACAGTTCACGAACAGCGACCCAAGCGTCGCAGAGCCGATGCGCGGACGCGTCTCCGCAAGAAATCGCTCCACGGTCTCGGAGCGGAAGCGCCGATCCGCCGGCGCTGGGCGTTGTCCCTCCGCCACAGGCGAGCTGGCCTGCGCCGGCACAGCCCCGGGCAGCATGGCCATCAGCGCTGCAGCCCCGGCCCCCTTCAGCCAGTCTCGCCGTGACGCTTCCCTGGGCGTATGTAGCGCGAGCGTCGTCTCTGGCTCTCTGTTCAGCGCACCCGCCTGCGTCCATTGTGCGCAAAGTTTCCGTTCGTCTTGATCATTGCCGATGGCTTGCTTCACACTGTGAGCATAGCTGGCCTACGCTCTCCGGCCAGCAAGAAAAACGGCGCTTCCGCACCTCTGCCGTTTTGGAGCCGCATCCGCCGTGATCTCTCGTCGCAACTTTCTTCAGTCCGCCGGCGCCGTATGCGCCTCCGCTGCCTTGCCGCTGCCCACCTTTGCCTTGCCCTCGGCAGCCGAGGGCGGCGACCCGCTGCGCTGGGTCGATCCCCGCATCGGCACAGGCGGGCACGGGCACTGCTTCCCCGGGGCCAGCGTTCCCTTCGCTGCGGTGCAGTTGAGCCCGGACACCTTCAACGACCAATGGGATTGGTGCTCGGGATACCACATCTCCGACAGCTCCATCATGGGCTTCAGCCACACGCACCTGAGCGGCACCGGATGCGGCGATTTGCTCGACTTCCTGGTGATGGCCGGGACAGGCCCCGTCAAGCTGACTCCCGGCCCCCGATCGAACCCGGACGCGGGCTACCGTTCACGCTTTTCGCACGCCGATGAGGTTGTCCGGCCCGGCTTCTACTCCGTTTATCTACAGGATCCCAAGGTCCACGTCGAGCTCACGGCCACGGAGCGCACCGGCCTGCACCGTTATACCTTCCCAGAGGCTGGGGACGCGTGGCTGATCGTGGATCTCAGCCATAGCTATCTCACAGACGGTGGATCGTCGGTGTATGCCGCGGAATTGACAAAACCTGCCCTCGACACCCTCGCCGGCGGGCATGTCACACGCGCCTGGGGTCACGACCGTCACTGCTATTTCACCTTGCAGGTCTCCAAGCAGCCGAAGAAGGTGGTCTTCTACTCCGGCGATAAGCCGCTCGCCTCCACCGATGCGCTGGAGGGAGACAACCTGAAGGCTGTACTGCACTTCCAGACCCAGGCGAACGAGACGATCCTCGTGCGCACGGGCATCTCCGGGGTCAGTGCCGCAGGCGCGGAGAAGAATCTCCGTGCCGAGCAGCCGGACTGGAACTTTGAGAGAACGCGTGCGGCCGCGGAAGAACGCTGGCGGGGACAGTTGGGGCGCGTGCGCGCGGAGATCGCCGACCCGGAGCAGAAGCGTATCTTCTACACGGCGCTCTACCACATGTCGCTCGGGCCGCAGCTGTTCGACGATGTCGACGGGCAGTACCGCGGGATGGATGCAGCGATCCATACGGTCCCTACCGGTGGCCGCAACTATACGACCTTCTCACTGTGGGACACCTTCCGCGCGGCGCATCCGGCCTACACGCTGCTCGTGCCCGAACGCGTGCCCGACTTCGCCAATACCCTTATCCGCATGGCTGAACAGAGCGAAAGCGGCATGCCCGTTTGGCCATTGCAGGGCACCGAGACCGGCACCATGACCGGCTATCATTCGGCGAGCGTCATCGCCGAAGCCATCAACAAAGGCTTTCCGGGTATCGATACCGCGGCGGCGTACAAGGTGATGGCGGAGCGGGCGCTGGTGGAGAACTTCGAGGGGCTCGGCTACTACCGCGAGCTCGGCTACATCCCTTGCGATCGAGAAGGCGAATCGGTTTCAAAGAGCTTCGAATACTGCTATAACGACTGGGCGATCGCACATGTCGCCAAGAAGCTCGGCAAGGGCGACGAAGCCGCCATGCTGCAGGCGCGTTCCAAAAATTACACCCACTTCTTCAATCCGGCAACGCAGTTCATGCAGCCCAAGTTGCGTGATGGTGCGTGGGCCACGCCCTTCGATCCCATTGAGATGGGCCATAGCAAGCGCTGGCGCGACTACACGGAGTCCAATGCCTGGCAGACGAGCTTCGGCATCCAGCACGATCCCGCCGGGCTGATCGAGCTTTATGGCGGCCGCGAGGCATTTGTAAAGCGCCTGGACATGCTGTTCACCGTGCCCTCCACGCTGCCGCCCGATGCACCGCCCGATATCGCCGGCTTGGTCGGCCAGTACGCACATGGCAACGAGCCCTCACATCACATCGCGTACCTCTACGTCTACGCGGGGGCACCGTACAAGACGCAGGCCCGCGTCCGCTCGCTGATGGACACGATGTATCATGCGGCCCCGGACGGCATGGCCGGCAATGAGGATGTTGGGCAGATGTCTGCCTGGCTGCTTCTTTCGGCGCTGGGGTTCTACCCCGTCGATCCGGTCAGCGGCATCTACGTGCTCGGCTCCCCGCTGATTGAACGCGCCACCGTGCAGGTGGGCGGGGGCAAGCAGCTGGAGATCGAAGTCAAACGCCGCGACCCCAAACACGCCTATGTGCAAGCCTTTACCCTGAACGGTGCGCCGCAGACGCGAGCGTGGTTCCGCCACGCGGACATCGCGGGCGGCGGCCGTCTCATCTTCGAAATGGGTCCGGAGCCGAACCAAAGCTTTGGCAGCGCGGTCGAGCAGCTGCCGCCCTCCTTGGTGCTCTAAGGTGCTGCAAGCAGATTGAACCGATGGGACCGGGCTTCATCTGTCATGCAACTTCGTTTTGTCCTCCTAAATTGAATTTGTCATCCTGAACGTAGTGAAGGACCTGCTTTTCGCTTGCATACCGTGACGCACTTGGAGAAAGCAGGTTCTTCGCTTTGCTCAGAATGACAACTCACATAGATTGACTGACAACTCCACAAAACAACTCATAATTCACCCAAGTAAGCTAATCGTTTGAGGACTATTGCATTGACATGGCTTCGGACCCTTGCTCTGCTCGGCACCACGCTGCTTGCCCTCGACGCGGGGGCGCAGCCCAAAGCGATGTTTTACATGACGGAGGGCGCGGCCTCCGTTCACAGCTTTGAGGCGCACCGTGACAAGATCGATATCCTGGTGCCCACCTGGTACAGCGTCGATGCCGATGGCTTGGTGGCAGGTACGCCGAACCCGCTCGTGTTGCGCGAGGCCAAGGCCGCGCGTATCCCGGTCTTTCCGATCGTCGCGTTGTTTGACAAGGAGGCCGCGCACAAGCTGCTCGCCAGCCCGGCGGCTCAGGCAAAGATGAATGCCAGCTTTTTGCGCGAGTGTAAAGAGAACGGCTACGCCGGTATTCAGTTCGATTTCGAAGACATCGCCTGGACAGACCGCGATGCGCTCTCCGCCCTGGTGAAACAATCGGCGGAGATCCTCCATCGCGAGGGCCTGCAGGTGCAGATCGCCGTTGTGCCCGGCGCACCCGGCCACCCAGGCAACAGCCCCTTCGGCAAGTGGATCTTCGAGGACTGGCGCGGCGTCTATGACCTGAAATCGCTGGCGTCTTCGGTGGATCTGCTGTGCCTGATGACCTACGACCAGCACACGCGCTGGACGGTGCCCGGCCCCGTGGGTGGATGGAATTGGGTCAATGAAAATTTGAACTACGCGCTGCAGTTCGTTCCCAAGGATCGGCTCTCCTTGGGCATCGCGCTGTATGGCTACCACTGGTATACGGGCGACCCCGGCCTGGGAAAACCCGAACAAAAGCCGAACCCTACCGCGGACTACATCTCCGGCCCCGACGCCGCGTATCTGCGCGATACCTACGGCGGCCAGAGCCAGTGGGATGCAGCCGATCATTCCACCTTCTTCTGGTTCTATCGCGACCACCTGCGTGAGTGGATCTTCTACACCGACCGCCGCACCTTTGCGGATCGTTACGATCTCGTAAAGGGCAACGGCTTGGAAGGTTTCTGCTCCTGGGTGCTCGGTGAAGAAGACCCGGCCATTTGGAGCGTGCTTCCGTCGCACCGATAGTCCTTGGCAGATCCCCTGGCAGAAAGAGAATCAGCACGGTGACTCAAAACGACATCCTGCCCGCGCTCAAGAACCGGGTCGTCGTCTCATGCCAGGCGTCGCGCGGGGACCCGCTGGATGACCTCGACACCCTGCGCAGGATCGCCGCTTCCGTGCTGCTCGGCGGCGCGGGGGGTTTGCGAGCGGAGGGTGCCGCGCGTGTCGCCGCCTTTCGCGCCATCACCGACCTGCCCCTCATCGGCCTGGTGAAGACGCTCGACCGGCAAGGCGCGGTGTATATCACACCCGACTTTGCCGCCGCGCACGCCATAAGCAACGCCGGCGCGGACATGGTCGCGCTCGACTGCACCCGGCGCCGTCTTGAGGAAGCGGAGCCCTGGCCCACACTTATCGGCAGGATTCACGCTGAACTCGGCCGGCTCGTCTGCGCCGACATCGCAACAGCCGAGGAGGCGGAGGCCGCTGAAGGTGCCGGGGCTGACGTGGTCGCGACGACCTTGCGCGGCTACACCGCCGACACCCGGGAAGTCGCAGTCGTGGACTGGGCCATGCTGGCCACCGTGATTGCCCGCGTGAAGGTGCCGGTGTTTCTGGAGGGCCATGTGAACTCTCCCGAACAGGTGAGTCGCGCCCTGCGCACCGGCGTGCACACCGTCGTGATCGGTTCGGCGATCACGCGGCCGCAGACCATTACGACACGCTTCGTCGCTGCAACCCGGGTCTGAAGCTCGCACACCCGGCGTGCCCATCGTTTAACCCAGCACGTATAGTCGTCTATACGAATGGTGAGGAGCTTAGATCGATGGCTGCAGGAACCCTCGGAGAAGAAGTCGCCCTTGCCGGCCCGGCGCGGTCATATCCGGCACCGTTGGCCCTCATGGTATCGCTCTACTTCGGCATCGGGTTCATCACGGCGCTGAACGACATTCTCGTGCCGCACTTCAAAGACATGTTCCGCCTCAGCAATGTGGCGGCGCTGCTGGTGCAGTTCTGCTTCTTCGGCGCGTATTTTCTGATGTCGGTACCCTCGGGCTGGATCGTCGGCCGAATCGGCTATAAGAACGGCATCGTCGCCGCGCTGGGCGTCATGGGCCTCGGACTGCTGCTCTTCCAGCCCGCCGCGATCGTCATCTCCTACCCATTGTTTCTGTTTGCGCTGTTCGTGGTCGGCAGCGGTCTGGCTCTTTTGCAAGTTGCCATCAACCCCTACATCGGCGCGCTCGGCTCCCCCGAGACAGCGGCATCACGCCTTAACCTGGGCGGGGGATTCAACTCAATCGCAGGGACGCTCGCGCCCAAGGTGGGCGCTGTGTTCATCTTCATCGCCGCCGGAGCTACAACCGCGCAGCTCGCCCACTCCGTCCGCGGACCCTACCTCGCGCTTGCGGCCTGTGCGCTAGGCATGGCCCTGCTGACCGCGCTCGTGCCGCTGCCGGAGATCATCGAAAAGCGTGAGACGGGCGCACTGCCCGGCGACGCCGCTTGGGGCTTCCGGCAACTGCGGCTGGGGGCCTTTGCCATCTTCTTCTACGTGGGTGCGGAGGTCGCGATCGGCAGCATCATGATCAACTACCTCGGGCAGTCCTCCATGGGCGGCCTGAGCCACACTGCGGCCGCTCGTTATGTCTCTTTCTATTGGGGCAGCGCGATGGTGGGACGCTTTATCGGCTTCGTGGCGCTGCGGAACGTGCGCGCGCAAAGGGCACTTGCCTTTGTCGCGCTTCTTGCCCTGGCCATGATGGGCATGACGATCCTGGCGCACGGCGCGGTCGCGTTATGGGCGATGGTCTTATGCGGGCTTTGCAACTCCGTGATGTGGCCCTGCATTTTTCCGCTGGCCCTGAAAGGCCTTGGGCGCTCCACCAGCCAGGGCTCGGGCATCCTCGTCACCATGGTCGTGGGTGGAGCGGTTATTCCAATCGCGCAGGGATTTCTCGCCGACCGCTTCGGCTATCAGCCAAGCTTCATCATCGTGCTGTGCTGCTACGCGTACATCCTGCACTACGCGGTGAGCGGTCATAGGCCATCGAAATCAATTGCGTCCGAGCTGGGGGCCGGCACTTCAAACGCCTACTCCCCCGAGATCGCCGGAACGCGAATCGACGCGCGATAGCGGTCGCCGCGATAGCGGGAGCAGGCCACCTCCACGGGCACATCGCCCGTGCTCATGATGTGGCGTGAGATGGAGAGCACGCTCGCCTTTCTGGGAATGGTCAGCAGCTCGGACTCCTCGCGCGTTGCCGCCAGAGCTTCAATCACCTCGTCCGCCCAGCCCACACGCAACCCGTAACGGTCGCGCAGCACGCTGTACAGCGATCGGTGGGCGAAGCTGACCCGCTCCACACCCGGGTAAAACTTGAGCGGCACGTTGGATTCTTCAAGCGCCATCGGTATGCCATCGGCCAGCCGAAGACGCCGAAGATGCATGATCGTGTCGCCAGGTTCGAGCCGCAGCTTTGCGGCGAGCCCCTCTGTCGCCGGCATCACGTTTTGCTCCAGCAGGCGTGAGCTCGGCACCATACCCCGCTGCTTCATATCCTCGGTGAAGCCCTGCAGATGCAGGAGATTCTTCTCCATCTTGGGCCTCGTCACAAAGGTGCCACGCCCCTTCTGGCTCACGGCGTAGCCACTGGATTTCAGGCCGTGCAGCGCCTGTCGCGCCGTCATGCGGCTGACCTGATGCAGCCGCGCCAGCTCCTCTTCCGAGGCAAGCGGATCGCCCTCCGACAGCTCGCCGGAGCGGATCTTGTCCATCAGCGTCCGTTGTATCTGGAAATAGAGCGGAACGAATCCGCTCTTATCCAAGGCGTGCACGGAGGCGAACGCCTGGGGCTGATTCTTTACAGCAGAAACGCCTCGCATGGCTGAAACTCCTCGCACGGCAGAACTCCTCGGCCGCCGGACGTCCGCGCGGCACCATCCCTATGTATGTAAGCTGCGGGGGCCTGCGTTGTCTAGACAACTCTCTTCAGGGCATTTGCCGTACACAAGCTGTACGGTGTCGCTGAAGCTCACGTTGCGCTAAAGGGCCACGGGCAGGCCGCAAAGAAAGGTCGTAACGATCTCCCTCTGGGGGGAGAGCACAGCCAGATTGGCCACACGGCCAACCTCCACACTGCCCCATGCCGCTTCATGACCGATGAGCCGCGCGGGATTGCGGGACGCCGCATTCACCGCTGCATGGAGGCTCGCACCGGTATAGGTCATGAAGTTCGCAACGCCCGCGTCCAGCGTAAGAACACTGCCGGCGATCGCGCCGCCGGAGGTGCAGCGCCCCTCGCGCACATCGACCTCCATGCCGCCGAGCTTGTAGCGGCCATCCCCCATGCCGGTCGCGCTGATGCCGTCGGTGACCAGAATCGCCCGCTCCTCGCCCTTGCACTTCAGGTAGACGCGCATCAGGATCGGGTCCACATGGAAGCCATCGGCGATGATCTCCGCGTACATCGACGGCTCATCGAGCACAAACGCAGCCAGACCAGGGGCGCGGTGATCGAGGCCGCTCATCGCATTGAACGTGTGCGTCGCCGAAACGGCACCGGCCGCCTGCCCCGCGCGAGCCTCCGCAGCCGAGGCATTGCTGTGCCCGAGGCTGCAACGGATGCCAAGCGCCGTCGCATGCGCAATCAGCTCAAGCGCCCCGGGGAGCTCCGGTGCAATCGTCAGAAGCAGAATGCGGCCTTCGCTGGCCTGCCACATGCGGTCGAACAACGCCAGCGAAGGCGCTTCCAGCAGCGCGGCGGTATGCACGCCGCGCTTGGCTACGGAAAGAAACGGGCCCTCCAGATGTATACCCAGCGGGATGGCACGTGTGCCGCTTTCCTTCCCCTGACGCCCAATCTGCCGCGCCAAACCCGCGAGCGAGCGCAGGGTCTCGTCCCGTGGTGACGTCACCGTGGTCGGCAGATAGGCACCCACACCGTGCCGCGCCAAAAAGGTACTGACGGCGTCGACCGCCTCGGCCGTACCCTCCATCACATCGTGCCCCGCACTGCCATGGATGTGGACGTCGACAAAGGAGGGCACCAGCGTGGCCTCCGGAAAACGATGTGTGGCCGGCCAACGCAGGGCTTCCGCAGCGGACAGGCCCTCCACGGAAACAACGCAGCCGTCTTGGATCGTAAGCAGCGGGTAGTTCAAAAGGCCGCTGGGGCCAAGGAGCCGGCGCGCTGTGATCGTGGTTCTCATCGTTTCTCTTGTCACAGCTGCGGCGAACCTCGTTGTGTGCCACTTCCCATACCTAACGTCAGGCCCCGAACGGAAATACCACGTGGACCGGTAAAGCGTAAGCGCGGCGAGCCGCGTTTGGGAGAACAGGCCGGCCTTCGCCTGGAGTCAAAACAACCGGAAGTCTGAAGTTGAACAATAGTATAGTCGTCCATACAGGTTTCCATCTATTCGCCAGCCGTTACACCGTTTGCGAGGGTTCATCTCCTCGACAACTTGGTGCGGTCAGGTCAAGACGCTATCCAGCAACAAAAAGCCGAGGTTTCCATGCCCCCAGCGCCTGAAACTACACCCGCCATGCTCAGGGAGATCTTTGAGCAGCCCGCCGCGCTCGCCGCAACCATCGAGCGCTATCGGCCTGGCAGCCGTTCCGCCGCTGAGGCCTTCGAGCCCCTGACTGACACCTTTGGCAGAAGCGAGCGCATGGTAATCGCTGCCAGTGGCTCCAGCCGTCACGCTGGACTCGCGGGCGAGATCATGCTTGAAGACTTGGCCGGGATCCCCGTCGATGTAGAGTACGCCAGCGAATACACCTACCGCTCCACGCACTCCCTGCTCAATCCCGGCGTGCTCGTCATCTCCCAGTCCGGCGAGACCGCCGATACGCTTGCCGCGCTGCGGGAGGCCAAAACGCGTGGCCTGGCCACGGTTGCCATCACGAACAATGAGGGCTCGTCCATGGCGGCCGAGGCCGGCGTGTCCCTGCCCACGCTGGCGGGCGTGGAGCGGGCCATTCCTGCGACTAAAAGCTTCACCACGCAACTGGCCGTGCTCTACTCGCTGGCACTCTTTTTGGCACGGCTGCGTGGACGCATGACGCTGGGCGCGGCCGAGGCCCACGGGCGCAGGCTGGCGGAGTTGCCGGGACTCTTAGAGGCCTCCTTGCCTGGCTGGCAACGCACCATGGAGACACTGGCACCGCAACTCGATGGGGCAAATACGCTGCTCTACCTCGGACGCGGCGTGCACTATGCCATCGCTCGCGAGGGTGCCTTGAAGCTGAAGGAATCGGCTTATCTAAGCGCCGAAGGCTACCCGGCAGGCGAGCTGAAACACGGTCCAAATGCCCTTGTCAGCAAGAACGCCTCCCTTGTGGTGCTGGCCACGGCCGATGCCGACGACCCCGACTCCCAGGTCCGCTATGCCCGGGTGCTGGAGCTGGTGAAGACCCTGAAAGCACAGGATGCCCACATGATCGTTCTGGCCACCGAGGGCGATGGCGAGATCGGAAACTACTGTGACGCTTGCCTTGCGGTTCCGCCAACCAATGACCTGCTTGCCCCAATTCTGGAGGTGGTGCCGTTGCAGCTGTTGGCCTATACGTTGGCGGTGCGACGCGGTATCGATGTCGATCGCCCGCGCAATCTGGTCAAAGCCGTTGTCTCCGAATGAGTGCAGGAAAGGGCCGGCGAGGAGTCCGCGAGTAAAATTCCATTGCGAATAGGTACAGTTGTCTATACATTTATCTCCACCCACCCGGTGAATGAGTCGTAAATAGGCGATACGACGATCGGCCCTAGGCATCCCCGAAGTAAAGAAGAAAACTCGTCCGCAGCACAGAACTAAGTTTGTGAGGTGCACCGTGAACATGCGCAAGTGTCTTGTCAGTCTTCTCGCGTTTCTCTGGACGATTCCCGTTCTCGCACAGGATGTGAGTTCAAAGATCACCGGCACGGTACACGATCCGTCCGGTGCCGTTGTGGCTGGTGCAACCGTTACAGCGCACGAAACAACGCGCGGTGTCGACTATCCGGCAAAAACCAATGCCGCGGGCGTCTACTATCTCTCGCCCCTGCCCATTGGTACCTACACGCTGAAGATCGAGGCACCCGGCTTCACCACGTCTCAGCGCTCGGCGTTTGATCTGTCGATGGATCAGACCGCGCGCGTGGACATCAGTCTGTCCGTTGGGCAAGCCTCCCAAGTGGTCGAGGTCAACGACACCCAACCCCTGCTGCAAACCGACCAGACGTTTTTGGGCACCGTGCTTGATGCGCATGCCAATGTGACTCTGCCCCTGGCGACGCGGAACTATAACCAGTTGACGCTGCTCTCGCCCGGTGCAGTCTCCACGAATGTGACCGCGTTCCAAGGGGCTCAGGCAAGCTTCCAGGTCGGCCGACCCTATGTGAACGGCAATCGCGAACAGACCAACAATTACATCCTCGACGGCATGGATAACAACCAGATCGATAACGACGATGTAGCCTTCTCACCCAGTGTGGACGCGATTCAGGAATTCAATCTCATTTCACAGAATGCCCCGGCCTCATACGGGAACTATCTCGGCGGCGTGATCAGCGTCACCATCAAATCCGGCTCCAATCGCTTTCATGGCGGCATCTTCGAATTCATTCGCAATGACGCCTTGAATGCAAATAGTTGGGCCAACGGTCTGACTAAGGGTCAACCCTATGTTCCCGGCCAGACAAACCGTGACGGCACACTGCTGAAACCCTTGCTGCGCTGGAATGAATTCGGCGGCACGCTAGGCGGCCCAATCAAGAAAGACAAGCTGTTCTTCTTTGGCGACTATCAGGGTTCACGTTTCGATCAGCCCGGCACCGTAAACAAATACACCGTGCTGACCACCGCGGAACGTCAGGGTAACTTTGCGAGTATTTGCACGGCTGGATTCACCACCCAGGGCCTTTGCAACAACCCATTGCAGCAACTCTACAACCCATTTTCCGCATCCACGCCCGGCGGCCGTCAACCTTTTCTGAACAACCAAGTCAACGTCCCCTTCAGCCCAGCAGCGACGAAGATTCTTAACTCGACGCTATACCCACAACCCATCAACGGTCTAACCACCGGCAACCAGAACAACGTCGTTCGTTCCCCAACCAATGCCGATCAGGGAGACATTAAGATCGATTGGGTTGCAAGCCAGAAAGACCATATATATGGCCGCTATTCGCAGCAACATATCGTCAATCCAAGCACCAACAGTCAGACGCTGAACGGTAGCGGCCTCAATCAGTTTCCGCTTTATAACGGCGTACTGGATTACGCACGCACCTTCAATTCATCGTTTCTAAATGACTTCCGCATCGGAACCAGCTACTTCCCGGTTACCCAACTGACGACGAACCCAACCGGGCAAAATCTGCCGGCAGTCTTCGGCATAGCAGGTGCGACGCCCGGCCAGACTTTTCTGCCGGCCATCAACTTCGCCGGGGCCAACTATGGCACAGCAACAATCGGCAACAATAATTTGATTCAGTCCTTCCACGACACCGTGGTGCAAGGCGAAGACACAGTCACCCTTATTCGCGGACACCACACGCTGAACGTGGGCTTCGAGTATTACAACTACCGCGCCAATGTGCTCTATGTCGGTAACGACGGACTCGCGGGCGACTTCACGTTCAACGGTTCTTTCACCAGCAATCCTTCGGTGCTTGTGCCTCAAAAGACAGGGCCCGCCACTACCCCGACCGGCTGGGCCGAAGCCGATTTTCTGCTTGGCCTGCCGCAAACAGTCGGTCAGGGCAATGGCACAGGCAAGAGCCTGCGCAACAGTCTTTACTCCGGCTTTGTTCAGGACGACTGGCATGCAAGTGAGAAACTCACCTTGAACCTCGGCCTGCGTTACGAGGTCATTACACCGCGCGGGGAATCACATAACCAGTCCACCAATTACGATCTGTTCACCGGACAAGTTCGCATTGCCGGCGTAAATGGATCGCAGGTGCTCTATAACCAGTACAACGGCCCTACAAACTTTCAGCCGCGCATCGGCTTTGCTTACCAGGTGGGCGGCGCGCATAACACCGTCGTACGCGGTGCCTATGGCATGTCAAACTTCCTGGAGACCACGGGTACAGGCAACCTGCTGTTCCAAAATCCGCCTTTCGTTGTGCCTCACAACGTGACGTATGCCGGCGGCACACTTGCTCTACCGGGCTCGACGCTGGACCAAGGCTTCTCCGGCTTTCCCACGAGCGGCTGCACGGTAGCGACCGCTCTGGCGCAATCAGCAGCCTGCTTTTCCGGTGCTGGTATCCATGCCTTCGATCCCAACAACATCCGTCCAGCTGTTTCGCAACAATTCAATGTCGCGATTCAGCATCAGTTCTCAAATTTCTCGACATTTCAAGTCGCCTATGTGGGACAGAAGACCGATCATCTTGCTTCCATCGCTCTGATTAACCAGAAAGTCCTCAACGCAAACGGCACCATTTCACCTAGCCCTTATCTCGATGCCACCTTGCAGGGCGAGATCGGGCAGGCCCGCCTCACTTCATCCACCGGGTACTCCAACTACAACGCCCTGCAATTCAGCTTTCAGCAGCGGCTGCAGCAGGGCTTGGAGTTCCAGGCTAACTACACCTATTCGAAATGCCTCGGCAACACCTCGGGCTTCTATGCCCAATATGGCGACGCCGCAGCCGGCTCGACGCAAGCCGGCAACAACCACTTCTTCTTCCAAAATACCTACAACCCAGGCGCTGATTACGGCCGTTGCGACCAGAACCTGAAGCATGTGTTCAATGGTTTTGTCACCTATGCCTTGCCAATTGGCCGCGGTAAATTGATCGGTGCACACATGGGCCGCGTGGCCGATCTCGCCGTTGGCGGCTGGCAGGCAAACAGCATCCTGCAATTTCATGGCGGTTTCCCTTTCACCCCACAAGCCTCCGATAACTCCGGGACCACCTCCGGTTTTGCTCGCGCCAACTGCACCGGAGCTCCAATCATTCAGGGTAAGATCGCCGCCCCCGCCGCGACTCCGGGTTACACCTGGTTCGGCTCAAGTAATGTCACTCAGCCGATCAGCGGCTTTGGCAATTGCGCAGTGGGTTCCTACACCGGACCAGGAATGGCCTCGGTGGACGCGAGCGTCTTCAAGGACTTCAACATCTTTGAGCACCAAACGCTGGAGTTCCGTACAGAGGCAATCAACGTCTTGAACCACCCGATTCTGGACGGCCCCGTATCGGCAATCGGCAATAACTTCGGCTTGGTCAACAATTCCCAAGGTCAACGCAATCTGCAATTCGCTCTGAAGTATTCCTTCTAGCTTGTGCAGGTCTTGATCCAGTGATCGCGATGAAAATCGTGGTCACTGGATTTTCCTTGCACAATAACTAAGCCGTAGATCTGTGACTCAATCCGCAACTGCGTTAATCATTTGCGCTAAAGCATCAAGGAAGGTAAGGCGTACGATGGCAGATGGTTTGCGAGCTTCTTGCACCTGCGCCAGCTTCGCCATCTTCCAGCCTTTCGGCCCGCGTTGCCCGGAAGAAAGCAGGCGCACGGCCTCCATACCTATATCCATCAGGGGCGGCAACTCGTTAGCTCGTACAGACATGTCGGCCAGCAGAGGAGAATTTGCTATCTGTGCGCGAGCGTTTGAAACAGCATCGCGATGCAATGTAAAGAACTGCATCAGCGCATCGCGATCCTTTGTATCCCCCCGAGGCGCTTGTAAAAAGCTGTGCACAGTTTGTTCCACATAGATTCGTGAAGGCGGATCCGGTCGCACAGCATCGACGAAACGGTCAAGCACTGTCAGTTGCGACGTCTTCTGCTGCTCATAACGCTCGTGGAAGCTGACCGGCTCGAATACGGAGGCAAAGACGCGAAGGTCGGCGATATCTTCCGTACCCGCTAGTTGGCGAAGGCCCGTGTCCTCTTGCCTTAAATGCTGCAGCCCCAACAATTCCAGTTGAACGGAAACCCCGTTAAGCCGGCGATACATATCATTCACGTCATTCACACTTTCCGGAGACCAGAACCGCTCAGCGATAGCCGCGGCCCTGGGCCAGATGCGGGAATCCAGGGTGAACTCGTTTATGTGCTCGCCAAACATGCATATCTCGCCACCCAAAACCAGGGTTCGCTGCTGTGCCGAAAGCGCAGCGGTGAAAGGCAACGGATCCACTCGATAGTGTTCTCCCGCAGACTTCATGCCATCCAGGTAATAACCCGCCGAAAGTATCCCCTGATAGCCCTGCCGCGCTCCCTGGACCAACGATTCCTCACCACGCCACGATTGCACAACGACGTCTCGCGGGAGAGCAGGATTGAGGATTTCATCCCAGCCGATCAAGTGTTTTTGCAGGCGAGCCAGAATGGCCACGACACGCCCGTTGAAGTATGCCTGTAATGCATTGGAATCCTTCAGTGCATGCGCGCGCATAAAGGCTTGGATACGTGGATCTGATTTCCAATCAGGAGATACTGTCTCGTCCCCGCCGATGTGCATGTACTGATCGGGAAAGATTGCGGCCATCTCAGCAAGAAAGCGCTCGAGAAATGCGTATGTCTCTTCGCGCGTAGGATCCAGGGCCACATCAGAGACGCCGAACTCACGCCGAATGGCCGTAGGAGCATGGCCGCTGGCTAACTCCGGATACGCCACCAGCCAAGCCGTCGAGTGCCCCGGCATCTCAAACTCAGGCACAACACGGATGCCACGCTCTCGGGCGTAGCGAACGATCTCCATCGCCTCGTCTTGTGTGTAAAAAAGTCCATCAGAACCAAGAGCTGTGAGCTTGGGAAAGACTTTGCTTTGTATACGAAATCCCTGATCCTCGGTAAGGTGCCAGTGGAATACATTCAGCTTCACCGCAGCCATACCATCCAGGGTGTGCTTGAGCTCACTGACCGGTTCGAAATGACGCCCGCAATCGACCATCAGGCCACGCCATCGAAAACGCGGGCTATCGTTTATCGTGACAACAGGCAGCGTGTACTTGCCGCCGTCAGCCTGCACCAGCTGAACGAGCGTGCTGAGTCCACGCAGCGCCCCAACGACAGTCGGGGCCGTAAGCGATAACTTGTCCGGCATTACCCGAAGCACATAGGACTCATCCTCGTCAGGCGACTGGACCGTCTCGCCTGACCGAGTTACGTCAATGGTCAATTGGCCATCGCTGCCACGTGTGTTGTCTGTGGGATCAGCCCCGAGCGGCAGGCCGGTTCTGCGCCGCATCTGTTCCAGCGTCCGCACCACCGCCGCATCCAGACGAGCGTCGTGGAAATGCATCATGGTGACCGAAAGAGCGGTCGTAAGAACGAAACGGCCTGTGCCGGCGGCGACGTGCGCAGGCTCAGGCATGAGGCTGGCTCCCTCCGCAATCCCCGAGGACGAGCTTTGCGCAGCACCTGCCCAGCATCCACAAACAACTAGAACTGCCGCACCTACAACTTTGAAACGAACAGCAAGATTCATCTTTCCCCAATCCTTTTCGCGGCAGATTCTTTCGTGCCTAAGCCTGAACCGTATATTGCGAAGCTTCTATCCCGTTGCCCAATCCCGTTATCATGCCCATGGGTCCGCATGTTGAGCAAACGACATCTTCCTCTCGGCATCGTGCTGTTGGCCATTCTCTGCGTTTATTCCAATTCATTCTTAAACGGCTTCCACTTCGACGATTTTCATACCATTACGGATAATCCCGCGGTCCGTTCCTTGGGCAATCTTCGTCGCATCTTCACGGACACGACAGCCTTCAGCGTTCTGCCGGCAAACCAAACCTACCGGCCGGTAGTTACGGCATCCTTAGCGGTAGATTATGCACTGGGGCATGGGTATTCGCCATTCGCTTTTCACCTCAGCACAACTGTCTGGTTTCTCCTGCTGGTTGCGTTGTTGTATTTGTTCTTTGAACAACTGCTTGATCGCTTGCAACCCTCACCGGCGAATCGCTGGCTCGCGCTGGCCATCGCTGCCTGGTTTGGGTTCCATCCCGCAACGGCTGAGACCGTAAACTACATTATCCAGCGTGGCGATCTGTATTGCACCCTGGGCTGCGTTGCAGCGCTCTATTTATTTGCAAGCCGCCCCGCTCAGCGCCGTTATGGGTTCTATCTTGCACCTTTCGCGCTGGCAATGCTCTCCAAGCCTCCGGCATTGGTGTTTCCCGCGCTGCTGTTCTTCTATGTAATTCTTTTTGAGGCAACCGCTTCCTCCGCAACACAATGTCTGCGGAGAAGCGTACTGGCTACCCTCCCATCCTGCGCACTTGCGGCCATGCTGCTTTGGCTGCAGGCCGCCATGACCCCCAGAACATTTCTGCCGTCGATCCTCTCACCCGCGCAGTACAGGCTGACGCAGCCCTACGTACTTCTACGCTACGTCGGCTCGCTCTTTTTGCCGCTGCACTTAAATGTGGACACCGACCTCCAGCCATTCTCCTCGTTGCAGCCTGCGGCAATCGCAGGACTGTGTTTTGTCTTCTTGCTCATGGCAGCAATTCTTTACACATCCAAACGTAGGATTCTCTATCCGATCTGTTTTGGCCTGCTATGGTTCGTCCTCACAGAATTACCGACCTCCCTCTACCCGCTCAGTGAGGTCGAGAACGATCACCGCACGTTCTTCGCTTTTCCCGGACTGATGCTTGCGGTCGTATGGTGTGCCTATCTTCTCTATCAACGTCTGCAGGTTGAGCTTGCAATTCATACACGCCGCGGCTCTGCCGTTCTGCCGCGAACAGCCTATGCCTTCGCCGTGCTATGCCTGTGTGGATACGGCTATGGTGCCCATCGCCGGAATGCCGTGTGGCGGTCAGAGGACACCTTGTGGGCCGACGATGTGGAGAAATCGCCGCACAATGGGCGCGGGCTGATGATCTATGGCCTTACCCGGATGAACGCCGGAGATCTATTGCAGGCACTCGCACTATACACGCGCGCCCTGGAGTACACCCCGAGATATCCCACGCTTGAAATCAACTTAGGGGTCGTAAACAGCCTTCTCGCAGCGCAGGGCCGGCCCACGCTGAACGCCGTTGCGGAGCAGCACTTCGTGCGCGCTATCGCCCTTGCGCCGGCGGATGACACCACCCATGCCTTCTATGGCCGCTGGCTGCTGGGCCAGGATCGCACTGCCGAGGCCGTCACAGAACTTGCCACTGCGGTGCGCCTAAATCCGCAGCGAGCGATGCAGCGCGATCTTTTGTTGGAGGCCTACGAAAAAATAGGCAATCCGTCTGCGGCGCATCAGCTTGCGCTGCGTACGATCGCTCTATTTCCCTCCGACACCATGGCGCTCGCCATCGCGAACGGCAGCTTTCGCGCACCGACTCCGAGCCCCATCGCCAATCTGATCAATGCTTCGCTCGCGTCATACCGCGCCGGGCAATTTCAGCGGTCCGTCGAGGAAGCAGAGCAGGCCCTGCGCATAGACCCACACTCCGCGGAGGCCTGGAATAACGTCGGGGCAGGCAGCGGTGCGCTGCGGCAGTGGAAAGGTGCCATTGCGGCAGAACGGCAGGCGCTCGCCTTGAACCCGCATCTCGACATTGCGCAAAATAATCTGCGTTGGTTTCTCACGCAGCAAAACGAGGAACGGGGCATTGCAAACTCCGATGTACCGGGCAGCAACCATGCCGCTTCGATGACCTCGGAAGCGGACCTCATCAATCGCTCCCTCGCCTTGTACCAGCAACGGCGATACACGGAAAGCATAGCGGCGGCACAGGGAGCACTGATGCTGAATCCGGCATCGGCAGAGGGATGGAATAACATCGCCGCGGATGATGCGGCGCTCGCGCGCTGGGACGAGGCGATCGCCGCGGCGCAAAGAGCCGTCGCGCTCAAGCCCGGATTTCAGCTGGCGCAGAACAATCTCGCGTGGGCGTTGCAGCAAAAGGCAGCGACCGCTCGCACAGCCAAGTAGCCCGCTTGCGCGCTAAACTGAATGCCTTCGGCCGCCTGGCAACAGGCGCTGCAAACAGAGACGCAGCAGCACAAAATAAATGCGCCATGAATCCCATACCGGATGGAAGTGCGAGCTGCTGTTGCGGTCGAGATAGATCGTTTCGATCGGCACCTCGATCGGGCTTTGCGTCGAGCGGCACAGGCGCGCGAGCATCACCGTCTCGTACTCATACCGTTCGCCGGGAAGCGACAGCAGTGCAGGCAAAATCCCGCTAGGGAGGCCCCTTAAGCCCGTCTGGGTATCTAATAGCCACGCACCCGTGACCAGCCCGAAGATCTTTCGCGTGACTTGGTTGCCGATCCGGCTGAAACGCGGAACCCGCCCATCAAAACGACGCGCACCAAGCACCGGCCGTCCGCCACCCGCAAGCAGCGCACGCGCCACCCGCCCAATATCGTTTGCGGCATGCTGGCCGTCGGCGTCCGCCGTCACCACACCTATGAGCTCAGGATATGCTTTAAGTAGATGGCTAAATCCTGTCTTCAAGGCTCTGCCTTTGCCCCGATTCACGGGATGATGCAGAGTCTCGACACTCGGAAATGCGCAGAGTTTGGTAAAGATTCGCCGAGATGCGCCGCTGCTGCCATCATCGACAACCAAGATGCATCCGAAGCCAAGCCTCGAGAGCTCGGCAACCAGCGAGAGCAGAACGTCTTGCGGCTGCCAAACCGGAATCAGCACGGCAACCTGCGTAAGGGAGTCGGAACCGACTGGGTTGGCGCTATCTGCTCCACACTGTTCCGAAAGCGCTTGCGGCTCTCGCATAAGGCAAAGCTTAGCGCAAAGACCTAAGCGGCCTGTCCTTCTTGCCCACATCGCATGGCCTGTTGGTATTCGGCCATGGCTGCCCGCAGGCGCTCATCGCCGGAACGCATGACGGCACAATGAAAGGTGCAAACAGCTTGCAGACGCATGCGGATCGCGTCTGCCGTTGACGGGTTGATTACGTTACTCATGAGTCAATAAGACATCAGTCCGACGCGAACAGGAGGGTCAGAAGGGCTCCCCCAGGAGGGGCAGAATCTAGTCGGCTACGGCCTTCAGAGCGCAGCCAAGCCGGCCACCGTCGCACCCGCATCGAACCTTTCGTGTGCAGGGGGAAACGCCCATCAGGATCGCCAGTTGGAATGTAAACTCAATCCGCGCAAGGTTGCCGCAGGTCACGGCCTGGCTGGAGCAACACAGACCCGATGCTTTGCTGCTCCAGGAGCTTAAAGGCCTCGACTTCCCCGCGGAGGTCTTTGAGGCCCTCGGCTACCGCAGCGCCGCGGTTACGCAAAAGACCTACAACGGTGTCGCAGTGCTTGCGCGCCAGCCGTTTGAAACGGTCCGCACGGCCCTGCCAGGCGATGCTGAGGATAGCCACGCCCGCTTTCTCGAAACCACACTTTACACCGACACCGGTGAGCTGCGCGTGGTGAACATCTATCTCCCCAACGGTAATCCGATCGGCACTCCCAAGTTTGAGTACAAGCTTGCCTGGATGGATCGCTTTCTCGAGCAGATGGCGGAGTGGCTTGTGTCCCCGATACCGACCGTAATCGGCGGCGACTTCAACGTCATCCCCGAAGACATTGACTGCCACAAGCCCGCGTCCTGGACGCGTGACGCCCTGTTTCAACCCGAAACTCGCGCCCGTTATCGCCGCATGCTATCGCTCGGCTACACCGATGCCTTTCGAGCCCTGCACCCGAGCGCCGAGGGGCAGTTCACCTATTGGGATTACTTCCGCAACGCCTTTGAGACCAATCGCGGCATCCGCATCGATCACTTCCTGCTTTCCCCTGCGCTGGCCGCCAAGCTTGAACGCTGCGAGATCGATAAAGGACCGCGAGGCGGGGAGAAGCCCTCCGATCACACCCCCATCTGGGTGGAATGGCCGTAAAGCAAACAGCTTGCTATATATCGTTCCTGAAGCGACGATAAATCCTCTACTCACGCCCAAGCTGTACGCGCTCAGATCAACGGCTAGAGCCTTCCAGATTGCCGGAAATCGAGATAGCTCGCGAACCTGGGCGGCTCGCGTTGCGCTCTCACGCCGCAGCTGCGATGTCGTCAATCGCACGAAAACGGAAACCGCTGGACAGGCTGCCTTTTCCGCCGTGTTCCTGCATCCAAGCCGGGAGGTGGGAGCGACCCGCCACCAGGAGAATTGAGATGGCTATAAATCAGGATCTTCCCGCGACCGATAGCGCGGCAGCGATGAACAAGCTGATAGGCGACGACTCCACGGCGACCTTTGAGAACGACCCGACCTTCGTCGCCAGCAACCCGACCGTTGATGGCTCCAGCGAGAACCTGCAAACCCGCAGCGACCGCGAGGAGATACGCAACCGTCCTTCCCTCGAAGCCCGCGACACCGACGATGTCGAAGAGGACGACGAGGAAGAGGAGGACGACGATGACGATGAGTTCGAAGACGTCGAAACCGAAGATGAGGATGACGACGAAGAGGACGAAGACGATCTCGACGATGATGATCTCGAGGACGACGATGAGGACGACGAGGAAGAGGATGAGAAGTAGAGAAACCGCGGACGAGATCGAAATCTCGTCCGCGCCCTGTTCTTTGGCCCTGCTCAGCGTGGACGATCCCGCGGAAGAGGAAGATCAGGATGAGGGCGACCTCGCTCCGGGCACCGATGAGGATGCCCTCGACGATGACGAACTCGATACAGATCGAGTCACGCGGGATGAAACATCCCTTTCGTCCGGAACAGCTCCTTTCGGCATATAACGGCTTTCGGAAGGCCAGGTGAAGCTGCCCCCGGCTTTTATGTTGTGGACAGGGCCACACTTCGCGGGGAGAACGCGTCTGCCCAAAGCCGCATCTGACCTCTTGAGTTGAGGAATATTGTGAGCCTGGAACAGAGTAAAGACACATCATCGCTGGTAAAAGGACTGGTCGCCGGCATCGTGGGTGGACTATTGGCCACCGCCGCCAAATCATTGGCAGAGAAGGTGTACCCTCCGCGCATCCATGGCGAACCCGAGCCGCCCGAGGTCACTGCCGAAAAGATTGCCGGCCATCCTTTGGATGAACACACCAAAGAGATTGCCAGTGAGACGATCCATTGGGTGTTTGGAGCTGTCGCCGGTGGATTCTACGGCGTACTGGCTGAGCTGTACCCAAAGGTTACGGCCAGGGGTGGAGCCGCCTTCGGGCTCACGCTGATGAGTCTCACCCATGAGGGTGCCCTGCCCGCGCTCGGGCTGTCGGAGCCACCCGAGCAGCACAGCTTCCGCGAACACACCAGCGAAGCCACCACGCACATGATCTATGGCGTGGTCACAGAAAAGGTACGCGGCTTCGTGCGCAGTGCGCTGGACTAGAAAGAGGAGAAGGTTCGATAAGCGTCGCAAAGTGCGATGTACGAACAGCTCGTTTCTATGCCGCGCATCGCTTCTCCCGAAAGGTTTGCCGAGGACATAGTTTGCCTCGATCCAGCGTCTTTGGCGGGATATTCCCGCGCTACACTCGTGCTTGTACGCCATAGGAATCTGCTCAGGAATGCCCTACGCTTCTGGTCGTGACCGCTCATCGAAACATGTTGTGATCGTGGGTGCGGGCCCGGGTGGGCTCGCCTCTGCCATGCTTCTAGCCCGCTCCGGCGTGCGCGTGACGCTGGTTGAAAAACATAACCGCGTGGGCGGCCGCACCGCTACGCTGCAACAGGACGGCTACAAGTTCGACATTGGCCCGACTTTCTTTCTGTACCCTCGCGTGCTCAAGGAAATCTTTTCCGATGCCGGCTATGACCTCGACCGCGAGGTGCCGATGAAGCGGCTCGATCCGCAATACCGGCTCATCTTCGGCTCCGGCGGACAGATGGATGCGACACCCGATATCCAAAGGATGGAGCAGCAGATCGCGCAGATCTCGCCTCTGGATGCGGAGAAGTTCCGTGGCTTTTTGGAGCGCAACCGCAAGAAACTGGCCAGCTTTTTGCCTTTCCTCGAATCCCCGTTTGAGAGCTGGACGGACCTGCTGAAGCCGGACATGCTCAAGTTGCTGCCGCTATTGAAGCCGTGGCTCTCCTTGGACGGCGACCTGCGCACACACTTCTCCGACGAGCGCATCCGGCTCGGCTTCAGCTTCCAGTCGAAGTATCTGGGAATGAGCCCGTTTCGCTGTCCCTCCCTCTTTTCCATCCTGTCGTTTCTTGAGTACGAGCACGGCGTCTTCCACCCGGTTGGCGGTTGCGGAGCGGTTACCTCTGCCATGGCGCGCATCGCCGCCGACATGGGCGTGGAGGTGCTTATGGACGAACCCGTTGAGGAGCTCCTGGTAGAGAACGGCGAAGCACGGGGTGTCCGCACATCCAAGCGCACCTTGCACGCGGATTCCGTGGTGGTGAACGCCGACTTTGCCGATGCCATGCGTAAGCTGCTGCCCGGCAAGCACCGCCGGCGCTGGACGGACGATCGCATTGCGAGCAAGCGCTTCAGCTGCTCAACCTTCATGATGTATCTCGGGATCGAAGGCCGTTACGACGATGTCGCACACCACACGATTTATCTGGCCAAAGACTACAAGCAGAACCTGAAGGACATTGAGAATGCGCACCGGCTCTCCGAGGAGCCCAGCTTCTATGTCCAGAACGCAAGCATCACGGATCCGACGCTCGCCCCCAAAGGTCACTCGACCCTTTATGTATTACTGCCTGTAACGCATGAGGTAAACGGAATCAATTGGGCCGGGGAGCAGGCTCGCTTCCGTGCGCTGGCGCTAAAGCAGATTGAAAAGATCGGTTTGACCGGCGTCGAAGAGCGTATTCGCACCGAACGCATACTTACGCCCTCCGGCTGGCGCGAGGAGTTCGGCTTGCATAAGGGCGCGACCTTCTCCATGGCGCACTCCCTTACGCAGATGCTGCACCTCCGTCCGCACAATCGCTTTGAGGATGTAAAGGGCATGTATCTGGTTGGCGGCGGCACCCATCCAGGGTCGGGGCTGCCTGTGATTTTTCAATCGGCACGTATCTCGTCGCGGCTGCTGCTGGAGGATCTCGGCATTGAGCCGCAGTGGCACAGCTCGGCGGAAGGCGCCTTCCGCGAAGACCTTATGCAGGTTGCGTCATGAGTGCGGTTGCTGAACCGCGAGTAGGGTACGGGGAGGAAGCAAGCAGTTTGTCCTCCTCGCAAGACTCTCGCCTCGAAGGCCGTGAAATCGCAGGCTGTGAAGAGGGCTGTGAGGCCTTCAAGGCGCAGGCCGGGGCACCGATTCTTATGGAAGCGCAGCGCCGTTGGGCCGCCTTTCCCTTGGTGAAACGGTTGCAGGTGCTGCGCCGGACGCGCCACGCCATCGCCACCCAGGCCGAGAGCTTCGCAAAAGCCATCTCCCCCGACCTGCATCGCACCCAAGCCGACACGCTGGTCAGCGAAGTTCTTCCCCTACTTGATGCCATACGCTTCCTGGAACGCCGGGCAGCTAAGATACTCGCATCGCAAAAGCTGGGATCGGCAGGCAGACCGGTGTGGCTCACCGGCGTGCAGGCCGAGATCGAACGTGTGCCGCTGGGGCACGTGGTTGTTATCGGGCCCGCAAACTTTCCGCTCTTTCTTCCCGGCGTACAGGCCATGCAGGCACTCGCGGCCGGCAATGCGGTTACCTGGAAACCCGGCACGGGCGGGGGACGTGTGGCCTCGCTCGTTGCGCACTGTTTGCGTGAAAGCGGGCTGCCGCGGGGGGTGATGTCGGTCACTGGGGAGAGCCTCGAGGAGGCACAGAACGCCTTGGCGCAGCATCCCGACAAGGTCGTTTTCACTGGCTCGTTTGCGAGCGGACAACAGGTGATGCACAAGCTCGCGGAAACAGCGACCCCTTCGGTGATGGAGCTTTCAGGTGCTGACGCGGTGGTTGTGCTGCCTTCGGCGAATCTTGCGGCCGCAGCGGAGGCAATCGCCTTTGGTCTGCGCATCAATGGCGGTGAGGTCTGCATGTCGCCACGCCGGCTGGTGGCCACGCGCGAGACGATGATTGCCCTGCGTCCGCTGCTCGACGCTGCTCTCCGTGCAGTAGCACCGGTCGCCCTGAAGCCGCGCACCGCAGAGACACTCCATGGGCTGCTGCATGAGGCCATGGCGCAGGGTGCGCATATCGTTGGCGCGTTCCAGCCCGAAGCGCAGCGTCCCTTGCTGATCGAAGACGCCCGTGTGGACATGTCCATCGCCCGCAGCGATGTGTTCGCCCCGGTGCTCTCGATCCTCCAAGCGCCTTCCGTTTTGCACATCAGCGACTTCGTCAATAACTGCCCCTACGCGCTCACGGCCGCTATCTTCGGCGGCGAGCGGGAAGCGCGAGCGCTGGGTAAACAGCTTCGGGTTGGAGCGGTGCTGGTCAACGATGTCATCGCGCCTACAGTGGACCCGCGCGTGCCCTTCGGTGGTCGTGGCAGCAGTGGCTTCGGCTCGACGCGCGGTGCCGAAGGCCTGCTTGAAATGACCGCGGCCAAAACTGTACTCGTGCGCCATAAGGCCTCCACGCGACAGTACAAGGCCGTAGGGCCTCGTGAGATGCCGCTATTCCTGGGAGTTATCGGCTTCTTGCACGGCGGTTCACTCGCCTCGCGATTCCGATCCATGCGTGCCATAGCGGTGGGCGCGCGTAAGCACTAGAGGCGGACGTATACGTCCACCATAAGCGCAACAATTTGAAGGTGGCTTTAGCCCACCAAGGGAATGTTCAGGACGCAATGGGACCTTCCTTAGACACACAAGTAAAGCAGTTCCGCTCTCAAAGGGGCTGCGACGGTAACAGTTCCGGGTTTAGGAGTTTCTTATGCGTGTTGGAGTGATCGGTTCAGGACTGGCAGGATTGGCAGCGGCTTGCACTTTGGCCGCGCGTGGGCACGAAGTCACCGTCTTTGAAAAGAATCCCTGGCTGGGCGGTAAGGCCGCGCAGCTCAAGGAGGAGGGCTTCCGCTTCGACATGGGGCCGACCATCCTCATCCAGCCGTCGATGCTGCGCAAGATCTTCGCCGAGGCCGGACGAAACCTCGATGACTACGTGAAGATGGTGCGGCTCGACCCGCAGTGGCGCTGCTTCTTCGACAATGGGGCCACCATCGACCTGCTTGACGATGAAAGCAAGATGGCCGCGAACCTTGAAGCACGCTGGCCCGGCATGGGCGCGGGCTACAAGCGCCTGATGCAGCTCTCAGAGGATCTGCATGAGATCTCCGACAAGTTCTTCTTTTGGAAGAGCGTCGGCAACATGAAAGACACCTTCGATATCGGCGGCGCGTTCGATATCAAGGTGCTGAAAGACGTGATGCGTATGCGGCTCGGCAAGACCGTCGCCGGTACCATCCGCGAGTTCATCCCTGAGCCCGAGACCGCGCAGATGCTCGACCACATGGTGCAGTATGTGGGCTCCTCGCCGGATGCTTCGCCTGCGATTCTCACCGCCATCGGCCACATGCAGATGCAGGAAGGCATCTGGTTCCCCATGGGCGGCACGCGGGCCGTGCCGGAGGCGATGGTGAAGCTGGCGAAGGAACTCGGCGTCACCTTCCATACGAGCACCGACGTTGCCCGCATCCTGCAGTCCGGCACAAACGGCCACGCCCACGTCACTGGCATCGAGACCACGGCGGGCGAACAGTATCGCTTCGACGCGGTCCTCAGCAACGCCGACGCCGTCCGCACCCATCGGGAGCTGATGCAGGGTACCAAGGCCCACCGTACCTTCGACCACGCGCGTAAGTATGAGCCTGCCTGCTCCGGCGTCGTACTCTATCTCGGTCTAAAGCAGCGCTACGAGCATCTCGCACACCATGATTTCGTCTTCTCGCGCGACCCGCACGAGGAGTTCCATGCCATCTACGATCTCGGCATTCCCGCACCCGACCCTACCTGCTATCTCGCCTGCACCGCGGCAACGGACCCGGACAGCGCCCCCGCGGGCGGCGAGGCCATGTATGTGCTCGTGCACACACCCTACCTCCGCCCCGGCCAGGATTGGACGAAGATGTTCCCTGCGTACCGTCAGGTAATTCTCGACAAGCTGAAGCGCACCGCCGGCTGCCACGACATTGAAGACCGCATCGTCTTTGAGCGCGCGCTCACCCCGCAGGACATTCACGAGCGTTACCGTGTGCTCAACGGAGCCATCTACGGCATCAGCTCGCACGGCGTTTTTCAGGGCGCATTCAAACCGGCGAATCGCTCGCGCGAACTGGATGGACTCTATCTGGCGGGCGGCGCGGCCCACCCTGGGCCGGGTATGCCGATGGTGATGATGTCCGGTTGGATTGCCGCGGATTCCCTCGATGCGGACAGCAAAAAGGCGGATGCGCGCGCCCTCACTCATGCATGAGACAGGGGCTAGCTGAAGCTGCGCAGCATTACCTCAGCGAACCCATACACAAGCAGGCTGCTGCCAAAGAGGAGATACGCGGCTCGGCCCTTGGTCAAACCCTTTCTCGACGCCGGCCGTGCCTCTTCCGCCGCCGGCCCTTCTGTAGCTGCTGAGGGCCGGCTGGTTCCATCACTTAAAAAGGCGTGCATCAAAATACACATGCCGATTACCAGGGCAATACCTTCCATGAGCTTGGGAAACATTGGCGACTCCAAATTGTTCTTCTTACGCGGCGTAGCATAGTAGCATGGCGCTTCCACCGCAGACACCACCCATTTCGCCGTTCGTTCTGCGCTTCTTTCGGCGGGTCGTGCGGCGCTACTTCCGGCGTCATTTTCGCGCTGTGCAGGCACAGGGTACAGAGCGCCTTCGCACGACCCGCGGGCCGCTGATCATCTACGGCAATCACTCCTCGTGGTGGGATCCCATGCTGGTCGTGTTGCTCGGTCAGCTGCTGTTGCCGGAGCGGCGTCATTACGCGCCCATGGACGGTCGTGCGCTCACGCAATACCCTATTCTTCGCAAATTAGGCATATTCCCCGTCGAGATGGCCTCGCCGCGCGGAGCGGCTCAGTTTCTGCGCACCGCCGAGGCGATCCTGCGTGAGGGCGGTGTGCTGTGGCTGACACCACAAGGGCGCTTTGCGGATGTTCGCGAGTTCCCGCTGGCTTTTAAGCCCGGGTTAGCGGCTCTGGCCTTGCGTATACCGGATATTTCCCTGGTTCCCCTGGCGATTGAGTACGTCTTCTGGGATGAGCGTCTACCCGAGGCGCTGTTGCACTTCGGAGAGCCGACGCCGATCACCGCAACCGCTCCCACCGCGCACGTGACGCGGGAATTGGAGACCGCCTTGACCGCCGCGATGTATACCCTGCAGGGGGCGGCCATCGCTCGCGATCCCAGCGCGTTCACGACACTATTTACTGGCGCGCGCGGCACTGGGGGAGCTTATGCCCTCATACGGCGCATACACGTGCTGTTTGGCGGCAAGGATATCCAGATCGATCACACGCAGCGTGCCGATGGCTGAACGAATCTGTACGGCCATTCACCCGGGCGTGGGAGAATAACGCCGATGCTTACGCAAGCCCTTCTCGGTGTCTCGGCCGTATGCGCGGTTTGGCCGGCGCTGTTATTTTGTGTGAATCTGCGCCGGTATCGTCCACCTCCAGCTGTCGTAACGGCCGAAGAATCGCGGGTGGCCGCACGGATAGCCGTGCTGATTCCCGCGCGCAATGAAGCGGCAAACATCGGTGCGGCGCTCCGCTGCGTGCTTGCCAGCCGTGATGTTGCGCTCGAGGTGCTGGTGCTCGATGACGATTCGACGGACGGTACCGGCGAGATCGTCCGCGCACTCGCGGCGAACGATTCTCGGGTGCATCTTGTGCAAGGCCATGGGCTGCCCCCCGGCTGGAACGGCAAGCAGCATGCCTGCTGGACCCTGTCGCAGAAAAGCACGCAGCCTGTCCTTGTCTTTCTGGATGCCGACGTACGCATTGAGCCCGATCTGCTCGCGCGCATGGCCGCCTTTCGTGAAAACACCGGCACCGCGCTCGTCTCCGGCTTTCCACGGCTGATCACGAAGACATGGCTGGAGCAGCTGCTGCTGCCCTTGATCCATTTCGTGCTGCTCGGATTTCTTCCCATGGGTTCCATGCGCCGCGGCACGGTCCCTTCCGCGGCGGCGGGATGCGGGCAGTTCATGATGGTGGAGCGCGAGGCCTACTTCGCCAGCGGCGGCCACAAAGCCATCCGCGAAACCATGCACGACGGCCTGCTGCTGCCACGCACCTTGCGCCGCGCCGGCCACAAGACCGACATCGCCGATATCACCGCACTGGCCAGCGTGCGCATGTACGATTCAGCCACCAAGGTATGGCAGGGCCTGGCCAAGAACGCCACCGAAGGCATCGCGACCGCAGGCAAGATCGTTCCCTTGTCGATCGTATTGTTATTGGGTCAGGTGTTACCGGCGTTGCTCGCGGCACTATTTCTATGCCGCTGGATCCTTGCATTGTTCTTTGTCGGGACTGATGTGCACGCGGGGCCGGGGCATCCAGTCTGGCCCTTGATGGCGTCCATTGGCATTCTGCTGCTGGCAAGCTATCTCCCCAGACTTTTAGCGGTGCGACGCTTTCGCCAGCCGCTCTCTTCCGCTCTGCTGCATCCGGTTGGCATTCTTCTGCTGCTCGGCGTGCAATGGTATGCACTCGGCCGCAAGCTCTTCGGCAAGCCCGTGGGCTGGCGGCAGCGAACGTATTCAAGTGAGACCGGAACGCAGGTTAGCTAATCGACGAGTGTTCGGCTCTGTAACAAACTACGTGCAGCTTTTCTGTTTGTCGTTCCCGAAAGGAATCTGTGTTTTCGGCCACCTAACTACAGATCTCTCCACTGCGGCTGCGACCTCCGGTCGAGAGGACACCTCTATAGCGAGAGGGAGTTTGCTCTAAACACCCTTCTTCCGCGGCTCCCAGACGAACTTATGGATCTGTAGGCTTAGCCGCGCGGGTAAGCCATCCGCAAGCATCCAGTCCACCACTAGTCTTGGGTCGAGCGCAAAGTTCTCGGCCGAACGTTCCTCACTGGGAGCCTTTAAAAACGCCGGCGAAAGCAGGATCTGTCCACACCTTCTCGCCAGGTCATGCGTGCGGATGAAGTCTCGTGCGAACTCATAATCGGCGCGGTCAAGCAGCACAAACTTTATTTCATCTTGTGAGGTCAAAGTGTCGAGGTTTTCGAGCCGGAATGTGTGCGCCATGCCCGAGCCCGGACACTTCACATCGACGATCTTATGCACCGCCTTCGGCACCTCGGCCAGCGGGCGTTCGCCTGAGGTCTCGATCATCAACTGGTACCCTGCATCGAGCAACCGCCCCATCAGCGGCAATAACTCCCGTGCCTGCAGCATGGGTTCACCGCCCGTAAACTCAATCAGTCTGCAAGGCTGCAGCGCTTCGATCTGCGCGACGATCTCGTCGTTCGTGAACGGCTGGCCACCGGTAAAGGTGTACTCAGAATCACACCAACTGCAGCGCAGGTTACATCCGGCCAGACGCACAAAGATGCAGGGAACACCGGCAAAGGAACTCTCACCCTGCACGGATCTGTAAAGCTCGATAAGACGTAACGAACGTACGGGTGCGGCTGTGATGTGAAGATCGTCTACGGGTTGCGGAAGTAAATCGAACATGGTGACTTTCGGGGGCGAACTAAGCGCAGATTTCCTGCGGGAATGACAACAAAGAAACGGTTAGCAATGAACCTAACAACTAGAAACCGACACTGATAACTCACAAGTATTCGTAATACTTCGCATAGCTGGTATCAGTCTCATAGATCGTGCAGTCCTTCACGCGCACGCGGCCCCCGGTCATCCGCACGAGTTCCCCTGCCGTTTGATCGAAGAAATACTTCGCCAGATTCTCCGCCGAAGGATTGACCGTGGTGAACGGTTCAAGTTCATTGATCATATGATGATCGAGATACTCGATCGTGGGCTTCAACACGCCCTTCAGCAACTTAAAGTCGAGCAGAAGTCCATTGGGCTCGAGTTGTTCGCCGACCAGGGTGACAAGTACACGGTAGTTATGGCCGTGCGGGTTCTCGCATTTGCCGTAGTACTCGCGAAGAAAGTGTCCGGAGCTGAAGCCGGCCTGGACGGTAATCTCAAACATGATGCCGGTTGCTCCTTGATTCTGCACGCACGGCAGAAGCCGTTCGCGCCAAGTACGATGATAGCGGTTCAACCTCTCCGGGCGAGAGTCTTATGGCAGAGGCTTGCGGCGGCGGCGGACCTGGCGTTGCTGCTCCGAACGGCGCTCAGCTTGCTCAAACAGCGAGGACAGCACGCCGGCGAGCGATACGATGAGCGCGACCGCCAGCAGGGCGACCCCGGTCGTACGCCAAAGCGACGCGTCCGAGGGTGTGCCGGGCACCTCGCCGACATGCGAAAAGCTAAGCGCGATCGAGATCAGCGCCAACGAACCGAGCGTGCCGCCGAGGATGTAGAGGTTGCGTCCCATAATCAGCACCTTCAGAATACGCGACTCGCACGCGACACGAAGCACAAGCCCCGAGGCCAGGGGATGCAGACGGTCGCTCCCCATCGCGCAGCTACTGTGGCCTGAAGCTCGCGAGCATGTTTTGAAACAGCGGCAGCATGGAAGCGAACTGCGCGGTAGGGGCCACAAACAGCAACGCATCCGCGTCCCCATCCGGCCGAGCAACCAGGATCAGCCAATCCCGCTCGGTGGCTCCCTGCCCGCCAACCGGGGAGATACCGCGCAGGTAGCGCGCCACGGCGGGCTGCCCGCCAACCTGTAACGGGGAGCCTCCGCCGTCAGGCTGCACGTCATGGCTTCGGGTGAGTTGGGAGGTGAAGCTCTCGGCCGCGCCGCTCAGGGTAACGGCATCGCTCACACCGCCGCCGCCTTGCCGCACCACGCCGAGCACGACGCCGTACGCGAGACCAAATGTGCCCGCGGCCCCCAGAGGCGCCAAGGACAAGGCTTCGCTGAGCGGCAGATCAGCAGCAGCCGAGCCATTGCCCCGTGTCCAACTCGCCGGCGCAGAGATGGAGTATGCAGGACCCTGCACACGCAGCAGGCGGCTACCCAGGCCGAGTTGGGCCGGGGTGAGGGGCGGCAGGCCGGCCGCCATCGAGGGTGAGACGCCCCCGGAGTTCTCTGAGGCTCCTGAGGCTCCTGAAGCTCCTGAGTTCCGGGCGGCCGGCGTGGCAGTGCGCCCGGCTATCGGAGTCGCCGGAGTTGCCGGAGTCACCGGAGTCGCCGGGACCGCCGCGCCGTCCGCCTCGCGTATCGCCGCCTCACCGGCTGCCGCGGTGTCACTCCCCGGAGACGCCGCCCGTGGCGGCACCCCAGGTGCCGAAGCGTACAGCCCGCTTCCCTTCCACCCACCGTCCTTCAGCTCGGCTGCCGTAAGCGCATGCAGGCCCCCTGCCGTTGCATGCGCGGCCGTGAAGGCCGGGGTCGACACGATGGGGCGCGTCAGCGGAGGTAAGGCAGCGATCTCGGCATTGAGATACTCGGTGCGATTGCCTGGGTTGGGGTGGTCAGAGAGAAACTGCGCGCCACCCTGACCATACTTGGCGACGATGATCTCGAAGAACTGCGGCAGGCCGCGAGGATCGAAACCGGCATCATGCACGATGTGCACGCCGAGCATATCGGCCTGCTTCTCATCCCCGCGTGACATGTGCATGAAGTCAAGGTTCTGCGCGGCATTGACGAGGCCTCCGCCCGCACTGCCGAGGAAGATGGAGGAACCGACCGCGCCGAGGCCGTACAAAATGCTCTTATGCTGCTGCTTGATGAGGTTGCAGGTGGAGTGGCGCAGGATGACGTGCGACATCTCATGAGCCATCACGCCGGCCAGTTGCGCCTCGGTCTGGGCGGCCTGGATCGCCCCAAGGTCGACGAACATGGTGCCGCCGGGGAGGGCAAAGGCGTTGATCTCTTCCGACGCCACCACATGGAAGTTAAACGGCCACTGCACCTCCAAACCGGGCGTCATGGGCGCAGCCACGACCAGTTGCGCGCCGAGCCGGCGAATGTACTGCGCCGTGGGATCGCTATCGGGCAGCACCGGCTGCGTCTTATATACCTCGCGGACGACCTTATCGCCGAGCTGGATCTCCTGCGCCTGCGTGTAGGCATTATGGCAGGTCGCGGGGAGGGAGGAGGTGCCGCTCTGGTTGAGAGCGGGAAGCGCGGTGCTGGCGGCCAGCGAGAGGGCGAAGATGAGCGTACGGAGGCGCATAAAGTCTGGCTTATGAGATGCCGGGCGGGAGATCTCTGTCCAGAAAACCGGAGAGACTGAGGATCGTGTGCGCCATGGCGAATGTCGTTGCGATGCTGACGAGGGAGCGGCTAAACTTGAGACTCAGTGGAGATCAGCATGCAACGATTCGGCCCCATTCGGTAAAGAAGCCAGTCACCATGGCGCTGTCGAGCGATGTGCTGGAACGGTTCACGGCGACGGGTGAGGGCTGGGAGGCGCGGGTGGATGCGGCACTGCGGCAGTGGCTGGAGGAGCATCCGAAGCCGGTGGAGCACGCGAAAGCGAGTTAGACGATACCGGGTGCGGGTGTCCCATTCATCGCGGTTTGATCGCGATGAGTAAGGTTAAGCTTTGGGGCAAGTCTCGGACCCACCCATCGAACGATGAAGCTGTTCGATGAGTGGGTGGCCCAGCGTCGACGGGAGCGTTCCTCGCCTGGTTGCGACCATAGGGGTACAAACAGGCACAGGTGGCCTGCAGGCTCTGGACTACGCCGGAGCTGTCGTCCCTTGATAATGAACGAAATAGGGTCAACAGCAGGCGGGCGGAGACATGGGAATGACTAAGTTGATCGGTATCGAAGAACATTTTGTGACTGCCGCTATACGAGATGCCTGGGCAGCCTCCTTTATAGGACAGGAAGGCACAGGCGGGTTTGACCGAGGGGAGACCGAGGATCGGCTTGACGACCTTGACGAGCATCGGTTGGAGCTGATGGACGAAAGCGGAATTGATGTTCAGGTGCTTTCCGTAACCACGCCAGCCCTGCACAATTTGGAACCGCCTCAAAGTGTGGACCTCGCCAGGCAGACCAATGACTTGGTAGCCGCCACGGTAGCAAAATACCCTACGCGCTTTCAAGGCTTTGCCACGTTGCCGACAGCCGCGCCGGAACAAGCCGCCCTGGAATTGGAGCGTAGCGTAATTGGCCTAGGCTTCATGGGAACGATGCTCTGCGGCCGCACACGCGAGAAGAACCTGGATCACCCAGACTTCCTGCCGATCTTTGAGACCGCCGCAAGGCTCGGGGTTCCAGTGTTCATCCACCCACAGATCCCACAACGCGCGGTCAGGGAGGTCTACTACTCAGGTTTCAGCGATCAGATCGATACTGCTTTTGCCGCGTTTGGGCTGGGGTGGCACTACGAGGCCGGCATCCAGTTCGTACGCTTGATCCTGGCCGGTGTCTTCGACAAGTATCCCGATCTGCAGGTAATCCTGGGTCACTGGGGCGAAGTGGTTCTCTTTTACCTGGACCGGCTCAGCTCATTGGCGCGCGTTGCCCATCTACAGAAGCCCATCGCCGAGTACTTTCAGCAAAACCTCTATGTGACATCCAGCGGTATGTGGAGCCAGTCTTATCTTCAACGCACCCTTGAACTGGTTGGGCCTGACCGCATTCTCTTCTCCACCGACTATCCCTATCAGTACCGTCCCGGCAAACCGGGGCGATCCTTTCTTGAGGAAGCGGCACTCTCTCCGGAGCAGAAGGAGCTATTCGCCCACGGGAACTGGGATCGCCTCACTGGATCAGCACGCCGAGGCTGACTTTACTCATACATAAGTTTTACCGCTCCGAGGGAGTAGTCCTGATCAACGCCTTTCTCGTCAGAAACGAAGGCCACAATTCAGCCTCTCCAAGCTCACGAAGGGGCTTGCTCGAAGAAGCGCTCCACGTCAGCAATCTCCGTGGTCCGCCGGTAGTTGGGTAGCGAGTCGAGAAAGACCTTCCCGTAGCGCGTCGTGCGGATGCGGGGGTCTAGCAGCATCAAGACACCGCGATCGGTGAGGGAGCGAATGAGGCGGCCGAAGCCCTGCTTAAGCGTGAGGACGGCTTGGGGGATCTGGAGGTCGTTGAAGGCGTTGCCGCCGGCTGCGGCAATGGCGTCCGTCCGGGCCTTGGTGATGGGGTCGGTGGGGACGGCGAAGGGGAGGCGGTCGATGACGACGCAGCTCAGCTGCTCGCCCTGCACGTCGACGCCCTGCCAGAAGCTGCCCGTGCCAAACAGCACGGCATTGGGCGTGGCGCGAAACTGCTCCAGCAGCACATGGCGGGGCGCGGAGCCTTGCAGCAGCAGCGGATAGGGCAGCTCGCAGAGCAAGCGGTCATGCATGTCGCGCATGGCCGCATAGCTGGTAAAGAGGCAAAAGGCACGGCCTTCGGTAATCTCGAGCACGCGGCGGATCTTTTCGGTCGCCTGGCGCGTGAAGTCGGGGCTACGCGGGTCGGGCATGTTGTCGGGGAGGTAGAGCAGCGCCTGTTTGGCGTAGTCGAAGTGGCTGGGGACGACGAGCTCTTTGGGGAATGGGATGCCGAGGCGCTTGCGCAGGTGCTCGAAGGCCGGTTCACCCGTTTTGTTGGCGACAGTGAGCGTCGCGGAGGTAAGGATGACTGAGCTGAAGCGCTGGAAGAGCGTATCGGCAAGGAGCTCGGAGACATCGATCGGCGTGGCTTGGAGGTGGGTGGAGAAGTTCTGGTACGTGGGGGAGCTTTGTGGCTCGCCAGATCCCACCCTAACCGGCGATGAACCTGCCGATGAGGGTGGGGCACCCAGGTTGGAGGCACCCGGTTCTGAAGTAAGCGATGTAGCACGGGGTTGGGTGCGGGCGGCGTTGCGCAGGTTTTGGGTGGCGCGGCGTTCGATCCAGAAGACGGTGTTTTTGTCCTCGGATTCGAGCAGGAACTTGAGGTGGTTGCGGATGTCGGCGGCGCGTTTACGCAGGCCTGTCGCCTCGTCCACCTCGCGCAGGCGTTCAAGCTCTCCTTCAAGGCGGACGAGCGTGTTCGTTGTGGCGAGGTAGGCATCACCGCGGGCTTCGAGGAAGTCGGCGCGATCGGTGAACTCCAAGCGACCCAGGTGCGTGGGCGGCGCGGGCAGCGAGCCGAAGAACATGCGCGAGCGCTCACGCAGGCTGGCCGTGGCGGATTCGATGCCGGAGGAACTCACCCCTTTGGCGCGCAGCATATTTTCCGTATCACGCGCGAGTTCGTCGAAGCGGGCGTTTGATAGCGCTACGCCGAAGTATTGGCTGGCGATGTCTTCAAGCTCATGGGCCTCATCGAAGATGACCGCCGCGGCGTCGGGCAGGATGCCGGCATCCACGCCTTCGCCGACCTGCTGCTTGATGTTGAGGTCGGCGAAGAAGAGGTGGTGATTGACGATGATGAGGTCAGACTCCAACGCCTTGCGGCGCATGGTGGTGATGTAGCAGGGCTCGACATTCGGGCAACTCTGGCCGAGACAGACCTCCGAGCGGGCATCGAGTTTTGGCCATAACGCGGAGTTCTCGGGAAGGGCGTTCACCTCAGCGCGATCGCCGGTGATCGTGGTGCGCTCCCACTGCAGAATGGCGTGGAACTGCTGGATATCGTCTAGGCCGGAGAGGATGGGGTTGTCGCGCAGGGCGTAGAGCTTCTGCTTGCAAAGGTAGTTCGCGCGGCCCTTCATGACGCAGACGCGTAGGGGCCCTGATTCCGACAGCACGGACTCGATGAAAGGGATGTCCTTGAGGGCTATCTGTTCTTGCAGGTTCTTGGTACCAGTGGAGATGATGACGCGCTGCTTGTTCTCGCGCGCAAAGCGTAGTGCGGGGAGCAGGTACGCGAGGGTCTTGCCGGTGCCGGTGCCGGCCTCAACGATGAGGTGGCGGCGATCTTTGAAGCATTGCTCGATCTCCCTAGCCATGGCGTATTGGCCGGGGCGTTGCTCGTAGTGGAGAGAGGATTTGGCGAGCAGACCCTTAGCGGAGAAGAAGTCGTGCAGCGTCGGCAGCTTGGCCTCCGCCTGGGCTTCGCTCAGGGGTGTCTTGCGTTCGACTTCGGTTTGGGGGGAGGAGGCCACGGTGCACCTTTGATGATAGTCGCCGTATCTTCGCCTCGCGATGGGATAGCGGGTCGGAGTAGCTGTGTCGCTCCTTTGGATGGATGGTTGTAACCGCAGGCTTCAAAGAGCGGTGTAGCCGCAAGCTTCACAGAGCGGTGTAGCCGCAGGCTTCAAAGAGCGGTGTAGCCGCAAGCTTCAAAGAGCGGTGTAGCCGCAGCTTCAAAGAGCGGTGTAGCCGCAGGCTTCAAAGAGCGGTGTAGCCGCAGGCTTCACAGATCGGTGTAGCCGCAGGCTTCAAAGAGCGGTGTAGCCGCAGGCTTCAAAGAGCGGTGTAGCCGCAGGCTTCACAGATCGGTGTAGCCGCAGGCTTCACAGATCGGTGTAGCCGCAGGCTTTAGCCTGCGGTTGAGATTGCCGGAAGAGATTGGGCTTCAGCCCTGGTGCCGCGCTCCAGCCAATCAGGTGCCGGATCGACAGGATGCGCTCCGCAGGCGGACGAGAACCGATACTCCTGCGCGTGCCGGACGATCTTTGCCCGCACAGGATTTTGGTGGATGTACGCCAGGCCAGCTATATACGCGTTTGCGTCTGTGATGCGCCGGTCGAAGCGGCCTCGTGTCCACACGTCGTACTCGCTTTTGAGGCGGAAAGAGAAGCCGCCTTTGATGAATTGAACGACTTTTTCCAGCGAGACATCCGGGGCGGGGGTGAGAAGCAGGTGAAGGTGGTCCGGCATGATGACGAAGCCATACAGACTGTATCTGCCCTGCAGGCGGTAGCTCTGAAGCGTGTCCAGCATGAGTTCGGCTGTGGCTGTGACCTGAAAGAGCCGTCGTCGATTCGCAGTGGCGCAGGTGACCATGAATGTGCGCAGGTGTTGGGGAGCTACCTTCATCCTTTGAGGCTAGACCGGGGCTAAAGCCCCGATCCATCCTGCCTTTGGGTCAGTGGGCTGAAGCCCACTGCTACACCGGGTGCTATGGGGCTCAGGCCCTACCTATTCCGCTTTCGGGTCAGAGGGCTGAAGCCCACTGCTATACCGGTGCTCCCGTATTTGATCTTCAGGCGGCATGGTTGGCTTTACCTGCTTCCTATAATGAAGGCAGCGCCCAGGCGCGGAGGTTAGGCGATGGCACCAAAGCGCGAGATCAAGAAGCGGATGGGCAAGAAGCACCGGCAGGCGAGCACGCGGCCAAAGCTGGGCAAAGGTCCGGCGAAGGGTGCACGCAAGGGTTCGGCGGTGACGGGCGCGGTGGCACCGAAGCAACGCAAGAAGCTCGCCAGCAAGCGGGCGGCGGAGGAAAAGGCGCGGCGGACGCCGGCGCGCAGCCCGGAGTATGAGCACCGCATCATTGTGGGCAATGACGAGCCGAGTCGTGGCTCGGGCGGGAAGCAGGTTCCCTCCGGGAAGGACAGCCAGAAAAGTAAGGGCAAAGACGAGAAGCAGGTCCTTCGCTCCGCTCAGGATGACAAAGTTAGAGCTCAAGATGACAAGAGGGGAGCTCAGGATAACGAGGCTGGTGGTCGAGGTCGTAAGGGTCGGGCTCAGGATGACAGTTCACGTAGGCAGGACGCCAGGTTTGAGGGCGTAACCAAAGCCGCAACCAAGGGGGACAGCAAGCGCAAGCGGCGCGGTGCCGCGGCTGAGGCGAACGAACCGGGTGAGGATCGCGAATTTGCAAGCTTTTCTGCGGATCTGGGCCATCGGCGGCCTTCCGGGTCGCAGGATCTTGAAGGCCTGCCGCTGGTGGCGATCTGCGGACGGCCCAATGTCGGTAAGTCGACACTGTTCAACCGGCTGACAGGCACGCGGCGGTCGATCGTGGGCGATGAGCCGGGCATTACACGCGACCGCATCTATGGCGAGGTCGAGTGGGCCGGGCACACAGTGCGGCTGGTCGATACCGGCGGTGTGGTGCCCGATGACGAGGCGCTGATCCCGAGTGAGATCTTTCGGCAGGCGCGTGTCGCGCTCGGGGAGGCCGATGTCATCATCATGGTCGTCGATGGGCGCACGGAGCTGGCGGCCCCGGATGAAGAGCTGGCGAAGCTGCTGCTGAAAGGCGGCAAGCCCGTGTTACTGGCGGTGAACAAGATGGATTCGGCGGAGCTCGAAGCAGGGGCGGAGAACTTTCGCACGCTTGGCTTTCGCAACGTGTTTCCCGTATCGGCGGAGCATGGTTCGGGTATCGGCGACCTCCTGGATGAGGTGTGGGCGCTGCTGCCGGCGGATGTGCCCGCAGCCGTCGACGAGGAGCCGGGAGAGGTGATGGAAGGCATCACCGACGAGATCTCAGAAGACGAAGGCGATGCCTTGGCCGACCGGGCGGTGCTGGACCCGCGTGCCATGCGGGACGCGCTGCTGAGCGGGGAGGCGGCGACCGCCGACGAGCCTGCGGGGGTGGATGCGCCGGAGGTGGGTGAGGCGGATTTCGAGGAGCCGACGGGTGGAAGCGGGGTTGAGCCTGACATTTACGACGAGTTAGGCGGGCCGAAACGCAGATCCCCTGCGGGAAGGACAACCAGAGGTACGGACGACGTTCTCGACGCTGAGATGGAAGGCGGCGAGGGGGACGAGGGCGAAGGGACTGATACTCCGCGGGAGCGCAGGCTGCGTTCGCATGGCGAGCATGTGGCGCGGGAGACGAGGATTGCCATCATCGGCCGGCCCAATGTCGGTAAATCGACGCTCTTGAATGCGCTGACCGGTACCGACCGGGCGATCGTTTCGCCGATCGCGGGTACGACACGCGATGCCGTGGACGAGGTGGTGACACGCGATGGGCATGACTTCCGCTTCATCGATACGGCCGGCATCCGGCGCAAGGGCAAGACCAAGCTGATGGCGGAAAAACTGAGCGTCATCATGAGCCGCAAGCACCTCGAGGCGGCCGATGTGGCGCTGCTGCTGATCGATGCGACGGAGGGCGTGACGGGCTCGGACGCGACCATCGGCGGGTATGCGCATGAGAGTGGCCGCAGCGTAATCGTCGTCGTAAACAAGTGGGATCTTATGGCTCCAGCGAAGAGCAAGCTGCGGGCCGACGGCATGCGGGCGTTCGACGGCAAGCCGCCGGCGGATAAAAAGGCATTTGAGGAGCAGGTGCGCGACCATCTGAAGTATCTCGATTACGCGCCGCTGGTGTTTGTTTCGGCCTCCGAGGGTAAAAATATCGATGAGGTGTTCAAGAAGGTGGAGTTAGTCGCGCGGGAGCGGCGCAAGCGCATCACGACCGGGAATATGAACCGGTTTCTGGATAAGGTGGACTTTGGGCGCGCGAGTGTGCCGATGAATAAGCGGGTGCGGATCTATTACATGACGCAGGCGGCGGTGGCACCGCCGACGTTTGTGTTGTTTACGGACCGGGATGTAAAGTTGCACTTCAGTTATGAGCGGTTTTTGAGTAATGAGATCCGCAAAGCGTTTAAGTTTATTGGGAGCCCGATCTGGTTCAAGATCAAGGCGCGGAATAAAAAGAAAGAGGAGTAGCGGAACAAAGTTTCCATTGTTCAATTAAGGGATAGATGCAACTCTTCTTTTTAGACGAATCTGGCACTCCTCCAAGCCCTGCAAAGCTGCGGGACAAGTATTTCGTCGTGGGTGGCTTGGTTATACCTGACGGACTTTGGAGCAAGACGCGTGATGCGTTACTCGGGATGAAGCTGCGAAGAGGCATCTTAGGTGAGCTGAAATGGCGCTATTTCGCTCCTACCAATAAGGACGCCGCGCATCCAATGCGAGAAATGGAACAGGAGGTCCGCAACGAGATCCGCACGGAGCTATACCAAATCATCTGTGGAGCTAAGTCGATCAAGGCGATTGCCTGCGTCGCATCCATCGCGGCTGCATATAGGTGGCCTCACGTTCAGAATGCAGAGGATCTGTATCATTTCACCTACAAGCCGCTTTCCGAACGATTCCAGTATCACCTTCAAGACATTTCTCGGATCGTTGGTCGCCCGGAAACCGGAATCATAGTCGCAGATCATCGCGGCGCGCAGTCTGATGCCCGTCTCCGCTCTGCACATGAGAACTTGCTTCGACCTCAAAGAATAGCAACGAGCGACTACAAAAACCTCGTAGAGAGCCTATTCTTCCTTCCATCAGAGACCAGCGTTGGCATCCAGCTGGCCGACATGGTAGCGGGAGCAGTCTGGCGTAAGTATGAGAAGCAAGATGACTTCTGGTACAAGCACCTTGAACCAGCTTTGAGGAAGTCGAGTGACGGCAAGGTCGAAGGTTACGGAATTATAAAGCAGCCTCGAGCGGGGTGGGAGTAGAAAGAAGACGCCGGGTGGCACCGGGGTGCCAACGTGCAGGAAGCGGGACGCACTCTTGGCTCATACAAACTAGCATGCCTTTTGCGGAAAAGCAATCACTTTGGTGAATCAGTAAAAGCTTGTGCCTAAGGCTGATACGCGCCAGCGGTGCACAGCATATATGAGATGAAGACGTATCTCTACAAACTCACTTCAGACCGCGGCGGAGCCCCTTGTGCACCACCACCGCCGTCGGGTGAGCCTCCACTCCTAACGCTGTCCATCTGCAAGCCCGCGATCCGGCGGACGGCGCGGGTGGGCGATCGGCTACTCGGGTTGACGAGCCGAGCTCTGGTGGCACGGGAGGGATATCCGGCATGTGCGGTGATCTATGCGGCGCGGGTGACGGGAGCTTTGGACTTTGGGGCTTACTATGCCGCCGAGAGCGGATTTGCGCATCGTCCGGATTGCATCTATGCGCTCGATAGTGAGACAGGGACGCTGCGGCACGCGGGGCGGACGCCCTTGCATGCGGAGACGGCGTATCTGGCGCGGGATGTAGGGACGGAGCCGCAGTATCGGAATGCGCGGACGCTGTTGTGTGAGGAGTTTCGGTACTTTGGGGCGGAGGCTGTGCCGATTCCGGCGCGGCTACCGCTGCTCAGGCAGGTAGCGCAAAACTTAGGCCAGGGGCACCGAGTGTTCGAGGAGAGCGATCCGGAGGCGCGGGAGTTGGATCGGCTGTTTGCACTGCTTTGGAAGCAGGAGACGCGATTTACGCCGGAGCGGGTGGAGGAGGAGGCTCGGGGTCACACCCCGCGGTGAGCTTGTAGATTGACAATCGAATTGCTGGCCAAACGCAGGTTCCCTTCGGGAATGAAAGAAAGGGTAACTGAATGGCGCTCTTTGCGAATAGCTATAGCAGAGCTTTATGAGTCGTCGTCGCGGTGGTCGCGGGTGGCAGTTGAGCCGAAGTAGAAGCCGATCACAGTGCCGATGATCCCGGTAATCGCGGGAAGGATAATCTGCAGCATCTCCTTCGTCTGCCCCCAATGGGCAGGCCAGGAGGCACTCTCCACGGAGGCAAAGACGACGAGGTAGCCGAAGATGACGAGCAGACCGATTGTGACGGTGAGCCGTACGTAATCACGCTGCTTTTCAGGCGAGTAGGGTTTCTTTTCGAGGTCTTTTTCGGGTCGCAGCGCGACGGTAGCGGGTCTCCGCACGTCCGAAGGCACCACATCCAAGGGAAGAATAATACCCTCCGGTGGAAGGTCGTCACCCGCACCGGCGTTGGACGGTGCCGCCATCACTTGCCAAAGGTCAGCTGTGTGTATTTGCTACCCGTTTTCAGCAATACCTTGGTATCCGGGGAGTTGATGGAGCGGACTACAACATCGGAAACCTTGATGGCCTGCGAGAGCGCCTGCGACAGCGAAATATTCTGCGAGTCGGCGAGCCGTTGCAGTTGATGGAGAACATCTTCGGTAATGGTCAAGCGGTCTGGAAATGAAGCGGCTTGCGTCGCCATGGTATCGCCCTCCTTATAGGCTCCCTTTGCAATAGCTTATTAGATGATGCAAGCGGTCCATCTGACACCCACACAGTAGCACGGCTGCTCGCCGGGGTACAGTCCTAATCTGGGGCATCCCGCCGTCCCGCGCTGCGGTCGAGTGGGTGAATCCGTTTGTCTCGCAATTTACCCTTGTTCGGATTAAATGGGATGACGATCTCCTGCAATCTGCAGATGCGGCTTTGCGGGCGGTCCGCTCAAGCGAGTGCCAGGGGCGAAGCGAGCCAGCCGTCCCAGGCCTCCAACGCGCGCTGGCATTGCAGGCGGTGCCGTTCTCCCTTGTCGCGGATGCGCTTGCGCAGATCCTCTTCGAGCGGTTGCAGCAGGTCGAAGGTGATGTTGGCGGGTTGAAAGCGCTTCGTATCGCAGTGCGTAATGTAGTGCATCAGTGAGCCATGGGCGCTGAGCCTTGGAGCGGGCACCGGTTGGTCGCCCTGCGCGAGGGCGGCGGCGAAGCGGCCCGCCAGCAGACCGCCGGCGATGGACTCCGTGTAGCCCTCGACGCCGGAGAGCTGGCCGGCAATGAGGATGCTGGGATGCGCGCGCAGTTGTAGCGTCTCGGTTAACAGCGTCGGCGCATGGATGTAGGTATTGCGGTGGATCTGGCCGTAGCGGAGGAATTTCGCATTTTCGAGGCCAGGGATAAGGCGTAGGACCTCAGCTTGGGCACCGAACTTGAGGTGGTTCTGGAAGCCGACCAGGTTGTAGCTGTCCGCGCGGAGATTTTCCTGGCGCAGCTGCACGCAGGCGTAGGGCCAGCGGCCCGTCTTCGGGTCCGTGAGACCGGCGGGCTTCATGGGGCCGAAGCGGAGGGTGTCGCGGCCGCGGCGGGCGAGCTCTTCGATGGGCAGGCAGCCTTCAAAGTATTGCAGTTTCGCTGGCGTTCGTGGCTCCGGGGACGTCCGTGGCTCGCCGGACCCCACCCTTTCCGATGAAACCGGAAAGGATGGGGCACCCTCGTCGGCTTGCTCCAGGCTGCACGGCGCTAGGGGGAGTTGCTCCCAGGCCTTGGGCTCGATGCGTTCAGCGGTCATGAGGGCGTCGAGGAAGACGTTGTACTCGTCTTTGGTGAAGGGGCAGTTGATGTAGTCGGCTGTGCCCTTGTCCCAGCGCGCGGCAAGGTAGACCCTATCCATGTCAATGGTGCTCGCGTCGACGATGGGCGAGATGGAATCGTAAAAGGCGAGGTGGTCGGCACCGGTAAGGCGCTGCAGCTCCGCGGCGAGCGGGGCGCTGGTAAGCGGGCCGGAGGCGAGCACGGTGATCGTGTCCGGGTCGTCTTCGTGCAGTTGCGTGACCTCTTCGCGCCTCACGGTAATGCGCGGATCCGCTTCAAGCATCGCGGCGACACGGCGCGAGAACTCGGCACGGTCCACCGCAAGCGCGTTGCCGGCGGGCACGGCGCAGGCATCGGCGGCCCGCAGCAGAAACGATCCGGCGCGGCGCATCTCAGCTTTGAGCAGCCAGGGCGCGGAGTTTTCGGTCTCGCTCTTGAGCGAGTTGGAGCAGACGAGCTCGGCGAAGTCGGCGGTCTGGTGCGCCTCCGTGGAGCGCAGGGGGCGCATCTCGGAGAGTGTGACCTGGCAGCCGGTGCCGGTGGTCAGCGCGGCGGCCTGCAACGCGGCTTCAGGGCCCGCCAGGCCGCCACCGATGATGTGGATATGCTTCATGCCTTCAGGATACGGTGGTCGGGGCAGGGGTCGCGAGCGCCTGCAGCGCCTCACCACTCACACGCATGATGCGCCACTCCTCCTGCACCGTCGCCCCGATGCGGCGATAGAAATTCAGCGCGGGCTCGTTCCAGGTAAGCACATCCCACTCCAGGCGGGTGCAGCCTTCGTCGAGCGCAACACGGGCAAGGGCCGCCAGCAGCGCCTTACCGATACCATGACCGCGAAGCTCAGGTGTAACGTAAATGTCTTCGAGGCGTATGCCATGATGGCCGACCCAGGTGGAATAGCTCTCAAAGAAGAGCGCGAAGCCGGCAGGCTGCCCATTCCACTCCCCCATCAGCGAACGAAAGCGTGGCCGAGGTGCGGGGCGGAGGGATGTCACGCCATCGGCGGCCAGGGCGAAGCCATCGCGTAGCAGGTCGGCCTCCGTGGCCTGCACCTGGTCGAAGGCACGCTCATACGTGGCGAGTTCGCGGATGAAGCGCAGGATGATGGGTACGTCGGCGGGGTTGGCGGGGCGGATCCGGAGCATGGTGGATAGATGCCGTGGTGTTGCCGGGATGACTTTCGGGGGCAGGAAAGCAGGTTCCCTTCGGAATGACAAAAAAATAGATGCAGAGAGAACCGAGGCTATCTTGCGGTAAGAATTCTGATTGCGTTCAAGATCCTGCTCATTTGGCTGGAGCTACGCCCTCTGGCCTCTTCTCGGGGCTCCCGCCTTCGGACTTCATGTTTGTGGGCTTGAGTGCGATCTGAAAGGCCTGCAACTCCCCTTTGCTCGCCGCCCAGCGCACCTTGCGCAACTCCAACGTGGCATGGTCCAGCACCGGTTCATCGAGATCGCGGGTGTCGTAAAAAAGATAGCCGGAGACGGTGGCGTGGGGTGGCACGGCGGTGGTTGGGAAGCCGAAGTCCGTATCGTCGGCCAGGATTTGTTTGTCAACAGGCGGGTGGTGGATGGTGATGGATGGTATCGGCAGCGGCATGGGAATCTTGGTACCGGCGGCACTCTTCTTCGAGAACATACGGCGCTCCAGCTCGTCATCCGTAGCCGCGTTGCGGGTGTAATTATCGCCGGCTACGAAGAGGATGCGGGTGTCGTCAAGCGACAGCGTCTCTTTGCTGTTGTTGGTAATGATGACCCGCACCGGCATGAAGCCATGGTGGAAGTAGTCGAGGCGGGTTTTGGGGCGGGTCTCCTCCGTGTCGCCGGGTTCGACGGCCACGGTAACGCCGTCATGGGTATCGTGCAGCGGATATTTATCCGCGGGTGCGGCTGCGGGCGGGGTGCGCGGCTTGTCCTTGGCGTGGGCCGCGGGGCCGCAGACGAGGGCGCACAACAGCAGCCCACGGCGAGAAAGCAGCGCACGGAGAAAAAGCGGCGATGCCCGACATGTTCGGGACGCAGGGATCGTGGGGGCTGCATGGCGGGCAATCACGCAACCGATTATCCTCTTGGGGATGCGCGTGCGGCAAAGGCAATCCGGCGGAGAGACACGCGTACCCTCTTTCAGCGGAGCCCGCCTCTTCATGGCCGGCTACAGCACCCTGCTCGGGCTGGGGCTGCTCGCGAGCGCACCGTGGTGGCTTCTGCGCATGGCCACGACCGGGCGCTACCGTGAGGGGCTGCGCGAGCGCCTGGGGGCGGTGCCGGGGCGTCTACGGGACGCCGTGCGCGGCAAGCAGGTGGTCTGGGTCCATGCCGTCAGCGTGGGCGAGGTGCTGGCGGTGTCGCGGCTCGTCGGGGAGCTTGAGGCAGCGCTCAACGAAGCTGCCGCTGAAGCTGGCGAGACAGGGGCGTGGGCAATTGTGATCTCGACGACGACGCGCACCGGGCAGGCGCTGGCGCGCGAGCGTTTCGGTGCGGGGCGGGTGTTCTACTTCCCGCTGGACTTTGCATTCGCGATGCGAGCCTTTTTACGAGCGCTGCAACCGGCCATGGTGATTCTTGCGGAAAGCGAGCTTTGGCCGCGGATGCTGCAGGAGTGCGCGCGTGCTGCGGTTCCGGTGGCTGTCGTGAATGCGCGTGTGAGCGACCGCAGCTTTCGCCGGGCTCTGCGGGTGCGGGGGCTGTGGGGACGACTGCTGCGCCATGTGAGCCTGTGGCTTGCGCAGAGCGAGGAAGATGCGCGGCGGCTTACCGCTCTGGGCGCTCGTCCAAAGGGTGTGCAGGTCAGCGGCAACTTAAAGTACGACGTGCGCGCACCGAAGAGCAGCAAGATCGCGGATCGAATCCGGATAGCGGCCGAGGGCCGGCCCGTCCTGGTTGCCGGCAGCACGGTGGCGGGCATGCGGGGGGTGGACGTCTCCGAAGATTCCCCGCTGATGCGCGCATGGGAGGGTGCCCTGCGCGACATGGGCGTGGTGCTGGTGCTTGCGCCGCGCCATCCGGAAAACTTTTCTTCTGTCCACTCGATGGCGATCAAATACCCTGCCCTGCTCGCCACGGAGATGCTCCGCAATCCAAGCGCGATGGGGGGGGACTCGCGGAGGCTGAAGGGAGGCGAACGCCGCCGGGTGGAGATCATTGTGCTGGACACCATAGGCGATCTTGCAGCGGTGTACGGTGTGGCGACTGTGGCTTTCGTCGGTGGCAGTCTTGTGCCCAAAGGAGGGCACAACCCGCTCGAACCGGCACAGTTCGGTGTACCCGTTGTGATGGGTCCTTCGTTCCAGAATTTCCGTGGCATCGTTGCAAAAATGCAGAGCGCCGGTGGTATTTGCGTCGTACAGGACGCTCAAGATCTCGCCGCGACCTTGTCCCGTTTGTTTGACGATCCCTTGACCGCAAGCGGAATCGGCCACCGTGGCCGCGAGGTCTTCGAGCGTGAGGGAGGGGCTACAAGCCGTAGCCTCGCCGCAATCGTCAGCAAATTAAATGCATCCACTGCACCGAACAGACATGTCGCGGTGAGCGTATGAGCGCCCGCCGGCCTCTCGCCTGGCCGCTGGTGCCGGTGTACCGTGCCGCGCTTGCGGCAGGGCAAGCCATGCGCAAGGCGGGCCTCCTACGGCAGCAGCGGCTGCAATGGCCGGTGATCAGCGTGGGCAGTCTTTCGGCGGGCGGCGCGGGTAAAACACCGTTGGTCATCGCGCTGGCCAAATTGTTTGCCGAGCGCGGCTGGAGCGTCGATGTGCTTTCGCGCGGCTACCGTCGAAGCGGCCGTGGTGTTGAAAGAGTCGATCTGCTCGATGAGGCGCCCGCGCGACGTTACGGCGACGAGCCTACCCTCATCGCCGAGCGCACAGGCGTACCGGTGTGGGTGGGCGCGAGCCGCTACAGCGCGGGTCTGCTGGCGGAGGGAAGAGTGCGTACGGTGCAGCATGCGGCTCTCACTCCACCCTCCACGCGCAACCGGGAAGACCGAGTCGACGCAGGCGCTGAAGACGACCCGCGTAACGAAGTTTCAGAGGGCACCCGGCATGTGCACCTGCTGGATGACGGCATGCAGCACTGGGCGCTGGCGCGGAGCTTTGAGCTGGTGCTGGTGACCGCGGCGGACTTGCATGAGGCGCTGCTGCCCGCGGGCAATCTTCGCGAGCCGCTTACAGCCCTGCGCCGAGCGCACGCGCTGGCGGTACGCGAAGAAGATCTGCGCGTCGTAGAGGCACCCCTGCGTGCGATCGTGGGCGGCGACATCCCCTTCTGGACGGTGCGCCGCTCGTTGCGTTTTCCATCGCCATTGGGGGTCTTCGGGGCGGGGCTGCGGCCTATCGCCTTCTGTGCGCTGGCACGGCCGGAAGGCTTTGCGGCGATGCTCGCCAAAGCGGGGTGCGGGGTGGTCGATACGGTCATCTTCGACGACCATCACCGCTATGAGAACCCGGACATGGCCGAGTTGATCCAGCTGGCCAAACGGCTGCGCGCGACCGGGCTCGTCACCACGGAAAAAGACGCCGTCAAGCTGAATCCGGCCATGCGAACGCGGCTTGAAAAGGAGGTAGGGCCACTGATGATCGTGGCGCTCGATGTGGCCTTTGTGTACGAGTCGCCTGTGATGCGTTTACTGGAGGACCGGCTTCGCTCGCGGGCGACGCCCCCCGAGGTGGTGGACGCGGTGCGCTCCCGTTGAGCGCGGACCGCATACTCATGGTGCGGGTTGGCGCGATGGGGGATGTATTGCATGCGCTGCCCGCGGCCGCAGCGCGGGCGGGGGCGGGGGGGGCCCGCGGCGGGGCGGTGGGGGGGGGGGC
>CAXTUW010000018.1:0-7399 GCA_964247595.1 uncultured Acidobacteriaceae bacterium | reverse complement strand
CCCAAACCTCTTGGGCGGGGTGGGCGCTTGGGGGTTTTAATGCAAGGCGCGCCCCGCGCCCGCAGCGCAAGGGGGGGGGGGGCCGCAGCTCGCGATCGATTGGGTCGTGGACCCGCGCTGGTCGCCGTTGCTGGTCAATGAGAGCGGGGACGGACCGATCGTCTCGCACGTGCATCTTGCTGCGACAAAACTCTGGTCGCGTGCCCCATTTGCACACACCACGAGGCGCTCCATCCTAGCTTTGCGGCGTTCGTTGCGGGAGACCTCCTACCGCGCCGTGGTGGATGTGCAGGGCACGTTGCGCTCCGCGGTGATCGGTTCCTTTGCGCATGCGGAGGTATTCGCGGGCTTCCGTGACCCGCGTGAAGCCGTCGCGGGCCCGTTCTACGGGCAGCGCCTCAGGCGTCGCGGCACCCATGTCGTCGAGCAGGTGGCAGCCTTACTGGGCGAGACGCTGGGGGTGCCGCTTCAGACCATGCGTTCAGTACCGTTGCCTCGCCAAGCCGAACCCGAGCGATGGGCGGAGGCCTTCAGGAGCACGTGGCGACAGAGCCCAGGGAAGCGCGTGGTCATGTTGAGTCCCGCGGCCGGGTGGGGAGCCAAGCAGTGGCCGGCGAAGCATTTTGGTGAGTTGGCACGCAGGCTTGGCGAGCGCGGCTTCGGCGTACTCGTGAATGCCGCGCATCAGGACGATACGGCGGCAACCGAAGTCATGCGGTTGAGTGCAGGGGGGGCGCAGATGGCCGTGTGCAACGTCGCACAGCTGGTCGCGCTGACCCGTCGCGTCGCCGTCGTGGTCGGTCATGATTCAGGCCCGGCCCACCTTGCGGCAGCCATTGGCATTCCAGTCGTTGCGCTCTACGGGCCAACCGACCCGGCACGCAATGGGCCGTGGGGCGAGGGGCCTATCTGCGTGCTCCGGCATCCATCCTCGCTGACCAGTCACAAACGTCTCCCAGCAACAGATCCTGGATTGGCGCAGATCGGGGTGGATGAGGTGTTGGCGTCTGTCGTCGCGATCTCCGGGTGAGACCGCCTGCGCGATCTAGCTTTGCGCATTGGTCACCAAACAGGACTGAGTCGTCATCCTGAGCAAAGCGAAGGATCTGTATTCCCTTGGATCTCCTCGGCTGCACAAAGGAATACCGGGGTCCTTCGCTTCGCTCAGGATGATGGCTGCGCGCGCGAGAGAGTCGCTCCCCTCAGGATGAGGATGACGGCTCCGAAAAGAGAGTCATAACTAGAAATGTCTTTTGAGAGAATGGAAAGATGACTTCAGCCGGGGGACGATCGCAGTGGCAACGGGTCGCGCGCCGGATTCGTGTGCCGCTCGGCTTCGCCACCGCGCTCGTCTTTCTCGTGTTCGCAAAGCCGGGCCTGCGTTGGCTCCTGTGGAGCCTCGCCGCCGTGCTGCCAGGCCTTTGGCTGCGAGCGTATGCGGCAGGCTACGTCAAAAAGAATAGGGAGCTCACGCGCACCGGACCCTATGCGCATACCCGCAATCCGCTCTACCTCGGGTCGATGCTGATTGCGTTCGGCTTTGCGGTCGCTGCCGGACGAGTTTGGCTTGGGGTTCTTGTTCTGGCCCTGTTTCTTGCAATTTACTGGCCGACCATCCTCTCCGAGGAGGCCTATCTTCGCGGCGCTTTTCCAGACTTTGACGCGTATGCTGCCAGGGTGCCCCGTCTGCTGCCGCGGTTGACCCCGGCGACGTTCCAAGACGGCACAGCATCGCTTGCCGGGCGGTTCTCGCCGGAGCGCTATCGCCATCACCGCGAGTACAATGCCCTTATGGGAGCCACAGCGCTGTATGCGGCGCTGCTGCTGCGCTGGTTGTGGGCGCATTAACCTATCGATGTACCGCAAACGGCTTTGCTGAACTACATCTCCCGGGGGACGACAGACGTTGAAGCACAACCTCCTCTCGGTGACGGCGCGGCTTGTATTGCCTGGCGTACTTGGCCTCATCGCCCCGCTTCCCGGTGCCCAGATCTTCACGCCCAAGCCTCCCGCGCCGCAGCGGCCCATCCCACCCCTGCAAGCGCCAGGGGGCGGCTTCACCTATCCACAGCATGAGACGCTGACCTTCTCCGTCGACTGGCGCGTCTTTACGGCGGGGATGGCGGTATTCCACCTGGATGCCAGCGGGCCGGGTAACTCGATTGAAAAGATCTCCGCAACGGCCGACTCCATCGGTGCCGTGAACATGCTCTTTCCCGTGGTGGACGGCTTTCAATCGGGGTTGGATACCAAAACGGGCTGCTCAACCGGGTTCAATAAGCAGGTGCAGGAAGGCCGCCGCAAGATCGCCAGCGAGCTGAGTTTCGACTACGCGCACGGCAAGCAGAATGAGTACACGCGCAACCTTGTGCGGGGCACCGCGGTGCGCCTGGATGCGAACATTCCGGCCTGTGTGGCGGATTCGCTTTCGGCTATCTTCTACACGCAGTCACAACCTCTGCAGGTGGGCAAAACGGTGGAGTTCCCGTTGGCGGACTCCATGCGCACCGTCACCGTCGGCATGAAGGTCGAGACGCGGGAAGAGGTCAAGACACCGGCCGGCACGTTTCAAACTGTTAAAGTACAGGCCACCGCCGATGAGGGCATCGTGAAGAATCGCGGGCACATCTGGATCTGGTACACGGACGACCCACGGCACCTGCCCGTGCAGATGCAGGCGCGGCTGTTCTGGGGCACGATTACATTTCATCTGCAATCGATTGAACTGAAGTGAGGAGGGTTGGTTCTTAGGTGTCAGTTTTAGTTGTTAGCTCTTAATTGTCCGTTTTCAGTGTTGGCTTTGGTTGCTGACACGAAATGTCTAGGAGGAACAACGTACGAACTAAGACTGACAACTAACAACTGAAACAAGCCACCTCCCACCTCAAACAACTCCAAAGAGGGATCCCATGAGCAAGACACTGAACAATAACGACGAGGTCGATGCCACACAACCGGTGCTCTACTCGCCGGACGAGCTGGTGACGGTCGCGGAGTTCCCCGATCCGGCGACAGCGAACGTGGCCCGCACCGCGCTTGAATCCGCAAATATCGAGGTCTTCCTGCAGGGCGAGAATGCCAATAGCTTGCTCCCGGTGGCGTTCGGAGCCCGCGTTATGGTGCGGCCGCAGGACGAGGCGGCAGCGCGTTCCCTGCTGGCCGCCTATGAGGCAGATCCCGAGACCATGGAGTCGGTTACCGCGGCAGAGACCGCGGACGCCGGCGACCCGGACTCTTTGTTCCTCAATGCAAAGGCACGCGGAGTTTAGGATGGCGCGCGAGCGAGCCGTCGTTTGCCTTTCGGGCGGCATGGATTCCGTGGTGTGCGCCACCCTGGCAGCGCGCGATTTCGAGGCTTACGGGCTGCACATCAGCTATGGGCAGCGCACGGAGGCGCGGGAGCTCCAGGCCGCGCGTGACGCGGCGCAGCTGTTAGGGCTGCGTGAGCTTATGGAACTGCGCACGGACCTGTTTCGGCGTATCGGCGGCTCGGCTTTGACGGACCCCACCATCGCCGTCCCGGATGCCGTGCCCGAAGCCTCCGAAACCGCGCAGCGTAGCGGGGCCGAGGTGCCCGTCACCTATGTGCCCTTCCGCAATGCACACTTTCTAGCCGCCGCAGTCAGTTGGGCGGAGGTGCTGGGTGCCAGGACCATCCTGATCGGGGCCGTGGAGCAGGACAGCTCTGGCTACCCGGATTGCCGGCCGGCCTACTACGACGCCTTCAACGCCTTGATTGCCGCGGGCACGCGAGACGGCGACATCCGCATTCAAACACCGTTGATTCACCTGCGCAAGTACGAGATTGTGCAGCTGGGAGTTGAACTTCGCGCTCCGTTGCATGTAAGTTGGTCGTGCTACGCGGGGGAACGCGAGGCTTGCGGGACGTGCGAAAGCTGCGCCCTGCGGCTGCGCGCCTTTGCCGAAGCCGGTAAGACGGATCCAATCCCTTATGCCGATGCCGGCGTAAAAGCTTAGCTCAAAAATTCGAGAGAGACAGACCGCGCCCAGGTTGGCTGGAACGGGCCCAAATGGAAAGAGGACAACACATGGCAATGTTTGACAATGCAGGTAGATCTTCGAGAATCGCGGCAATCGCCGCGGCGGCCCTGTTCGCCGTTGGGCAGGGCGCACTCGCGCAGGCGACCGATGCCAAGGTACATGGGCACGTCATCGATCCGTCAGGGCAGCCCCTGGCTTCGGCCCAGGTGAAGTTCACGAAAGACCTCACGGTCCCGTTCAAGGATGAGAAGTTCACCAACACGGTCGATGTGGGGGCCGATGGCAACTACACCGCGTCCGGCGTCGCGCCGGGGGAGTACTTCATCTACTTCCTGCAGAAGGACAAGGCCATCGATCGGCAGCAGGTTGTCATCAAGGCTGGCGACGACAAGGATGTCAGCCTGGATATGTCGAGCGAGGCGTACCTTTCCACGCTGAAGCCGGAGGAACGCAAGGCGATCGAGGACTACAAGGCGAAGAACTCGGCCACCATGAACGCCAACAAGCAGGTCGCGGGCCTCAACGCGACCATGACGGCCATACGCGCGGATCTTAAGGCCCCCACGCCGAACTTCGACAAGGACGCCGCGGACAGCAAGTCTGCCATTGATGCCCGTCCGACCGAGCCGCTGCTCTGGGTATTGCAGGGTGATGTGCTCACCGCCAAGGCCGACCGTGCGGCGGCGACCGACCGTACGAACAAGGTAAGCCCGGCCACCGATGATGCGGTGACGAAGAGCTACTCCGACGCGATCGACTCCTACAAAAAGGCTGAGGATCTGCTGAACACCCCCGGGGCCAAGCCCAACCCGAGCACGGCCGCCACGGTATACAACGAGATGGGCAATGCACTGGCCCGGAGCGGCAAGCCCGCCGATGCGGCCGCGGCGTATGACAAAGCCGTGGCGTTGCAGCCGGGGGAAGCCGGCACTTACTACGCGAATGAGGCAGCGGTCCTGTTTAACGCGCATCAGCCCGCTCTGGATGCCGCCAACAAGGCCATCGCGGCCGACCCCACCAAGCCCAATCCGTACTTCGTGAAGGGGCAGGAGTTATTGGCGCAGGCAACGGTCGACAAGGCCGGCAAGATCGTTCCCCCCGCGGGCTGCGTCGATGCCTATCAGAAGTATCTTGAGCTCGCTCCGGATGGGCCACAGGCTCCCGCTGTGCGCGACGCGCTGGGAGCCTTGGGCGAAAAGGTGCAGACCCACTACTCCGCAGCCAAGAAGGGTAAGTAAGGCAAGCAGATAAACTCCATCAACAAAGTGGTCCCGGCAGAGCACGATTTCTGCGGGGACCGCTTTGTTTGGTGGTGCAGCTTGCCTTACCTCACTGATCTGTAGCTTGTTACTCAGCAGCGCTGCACGCACCAAGCCGCTACTGCACGAGAGATGCCGGCGTACATCTCATGAATCGACAGGGTTAGCGGTGAGTTGGCCCGGGGAGAAGCCGCATGCCCGACACCCAAGAACGAGTTCTGCCCTACGAGGACGCGCTGGCAGAGGTTTTGCTGGCCGCGGCTGCCCTCGGGCAGGGACGGAACATCCTGCCCCTGCATAGGGAGCGGCTCGGGCTTCTCGAAGCCGCGGGTCGGGTGCTGGCGGAGCCGATCCTCGCCGAGCGCGATCAGCCGCCCTTCCCGCGTTCCACCCGTGATGGCTTCGCGGTGCGCGCGGACGACCTGCCCGCCGCAGCGGCGGAGGGCTTCCGCGTGGTCGGGGGCGTGCGCGCCGGTGAGCGATGGAGTGGCACCCCGCTCGGGGCGCTGGAGGCCATAGAGATTATGACCGGGGCCCCTGTGCCGGAGGGTGGCGATGCCGTGCTGATGGTGGAGCACGCGGCCCTGCAGGACGGCGGCCGGCTGCTCCCAGCGCCAGGTCGAACCCTGCGCAGCGGCGAGAACATTGTCGCGCGCGCGGCAGAGGCGCAGGCCGGGGCAGAGCTCGTACCCCCCGGCCGAATGCTGGGCGCGGCGGAGGTCGCGCTGGCGGCGAGCTGCGGCTACCCGGAGCTGGACGTCTTCCTGAAGCCGCGGGTGGCGATTCTGGCTACCGGCGACGAACTGGTGGAGTTGCACGAGATCCCGGAGGCGTGGCAAATACGCAACTCCAACAGCTATACCTTGGCTGCGCTGGTCAGCGGCGAGAGTGGCGAAGCGCTGCGCCTCCCCATCGCTCGCGACACCCGGGAAGACCTCCGGAGACACCTCGCCGAGGGACGTGAGGCCGACCTGTTGCTGCTCTCCGGCGGCGTGTCCATGGGCAAATACGATCTGGTGGAAGACGTCCTTCGCGAAGCCGGTGCGGAATTTGTCTTTACCGGTACAAAGATTCAACCGGGCAAGCCACTGGTGTTTGGCAGACTGCCCAAGCAGAACGGCTCGACCGGGGATCACGGCTGGACCTACTTCTTCGGCCTGCCTGGCAATCCCATCTCCACCGAGGTCTGCTTTCGCCTCTTTGTGACGCCGTTGCTGCGAGCGCTCGCCGGCCGTACCGAGCTGCCGCCCCATTTTGCCGAAGCCCGGCTTGTCGAGGCGGTACGCGGCGGGGCGAAGGTCACCCGCTTTCTGCCGGCCGAAGTCGCCGGCGACTGGAGCGGCGTCACCGCCCGCCTTGTGCCTTGGCAGGGCTCCGGCGACTTGGCAGCGAATGCACGCGCAAACGGCTTTGCCGTACTTCCGCTGGACGTCCCACACTTCCCCGCGGGCGAGACGGTGCGGGTGCTGTTGCGCTAGCATCGCGCTTGTGAGCGATCCCAAGTACACGGCGGAAGCGCCAACAAAACTCTCCCATTACGACGCCACCGGGGAGGCGCACATGGTCGACGTGGCAGCCAAATTGCCCACGCGCCGTGAGGCCACGGCGTCCGCCTTTGTGGAGCTGAACGAGGCCGTCCTGCGCGCGCTGCCCCAAAACCCCAAAGGCAATCCGTTGGAGGTCGCCCGCTTTGCCGGCATCATGGCCGCCAAGCGCACGGCGGAGCTGATTCCCATGTGTCATCCGCTGCCGCTCAGCTTCATCGACGTGCAGGCTGAAATCGTCACGGGCGGCGTGGCGATTCGCGCGACCGCCGCCACGGTGGCGGGCACGGGCGTGGAGATGGAGGCGATGACGGCAGCCTCGGTCGCGGCGCTCACGGTCTATGACATGACCAAAGCACTCGATAAGGGCATACGCATTCGCGAGATCGTGCTGCTCGCGAAGTCAGGCGGGAAGAGTGGGGCGTGGCGGAGAGAGGAGTGGGAAAGGCAGTAAAAACAGTAAAAGACAGCTCTAAGTTGTAAGTGTCGTCATCCTGAGTGGAGCGAAAGTTCCCGGTGTTCTTTAGCGAGCGGCGGCACGGCGAAAGGCAGTCGGAGGCGGGAGAAAGACAGTTCTAAGTTGTAAGTGTCGTG
>CAXTUW010000017.1:0-88289 GCA_964247595.1 uncultured Acidobacteriaceae bacterium | reverse complement strand
TCGTCCCAGGTGCCGATGTCGCCGAAGGAGCCGAGGATGCCGCACGGTTGGGGCAGGTCGGGGAGGTAGGTGAAGCTAGCAAAATAGGCGAACTGGCAAAGGGAGCGACCCGGATCGAATCCAGCCAAGCAACGGAGGTAAGCGCAGGTATAATGGCGCGCTCTGGAGCAACAAATACTGTCGACCGTGGAGTCGCTTTCTTTGGTAAAGACAACCTAGATGCCTTTTACTCTGGAGACAAGGTACTCGTTGGAGCCCCGAATGGAAAACCATTTTTCTTTATGCCTGAGGCAGATTCAACACTCGTTCGCAACTCTGCCGATGCGGCTCGGTATACAGGTATGGCACCCTCGACCACAAGAGCATATCTTAGCGAAGGAGATGTTTACGGATTCAGCTTTCCTACTGAAGGCCTGGACGTTCGGGTACCTACGGCTGTAGATGCGAATGGCTGGGAACACTATCTTGAAGGAGGACACACAGCGGTGCGTACCGGAAGTGGGGACACAGCTGGCTACCTCGTAAATCCTACTCGTGAGTTCGTGGTTCCTGGTGGCTTACCTGCGCCGCCAAGCTCAGTTCTGTTCAAATTAGGCGAAAACGGTTCGTGGGAGAAAATACGTGAGTTCTAAGCAAACGAAGAACTGTGACAGCTGCAAGATGTCCTTTCTCAAACCCGACTCGCCTCCCCCTATGGGAATTAGCTTAGAGCGTCATGCAAAACTACATTACTGTAGTACTTGTGATTCCTATTATGAGGAAACAGAGCGCTACATTTCGCCACTAAGTGCAACCGACGCACGTAAATACTACCCAAATCTATTCACGACTCGAGATTGATTATGAGTGACTTTAATCCTGAGAATCTGCTGGAGTCAGCGCTACTTTCAGCCAACAAAGGTAGGCTGGGTCCAGAACTTCTGCTTGGAATCTTGATAAGCTCCGATATCGTAATCCCTAGTACGCATGAAGCTAACTCCGATGGTTCTGGCCTTCAACCCCTCTTTTTTGAAAAAGAAGGCTTAGGAATGGTAAGCGCATTTACCTCTTTCGGGCGCATTGGGAATCTTTCAAAACAGGCTCCTTATGCCCTGGTTCTAAAAGGTATAGACTTGCTGCGTCGTTTGCCGCCCGAATATGGAGTGGTCGTTAATCCGGGCAATAAGGTAGGTTTTGAATTGAAGCCTGAAGGCGTCAGAAAACTTCTACACGAGATAGTAGATCCCGAATGACAAAGACGTGAGTTAGGTTCTGCCCGCCAACAAAACAGGACCAATTCCAGGTACTACCTGGAATTGTGTACTAACAAATTTCAAATTTATAGGGTCATCGTGGGCTCGTTGTGGAACGGCGTCCAGCAGGCCCCCCCGCCAGGGCTTCTTCGCCCCCGAAGCCGACATCCCCGACAACAACGTCAAACGCCTGCTCACCAAAAGCGGCAACCGCCTATAAATGGTCGATACCCCTGGCGTCGAGACCATGTTGCTGGCCACCCCGCACCACACCAAGCTGCGCATGACGGAGAAGGACGGCACCACGGCCAGAACCCTGGTCCACGTCCACTCCGAAGGCGATATCGTGCTCTCCGCCCCCAAGGGACGGGTACACATGCAGAGTCAGTTCTTCTCACGCGAGGTAAGCGCGCCACCGCCCGCCACCGCGCCTGTCACCCAGGCCGCAGCCGCCGCCCCGCCCGCCCCGGAACACGCGAGCGGCGTCGGTGGCTTCTTCGTTCGAAGCAGAAGTACCTGGGCGACGGTGCGCAGCCAACCTCCCCAAGCGAGAACCGGCACTGGGCAAAAACCAGTAGTCTATGGAGCGACACCTCTCGAAAGGCCTCGCCCATGGACCTCGTTAACCTGCCGCCCTTCCGCAACGAACCCTTTACCGACTTTTCCACGCCGGACACTAAGCGGGCACTCCATGAGGCTTTTGATCGTGTCCGCGCGGAGCTGGGCCAAAGGTACGATCTCATCATCGGCGGCCATCGCATCCGCGAGGGTGCGTCTTTCACCTCAAGCAACCCCGCCATGCCTGCGGAGAGCATTGGAACGCATTTCGCGGCTCCTCCCGCGCTTGCCGACCGTGCTGTGCAGGCCGCGCAATCCGCTTTCGCCGCCTGGAGCCGCACGCCGGTGCAGGAGCGCGCTACCCTGCTGCTCCGCACCGCTCAGCTTATTCGCGAGCGTCATCTTGAACTGTGCGCCTGGCTCACATTAGAGGTCGGCAAGAACTGGGCCGAAGCCGACGCGGATGTCGGCGAGTGCATCGATTTTCTTGAGTTCTACGCCCGTGAGGCCCTGCGACTCGATCGCGTTACCACGCCCATTCAATTCCCCGGCGAACGCAACCGTCTACGTTATATCCCGCTCGGCGTCGGCGCGGTGATTCCGCCCTGGAATTTTCCGCTCGCCATTATGGCTGGAATGACCTGTGCCGCGATTGTGTGTGGCAACACGGTCGTCCTCAAGCCATCGCCCGACGCACCCACCATCGCTGCGCGTTTCGTCGCTCTGCTCGAAGAGGCCGGCATGCCCGGCGGCGTGGTAAATCTGCTCCAAGGTGGGCCCGAGATCGGCCGCGCCATTACCGAGCACCCCCACATTCGCTTTATAGCTTTTACCGGCTCGAAGAAGGTCGGCCTTGAAATTCATGAGCGCGCCGCACGCACGCAGCCCGGCCAGCACTTCCTCCGCCGCACGATTCTGGAGATGGGTGGCAAGGACGCCATCATCGTCTCCGCCGATGCCGACATGGATCTGGCTGTGGAGGGCGTCACGGCTTCAGCCTTCGGCTTCAACGGCCAGAAGTGCTCCGCCTGTTCACGCGTAATCGTCGAAGAGGGTGTGTATGAGGTCTTCTGCGATCGGCTTCGCGAACGCGTCGCCACCATAAAAACCGGCGACCCAGCCGAGAACTTCTTTGCCGGCCCGGTCATCAACGAAGTCGCGAAGCAGCGTGTGCTCGATTACATCGCTCTCGGAAAAACCGAAGCCCGCCTACTCACGGGCGGCATGGAGGTCGACACACCCGGCAAGGGCTTTTGCATCCTGCCAACGGTTTTTGCCGATGTCGCCCCAAACTCGCGGTTAGCTCAGGAAGAGATCTTCGGTCCCCTGTTGTCCGTGATTCGCTCCAGGGACTTCAACCAGGCCCTTGAAATCGCCAACAATACCGAGTATGGACTCACGGGTGCGGTCTACTCGGCCTCGAAGGAGCACCTGGACCAGGCCCGGCAAGAGTTCCAGGTCGGCAACTTATATCTCAATCGCAAATGCACTGGCGCGATGGTCGGCGCACATCCGTTCGGCGGCTTTAACATGAGTGGTACAGACTCCAAGGCAGGCGGGCCGGATTACCTTCTCCTCTTCACACAGGCAAAATCGATCGCCGAAAAGCGCGGCTTCGTCTCCAACGAGGCTGAGGAAGAAGAACAGCGCATGGGGCTGTAGCCTCCAGCCCCTGCCACTGAACCTCGTTGCAATCTCTAAAACCGCTACACCTGGATCCGCTACGCCGAGCGGACTAGGGTAGCCCTTACCCGCTCGACTGCCTCAGCAAGCGTGCGGTGATGCACGGTATACAGCGCCAACTCCAAACGGTCGGATACCCCAACTTTGTCGTAGATGCTGCGCAGATAGTTTTTTACAACCTGCTCCTTGGTTCCGAGTCGCACGCCGATCTCGCGGTTCTTCGCGCCCTCTGAGACCAGCGCGACGATCTGTAACTCCTTCGGTGTCAGCCGCTGCACAACCTGCGTTCCCGCATGGTCGGGCAAGGGCATCTCCTTGATGCCGGTACGCTGCGGAACGGTCTGTCCCGCGGCTACCCGGCGCAAGGTATCCAGCAGCTGCGGTCCTGTGACCGAGCGCGTGATAAACCCGTTTGCCTGCCGCGCGAGCCGCTCCGGCAACGTCACCCCATGCTCCAGGATCACGACGGAACGCCCGCCCTGCGTGCGAATCCAACGTAGTTGCTCCTCCATATCTGGAACCATACTTGAGGGAAAAATCGCCATGGGCCGAGGTACTGCAGCTACGAGTTCACGAAGCCGTTGTATGTCGGTACACTCTCCAACGACTTTTAGATCGTTCTCATGCGCCAGCACGCGAGCAGCGCCTGCGCGAAATACCGCCTGGTTGTCTGCCAGGATGATCTCCGTCACCCGTTCACCCTTGCCACGTCTACGTCTACTACCCTGCTGCGTGGCCCTCTCGACACCCATATCATCGGCAATTGGTGGCGCAGCACTATCCCACGAAAGTAGATCGGCTGTCCTTTTCGCTACCCGTTTTAGTACATCCGTATCATCCCCATCCCGACTGCGTGTGCGCATGAAGCTCCTTGCTATCATCGGTTTATGTCCGAGTCGCCAATCTCATCGACAGCGCCTTTCCCCTCTGGTAGCGCGTCCCAAAATGCGTCACAGCTGCGCCCGTTTCACATCGCTTTCCCCGTCGACAACCTCGCGGAGGCGCGCCGCTTCTATGGCACGGTCCTGGGGCTTCCTGAGGGCCGCAGTGCGGAGCACTGGATCGATTTCGACCTCTTCGGCCACCAGATCGTCGCTCATTACAAACCCAAGCCCGCCGGAAACGACGCGCTTCATTCCAACTCTGTGGATGGTCACGATGTGCCAGTGCCCCACTTCGGGGTTGTGTTGACTCAGGCCGACTGGGAGACCCTCGCCGACCGTCTCCGGGTCGCCAACATGAGCTTCGTCATTGAGCCCTATACCCGTTTCAAGGGAGAGATCGGCGAGCAGTCGACGATGTTCTTTCTCGACCCCTCCGGCAACGCACTTGAGTTCAAGGCCTTCGCCGATCTCAGTTCTTTGTTTGCCAAGTAGTCCATCATCCGCACTCGGTGAAGCGAGAGATCGATGATCGGAGTGTGGGCGCAGCTCACAGGGGCTCGCCAGGAGCAAGATTATCTCGCAAGCCGGAAGGCCCAAACGTCTCCTAAGGCAAAGTTCACGATTGAGCAGGAAAGAATCGCGATCCCGTTCGCCGGAATGAGAGGGACGTGCGCTCCTTGTACCAGCAGGCGTATGAGCGATAGATTGCCCACCATCGAAACGGCACCGTTGGACAGATGAAAGCGCACCAGGCGAGGTAGACTTGCCGTGTTTTCGTGCCGATCACGCCACGTATACCGGCTGTGCCACGCAAAATTATGCAGCAGAGCTAATTCAACTGCAGCCGCCGATGCCAGCAGATTATGCCCTGGTATCCGGCGGTGCAAGAGAGCGAGAGCAGCTAGTTGCAGCAGGGCCCCCATGGCTCCGACCAGGTTGAATTTCAACCAGCGCACAACGCGGCTCATCGCAGCGGCTCTTCGCGGTAAAGTTGCCTCGTATGGCGCAACGTCACCACGGCCAGCATGGCGACCATCCCGCCTACGGCGATCCATCCACTCAGGTCCAACAGCAGCAGCTTGTGCCCAAGCACCGTCGCATACGGACTCCGCAGCAGCGCCAGATTGCCGATAATGAGCAGGATGCGGATCTCTGTCGGCCCAAACAGACCCTGTGAAAGCTCAAACGAGGACAGGGTGTAGGTCGCCAGGTAGCTTTCGCTAGAGAGCAGCAGAAAGGCGACCAGCATCGCTATCGCCGTTTGCCAATGCAAGAATCCGGAGCCTCCCAGGCCACACATCAGCGCCACGGAGCCCAGGATGTCCACCATGTGGTCTACATAAAAGCCGTAGCGCGGACGCTGCTGCTGCCGCGTTCGAGCCAGTGTGCCGTCCAGGCTATCGCCTAGCCAGTTCAGCATCACACAGGCGCTCACCACCAGCAGCGCGCGGCGATCGTATCGCGCCCAGAGATAGCCAAGGCCAGCGCCAACCTGCGCAGCGAGGCCAAGCGCTGTGAGCTGGTCCGAACTGAGCCAATATGGCGCTCGCTCAGCCATCCACTGCAAGGCGCGCTTCTCCAGCGCAGCTGTCAGCGCACCATTCACCCGGCGTGCCGGCGCAAATTGCCCCCCGTCCGTGCTGATCGTTGTTTCCGAACGCGTCATCTTCCCTCTCTTTCTCATTTTTATGCTGTCTTCCTATGCCTCTTCACTTGCCCAGCGCACGCCCTGTAGCCTGTAGCGTGAACTCCAGCGATTCGCGCGGCACACTCTCCACGTAAGGCCGAACCGCCCAGGCAAGCCCCAGCGGGATGGCCCGCGTCAGCGAAACTGATTCAACTTGCACATAGAGCCCGCCGTCACGCTCCGCAAAGCTCCAGTAGGTGTTCTGGCACCACAGGAAGCCGTGCTCCTCGTCCGCACTCAACGCGCGCTCGGCAGCGGTCTCCGGAGCTCCAATATCGGCGATCTTCGTGCTGGCGGACTGGCTATAACCGTGCGCCACATCGAGGCGACCAAGACTCATGTCATAGCTCATGTCCAGCACCACGGTAAGTACATGACGTTGGCGAACTCTCATCCAGACTCTAAGCCGGTCGGTGTCGACGACCGTTGCCCTTGCCCGGGTGACCTCTGGGGTGTACACAGCCGGGTAGGCCTCGACCGTCCGAAGCAGGCGTTCCATCTCCGGGGCAGTTGCTCCCGCGATAAATACCGTGCCTCGCCAGTGATGGATCAGCGCTCCGGGTGAACTTGGGGTCTGCACGGACGTCAGTCGCTCGATAATCATCTCGCCCCGGTGCAAGCGTGCCCCGAAGTCGATACTTGACGCTGGCATAACGATGAAGTGATCGTATGACCGGTGCTGCTGAACGAGTCGCGATTCCACACCCAGCGTGTAGAGACTAAATGCTGACAGCGCATGCGGCGTGGGTGCCTCTGCCATGCCGAATGGAGCAACGAAGAAGGCGCTTGTCGCGAGAAAGAGGAAAATAACCCTGGAGACCGTGCTCAGATATCGCCACATGGAAGCCACTCTGCATCTTGTCCAGCTTCCAGACAAGACCCACTACCTCGTTTGAAAGAGAATTGATTCTCATTGTGCAAGTTACTATTCCACAATGGTTTAGCGGCACTTCTCCATGGCCCGGGAGAACCGTCATCCCCACGCTTTGGATACACTAGAGGCGCACAATGCCCGATCCTTCACCAATTCAGCGCTTCCGCTTCGGTGTCTTTGAGGCTGACCGCGCCACGGGTGAGCTTCGCCGCCAAGGCGTTCGCCTCAAGCTGAGTGCGCAGCCCTTTCAGGTTCTGCTCATGCTCCTGGAACGGCCCGGCCAATTGCTCACAAGAGAAGAGATCTCTCGCGAGCTTTGGCCCGAAGGGACGTTTGTTGACAGCGAGCATGGAGTGAATTCGGCTGTGAACCGCATCCGGGAGGCCCTAGGTGACACAGCTAGAGGGGCTCGGTACATCGAGACACTGGCGCGGCGCGGCTATCGTTTCCTTGCTTCGGTCGAACGTCTGGATGTGCCGGCAGACGTACCGTCGGGCACGCTCGCAGATTCTTCCCCGGCATCCCTCGTTCGAATTGTGAGAGCAGGCGAAAGCTCAAGCCGATCCCTGCTTGCTTCTCAAGAAGAACTGCCTGACCTCTCGCATTCCGCTGTACGCGTACTTTTTTGCCTGCTGCAGCTGATGTACCTAGGATTTTATGTGGGAGCGCTCGCTAATCTCGCTGAGATCGAGGAGCTCTACGCCGTACTGCCGTTTGCAGCCCAGGTGTTCACTTGCACGCTCATATCCGCCGCGGTCTTGATCCCCGTTCGCGCCTTCGCCCTCACTGCGGTGCTCTTGCGGCCGCCCAGAGCACGTGCAAAGCTACTCAAACTTTGGCAGTTTCTTCTACCTCTTGATGAGCTCTGGGCGCTATCGCCGTTCCTGCTCCTCCACCACATGCCTTATGGCCTTGCACTTGCCTGCACAGCGCTGCTTGTCTACTCGCCGTTTGCGCAGCGCTCCCTCATTCTTATGGGAGCCGGCGAATGGTTTGTAATACCTGCATTGGTGGGCCGAGTAGACACACAGGACCGGCTCTGAGCCGCAGTACAAGCCGCTTCATACCGCGATGGTGAAGCTGTCTTCGCTGCGGGTAACGCCCCGGTAAAGCGTGTCTCGCTCAAAGGGCACGCGGCCAGCCTCTGTGATCAGTCGTTCAAGGTCGAGGCGGCGCAACCCTTGCGGCGTACTCGCACCCGCATCGTGGTAAATTTTTTCCTCCACAACCGTACCGTCGATATCGTCCGCGCCGAACCGCAGCGCGATCTGCGCCATCTTCGGCGTCACCATCTGCCAATAGCTCTTGATGTGCGGAAAGTTGTCGAGCAGCAGCCGGCTCACTGCAATCTGACGGATATCCTGCATGCCGGTTGATTTTGGTAAGTGGCCGAGCGCCGTATTTTCTGGATGAAAACTGAGCGGAATGAAGGTTTGAAAGCCACCCGTATCATCCTGCACTGCCCGTAGCTTCAGCAGATGATCGACCCGATCCTCGTCCGACTCGATATGCCCGTAGAGCATCGTCGCATTAGATTTCAGACCGGCTTTGTGCGCGAGCCGTGCCGTATCGAGCCACTCCGAGCCGTCGATTTTGTGGTCGCAAATAATCGCCCGCACGCGCTCGGCGAAGATCTCCGCACCGCCCCCAGGACAGGAGTCCACGCCGGCCTCCTTCATGCGCTCCAGGACATCGGCGATGCTCATCTTCCCGCGCTTGGCAAGGAACGACACCTCCACCATGGTGAAGGCCTTCACATGCACCTTGGGATAGCGCTGCTTTAGGCCGCGTACCAGATCCATGAAGTACTCAAAGGGCAGGTCCGGATGCAGCCCGCCGACGATGTGGAACTCGGTGACAGCCTCCGTCAGGCCCTGGCCGGCTGTCTCCCAAGCCTCTTCGAGTGCCATCGTGTACGTGTCTGCCGCACCCTTCTTGCGGCCAAATGCGCATAAACGGCAAGAAGCGACACACACGTTGGTGGGATTGATGTGCCGGTTCACATTAAAGTACGCCAGGTCGCCGTGCATTCGTTCGCGGACAAGGTTGGCCATCCAGCCCACAGCGAGCACATCGCCGCTCCGGTAAAGCGCGAGTCCATCATCCAAGTTCAGCCGTTCGCCGCGCTCCAACTTTTGCGCGATCGGGAGCAAGGCTGGGTCGTCGGTTTGGAATCCGTGGCGTGGCTTCGTAGCACTCTGCATAACAAATATGATTGTAGACCTGGCATCCAGGTCGCAAACCAAGGCGAAAACCTTGGATCATGCGCCCAAATTGGGCCGAGATCTTGTGTAGGGCTGGTGATTCGGAATGCCGGGCGCTTATTTTGAAGCGACTGCCGGCGCGATGGGGGAATCCACCATTTGCGGCTGCACCACCATACCGTCAAACAGCGTCGCTCCGACCAAATGATCGCCCACCGGACGCACAAAGCGCAGCCTCCAACCTGTATCCCAGTAGGTGACCTTGTCGTCTGGCAGTTGCACGCTGAAGGCCACAGGCGAGCTTGCTCCTGTAACCAAGACCCGATGTCCGGCACCGTCATAGAAGATGCTGTCTACCTCGGTAAGGAACAGATTACGCAGCGTCTTCCAAGTGATGCCACGATCAATTGAAAGCCAGACGCCCTCACGACCGCCAACCCATAGGCTTTCGTCGGACCCGATGCACACGGCACCAACCTGTGTGAGTTCCCTCGGCAATGCAAGGGCATTCCAGGTGGCACCGGCGTCGCCAGACATCATGACCTGCGTCAATCCCCCAGCCAGCATAAGAGGATTGCCGGTCGCTGTGCCGGGATGGGTCGGCGCTGCTGCTGGAATGATAGGCGTTCCATTCGTGTCACCCGGAGAGGCTGCGGGACTGCCCACAGTACCCGCATTGGACCTAGAAATGGCAGGCAGATCCACAGTTCCCGAAGACGGCTGGATCGCAAGGTAGTGCAGGTCCGGGAGGCTAAGGGAGCTTACGGAATCCCAGTGCTGTCCGCCATCATTGGACCGGACTAGCCCCGCGCCACTGGCCGCAAACAACACATTGTTGGAACGCAACAAGGTATACACCTCTGCGTCGATTTTCCCGGACTTGGGCAGCTTGGCAGGCCCATGCGCCTCCGCGGCGTGATGCGGGTCCGTCTTCACACGCTTCGGCTCGTGCTGGATGGCACTTACATGCAGCAGCTTCATTCCATGAATCGCGTGCCCATTCCGAATCTGTTGTTGAACGATAACGATCCGGGGCTTTTGTTTTTGCGGTCTGCCAGCGGTTTGAGCCCTGTGTAGACCGGACTTTTGGGGCGTCTGGCGAGACGCTCGCAAGGCTTTGGAAACTGGTTTGTGTGTAGGGACGGCAACGCGCAAGACCGCGCTTGCCGGGCTGCGCTGCATGGCAGCGGAGCTGGTTGGCTTTTGTGTCGGCAGCGTGCCGTCCAACACGCTGGAATCCTTCCACGAACCTCCATTGAGCCGGAAGATGCCGTGTTCCGTGCCGGCAAGCAGCGTTCCATCCTCGAGCGAAACGAGGCTGAAGACATCACGGCCCCCGAGACCATCGCTTTGCTGCTGCCAGTGCACGGCCCCGTCATCACTGACGAAGACACCGCCGGTGTTTTTCCCATTCACCACACCTACATACAGCTTACTTGGATTCGAAGCGTCCGCCGCGAACGCAGTCACTTGCCGGGTGGAGAAACCTGCATTTGAAATTTCAAAGGTCGAGCCGCCATCCTCGCTGCGGTAGACGCCGCCCCGATCGGTGGCCAGCAATACATGTTTCGCATTGGTCGGATCGACATAAACATCGTTCACGATGACATCGGCAGGGGTGAGCCTCTCCCATTGCGCTCCCGCGTCCAGCGTGCGGTACAGCCCTTCCGTCGTCCCGGCGAACACCGTGTCGAGGTTGGACGGATCCTGCTCCAAGGTGCGCGTGCGGCGTGCTGCCGAGGGTATCCCTTGCACCTTGCGAAAAATTTCACCGGCATCGGAGCTCATATAGATCCCCGAGCAAGCGCTGGCATAGACAACCTTTGGGTTCTTTGGATCGACGATGATCGAAAACACATCCGAATCGTCAATCACACCTTGTTTGATATTGTGCCAGGTAGCCCCACCGTCGGTGGTCTTCCAGGGCAGATGCCATGTGCCCGCGTAGATCACGTTGGAATCAGCCGGATCGATCGCAATCGACTGAATCTCGTGGATCTCCGTACTCCCCTCCGGGCTGATCTGCTGCCAGTGAATTCCATTGTCCAGGCTGCGGAACACGCCCTTGAGGGTGCCGGCGACGAGCTCCTTCGGATCGGAGGTCCCTCGTGCCAGCGCGCGCACGGATTGTCCTCGCATCTCAGCCTGGCTGTACCAATTTTTTCCGTAGTCTTCACTGATGAATAAACCGCCATCCGCGGGGTGGTCCACGACAAATGCGCCTACCACCAAACGCTTGGGATGGGTTTGATCCACAACAATATGGTCTATGGCCAAATCATTCCGGTTAGCTACCTGCGCCACCCGGCTCCAGGTGCTACCGCCATCGTGCGAGTCGTAGACCCAGCCCGTAGCCGTTCCCAGAAAAAGATGTTTCGGGTCCGCCGGATCGGCGGCCAGCGAGCGCGCATCACCCCCGAAGGGCCCGAGCGGGAACCAGGGTGCCGCATGGCACACCCGATCGACAAGACTCAAGGCCAGAACGATGCAGCCAACCCTCATCCACAACCAAAGCCGCATCTGTTCCTTAAACTCCGCTCTTCAGGTTAAAACAATTTTGTTCGTTCTATTCACCGCAACGGCAATGAATCGTTTGGGTGTGTTCCATTTTGGATTCAGCCCGCCTAAGAAGCTGCCATTTAGGAAGGACCAGTCGCACCACGACAGTTTCCCCCTACAAATCCGGAAAGTCACTGCAGCATTGCTATGTATTTCTATCGGCAGAGCGCTGTAGAACTTTAGCGAAGATAGGCATCTTCTTTATTTATCCAGTCCTGCCGGGGCGGAGCGAAGATGTCAAAGTCGACGGTCTCCTCAAGCGCCTCTGCGGCATGGGGAAGGCCGCCTGGAATTATCAGCACTTCACCGGCCCGTACCACCCTCTCGCGCTCCTGCCCCGGTCCGCCCAGCACGAAACGAAGCGCACCTTCGGTGATCCACGAGATCTGCTCATTGGCGTGGCTATGTCGCGGCACCGTCGCCCCCTTCTTCAGGTCGATGCGGGCCAGCATGGCCTGTTCCCCGGTGAGGAATTGACGTGTCAGCTGCGGGTTCAGAGTTTCTACCGGGATCTCGGACCAGCGAAGGTGTGTTGCCTGCGGGGGAATAGAGCTGGGATCGGACATGCCTCTAGCCTAGCTGCCAGCCTCCGATCCTGCCAGGGCTTGCAGGATCGAAAGCCTGTTGTACAGTAAACGGAACTGCAACGCATCTTTGAGCTCCTCGCAATGAATACCTGCGAGAGATCCTGCCCAGCTTCGCCCTTGGGAAGCCGGCCGGCGAGCTTGTTTGTTTAGGGATCTGGTCCTGTGGTCGGGGCCTGGATGATCCGGTAACAGAGGCGGAAAGGATGGGCAAGCATGCGCTCACTAGCGCTGTGTTGTAAGCGATTGGCTCGACGATACGCAACGGCGGGGGCCCTGCTGGCTCTGCTTACTCTTGTGCTGCCAATGGTCGGTGCCATGGCCCAGACTCCCGGAACGGCCTCCAGCGATCGCATTGCCTCGCTTGAGAGATCCAATACGGACAATACCGCCGCGATCGCCGCCGCGCAAAGCGCCGGCGACAATGCCTGGATGCTCACCTCGGCCGCTCTTGTGCTGATGATGAGCGGCCCGGGCCTGGCACTCTTCTATAGCGGTCTGGTTCGCAAGAAAAATGTTCTCGGCACCATGATGCAGACCTTCGCCATGATGGCCGTCATCACCATTCTTTGGGCGCTGGTCAGCTACTCGCTCGCCTTCGGCACCGGTAACGCGTTTATCGGCGGCCTGCATAACGCCTTTCTAAACGGCGTCGGCCTGGCACCCGACAAGGATTACGCCGGCACCATTCCGCTGCAGACCTTCATGGTCTACCAACTGATGTTTGCGATCATCACACCCGCTCTGATCTCCGGTGCCTTTGCCGAGCGGATGAAATTTTCGGCCATGGTGGTGTTCATGGTGCTTTGGGCACTGTTCGTCTACAGCCCGATGGCGCACATGGTGTGGGGCAAGGGCGGCCTGCTCAATGCCTCGCTCGGCGGCAAATTTCCCACACTCGACTTTGCCGGCGGCACGGTCGTCCACGTCACCTCGGGGGTCAGCGCGCTGGTCACCGCGCTCTACCTTGGCAAGCGGCTCGGGTACCCGCAGCGCGCCCTGCCGCCGCACTCGATGGTGCTCAGCTTCATCGGTGCCTGCCTGCTCTGGGTGGGCTGGTTTGGGTTCAACGCCGGCTCGGCGCTGGGGGCCAGCGGCCTGGCGACCTCAGCCTTTGTCGCCACGCACTTCGCGGCGGCCGCCGCCGCCGCCGGCTGGCTTGCCGCGGAGTGGATTCGCAACGGCAAACCTTCTGCGCTGGGTGGCATTTCGGGCGCGGTTGCCGGGCTGGTGGGCATCACGCCGGCCGCGGGCTTCGTCACCCCGATGAGCGCGCTTTGGATCGGTTTGATCACCGGGGTCTTCTGCTTCTTCATGGTGGTGAAGGTGAAAAACATCTTCGGCTATGACGATTCGCTCGATGCCTTCGGCGTGCATGGTGCAGGAGGCACGATGGGTGCGATACTGACCGGATTGTTTGCCAACTCCGCCATCAATCCCCTGCTCGGCAAAGACAAACCGACCGGCTTCTTTGAAGGCAATCACCACCAGATTCTCAATCAACTCGCCGGCGTGGCGATTGCGTGGGTGCTTTCCCTCGTCGGCACCACGGTCATCCTGTTTGTTGTGGATAAGCTGATCGGGCTGCGGGTCAGTGAAGAGGACGAACGGACCGGCCTTGATATAAGCCAGCACGGCGAAGAGGGCTACGATTGGGAGGCCGCTTAGGCTACCTATCATCCCGTAGTCTCTCCCTCACACGCCAAGGAGCGTTGTATGCAGAAGATTGAAGCCATCATCCAGCCATCCAAGCTGGACGCTGTAAAAGACGCGCTGGTCGAGGCCGGCGTCTCCGGGATGACTATCCTGGAGGCGCGCGGCCATGGCCGCCAAAAGGGCCACACCGAGTTTTACCGAGGCCGAGAGTATGCGGTCGATCTGCTGCCTAAGATCAAGCTCGAGATCGTGGTCTCCGACGACATGCTTGAAAAAGCCGTCGGGGCCATCATCAGTACCGCTCGCACCGGTCGTATCGGCGACGGCAAAATCTTCATCTCGCGGATCGACGAAGCCATACGCATCCGCAACGACGAGCGCGGGGAGATCGCCCTTTAACGGCCACCATGTGCACCCCCGGCGGCGGCGATGTGAGCGTAGAACCTCTTCGCGCACGTTATGACGAGCGCATGGCGGCCATGCGCTCGCGCTTTGAAGCCGATGGCGACGGCAAGGCAGCCTGCCGCGCTCGCTCGGATGCCGTCGACGATCTCCTCCAGGCACTCTGGGAGTACGAACGCGACCGGGATGACAGTTTTGGATCGAGCCTGTGCCTGCTCGCCATCGGCGGCTTTGGCCGGCAGCAGCTTTTTCCCTTCTCCGACATCGATCTGCTGTTTTGTGCCGATAAGCCCTCTGGGGCTGAGCGCGCCAAGGAAGGCATACGGCGCATCGCGCAGGCGCTCTGGGATTGCGGTCTTAAGGTGGCACCAGTCACCCGTGCTCTTGGCGACATTGAACGCTTTAAGGCAAGCGATCCCGAGGGGGGCCTCGCCCTGCTGGATCTCCGCTTCATTACTGGCGCGAAGCCCACCGGGCAGTCACTCCGCATGCGCCTTTTTGGAAAGCGATCGGAGCGTGAGGCACGCGCCCTTGCCGGAGCCGTCGCCGAACTGACCCGCGCGCGTCACGCCCGCTTCGGCGATACCCTGTTCCATCTCGAACCCAACGTCAAGGACGCACCCGGCGGCCTCCGCGATGCGCATGTCTGCGGCTGGCTGGCCCAACTTGGAAATCAGCCCGGACATGAGCCTGGGAGTCAACCCGGAGGCACGGCACCGGAAGCCGAGGAAGACCGTCCCTTTCGCGAAGCTGTCGACTTCCTCACCGCCATCCGCGTCTTTCTTCATCTGCGCCACGGGCGGGACGACAATACCCTCGATTGGCATGCGCAGCACGGGGCGGCCCTCAAGGCCGTCGGCCTGGGCTGGCCGCAGGCGGGCAGCCGTCCTACCCCGGACGCGGCCTACTGGATGCGGGCCTACTTCCGTCATGCCCGCGCCGTCGAGCGCACGCTCGCTCGCTCGCTCGAGCGTAGCGGCGTCCTGCCAAAGCCGTCGAGATCGTTGCTGCGCCTCAAGGTGCCACCCCGTTCCGGTCTCTTCACCAAGGAGGGCGTACTCCATCTAAAATCACCCATCGAGGAGTTTGAGCCCTCCTCCGAACAGGCCTTCGATCCCGCGCATGACCCGGAGATCGTTCTCGGTGCCTTCGGCCTTATGGCCGAGACCGGTATCGCGCTGGCACCCGCGACCGAGGAGCGCATCGCCGCTGCGATCCCTGCGCTCTCCGCGAGCCTGGAAGATGGCCCTCGGCTCTGGGCGCGGCTGCGGACCGTGCTCAACGCCCCGCACGCGGCCAATACCCTCCGCGAGATGCACGCCCTCGGCGTTCTTGAGCTCATTCTGCCCGAGTTCCACGGCATCGACGCCCTCGTCATCCGCGATGCCTACCATCGCTACACCGTCGACGAGCACACCTTTGTGCTGCTGGACGTGCTCCACGCGCTCGCGCTCGACCCGCCGCCGGACTCCCCTGTATGGCGTCTACGCTTTCGAAGCATGCTGTGCGAGCTCCCCTTCCCCGAGCTTCTCTATCTTGCCGCCCTGCTGCACGATACAGGCAAAGGTCGAGCCTCGGGCAATCACGCAGGGGCCAGTGCCGAGCTGGCGGCAAAGGTCTGCGCCCGGCTCGAACTTGGGCCCTATGAGAGCGGCTTGGTGATCCGTCTCATCGACTGCCACCTCGAAATGTCGGCAGCCCTGCGCCGCGACATCTTCGATGGGGAAAGCGTACGGGTGTTCGCCGAAAAGGTTGGCGGCCACGACCTTCTGCGCATGCTGACGCTGTTTACCTATGCCGATATCTCCGCCGTACACCCCGACGCGCTTACCCCCTGGAAGGCGGAAAACCTATGGCGTCTCTCCATGGCCACGGCCAACCAGCTGGACCGCAGCGTTGACGAGGAACGCGTGCATGGCGGAGGCACGGACGCCGGGCACTCGGCCGAGGTCATCGCCCGAGCGCTCGGCAAAGCGGCACCGGACCGCGAGACCCTAGGACAGTTTCTGGAAGGTTTCCCGGAGCGCTATCTTCGCACCCGCTCGCCCGAAACCATTCGGGAGCACATGCTGGCGGCCACGGGTCCAGGCAGTCAGCATGTGCTGGTCAGGGACTACGGCTCGATGGGTGAGGTGACGGTCGTCGGCCCGGACCGCCCCCAGTTGTTCGCCGACCTGGCCGCCACGCTCTCTGCCTGGGGGCTGAATGTGGTGACCGCCGAAGCATTTTCCAATACGCGCCATATTGTGGTCGACACGTTCCGCTTCACTGACCCTTACCGCACCCTCGAACTCAATCCTGAGGAACGGCCGCGCTTTCTTGCGGAGATGGAGGCGGTCGCGGTCACGGAACTCAGTCCGGGCCGTCTCCGACAGGTTCGGCGCACTCCCCGGGCCGCGCCGCGCCGGGTGGTGGAGACCCGCATCGACTTCGACAATACCGCCTCCTCCCACAGCACGCTGCTGCAGATTGTCACCCAGGACACGACCGGCTTGCTGCGAACTGCCGCGACCGTGCTGAGCCAGTTCGGGTGCAGTGTGGAGATTGCCCTGATCGACACCGAAGGCGAAATGGCGATCGATGTGTTCTACGTCACCCGCCTTGGTGAAAAGCTTACGGGTGAGGACAGCGAAGAGCTTCGCCGGCAACTCACCGAAGCAATTGCGGCCAATGCTGTCGGCCTATAACGAAAGGAATAGTAACGAGTTGAGCACGTTTGCTGCTCCATGTGATTCATTCCGGGATTCGGCACGGAAAAGACACGCTAAAGCGTCGGGAAACCCCACAGGACGACCAACCTCCTGTAATGTGAGGGCATCGCAATCATTGTTCCCCTTGGTCTAGCTACAAGCATGCAATTTGCCAGACCCAGGGCCATATACTGATTTCTATGAGCAACGACTTTAAAGAAACGAGTACCAATGGCCGTCCCGTCACGGGACCGGGCCGGTCTGACCGCTACATCTTCGGCACCCTGGACAGCTTCGGCAAAAACCGGGACAAGATCGACGAGGTGAACTGGGGCGAGGATCAGCCCGAGGGCGTGGTGCTTGCTTCGCTCGATGCGGCAGTCAATTGGGTGCGCAAGAACTCCATTTGGCCGATGACCTTTGGCTTGGCCTGCTGCGCAATCGAGATGATGTCCATGGGCGGCTCGCGTTATGACATTGCCCGCTTCGGCGCCGAGGTGTTTCGCCCCTCCCCGCGCCAGAGCGATCTCATGATCGTAGCGGGCCGGGTCTCACAAAAGATGGCACCCGTGATTCGCCGGCTCTATGAGCAGATGCCCGAGCCCAAATGGGTCATCTCAATGGGTGCCTGTGCCACCTCCGGGGGCGTATTCAACAACTACGCTCTGCTGCAAGGGGTCAATCAAATTATTCCTGTGGACGTGTACGTTCCCGGCTGCCCGCCACGGCCGGAGCAGTTGATGTACGCCATCACCTTGCTGCAGGAGAAGATTCAGGGAAGCCATGGCTCGGTGCGGCAGGCCCTCAACCTTGCCTAGCGAAAGCGAGCTGCTTTTGCCGGTGCGTGATAACTCGGGAGGTTCAACGAAACACTTAATGCTTGCTGCCGCTCGTTGCGAAGTTTGAACTATCTGTAGCAACTTATTACGGCCTGAAAGTGCGGCACGCCAGCACTAACTACGGTAAACTTCGTAGGCTTTTCCATTTCAAAGAATCAGCGGGCCGTTTCAAAGAGCCCGTGCAACAGTTTTAGGACCTACTCAGTGGAGGATTGTCGAATGTCTCATCGCCCGTTTCGCAAATTCAGCCGGTTTCTGCTGGCTGCATGTGCGGTCAGCTTAGGCTCTGCGAGCCTGTATGCGCAGGACTCAAGCACAAGTGCGCCCCCCGCACCCAGCACCCCTGCGCCGACCGCGCCCAGCACCGCCGCAGCCTATAACGGACCCAATCCTTCCCGCATCGATATTTTTGCGGGCTACTCGTATTTCGGAGCGCACGGCGCTGTGAAGCCGTACGGGATTGCGTACTCCTCCGTGGATAAAGGTGCCGTCATCAGCGCTGCCTATTATTTCAACAAGTATTTCGGCGGCGAGATCGAAGGATTCGCCAATCCTGATGGCTCGAATGATGGTCTGTACTCCGGATCCGCCGGTCCCATCGTTCGTGCTCCGCTCCAAAACTTCACCCTGTTTGCGCACGGCCTCGTCGGTGGCGTTCGCATCGGTGGACCGAACAGTGAGCTTCCCGCTTCACTGGAGCACGAGCCCTATACGTGGGGTGTCGGCATCACGGCTGGCGGTGGTATGGACTACGACCTGCCGTTCTTTAATCACGCCTTCGGCCTACGCGTGTTTGAGGCCGACTATCGCTATATCCATGCGAACTTCGGTCCCGGTACGGGCGTCATCCCAACCGGCGGTGTTCTTGGCGGCCGTACCAACATGGGGGCTGCGGAGCTCTCGACCGGCATTCTCTTCCACCTCGGCCACATCATTCCACCGCCGCCCGTCCTCTACGCCTGCGCTCTGACGACGCCGGCTGCCGGTGCGACCATCTATCCGGGTGATCCCGTTGAAATTACGGGAACTGCCACCAACCTGAATCCCAAGAAGCCAGTGACATACAGCTGGACCTCGGATGCCGGTCCGATTGGCAGCACCTCGAATGTCGCCGCAGTGGACACCAAGAGCCTCAACCCCGGCAGCTTCACCGTTAAGGGTCACGTGATGCAGGGCTCCAAGCCCGGTCAGTTCGCCGACTGCTCGGTTCCCTTCACGCTCACCCAGTTCCAGCCGCCGACCATCACCTGCTCGGCAAATCCGGATAGCGTAACCCCGGGTCAGTCCTCAACCATTACTTCGGCTGGCGTAAGCCCGCAGAACCGTCCGCTGACGTATAGCTATTCGTCCACGGCCGGCACCATCAGCGGCGCAACCGCAACCGCAACGCTCGATACGACCGGCGTTGCACCTGGCGCTGTCACCGTAACCTGCAATGTGGTCGACGATAAGGGTCAGACTGCTTCGACGACGACCACCGTCACCGTTGCGACCCCGCCCCCACCGCCGGCACCCGCCACCCAGGCCCTTTGCACGATCTCCTTCGATCGCGACGCCAAGCGTCCAACCCGTGTGGACAACGAAGCCAAGGCCTGCCTCGACGATATCTCCCTTGCCATGCAGCGCGATCCTGGCGCCAAGCTTGGTGTGGTTGGTAGCGCCGCCCCCAACGAACGGATGGCCGATCGTCGCGCGGCAGAACGCGCTGTGAACGAGAAGGCTTATCTGGTTGGCGAAAAGGGCATCGATGCTTCCCGCATCCTGGTCTTCTCGAGCACCGCGGCCGGCACCAAGACGGACAGCAACACCCTGATCCCGACCGGTGCCAACACCCCGGACATGTCGGCCGACACCCCGGTCGATGAGTCGGCAGTCAAGGCACAGCCCCGCAACGCGACGGCACGCCATGGCCACCGTCGTCACCACAAGCGGTAACAACCAAGCGGCACAACAGAAAAGGCTGGCCAGGTATCCTGGCCAGCCTTTTTCTTTTGCTTGAAGTAGGTTATCCCGCTGGCTGTCTCTCAAATTGCGGCTTCTTTCGTGCTTCTTCGGTAGACCTCAAGCCCCGGAGTCTGACAGAATGGACAAGCATTGGAGCCTAACGGCAATCACGCAAACGCATCTCATTCTGGAGCAATCATGAGCACCGTCAAGATCGCAAATAAGCAACTCGGCCCAGGGCAGCCCTGCTACGTTATCGCCGAGATCGGAATCAATCACAATGGCGACATCGATTTGGCCAAGCGTCTGATCTCCGTGGCTGTTGCCGCTGGTTGCGATGCTGTGAAGTTTCAGAAGCGCACCGTCGACGTCGTATACACCGCGAAGGAGCTCGAGCAGCCCCGACCAAATCCCTTCGGCGATACGAACGGCGATCTGAAGCGCGGCCTTGAGTTTGGCCAGGAAGACTATGCGGAGATTGCAGGATTCTGTAAGCAGGTCAAAATCGATTGGTTTGTCTCCCCTTGGGACGAAGCCTCCGTCGACTTTGTCGAAGGGTTCAATCCACCGGTCTACAAAATCGCCTCGGCATCGCTTACCGATGACAACCTTCTGAAGCACGTACGCAAGACCGGCAAGCCCGTGATCGCCTCCACCGGTATGAGCACCTACGACGAGATCGACCACGCCGTCGATGTACTCGGCAAAGAGAACCTCATCCTGATGCACACCACCTCGACCTACCCGGCCAAGTATGAGCAGCTCAATCTGCGCGCCATACCGGCGATGATCGAGCGCTACAACATCCCAGTCGGCTACTCCGGCCACGAAACGGGTATTCCCACCACCGTCGCCGCCGCCGTCCTCGGTGCCTGCTGCGTGGAGCGCCACATCACCATGGACCGCGCCATGTGGGGCTCGGACCAAGCCGCCTCGCTCGAGCCCAACGGCATCTCCCGCCTGGTGCGCGACATCCGCCTCTGCGAGCAAAGCATGGGTGACGGCATCAAGCGCGTCTACGAGGAAGAGATCCCGGTGATGAAGAAGCTGCGTCGCGTCGGCGCTGCCGTCTAGCTCTTATCTCTTTGATTGTCATTCCCGGAGGGGGTCTACGTTCCCTCCGGTTCCAAAGCGACCGGCCATCAAGCAGGGTGCCCCATTCTTTTGCAGCCTCATCGCGAAAGGGTGGGGTGCTCTCGTTTGAGCCACCGAGACAGTTGGACCCTAATCCCATTCACTCCCCGCTACACTGAACGAATCGTATGCCCTTCGACCCCATCCAACTTCAAACCTTGCAGGCCATTGCCTTTGACGTCGACGGTGTCCTAACCGACGGCACCCTTCTCTGGTCTACCGCGGCCGACCATGAAGAAATCAAGCGTTTCAGCTTCGCGGACATCATGGGCATTTCGCTGCTGCGCCGTCTCGGCCTCAAGCTCGCCCTCATCTCCGGCGAGCCCTCCCCCCTCGTCGACCGTTACGCCGCCAAGCTGCACCTTCACCACGTCGTCAAAGGCACGCGCGACAAGGCGGTGGCCGTCCGTGAGTTCACCGCCAAGTTCTCCATTCCGCTCGAGCACACCTGCTTCTTCGGCGACGACGTCAACGACCTCTTCGCGATGGACATCATCGGCCTGCCTGCCTGCCCCGCCAACGCCGCCGCCGAGGTCCGCGCGTACGTTGCGGAGCACGGCTTCGTCAGCACCCAGCCCGGCGGCCTCGGGGCCGTCCGCGAGTTCGCCGACGCGCTGCTCCGTGCCCGGAATCTCCTTGGCCGCGATGTCTTTCTGCTGCGACCACCGGAGTAGAGGGGCCTTACAATTAAGGCCATGGCCGAAGCCACTTCTATCACGTTCGCCGTTCCCCAAGAGCTTCTTTCGTCTCTACAAGGGTATGCTGCACGCCATCAACGCTCCGTCGGTGACATAGCCGAGGAAGCTCTTCGTGTGTTTATCGACGACGAAGAGATGACCGATCTGCGCCGCTACCACGCCCTTCGGGCTGAAAGCATGGGCTTAAGTCTGGACGACTATGTAATGGCGATGGTGAAAGAACATCGGAGCGAGGCTCGCGAGCAGCAAGCTGCGTTACAGATCGAGTTGTTCTCGACACGAACATCCGTATCTCGGCCTTGCACACACCTAATGGCGTCTGCGCAAGACCGATCTCCAGCTTGGAACGTGCGGAGATTCCGCAGGTCATCTCTTCGAGCATGCTGGACGAATTACAAAAGACCTTGGCTGTAAAGTTTCGCTGGCGGGCGGCACGGATCGCGAAAGCGCTTGAAATTGTTGCATCGGTAACAGAGAGCACAGTGCCCGAGATGCAACTCTCCGTTTGCCGTGATCCCGACGACAACCGCGTTCTCGAGTGCGCGCTCTCAGGGCATGCGAGGTGGATCGTCACTGGCGACGCTGATCTGCTGACTCTGGATCCTTGGCGTGGTATTCAAATCGTTACCGTGCGGCGCTTCCTCGATAAACACCCAAATCTCGATCCCAAAACCAATACCATAGAGACTGATGATCAAGCTCTCCGACTACATCCTGCGTTTCATCGCCGACCTCGGCATCACGAACTGCTTCCTCGTCACCGGCGGCGGGGCCATGCACCTCAATCAGTCGCTCGCCAGTGAACCTCGTATCACGCCCATCTGCAACTCACACGAGCAGGCCTCGGCCATCTGCGCCGAGGGCTACGCCAAGGCCACCAATGGCCTCGGCTTCTGCATGGTCACCACAGGCCCCGGCGGCACCAACGCCGTCACGGGGGTCGCCGGCGCGTGGCTCGATTCCACGCCGGTCCTCTTCGTCTCCGGCCAAGTGAAGCGCCCCGACCGTATGTTCGACGCCGTCTCCGGTAAGCCGCTCGGCATGCGCCAGCTCGGTGTGCAGGAGGTCGATATTTGCTCCATCGTGCGGCCCATCACCAAGTACGCCGAGACGATCCTTGAGCCTAACGATATCCGCTACCACCTCGAAAAGGCCGTCTATCTCGCCCTGAACGGCCGCCCCGGCCCCGTCTGGATCGATGTCCCGCTCGATGTCCAGGCCTCGCCCATCGACGAAACGCAGCTGCGCGGCTTTGACCCGAGCGAGTTCGCCCACGATGCCTCGATCACCGGCACCTCGAACATCCCGTATGAGGTCCAGAAGGCTATCGAGGCCTTCAACGCCTGCGAGCGGCCCCTGCTTTTCGCCGGCAACGGCATTCGCCTCGCCCGCGCCGAAGCCGAGTTTGAAGAGCTTCGCAAGCTGCTAGGCGTGCCCACCGTTGCCACCTGGTGCGCCGCCGACCTCGTCCCCTCCGACGACCCCACCTACGTCGGCCGCCCCGGGTCTGTTGCGGCTAGAGGAGCCAACTTCGCCCTGCAAAACTCCGATTTCCTGCTCGCCATTGGGGTTCGGCTAGACTTCGCCATCACCGGCTACGCTCCGCACAACCTCGCGCGCGAGGCCCACAAGATCGCCATCGATATCGACGCCGCCGAGCTCGGCAAGCTGCACCCCTACCTGCAACAGCCCGTCTGCGCCGACGCCAAAGCCTTCCTTACCGAACTGCTGAAGCATAAGGACCAGCTCAAGCCGCGCGACATCCAGCCCTGGCTGGCCCGCTGCGCCGACTGGAAGACCCGCTACCCTGTCGTGACCGACGAGCACCGCAAGCCCGAGGGCCTCGTCTCTATCTTCAACCTCTCCGAGGTGCTCGGCACCGAGGTGAAACCCGAAGATCGGTTGGTCGTCGGCAACAGCGGCTCCGGCATCGAGATCTACCTTCTCGCCTGCCCCACGCTGCACTCGCAACGTCTTTACCACACCGCCGGCCTCGGCTCCATGGGTTACGCGATCCCCATGGCGATCGCTGTTTCGATCGCGAACCCCGGCCGCGAGGTCATCGCCGTCGATGGCGACGGGGGCTTCATGTTCAACATCCAGGAGCTCGAAACCATCAGCCGCCTGCAGCTGCCGATTAAATTCTTCGTCTTGAATAACGACGGCTACTCCTCCATCCGCGCCTCGCAAACGGCCTACTTCAAGCAGGCCAGCATCGGCGCGGACCGCAACACCGGCCTCACCATCCCAGACCTTTCGGCCGTGGGCCAGGCCTTTAAGCTCTCGACCCACATCATCAAAGACCAAACCGACCTCCGCACCGAAGTCCAGGAGGTCCTCGCGATGCCCGGCCCCGTGCTGTGCGACGTGAACGTGCTCCCCGACGAGGTCCGCGCCCCACGTCTGCAGTCCTATCAGAGGCCCGACGGCAGCTTCGTTTCCAAGCCCCTTGAAGACCTCTTCCCTTTCCTGCCCCGCGAAGAATTTCTCGCCAACATGATCGTGAAGCCGCTACCGGAATAGACAGCTTTACGCTCTCCCAAAACTTGTCATCCTGAGTACAGCGAAGGACCTGCTTCTCGCTCTTATCACCGCTACCGTTGTCTTTCTTGTGTCATTCCCGAAGGGAATCTGCGGCTCTCCCGAGCGCCACAACATTGGGTGCCCCATCCTTTCGCGGATTTCCGCGAAAGGGTGGGGTTCAGCGCCACGAAGTTCAAGGACACCCCCATGCCCCACACCTACGGCGTCATGCAAGGCCGCCTCTCCCCACCCGAGGACGGCCGCTTCCAATCCTTTCCCCGCGCCGGCTGGCGCAATGAGTTCGCCCTCGCCAAAGCCGCCGGCTTCACCTACATCGAGTGGATCCACGACGATTTCGACGGCTGGCAAAGCGACGCCGACCCCGGCGCAAACCCCATTTTCACCGCCGAAGGCCTGCGCGAGTTCAACGCCCTCAAAGCCGAGCACGGCATCAGCACCCCCGCCCTCTGCGGCGACTGGTTCATGGAACACCCACTCATCCGCTGCACGCCCGAAGAGCGCCGGCAACGCGAGCAGCACCTCCACGCGATTATCCCGCTCGCCGCCCGCATCGGCGCTCAGCGCATCATCCTGCCCTTCGTTGACAACGCCAAGATGAACACTGAAGAAGAGAGGATCGCTGTCCTCGACATCCTCAAACACGCCCTTCCCATAGCGGAGCGGAACAACGTGGAACTTCACCTCGAAGCCGACTTCAACCCCGCCGACTTTAAAGCCTTCCTCGCCCGCCTCGACCACCCCTATCTCAAGGTCAACTGGGACTCCGGCAATTCGTCCGGCCTGGGCTACATCGCCACGGAAGAGTTCGCCGCCTATGGCCCTCGCATCGGCTCCGTCCACATCAAAGACCGCTACCGCAAACCCGAAGGCGGCATCGAAACCCGCTCCCTCGGCACCGGCTCCGCCGACTTCGACAACGTCTTTAAAGCTATCCGCTCCAGCGCCTACACCGGCGGCCTCACCCTCCAGGTAGCCCGCGGCAACCCAGGCGATGAAGTCAACTTCCTGCGCGGCCAGCTCGACTTCATCAAGCGCTACTGGTAGCCGCGAGCCGAAACCGTCTTGGTCTTTTCGTTGTCATTGCCGTAGGGAATCTGCGTTTCGCTCATTGCAGTACCCCAGCAGCACCAAGCACCACCCACCAAATTACTGAACCTGTCATCCTGAGCGAAGCGCAGCGGAATCGAAGGACCACTGTATTTCGCTCGTAGCCGCAGTCCGCATCCAGGAAGCCACCCATGCCCATCACCGCCCAAGACCTCCAACGCAACCAGCTCTTCTCCCTCGAAGGCAAGACCGCCGTCCTCACCGGAGCCTCCGGCTTCCTGGGCCGCACCTTCGCCCTCGCGCTGCTCGCCAACGGAGCCCGCGTCATCGCGCTCGGCCGCAGCGATCGGTTGCAAACCGAAGCAAAGACCTGGGCCGCTCAGTTCGGTGAGGACAAGATCGCCGTCCACCAGATCGACATGTACGAAGTCGCCGCCCTCAACACCCTCTGCGACCGCATAGCCGCTGACGAATCTTCCCTCGACATCCTCGTCAACAACGCCCACGAGCTTGGTGCCGCTACCGGCTTCAACGTCCCCGAGGGCTCGCTCGAACTTGCCACCTTCGACCAGTGGCAGCGCAACCTTCAGGGCGGCGTCTATTGGGCCGTGCAAACCACCCAGCGCCTCGGCATCCGCATGAAAGAGCAGCGCCGCGGCTCAATCATCAACATCGCCACCATGTACGCGTCTGTCGCCCCCCGACCGCAGCTATACGAGGGCACGGCCTCCCTCAACCCACCCGGCTACTCCGCCTCGAAGGCCGCGCTCGCCGCCTTCACACGCTACACCGCCAGCTTCTGGGGCACGTCGGGTGTCCGCGCCAACTGCATTTCCCCGGGCCCGTTCTCCAACACCGAGGACGTCGGCACCGGCCAGAACGCGGTTCAGGAGGACTCCCCCTTCGTCACCAAACTCAAGGGCTACACCGTCCTCAACCGCATCGGGCGTCCGCTCGAGCTCTGCGGTGCCCTGCTCTTTCTCGCGTCCGACGCCAGCACCTATGTCACCGGCCAGAACCTCAACATCGACGGCGGCTGGACGGCCGTCTGATTCTCTTCATGGAGGTAGCCTCTCGCTCAGCACGTGCGGCTCGGCGCATCTAACGTGAGCAGACGAGGCATCCGCTTCCTGGAGTTCTATTCCATGTCATCCGCCGCAAAGATCGCTCATATTGCCACCCCACTATTAGGCGTCAGCACCGGTCTGCGCTCCTTCACACCCCTCGCCACGGCCGCCTGGTTCGCACACACGGGTAAGCTCCCGGTCCAGGGTACCTGGGCGTCCTGGCTGGCCCACCCTACCGCCGTCGCTCTGCTCACGGCCGCTGCCGTTGGGGAGTACGTTGGCGACAAGATGCCCAACACCCCTGACCGCACCGCTCCCCTCGGCCTCGCCGGTCGCCTCACCCTCGGTGGCCTGGTCGGCGCAATTGTTGCCACAGCCTACAAGCGCCCCCTGGCCGGCGGTATCGCCCTGGGTGCTCTCGGAGCGGCCGTCGGCACCTATGCCGGCTTCTACGCCCGCAAGGGCCTCTCCCAGGGTGCAGGCCTAAATGACATCCCCGTCGCCATCACCGGCGACGCGGCCGCAGTCGCGCTGGCCGTTCGCTCGTTCCGCCGCCTCAAGGCATAGCTGCAAACGGGGCCTGGGTGATCGAACCATCAGCCTGACCACCCAGGCAGGAAGCTCAAGCATGGCCTCATTCTCATTGAAGGATCTGGAGACCTTGGAGAAGTTTGCAACCAAGCTTTGCATTCCTCTTCTGGCCGTCGCTTCCGTGCTCCAGCCACCCGGGGAGCACAGACTCCCTCTCTGGCTGATCTCTACAGGTGAGTGGATTGTTCTGCGCGGAGACCACTCTTTGACCATCTCAACCCTCGTCATGGCCGTGCTGTGGACAGCTGTCTGGGCAGCAGTTTGCACGTTCTTCTTTTTCCTAATCTGGTTAGCAAGACTCGCCGTCAACGGCCACAGCTGGGCAGAGTGGTTGGAACCTATCCTTCTGCCCTTCGTGGGTTCCGCATTCCTCACCATGGGTGCTCTTGGCCTTTGCAAGATTCCCGCACTGCACGCCTTCGGGGTACAAGACCCGTTGCCGTCCCTGAACATCTTCTGGGAGGTCGGCTCCCTAACCTCTGGTCTCTGGTGCATGCAGATCGCCCAGCAAACTACGCCGTAGCCGGATCTCGCATACCATACACGTCTGTTCCTTTCATCTATGGCTACCACTGCCCTGAACTCCGCCCCCGAGGCGACGACCACCACCGCCCCACGTCTGCTCTCCCTCGATGTCCTGCGCGGCCTCACCATGGCCGCCATGGTGCTCGTCAACGACCCAGGCTCGAACGCGATCTATGCGCCGCTCGACCATGCGGAATGGAACGGTGCCACGCCCACCGACCTCATCTTTCCTTGTTTTCTGGTCATCGTCGGCATCTCGATGACGCTATCCTTCGGTGCGCGACTCGCTCGGGGTGCTACCCGTACTCACCTTGCTTGGCACGCGCTGCGCCGTGGCGCGCTCATCGTGCTGTTGGGGCTCGTCTTGAATGCCCTGCCGCTCCACCTGGCTACGCTGCGCTTTCCCGGCGTGCTGCAGCGCATTGGGATCTGTTACATCCTTGCCTCGATGCTGTACCTCGCCACCCCGGGAAGGGACGCGGGACGCCCGCGCCGGAAGCGCGAGATGTTCCTCGCGGGCATCGTCGTCCTGCTGCTTGCGACGTACTGGGCTCTCCTCAAGGTCTACCCCACCCCAGGTTTCGGTCCCGGCCGGCTGGACTCGCTTGGCAGCTTGCCCGCCGTCGTGGACCGTGCTGTCTTCGGTACGCAACACGTGTGGCGCATGGCCACAACGCCGGGCTACGGCCCTACCTATGATCCCGAAGGCGCGCTCTCGACCATGTCAGCACTCGCCAACATGCTCCTCGGCGTCCTTGCCGGCGAGCAACTACGCTCGAAGGACACGCGGGAGCAGCAGTGCGGCACGCTTGCCAGCATGGGGACAATTCTCTGGCTCGCCGGCCTCACGCTCAGCCATTGGCTGCCGCTCAATAAGAAGCTCTGGACCAGCACCTTCGCTTTGTTCACCACGGGGCTCTCGCTGCTGCTGTTCGCCGGCCTCTTGTACGTCATTGACATCCGCCGCGTTCGCCGCGGATGGACGTTTTTTCTCATCTTCGGCACCAACGCCATCCTCACCTACATCCTCGCTGACCTCGTTGCCATCCTGCTCAATCGCCTGCATGTCGCAACTGCAACTGGACCGACCTCGCTCCACCTTCTGGTCTACCGCGGGGCATTCGCCAGCTGGCTGGAACCACACCTGGCATCCCTGGGGTTTGCGATCGCTATGGTTCTTCTCATCGCCGCGCTCGTCTATCCGCTCTACCGCCGTCGTATCTTCTTGCGCCTTTAGAAGAGTGTTCTTCGACAAGTATCAGTAACGCGAGGTCTTCCCGATGCAAATTCGCCCCTTCACGATCCATATTGAAGACGACCAGATCGCGGACCTCCGTCAGCGTCTAACGTCTACGCGCTTTCCCCGGTCCCCTGAGCCGGAGAGCTGGGCCTCCGGAACCAGCCTTTCCTTCATGCATCGCCTCGTCGACCACTGGGCCAACGCCTTCGACTGGCGAGCGCAGGAGTCTCGCCTCAACGCCCTCCCGCAGTTCATGGCGGAGGTCGACGGGCTCGCCATCCACTTCATCCATCAGAGAGGCAATGGGCCCGCACCGCTGCCACTCATCCTTACCCACGGCTGGCCTGGGTCTTTCGTCGAGATGGAAAGGGTTATCCCCTTGCTTACCGACCCCGGCGCGCATGGGGGGGATCCGGCCGATGCCTTCGATGTGGTCGTTCCGTCCCTGCCAGGCTTTGGGTTCTCCCAAGCTCCAGAGGCTGAGAGCTTCGGTTCCTATGAGATCGCTGGGCTCTGGCGAAAGCTGATGCATGGCCTCGGCTACCATCGCTTCGCGGCACAGGGAGGAGACATCGGGGCGGGCGTCTCCACATGGCTCAGCTACCGGTTTCCCGAACATCTCATTGGCCTACACCTCAACTACATCCCCGGCAGCTACCAGCCCCCGCTCGGGCCGGACCAACCGCCGATTACAGCCGACGAACAGGCCTACCTCGACCGGGCCAAGTCATGGCTTGATACCGAAGGGGCCTACGCGCACATGCAAGGGACCAAGCCCGGGACGCTCGCCTTTGCCCTCAGCGATTCGCCGGCCGGCCTTGCAGCCTGGATCGTCGAGAAGTTCCGCACCTGGAGTGACTGCGATGGTGACGTGGAGCGAGTCTTCTCCTTCGACGAGCTCCTCACCAACATCAGCATCTACTGGTTTACAGCCAATGTTCAATCGACACTCGCTCTTTACAAAGCGAATCGAGCCCGCCCCCTCCGATTCGCGGCAGGGGAGCGTATAGATCCACCCTTCGGCTTCGCTCACTTTCCCAAAGAGCTCCCCACGCCCCCTCGCTCCTGGGCTGAGCGTTGCTACAACGTAACCCGCTGGACGACGCTCCCCAAGGGCGGCCATTTCGCCGCTTTGGAGCAACCGCAGTTGTTAGCCGCTGAAATCCGCGCGTTCTTTCGTGGCCTGCGATAGGCTAAGCGCGGCAGTGTTCCTCCACTACGTGGTCTTTGTTTTCTCAAAAGTACTGTGCTTCGGCAGCCCGTATCAGACATAACAAATCATCAGCAGATCGTCTTGTACCCAGCCCTCCGCAGCGTAGTGCCTCGGCTTCATGCCGAGTACGCCTGCATCGCTTCAACCCTACCTCTGAAAGTGGAAATGGATTTCCACCTTCACCAGAACCGCGACCGGTTTACCTTCCAGCCTTGCAGGGCGAAACCTGTACTTCGTTACGGCTGTCAAAGCGGATTGGGCCACCTCCGCATCGGTACCTGAAGGAACAGAAGCATCGATGAAGTCGCCGTTTTACGCAATCACTCCTTCTACCGTCACCGTTGCATCCTCCCGCGCCCGTTCCAAGGATTTCGGCTATTTGGCGTCAGGTATCGCGAGAGCTACCGGTTGTTCGATTGCCCCCTTCACAACGGGCTGATCCTTATGGTCCGCTCCTTGATTCTCGTAAACTGGTTCACCACGCGAGTCCGCCGGACGTTTGGTGCTCACGATCAAAGGACCGAGTTGGTTCTGCGTCTGCCCCAACGCTGCGACTAGATACCAAATGGACAGAGGCAGAATCCCAAAGTAACGAAAAGCAGCCTTGGGTTTTGAGACATGGAACCACATCGACCAAGTTCTCCTTGTTTGCCGCACCTTCTCATGAAGAGAGAGCCGATAGACTAATCTCGCATGGACCTCCAACTCCAGAACCAGGTCGCCTTCGTTGCCGGCAGCTCCCGCGGCATCGGCCGTGCCATCGCTGCCGCGCTCCTCGCCGAAGGCGCGCGGGTCGTCCTCACCGGTCGCGACGAAGCCTCGCTCCGCGCCACACAGAGCGAGCTTTCCACCCCAGAGACACACGACCGCATCCTCGCCGTGCGCGGCGATTTCACCCATGCCGAAACCATCGGCCGCGCCTTTGAACGCACGCTGGCGCACTTCGGCCGGCTCGATCACCTCATTGCCAATCTCGGGACCGGCTCCGGCAAGCCCGGCTGGGATCAGCCTGACGACGACTGGGAGCGCCTCTTCGAACTGAACTTTTTTGCCAGCACGCGCTTAACGCAGGCAGCCCTTCCGCACCTGCTCAAGAACTCTGCGGCGGGAAAGCAGACCAGGGGCTCGGTCCTTTACATCTCCTCCATCGTCGCCGTCGAAGCCACGCCCGCGCCGCTGCCTTACTCCGCCGCTAAAGCCGCGCTGAACAACTACGCCAAAAACCTCGCCCGCCAGCTCGGCCCGCAAGCCATCCGTGTCAACACGATTGCCCCCGGCAATATCTTCTTCGCCGGCGGCAGTTGGGAGCGTCATCTCGCCAACCGCCGCGAAGCCGTTGAAGCGATGCTGAAGACCGAAGTCCCGCTACAACGCTTCGGCTCCCCGGAGGAGATTGCCTCGCTCGCCGCCTATCTATGCTCACCACGCGCCGCCTTCGCGACCGGTGCCTGCTACGTCATGGACGGCGGCCAGACACGTGTGATTTAGGGACGCCCTCTCGCTTCCGCAAGACGAAAATCACACTCTTCCAGCCAGGAAGGAGGGCAACGCGGACTGCCTTTTCGCCACCTTATAGCGAGTCAGCAAATCGTATGTGAGGGTCGAGGCAAACCAAAATGCGCAGCATCTGGATGAAAAGTTCCGCAGCATTGCTATTGACGTTAGGCATGGGCACAGCCGTTATACGGGCACAGGCCACCGAGAAGGACAAGGATTTCCTGAAGGATACGGCTCAGGACTCTGCCTTCGAGATCAAGACGGGCCAGCTTGCCTTGCAGAAGAGCGGTAGCGCGGACGTAAAGGCCTATGCCAACATGGTCATCCACGACCATCGGCAGCTTGAGCAGCAGATCAAAGCCGTCGACGGGACCGCCGGCGTAACCCCTCCAGACCCAGGCAGCATGTCCGTCGGTGACGATGCACGCTACGCTGAGCTGAAACTTCTAAGTGGTGACAGCTTTGACAAGAGCTATATCAAGGGCCTGATCAAGGGCAATAAAGAGAGTTTGGATAACGGTAAGTCCGAGGCAGCGGGCACCTCCGTGCCGGCGATTAAGACGCTCGCGGAGCACCGTGTCGCCTTGGATACAAAGCACACCAAGCGCGCCGAGGTCTTAGCCCAGGCACACCACGTTGACGCACAGTAATGGCTTGAGCGGGATATCGAAGGTCATCCACCTTAATCGGCAGTTCCCGCCATAAGCCATGTAGAACGTCTATTGTCATTCCGTAATGCCGCGAAGGGATCCACTTTCAGAATAGCTTCAGGCTTCCTGAAAGTAGATCCTTTCGCGACGACAAAGTCTGCGGTGTTCTATGACGCTAGCGGCTTAAGAAAATTATCTGAACCACTTCCGCACACTGTGCGTATGCTCCTTGCAGTTCCTCAGGAGACATCATGCGCCTCTTCGCGTTTGCCTGTTCCGCCCTATTTTCTTTCGCCTGCGGCCTGCACGCACAATCCTTCACCACCGGTGAATGCAACGGCGATGAAGGCAACACCCATAACAACAGCTGGTTCTCCCACGGAGAGAGCGCGTGCGAACTTCGGCGTACAACCCTGCCCCTGACCGACGGCCACCTCCGGGTTTCGGGCACGAATGGCGGCATCGAGGTTATCGGTGAAGACCGCCACGACATTGCCTTAGAAGCCCGTGTGACGGCCCATGGTTCGAACCACGATGACGCCATGGCCGTGGTGCATCGCGTGGAGATTGAGACCCATGGCACAATCCACGCCACCGGCCCGGTAGCCGTCGGCTGGGCAAATCATAGCTGGAACGTTAACTACAGGCTGCGCGTACCACGGCACCTCGCTGCGGAACTGCATACCCAAAACGGCGGTATCGACCTCACCGATATCGATGGAAGCATCAACGCTGAAACCACCAATGGCGGGCTCACGCTGCGCAATCTAGCCGGCGATGTCCATGCGACCACCGTCAACGGGGGTGTTACTGTCGCGGTCGCGGGCAATCAATGGCATGGCGAAGGGCTGACGGCAAAGTCGACCAATGGCGTCATCTCCGTCAAGGCACCGGATCGCTACTCCGCCCACCTCGTGGCGAGTACCGTCAACGGCGGTATCGCGGTCAGCTTCCCGATCACGGTTCAGGGCACGATCCGCAACCACCTCGACACCAACCTTGGCCAGGGTGGAGCTACGCTTCAACTGCAAACCGTGAATGGCGGCATCGCCGTGGGGCGAGAGTAGCGGGTAGACTCCTGGAGTTCAACGGTTGTGTTCTTCTCATTCCCGCACGTAACCTGCTGTTCGGGCTGCGGAGCTTTTGAGAAAGGTCTGATTAGACTGCTTCAAGATGCCGCGAAGACCTATCTCCAATAAGCCCACGTCATCCTCACATCGGCCGCCTGCCGTCCTGTGTTTAGCAGCCTTCGCCGTAGCCGCACATCTGCTCACCGCCACACGTTATGGCATCTTTCGCGATGAGTTGTACTACCTCGCCTGCGCCCGTCATCTTGCCTGGGGCTATGTCGACCACCCACCCCTGATCGCCTTCGTCACTTGGGCCGTCGCGCATTCCCTGGGCACCTCGCTTCTCGCTCTGCGACTGCTTCCCGCGCTGGCGGCAGGCGCACTCGTCCTGCTCGCCGCCAGCCTGGCCCGCGCGCTCGGCGGCGGACGCTTCGCCCAGACGTCAGCAGCGCTCGCGATCATTCCGGTCCCGATCTACCTCATCCTCCATCACTGGCTCACGATGAACGCCTTCGAGCCCTTGCTCTGGTCCGCGGTCTTCGCGTGCGTCCTACGCATGCTTGGGTGCAACGACAATCGCTACTGGCTCCCGATCGGCCTGCTGGCAGGTATCGGCATTGAAAATAAATACTCGATGCTCCTTCCGATAGCCGGTCTGCTCTTCGGACTCGTGCTCACCCCGGAACGCCATCATCTGCGCAGCCCGTGGCTCCTCGCCGGCACGGCCCTCACGTCGCTCCTCATCCTTCCCCATCTGCTCTGGCTGCTGCATAACCACTTTCCGTTTCTCGAGTTCGAGCACAACTCCCGCGCGAGTGGATCGCGCATCCTACGCGGCCCTTTTGCGTTTCTCTCCGATCAGGCTGTCATCATGAATCCGCTCCTCGCCCCGCTGTGGATCGGCGGCCTGGGCTGGTTGCTGCTCAGCCCCAAAGCGCGGCTTTACCGGAGTCTGGGCTGGGCCTGCCTCTTCATCCTGCTGACACTTGTTCTCCTGCAATCGAAAAACTACTACGTAGCTCCGCTCTACCCTCTCCTCCTCGCGGGAGGCGCGGTCGTACTCGAGCAAATAACGGCGGATCGGTGCTGGGCGAGAATCGCCTATGTCTCGGCCATCGTCGCCTCCGGTTTTGTCCTCGCGCCGCTGGTCATGCCCATTCTGCCGCCACGGATGTTTCTGCGGTACCAGGCAGCCCTCGGCGGCTTAACGCCAGTTCGCTTTGAACGCCACGACGGCAGCCCGCTCCCGCAATACTTCGCCGACGAGTTCGGTTGGCAAGACATGGCCCTGGTCACCGCCAGAGCCTACGCTGCCATCCCGCTCGCAGAACGCTCCTCAACGGCCATCTTCGCCAACGACTACGGCGAGGCAGCCGCCATCGACTACTTCGGCCCTGCCCTCGGGCTCCCAGCCTCCATCGGCAACAACGAGTCCTTCTGGCTTTGGGGACCGCGCGGCTATACCGGAGCTTCCGTTCTTGTGCTCGGAAGCGATGGCAAAGGCGACCGTGAACACTTCAGGACGGTCGAACCCGCCGGCGTCGTTTCCGCGCCCTACGCTCGCGCGGATGAGCAGTTCACCCTCTTTCTCTGTCACGATCTTCACCCCGACCTCAAGACGGCTTGGCCGCAATTAAAAGCCTGGTAAGCGGCACAGCCGAATTCGTCGAGATCCGAGCAACGGCCCGACGAGATGCCGACCTGCGATACTTGAAGTGACTTATGGCCCTCACCGAACCCAACCGCGCACATTCCCTCTTCGACCTCTCCGGTCGTGTCGCCGTCATCACCGGGGGAGCCGGATTGCTCGGCTACTACCATGGCGCGATCCTCGCTGCCGCAGGCGCAAGCGTCGTCCTACTCGATCTCGCCGCCGCCAACCCCAGCCTGCGCGCCGACCAGCTGCAAGCTGCGCACGGCCCCGAATGCCTCGGTTTAGCCGCCGACATCACTGCAGAACACTCCTTGCTTGAGGCCCGCGATGCCGTTTTGGCGAAGTTTGGCCGCGTGGATATCCTCATCAACAACGCCGCCAACAACCCCAAGGTCGAGGCCGACCCGGCCGGCGAGCCGAAGCAGTGGTCCCGCCTCGAGAACTTCCCGCTGGCGGTTTGGAACGCCGACATCGCCGTCGGCCTTACCGGGGCCTTTCTCTGCTCCCGCATCTTCGGCGCGGAGATGGTAAAGCGGAACGCGGGCGTGATTGTCAATATGGCCTCCGACCTCGGCGTCATCGCCCCCGACCAGCGCCTTTACCGCAAAGAGGGCCTGCCCGAAGACCAGCAGCCCGTGAAACCGGTCACCTACTCCGTCGTGAAGACGGCCCTGCTCGGCCTCACCCGCTACCTCGCCACCTACTGGACTGCACACAACATCCGCGTCAACGCCATCTCTCCCGGCGGCGTCTTCGCCGGCCAGCCGGACGAGTTCACCGCCAAGCTCCACCAGCTCATCCCCATGGGCCGCATGGCGCACAAGGATGAGTACCAGGGCGCGATCCTCTTCCTCTGCTCCGACGCCAGCTCCTACATGACCGGCCAAAACCTCATCGTCGACGGAGGCCGCAGCGTCCTCTGAGCGCGCTGTGAAACGCCTTCTTGTTGTCATCCCCAAAGGGGATCTGCGTTAAGCTCGCAAAGCCGCCATCTCCAACCAAGTAGCCAGGAATGAACACAAACTCCAGCTCCGAAGACATTCGTCCGGTCCACCCGCCCGTTGTGCCTATCCCGCAGGATCCATTCCTGCCCCGCAAGCGCCTGCAGCGGCTGGTAAACCTCTTCCCTGGCGGCCAGTTCTTCCGCTATCTGATGGTTGGCGGGTTCAACACGCTCTTCGGCTACTGCACCTTCGTCCTCACACTGTCGCTGCTGAGGTCGATCCCACCACGGTTCCTGTACCTGGCCGCGCCGTTAGCCTCGATCATCTCCACCCCGTTCAACATTACCGTCGCCTACTTCGGCTACAAGCTCTTCGTCTTCCGCACGAAGGGCAATCACCTTATGGAGTGGCTGAAGTGCTTCGCCGTCTACGGCACCGGCATGATCCCCGGCCTTATCGCCCTGGGAGCCCTGACCCGCCTCCTCCAGACGCAGATCCACCACCACGCCCCAGCCCTTCATGGCGCTCTGAACGCCATGGAAGCCCATCTCAGCGGCCCCCCGCTCACTCTTCTCCAGCACATCGCCGGAGGCAAAAGCATCGCCGGCAACATCGCCGGGGCGATCGTCATCGCCGTCTCCACCGTTTACAGCTTTGTCGGCCACAAGAAGGTAACCTTCAAAGCCTCCGCTGTACCCACTTCCCCATCTTCTGATCCCTCTATCGGCTAAACTCGACTAAACTTTAGCCGCAATCCGCAGGAGCCAGCGCCCCAGGTGAGTCTTACGTGAGCCAGAAAACCATCTCCATCATCACGCCCTGCTTCAACGAGGAAGCCAACGTCCTCAACCTGTACAACCAGGTGCGCGCCGTGATGGCCGGCATCGGCCGCTACCCCTACGAGCACATCTTCATCGACAATCACTCGCGCGACAACACCGTCTCCATCCTGAAGATGATCGCCGCCGAGGATCCCAACGTAAAAATTATCGTCAACGCCCGCAACTTCGGCCACATCCGCTCCCCCATCCACGCCCTCATGCAGGCCCGCGGCGACGCCATCCTCGGCATCGTCGCCGATCTGCAAGATCCGCCGCCGATGATCGCCGACATGATTGCCGAGTGGGAGCGCGGCGCCTACTGCGTGCTTGGCATCAAGCGCACCAGCGAAGAGAACGGCCTCATGTTCTGGGCCCGCAAGCAGTATTACCGCACCGCTGAGCGCCTCAGTTCCATCGAGACCATCCAGAACTACACCGGCTTCGGGCTCTACGACCGCAAGGTCGTCGAGCTCGTCCGCCAGTTCGATGACCCCTACCCGTACTTCCGCGGCATGATCGCCGAGATCGGCCTGCCCACCGTCAAGCTCCTCTACGACCAACCCTCCCGCAAGTTCGGGGTCACCAAGAACAACTGGTACACGCTCTATGACATCGGCATGCTGGGCATCATCAACCACTCCAAGGTGCCATTACGTTTGGCCACCTTCGCCGGCTTCGGCGGTGCCGTGCTCAGCTTCGTCGTGGCCCTCGGCTACCTCATCGCCAAGCTCGCCTTCTGGAACACCTTCGACGTCGGCGTCGCACCCATGATCATCGGCCTCTTCTTCCTGCAATCGCTCATGTTGGTCTTCCTCGGCGTTATGGGCGAGTACGTCGGGGCCATCTACACCCAGGTCCAAAAACGGCCCTACGCCGTCGAGCTCGAACGCCTCAACTTCGACCAGCCCTTCTCCCTGCCCCGCGCACAACCCGTCATGCTCGCCGGCCTAACCGCCGGCAACCCACTCACCATGCCCGCCGCCAGCGCCCAGGCCGTACCATCCCCGTCTTAACCTTCTTGGGTTGTCGTCGTTTTTTGGTTGTCGTCATTTTTTGGTTGTCATCCCCGCAGGGGATCTGCGTTTCATGGTGCGAGTGCCAAAGGCACAAGCCCGTACCTCTAATCCCTAACCCCTGTACCCTGATCTAACCATGACCGACCTAGTCCGCCGCCAACTGCAACAATCCCTAGACACCCTGACGAAGGTCCTCCACGACGAGGCCATCCACACCACCGTCGTCGAGGCCGGCCGCCTCACCGCCGAAGCCATGCAGGCCGGCCGCAAGCTGATGGTCTGCGGCAACGGCGGCTCCGCGGCCGACGCCCAGCACCTCGTCGCCGAGTTTGTCTCCCGCCTCACCGTCGACCGCCCGGCGTTACGCGCCGTGGCGCTGACGACCGACACCAGCATCCTCACCGCCATCGGCAACGACTACAGCTACGACAACGTCTTCGAGCGCCAGGTCGAAGCCCTCGCCAACCCCGGCGACGTGCTGCTCGCCATCTCCACCTCCGGCAACAGCAAAAACTGCATCAAGGCCCTGAAACTCGCCAAGCAAATGGGCGTACACACGATCGCCTACACCGGCAACAACGGCGGCGGCATGGCCGCGCTCGCCGACCTCAACGTCATCATCCCCTCCGATACGACGATGAACATCCAGGAATCGCACCTGGCGCTCGAACACATCTTCTGCATGGTCGTCGAGCGCTTCTACTTTGGCGAGGACTTCGGCAACAAACCCCAGCAGTTGGCCGAGTAATATGGCGATTTCTTACAGAGCAGCGCAGACGCTTATCAAGCGCGGGGACGAAGCTGCCCTTCTTGCAGCGCTGGACAACGGCCTCGATCCAACCCTGGCCAACGGAAACGGCTGGTCTCTGCTGATGCTGGCCGCGGTGGAAGATCATGTGTCTCTGGGTCGTTTGCTGATCGAAAAAGGCGCTGACGTGAACCGCCGCAATCGTCACGACGAGACGGCCCTCAGTCTCGCCGCTCAGAAAGCGCATGTGCCCTTTCTCCAGCTTCTGCTGGAACACGGCGCGAGTAAGGATTGCAAACCCCACGGATCCACCTTTTCCAATTGGCTAACCGCCTCCTCTGGCTTGACCCCACCGCAACTGGCGGAGGTTCTCCAGGTTCTCGGTATCTAGCAGCCGTATCTCTCCCTCTTTCCGCCGGGCGTGCACAAGCCGAAAGGGAAAAGCAGCCCTAGGGACAACGCGATCGGACCTTGGGGCACCCTAGTAATGTAGATCGGTAACGCATATCCGATTACTTTGCGCCATGTTCTATCTGGAGTTGTTATGAATATTCTCGTCAAAACCGGTCTTGCCGTCACATTGCTGCTTGCTCCTTTCGCCGCTCAAGGACAAACCGAACGAATTATCGGCGGTTATACCTCGATCACGCTCAATGCGACCTTCCAGCAGCAGCTGTCGGCCTCCGGGATCGCCATCACCGACCTTGCTCAAAATGCTCTCCAAAACGGCACGAATGTCCTCCCGGATGTTCAGGGTGTCATCAATCTGCAATCGGCAAATACCCACGTTTTCTTCAAGGGCGGGTACCAGGTCGTCTTCCAGGGAACAACCGTTCGTCTGGAAGACTTTTTACTCAATGTGACAGGGCCATCCGCCATCTACTCCGCCACTTTTATTGAGAACGGTCAGGTTCTTGGGCGTCGCGAGATCTTCTTCGTCAATCAGAATCCAAATCTCGTTCTTCCTCTCCAGGTGCAGACGAGCATGATCAAACTGCCTGAGCTGAGTCTTGGTCTCGCGCCGGCTTTCATTCGAGAGATCAACCGACTCACCGGTCAACAGACGCTTAATGCCGGAACGCAGGTCGCCACTTCCAATTCTTTCCCTATCGTCGTTCCGGACACCCCTGCTGCCGTCCAGTAGTCAGAGCTTGCACATCCTATCCGATCTTGGGAGCCAAGCCGAGTTTGTCTTGGCTCCCAAATCTGGTCTAGGCTGGCTGAAGTATATTCAGTATCCATTCCACGTATACCTAGAACGCTTTGATTCATTGCATCTATGTGGAGGTGGGACTTCAGTCCTGCCGTAAGTTCGGTCTTGCAATGTGGCTTACCCATCGAGGGAATGCTTGGAGACACTCTGATTTAGTTGCTCCGTTGCAGGTGCGAGCTTCAGCCGCACACTAACACCGAGAATCAGTAGAGCTTAAGGTAGTGTGTGACGAATGGGTTTCGGTGTAGCCGTGGGCTTCAGCCCACGGACAAGCGCAGCCAAGGTAGAGCCCTTTAGGGCTGGTTTGCCAGAAAGCCAAGGCTAAAATCGATTTAGCCGGCAAAAGCCGGCTGCTACACCCAAAACCGTTCCCTGCGATTCGTCAGACTACTCAGCTCTAGCCCACAGACGGCGAGCGATCAGATGTTCCTTTAAGGGAAGATCAGACCATCTCTGTAGCCAACCCGCACTCGCCTATGTATTTAAGCTGTTTTGTAGAACTCAGGGTGATAGGGTCAGCCTATGCGTTCCTTGGCTTCGGCAATACTGTCGCTTGTGGGCACCCTAACATGCGCGCAGGGGATGAATGCCCGCCAAAGTACCGTCAACACCCCGGATGTCGAGCTCGCCACCTTCACCTTCGGCGCGCCCGGCACAACAACACCGGTCATCGCCGTGAACGGCGGCCCCGGCTTGTCGCACATCTATATGCTGCAAAACGACCTTTGGCCGCGGGTCGCCCGCACCCGCGAAGTCGTCTTTTACGACCAGCGCGGCACCGGGGCCTCCCAGCACCTCCGCCCCGGCGCACCGCAAACGATGGACGCCCAGGTCGCCGATCTAGAGGCCGTCCGCGCCTCCATGCATGTCGAAAAAGTGAACCTGGTCGGCGACAGCTACGGCGGCCTGCTCGTCTCTGCCTACGCCGCCGCGCATCCGGAGCACGTCAATACGCTGGTGCTCTCAGACTCCGCCGCTCCGGGGTTCGCCGCGCTGCATCCCCGGCTCGACGAGATCTTTCCCGATGTCGTAGAGAAGGCCAAGGCCGACGCCGCTCAGACGAAGGATCCTATCAAAGCCGCCGACATCGACCTGCGCGCCCACTTTCGCATGATCTTCTACAGCCAGGAGCTCTGCGAACACTACCTCGCCGGAGTCACAGACCTGGGCTACTCTCCGGCGACGGGTGAAGCCGTGTCCAAGGCCATCGAAAAGCTCGACCTCATCCCGCAGATGGCCCAGTTCAAAATGCCCACGCTCGTAATCAACGGGCGCTTCGATCTCAACGTCACCCCCGACGTGGCCTGGAAGGTCGCCCACACCGTCCCCGGCGCACAACTGGTGTGGTTCGAGAAGAGTGGCCATTTGCCGTCGTATGAGGAGCCGGAGAAGTATTTGTCGGTCGTCAGAACCTTCTTTGAGGCTCACGACCCAGGCACCCGCTAGAGCGAGGAGGACCTACAACGGTGTCCCAACCCGCTCTTCCCTCACCGGCTCGCCTGAATCCCGAACTGGATCCCGAATCAGCCCCATCTCCCGATAGATCGGCCGCATCACCTTACGGATCTTCGGCAACTCGGTGGTGTACCAACCCGCTCCGGCGAGGCATGCCGCACCGGTCAGCATTACCGTGCGCGGCGCGCCCAGCCAATGCGCCAGCCCGCCCGCGAGCAGGCTGCCGAACGGTGCCATCCCTACGAACGCCATCGTGTAGTAGCTCATCACGCGCCCGCGCTTATCCTCCGGCACCAGCGTCTGAATGATCGTGTTGCTGGATGCCAGTCCGGTCATCATGCCCCATCCAATTACCAGCATCAGTCCCAAACTGAGCCAAAGCGAGTGCGACAGCCCGAACAGAATCAGCCCTACGCCAAACAGCGCCGCCGCAATCTGAATCTGCTTGGTAAGCCCGACAACGCTCTTGCGCGTCGCTAGCTGCAATGCCGCGAACAGGGCACCAACGCCCGAAGCCCCGGTCAGAAAGCCGAGCGTATGCGGGCCGCCATGCAGCACCTGTCCCGCAAAGATCGGCAGCAGCACCGTATACGGCCAGCCCATCAGGCTCAGGATCGCAAAGAGCAACAGAACCGTTCGAATAGGCCGAAAGGCTGCAACATAGTCCCAACCCTCGCGCATCTGTGCAAGCATTATTGCCGAATGCCGTTTGGGCAGAAGCGGCTTTACTCTCATCATCTCCAGCGACACAATCACAGCGAAGTAGCTGACGCCATCGATCAGAAAGCACCAACCCTCACCGACAGCCCCGATAATGATGCCCGCCAGCGCCGGCCCCACAAGCCGCGCCGCATTCACCAATGAGGAGTTGAGCGCGATCGCATTGCCGAGGTCGGCGCGATCCTCCACCATCTGCACCGTGAAAGCCTGCCGCGCCGGCATATCGAAAGCGTTGATCAATCCCTGAAACACGCTGAGGGCAATAATCTCTTTGATCGTGATGACCCGAGCCAACGTCAGCGCTGCCATGGCCAGCGACTGCACCGCCGCGGCTGCCTGCGTCCACACCAGCAGCTTGCGCCGGTCCATCCGCTCCACCCACACGCCGGCGAACGGCGCGAGCAGAAATGTGAGGATCTGCCCGGTAAATCCGACAATGCCAAGCAGGAGCGCCGAATGTGTCAACCGGTAGACGAGCCAGCTGGTGGCCAGCCGCGTCATCCAGGTACCGATTAACGAGATGCTTTGGCCGCTGACAAAGAGCTTGAAGTTGCGATGCCGCAGGGCGCGCCAAGCATGGGAGAATCGCCCGGCCTCTGAAATCTGGGGCGAGGGCGGCAGGTTCACCGGGGCAGGGCTGGAGGTGGATGCCACGGCGATAAGACGCTCCGCAACCGCTGTGCGACGCAAACGGAACATCGTCGCAAAGAGAACATCGCGGCAAATCCGGCTTCCCACGGGAGCATACGTATGGCGACCGGGAACGGGCGCAAACGCGCGGCATACTAGAAGGGATGCCCACCAAGCCGCTTTCGCCCGAGGACCTCGCCATGGTGCTCGCCCTTGCCCGACCGAGCTTCGAGACGCTGCGTGGCACGCGGCTGTTCCTCACCGGCGGCACCGGCTTCTTCGGCCACTGGTTGCTCGAGTCGCTGCTGCACGCCAACCGCGAACTCGCTCTGGAACTCCGCGCCACCGTGCTCACGCGCAATGCCACGGCATTCCGGGCGAAGTCGCCACATATTACTGCGGACCCCGCAATTACGCTGCTGGAGGGTGATATACGCAGCTTCGCGTTCCCGGCCGCGCCGCACACCCACATCGTGCATGCCGCCACGGACTCAGGAGGCCAGCAGGCAGATCAACCCGCTTATGAACTTGCCGAGAGCATCCTCGAAGGCACCCGCTATGTCCTCCAGTTTGCCCGCGCAACCGGTGCCAGACGTCTGCTGTACACCTCAACCGGCGCGGTCTACGGCCGCTCCACCGCGCTCCCGCACACGCCCGAGAGCTTTCCCGGCGCACCCGATCCGTTGCAGCTAGCCAGCTCTTACGACGAGGCCAAGCGCATGGCCGAGCACCTGTGCGTCGCCTACGCCCACGGCACCGCGCTGGAGCCTGTTGTCGCTCGCTGCTTCGCCTTCGTCGGCCCGCATCTGCCGCTCGACGCCCACTTCGCCATCGGCAACTTCCTCGGCGCGGCAATGCATGGCGAGCGCATCCACATCAAGGGCGACGGCACCCCGCGCCGTTCCTGGCTCTACATGAGCGACCTCGCCGCCTGGCTCTGGACGCTGCTTGCACAGGGCGCACCCAACCGCGCCTACAACGTCGGCTCCGACGAGGGCTACACCATTGCCGAGGCGGCCCGCCTCACTGCCGGGACGCTTCGCCCGGATGGCCACGGCGGCTCGGCACTGCCCATACAAATCGACGGCACTCCCAACCTGGCAGCGCCTCTCAACAGCTATGTGCCGGCAATCGACCGTGCTCGCGAGGAGCTTGGCTTGCGAGTAACCGTGCCCCTCGCCGAAGCTCTGCGACGCACCGCAGCCTGGCATGGCTTCCCAGCCCCATGACGGCTGGGTGCTGCCCCTAAACCGCTGATGCCAGACAGGCCTGCTGCGCCGCGAGCAGCTCGCGCACACCTGCCTCCGCGGCGTCCAGCATCTCGGTGAGTTGCGCGCGCGTGTAGGTCTCCCGCTCCGCTGTCGCTTGTGTCTCCACGAGGCCACCCGAAGCCGTCATGACCACGTTCATGTCCACCGCCGCGCGGCTGTCCTCCTCGTAGTTGAGGTCCAGCAGCACGCGGCCGTCGACGAGGCCGACGGAGGTCGCGGCGACCATCTCCCGCAGCGGACTCTGTTTTAGCGTGCCCGCCTCGACCAGCTTGCCCAGGGCCAGCGCCAGCGCCGTGCAGGCTCCGGTGATGGCCGCGGTGCGCGTCCCGCCATCGGCCTGCAACACATCGCAATCGAGGATGACGGTGCGCTCCCCGAGCAGCTTCATGTCCACCACCGAACGCAGGCTCCGCCCAATCAGCCTCTGGATCTCATGGGTGCGGCCACCGATTTTGCCACGTTCGCTTTCGCGCGGCGTTCGGGTCAGCGTGGCGCGGGGCAGCATGCCGTATTCGGCCGTCACCCAGCCACGGCCCGAGTTGCGCAGCCAGCCCGGTAACGTGTTTTCGATGGTGGCATTGCACAACACGCGCGTGTGCCCGGTCTCAATCAGCACCGAGCCTTCCGCGGTTGCAACGAAGTGCGGCGTAAGACGAAGGGGGCGCGGGCTGATGTCGTTTCGTCCGTCACCACGAGAAAGCTGCAACGCTGAGGGCATAGTTTTCAATTATAGGCAGCACCCACACGCCAGCGAAGCCGCAAGTTTATGGAGGAAAAGGCCTCCATCCCCAATTTGTTGCAGGGGTAATGCGCACATGGGGCCTCACACTGACCAGGGCCAGCCGCGTACCTTGCAATGGAGGCGTTTCGCCCCCAACGGAGCACTACCATGCAGGCTCAAACGTCGAGTTCTCCAGCCCTACCCGTGCCCCCAGGCTCACGCTCCTCCCCTTGTTGCGGCCCATCGCTCTTCCCGAGGCCCTACATGGCTGAGGGTCACATCATCACGGGTGCAGGCCAGCCCAGCCCCAAAGTCATGGCCGGATATCTGCACAGCCGGCTGGCATCCCCGGCACTCATCGCCGCCGAACCTCGCGCGTTTCGGCCCAAGCCGGAAGCGGCCCGCGCGGTAGCGCCGGACTCGATGTCGCTTCGAGTGCTGGTTGTCGAGGACGACGCCCCCGTCCGCCATGCCTGCGCAGAGATCGCGCGCGGGCTTGGATACTTTGTTGAAACGGCAGAGTGTGTTCCTGCGGCGCAGGTGATTCTCAAACGCAGCGCGATCGATATCCTGCTCCTCGATCTCAAACTTCCAGGGGGAGGCGGATTTTCGCTGCTGCAAGCGATCCGCGAGAGCCATCCACGCATCACCTCCGTCGTAATGACCGCCTTCGCCACCGTGAATTCAGCTGTGGAAGCCATGCGTACCGGCGCGGGGGATTACCTCGCCAAGCCCTTCACCGTGGACGAACTTACGGCCGTGCTTGAGCGAGCCGCCGAACGCCGCAAGGCCTTGGATGAGAGCCGCGTTCTGCGCGAACAGCTACGTGCGGGAAAGGCGGCCGGCATGCTGCTCGGCCAGTCACCGGCGATGGAAAAGCTCTTCCGCATGGTCTCCAAGGTTGCCTACACCAGCCATCCGGTGCTCATCCTCGGTGAAAGCGGCACGGGAAAAGAACTGGTGGCCCGCGCCATCCACGCCAACGGACCGCACGCCGCAAAACCTTTTATCCCTGTGGACTGCGGCTGCCTGGTTCCCTCCATGATGGCCAGTGAACTCTTCGGCCATGTAAAAGGGGCATTTCCCGAGGCGAATGCCCCCAAGGTGGGGCTGCTGACCGCAGCCGGCGGAGGCACCGTCTTTCTGGACGAAATTGGCGATCTTCCGCTTGAGCTTCAGGCCAGGCTCTTGCGCGCGCTGAACGATAAGGAGATTCGGCCGGCGGGCTCCCTTACGGCAGTGCCTCTGAACGCGCGCATTCTGGCCGCTACGAACCGGGATTTGCAGGCCATGGTTGAAAATGGCCGCTTCCGCAAAGATCTTTTCTACCGTCTCAACGTGGTGAATATACGCATCCCTGCCCTGCGCGAGCGGGTGAGCGACATCCCTTTATTGGCCGCGCAGCTGCTGGAACGTATCAGCCCCGAACGTGGCCTGCCCTACACCTTCAGCGACGATGCCCTTCAACTGCTCTCCGAGTATGAGTGGCCCGGCAACGTCCGGGAGTTGGAGCACACCGTCGAGCGCGCCTGTGCGCTCTCGAGCGGCCCGCTTGTGCACCGTGTCGATCTCCCCAGTCCTCTCCAGGAACACAGCTTTCAACAGGCGGCGGCTTCCATCTCCATGAGTGTGGAGACCGCTTCGGAGTACCGCGTTGTAACGATCGTGGAGTTGGAGCGGCAAGCCATCCTCAACACCCTGCGTCAGCTGAACGGCGACAAGATGCTCGCCGCCCGCATGCTGGGTATCGGCAAAACCACGCTATATCGCAAGCTAAAGGAGTACGGCCTGCACGACGAACTGCTGGCGTAGAACACTACCGCAAACTTAGGGCCAGACCCGTCCGAGTCTGGCCCAGGCTCGAACACATAGAGATTAGCCGAAGAAAGAAGCGGGCCTGTTTCGGCCGCTGAAGGACACGCACCATGGCCCTACCCGTTCTGCTGATCGCTCCCGATCCGGCAGCCGCCACCATTGCCCAAGCGCTGCGCCAGGGCCAGAACTTTGAAGTCATCGAAAGTGCCCACGATCGAGACAGCGCCTCCGTTCTCCGGCGTGAAGAGTTCGGCTTAATCCTGCTTGATGAGAACCTGGCCGCAGCCGACCCACACGCCACGGCTGCGTTGTATGCCGCTGCCGGAACGGCTCCCATCCTCGAAGTAAACTTTGCCATCTGCAACGTGGAGAGGGTTCTGCGGCAGGTGCGCGCCGCGCTTAGCCGGCGAGCGCAGGATGAGGCCAAGGCTCGTATCGCGGTTGCCGCCGCCCTGGGCAATGAGCTGAACGCCTCCCTCACCGGCCTGCTGTTGAAGTCACAACTGGCCTTGCGTGAGGCCGACCCCGAACTTGCACCGGCTTTACGACAGCTGATCGACCTCGCGGGAGAACTGCGCAGTCAGCTGCGGACCTAGCTTTGCCTTCGTCGTCATTGTCCGCTGGCAGTATCCGCGCAATATCAAAACTTGCATCACAGGGTAAGACATCCGGCCCCCTCGGGGGCCCGCACCTGCGGCTCCGAGGGCGGGTGACCTGTGTAAAATTCGGCCAATACGGGAAAGCTAGCTACAAGGGAGAACGAGATGAAGCTGACACAGGGAAAAATGGCAGGGCTGAACGCCGTTTCCAATGAACAGGGCGTAATCGCCGCGGCGGCCATGGATCAGCGAGGCTCCTTGCTGAAGTCGCTCGGGGCAGCCCGCGGTGCCTCGGCTGACGGCCATGATCTCGAGATGTTCAAGGCCATGGTGACCGACGTGCTCACGCAGCACGCCTCCGCGATCCTGCTTGATCCGGAGTTCGGCCTGCCCGCCACCAAGCACCGGCACGGCAAAGGTCTGCTGCTGGCGTATGAAAAAACGGGCTACGACTCTGCGACTTCCGGTCGCTTGCCGGATCTGCTCGACAACTGGAGTGTCCTGCGGCTGCGGGAGGCCGGGGCCGACTGCATCAAGATTCTTCTCTATTACACCCCTTTCGATGCGCCCGAGATCAACGACAAGAAGCACGCCTTCATTGAGCGTGTCGGTGCCGAGTGCCGCGCCTATGATCTGCCCTTCTTTTGTGAGTTCGTCGGCTATGACGAAAAGGGTGGCAAGGACAACACCATCGAGTATGCGCGGCGTAAGCCGGCAGTGGTCTCAGGCTCGATGAAGGAGTTCTCCGACCCGAAGTACGGCATCGATGTGCTCAAGGTGGAGGTTCCAGTCAACATGGAGTTTGTGCAGGGCACGCAGGCTTACAAGGGCGAATCGGCCTACACGCGTATGGAGGCGATGCAATACTTCCGTGAAACCGCCGCAACCACATCTCTTCCATTCATCTATCTGTCTGCCGGCGTGTCTAACCCGGTGTTTGTAGAGACCTTGGAACTCGCCGGGGAGTCGGGCGTGAAGTTCAACGGCGTTCTGTGTGGTCGCGCCACCTGGCAGGACGGCGTCTCGATCTTCGCCCGGCAGGGCGAGAGTGCCTTTAGCGATTGGCTCAATACCAAAGGCGTAGAGAACATCACAAACGTGAACCGTGCGCTGGGGGCAGCTACCTCATGGCACGGCAAGGTGGAAGCCGCCTAGCTCTCAGGGTGGGCGGTATGTCCTGAAAGGGGCGCCCATGGCGCTCCTTTCTCGCGTCCTGACTGCAGCGAACGCTTCCAAGCAGCCTGCAAGGCTGCCCCTGGCAGCATGGCAATGCCCACCAGAAAAAGGATGTATACCATCGTCGGCTTGGCGCGGAACATGCTTCGTGCAATCGTTCGCAATCCATGCCAACTCCCTGCCCTCTTGGCCTTGAGCGCCGCTTTCGTGCTCAGGAATGAGCAAAAGGCACGATCGCCGATCCAATGCCGGTACTGCTCAGCCCAAGCCAGCGAGTCCTGCCAGTTCACGCGCCGGGAACGGGACGCGGCGTCCACATCGATGTTATAGATCACGAGCGGCTCCCAGACGAAGACCACGCGAGCCACTGCGATGTGCCAAGCTTCCAGCAGCCAGGCCCAGTCTTCATGGTCCTGATGCGTGGTGAACGGAACCTGCTCGACCACGGAGCGGTGCAGGAGCAAGGTCTGCATCAGGATCACACCGGGACGTCCCAGCAACGCCGGCCGGCACAGAAGATACTCGGCTACGTCCTCACCGGGCGCAATCGGTCGCTCCGGCCAGATGTCTTCTCGGGCTCCGCGCTTATAGATCGCGCGGGAAGAGATCATGCGCCAGGGATGGGTAGGATCAGCGAACTGCATCTGCGCCTCAATTCTCCCTGGCAGCATGAGGTCGTCATCGTCCAGAAAGGCCAGCCACTGCCCATGGCTGGCCCGCACCCCTGCATTGCGTGCGGCAGCCGGACCCGCATTCTCGGGAAGTTCTAGATAGCGAAGACGAGGGTCCAAACCTTGTACCGCGGCACGGGTTTGAGGGTCCGGTCCGTCAGCAATGATGAGCACTTCGAGTTCAGCCCAGGTTTGCGCGAGAGCACTCTCCGCGGCCGCCCGCACCTGTTCTGGCCGGCGATACGTGGGAATGATCACGCTCACGACCCCGGTTGCGCCCTGCGTTACCGGCCTGTGCTGCTGCACCTTCGCGCAATCGCCACAATGCGGGGTGTGGTCCTTTTTCATTACGGGACTCATGCTGTTATAACTCCAGCCACTTCGCCGAACTGCACCTCGTGTCGGTAGAACAGGCCACGCGCCACCAAGACAACGAGGCTACCCAGCAACATGGCCGCGGCTGCCCCGGGCGCATGAAATGCGCGGACCAAGAACAGGCAAACTGCTGCCTGCGCGACGAGCCCCAGCACCTTCGCAACCGGCGCAGCCCCGTTCCCGCGCTTAGACCAGGAAAAGAAACTGAACTCAACGCGAACCGCCATGAGCTATGCCGAGCGACACTTCGAAGCGATCCTCCCTCGGCGAGGATGCCGCCACCGCAAGGGTCTCCATCTTGTGCTGGTGAGCCAGCCGGCGATACAGGTTGTTGATACGGTCATGATTGCGCGACCAAAGAAATCCGCGAGCCTGCACAGTGGCTCCGCGGCTTAGCGCGAAGAGCTTGCGAGGTTCACCTGCGAGCATCTCAATTGCGTTTGCCCAGTCACGATAGGCCCGCTTCGGGGAACGCACCGGCAGCTTGATGCCGCTGTAATCGCTGACCATGTCGCCCGCACCCTGGTGATCGAAGCAGAGCACGGGTACCCCGGCGGCCAAGGCTTCCAGTACAACATTTCCGCTGGTGTCACGAAGGCTGGTGAAGCAGAAAAGCTCGGCGGAGTTCATGCGCTCCACGGCTTCCGCAAAGGGAAGACGCCCGAGGAAGTGCACTCTGTCGGATATGCGAAGCTTCTCCGCTTCGGCCATCCAGCGATCACGCAGGGGACCATCGCCCACAACGTCCAGCTGCCATTCGACGGTAGGATCGACCTGCGCCAGCGCCCGAAGAAGTACCGGCAATGCTTTGCGGGTCTGTAGCTCACCGCTCCACAGGATGCGCAGTGGACCTGCCGGGCGTGCAGCACGGGCATCGGCCAAACGCTTTTCGAAGCGGGCCCGATTCGGTTCACGCACCTCGTGCACCCCGGTTTCGAGCAACAGCTCTACCTCCCGGTCAAAGGCCTGTTCCATATCGTTTTGATTGGTGGAGTTCGCGGCAATCAAAGCTGCGGCGTGCCCGGCCGCCTCGCGCACGCGGGGTTTACGCAAGGCAAACCAGTTGCCCACGGTCCGCACGCCTTCTTTCACTGCCTCCTTGGGCGGAAGCATGGGGAGAAAGCGTGTCGGAAAATTCTGCGTGCCCCCAACGGGACCCCAGACAAACGGTACATCGAGTTGCCAGCCGTAGCCCGGCTCGCGAATCGTGCAGACGCTGATCTGGTGCACAACGTCGAAGCGCTCCCGCTCATGCAGTTCGCGGACAAGGCCGAGCGCAAGGCGCTGCCAGTAGTGGTACGCGCGATAGTTATACGCAAACAGCGCGGGGCGCCGCTGGAGCGAACGCAGCTTGTCATCGACGGTCGGCGTGTAAAAGAAAACGTTCTCCGGCATTAAGCCTTCCGCCTGGGCACGTTCGAGCGCGGCATAATTCTCTTCGCTGGTCACCACATGGGTTTCGGCCGTCTTGGCAGCGCCCAGCAGGCGCCCCCAACCCACTGCCCACTCCGAGCCACGGTAGGGGCTGCACTCGTACGCCATCAAAAGAAGCTTCACAGGTCTCTATTTCCTGCTGTGATTCTTCGGCACCTACTTCGGCAACACTATGACCTATTCGACGTATTTAGCGTTTCCAGTTCCATTTCAGGACTCGCGGACCAAAGCGGGGCTCCCCCAAAAGGTGAGCCGGCGTAACCTTTGTTCTATTTCACCCGTTACCCTCGCTCCGTTATCTATGGAGTCCAGATCGAACCACGCCTGAACCGAGCACTGAACCGGGTTATTGGACCGATCCATCCCCTGCAGAACAGCTCACCCGAGGGATCGAAAAGCATGCCGTCCTCAGGAAGCCTTGGTGAGTGTGAAGAAGATGAGTGAAGACCTGATGCCTGCGTTTGGGACCGTGGAGACAAGCTTTGACCGCGGCCTTTCCGGCTCGAGCAGCACGGCCGTTCCAGGGCGTACCGCGGCCAAGCATCCGCGGCCCTCGCCTCTGGCTCGCAAATTGTCGTCCACGCGGGTGCAGCTGCTCGATAAAGGTGCCATTCAGCTTGCCCTTGCACTCACACTCTTTGATACGCCCCTTTCCCAGGGTCAGTCCCTGACGAGCTACCTGCTCGCTCGTGTTTCAACCCGTAACCTCTTAATCGGCACGGCAATGTTGCTCATCTGGCGTGTGCTGTATTGGGCCATGGGGCTTTACCAGCCCAGCCTGAATCACCGTGCCGCTGTGGCCCTCTGGAAGGTGCCCGCGATTGCATTTTTGTGCGCTCTGCCAACCTGGCCTCTGCTGCGCTACGCGGAGCCCGCCACGGGCAATCTTCGCTCGGCGGTGCTCTTCTGGTTCTTTGCCTGCACGTCGCTGCTGATCGTACGTGCGGCGGTGCTCACCTTTGAAGAGCACATCCGCCCCGCATTCCGTAAACCGCGCACTGTGGTGATCTGCGGCACAGGACCGCTGGCACGCATGCAGGCTCTGGATCTCCCTGGCAGCAGAAGGTACAAGTACCAGCTGCTTGGTTTTGTGGACAATAACCCGCATAAAGGAATCGGGTTTATGGGACCGGTGCTCTGCGCTGTGCATGAATTGGAGCAGTTGCTCATGCATCAGCCCATCGACGAGGTCATCATCGGGTTGCCGCTCAAGAGCCATTTCGGTGAGGTAGAGGAGATTGTGGCGATCTGTGGCCGGGCCGGCGTGCAGATGCAATACTCGCTCGATCTTTTCAACACAGAGATCGCAAAGAGCCGTAAAGTCGACGACGACCAGACGCATAATGTGGTGCTGGAGATGGTCCACCACGACCATCGCGTGTTCCTGAAGGACATCATCGATCGCACCCTCGCTACACTCGGTCTACTGCTGTTGTGGCCGGTTTTCCTGATTATCGCGATTGCGATCAAGACGACCAGTCCAGGACCCGTGTTCTTCGTGCAGCAGCGCTTCGGATTGAATAAACGGCGCTTTGGGATGATCAAGTTTCGGTCGATGGTGAGCGATGCGGAGGCGCGCCAGGCTGGGCTCGAACATATGAACGAAACCACCGGCCCAACCTTCAAGATCAAGCAGGACCCCCGTGTCACGCGCGTCGGCGCATTTCTGCGCAGGACCTCGCTCGACGAGTTGCCGCAATTTCTCAACGTCCTGAAGGGCGAGATGTCCCTTGTCGGGCCCCGCCCTTTGCCGACACGCGATGTGCAGCGGTTCTCCGAGCCTTGGCTCATGCGACGCTTCTCCGTCAAACCGGGGATCACCGGCCTGTGGCAGGTCTCCGGGCGCTCCAATACGGACTTCGATAATGCCATCAAGCTCGATCTTCGCTATATCGACCGCTGGTCCCTGCTCATGGATGCCCGCATCCTGTTCAAGACCGTGAGTGCGGTTGTGAAGCGCAGCGGAGCGTACTAAAGCAAAACAGGCGCGCAGAGGAGCTTGCTGGGCTGCCTCGCTAGCTTCGAGCTCATCACGGCTATGCACAACGCTGTAGTGAAGGCGCTCTGGAAATCATGTGATTCGATAGCACTTCCGTTGTAATTCCGGCCACCTGTGGGCGATACCGATCCAGTTACCCATGATTTCGTATAGGCAACAGGCGGTCGATCCACTGTGCTGAGCCACCCGGTAAATCTCACCCATGTCGTCGTTGTCGGAGCCGGCCCCTATGGGCTGTCCGTTGCTGCCCACCTTCGGCATGGGCAGATACCTTGCCGCATCTTTGGCCGCCCCATGCAGTTTTGGGCTACAGGAATGCCGACGGGTATGCACCTGAAGTCGGACGGCGCAGCCTCAAACCTATCGAGCGGCGGTCAAAGCTTCACGCTGGCTGAGTTCTGCTCTGAGACAGGGCGGCCCTATAGCGATCGTCTGAAACCTGTGGCGCTCGAGCACTTCGTAGCCTACGGCGAGGAGTTCGCTCGCCGTTTTGTTCCAAATCTGGAACCTGAACAAATCAAATCCATCGACCGCCAGGAGGGGCATTTCCGCATTACAACCGCGAGCGGGGAGCGTTTCTTTGCGCGTCAGGTCGTGTTAGCCACCGGGCTGAGCCAGATGCAGCACATCCCCCCGGAGTTCCGGCATCTGCCGCCATCGCGGCTGACCCATCCCTCGCAGCACTGTGACTACCAGGAGTTTGCCGGTCGTGAGGTGACCGTGTTGGGCAGTGGCGCGAGTTCGCTCAATGCCGCAGTCCTGCTTCATGAGGCAGGAGCCCGGGTTACGCTCATGGCACGTGCGCGCAAGCTCAACCTTGATCGCCCGGATGCGGATAGAAAGCAACCCTGGGTGCAGCGGACATTTCACCCCTCGACTCCCCTGGGGCCCGGCTTTCGCGCGAGCCTACCCTGCCTATGGCCGGACCTCTATCGCAATTTGCCCGCCGCACTCCAACGAGGAATGAGCAGCAATCACCAGCGACGGTCAGGAGATAAAGCCCTGAACGGTCGTATGCAGGGTTTCCCCACGCTGCTCGGTTGCCGGATACATGCAGTGGAGGCGGCGAATGGCAGCGGTGACCGCCTGCGGCTCACGTTGACCGATCGGCAGGGGCAGCCACGGCAGCACCTCACCTCGCACCTGATCGCCGGCACCGGCTATCGTTTCGACAAGGACAGGCTTCGATTGCTCTCGCAATCGCTACGGGAGCAGATTCGGGTCGGGGGCACGGGAGCGCCGAAGCTGAACCGCAACTTCGAGAGCTCCGTTCCCGGTCTGCACTTCGTTGGTCCATTGGCTGCGCCGAGCTTCGGTCCCCTGCTGCATACGGTGGCGGGTACGCAGTTTGCTGCCGGACGCTTGGCACGCAAGTTGCAGCGCAGCCTGGCGCATGAACGTGTTCAGGCAGAACAACAACTCGCTGTCGGCGTACTCGCACGGCATGAACGAGTGCTGTAGCCCCGCATCCAGTACAGTCTGCTTTGAAACGCGGATTCCCTTCGGGAATGATAGAAACGGTCCTGCATACCTTCGGGAACTTGCTTGCGTTATGAAAAACAGACCTCCCTAAAAGCCTTTCGGACGCTCCCCGGCCACCCCAAACGCTTTCTCCATTACCATGCCTGCCTCGACGATGGTGCCCTCGTCGAACAGGCGGCCCACCAGCGAGACCCCGTACGGGACCCGGCGCGGCGGACTGAACTTCGCAAGTGGGCGCTTGGGGTCGGGTGCCCAGTCGCTGCGAACCTCGCTCACCTCAACAAAGCCGGCGCGCAGCGTCAACGAGGGGTGCCCGGTGAAGTTGGTGATTACCAGGAACTCATCGCGCAGCGAGGGCACGAGCAGCAGATCGACCTCGCTCATCACGCGGCGCATCTCCCCGGCGACCATGCGGCGTAGGCGGTCGGCCTGCACGAAATCCACGGCGCTGAGGAACCGTGACTGCCGGAAGGTGTTGGGCCAGGCGTCCGGAACCTGCATGCGCAGGGTGTCCACCTCGTTGCCGAGCGTAATCTGCTCGAAGGCCGCGGCGGATTCGGCAAACAGGATGATGTTGAGCGAATCGTAGGGCCAGTCCGGCAGCGAGACCTCAACCGGCTTCATGCCAAGCTGTTTGGCGACCTCGAGCGCATGGCGGTCCACAGCGGTCGCGGGTGCCTCGTTCATCCACTTCGGGAAGTAGCCGACCTTCAGCTCCGAAACATTGCGCTTGGCGTCGAAGCGTAGTGGCGCATCCACGCTGGCGGTATCACCGGCGTCGAAGCCGGAGATGGCGTGCAACACCAGCATCGTGTCTTCGACGCCGCGCGCCATGGGGCCGAGCTTGTCGCAGGTCCAGCTCAGGGTCATGGCACCGGTGCGCGGCACACGGCCGTAGGTGGGGCGCAGGCCTTCCAGGCCGCAGCGCATGGTAGGGCTGACGATGGAGCCCTGGGTCTCCGAGCCGATCGCGAAGCCGACCAGCCCCGCTGCCACCGCCGAGCCCGGCCCGGCGCTCGAGCCCGATGATCCCTCTTCGAGCAGCCAGGGATTTTTCGTCTCGCCGCCGAACCAAATGTCGTTCAGCGCCAGCGCGCCCAGGCTCAGCTTGGCCACCAGCACAGCGCCCGCGGCGTTCAGCTTGGCGGTCACCGCGCCGTCCTGGGTGGGGATGCGGTTGCGGAACGGCTCCGCGCCCCAGGTCGTGGGGATGCCCGCGGTATCGAGCAGATCCTTGGCCCCCCACGGAATGCCATGCAGTGGCCCACAGTAATGACCGGCCGCGATCTCCGCATCGGCGGCACGGGCCTGCGTGAGAGCGTGCTCGGCCGTGAGCGTGATCACGCAGTTCAGTTGTTTATTGTGACGCTCCAGCCGTTCGAGGTAGATCTTCGTCAGGCACTCGGAGGTGAGCTTGCGGGTGCGGATCCAGCCGGAAAGTTGAACGACGGTGCTGAAAGCGATGTCTTCGTCTTTGGACGGCAGCGGACCGGGCTCGGGCAGGCTCGGGGCGAAGAAAGCGGGTGCAAGGGCAGCCGGGATTTGACCCAACGGCGACATCTCCGGGTTCCACACCGTCGCGGGAGGGACGTCATACGGGATGGCCAGTTTGCGAGGGCCGGTGCGGCGTTCGTACACCGGAGCCATGGCCTGCGCCCAGTTGCCGGCGGCCTCGGCCCGGTGCGCCTCGCTGTATTCGACCCGGACCAGCTTTTCGGCCTCGCGCAACGTATCGGCGGAGACCGCCGGGCCGGTCGGCGCAGCGGTGCCGAAGGCCGGCGGTGCACCCGGGGTCTGCGGCGTTTGCTTGCGTGTGGCCCCTGCCTCGCCTGCCATTGCTGCCCCCACCAAACCCAAAGTGCCCTTCGCCAAGAACTTGCGACGCGACTGCCCCACGGTGTGTGTCTCCTTGTACCTGCAAGGTACAACATCGGCATGCGGGTCACTGCTAGTCTTTTCAGAGAGGCCGCACCATGCCGGTTGCCACCCTAACGATCGAGCTTTCTATCGAACACGCGCAGTCTCTCAAAGACCGCCGCCAAGCCGTACGCTCGCTCAAGGACAAGCTGCGTCACGGCTTCAACGTCTCGGTGGCGGAGCTGGATGAGGCCCTGGTCTGGAATCGTGCCACGCTGGGTGTGGCGGCCATTTCGAACTCCTCCGCCTACCTCGCGGGACAGTTGCAGGAGGTGGAAGCCGCCGTGCGCCGGTTGGGAACGGGCTTGGGGTGCGAGGTTATCGACAGCTTTATTGAAAGTGACGTGAGCTTGCCGGAGTAGGTGTTTTCCGGCTTGGCCGGGCAGGAATGCTAAACTAACTCGTTACGACGATGCCTGAACAACGAGCCCGAGAATACCATCGCAACCGCGTCGCGAGCACCTTTGGCGAGGAGATCACCGCCATGTTGGAAGGGGAACTTTCCGACCCGCGGATTGCCGCTTCCTACGTCACAGAGGTCGTGCTGGCCCCTGGCGGCAAGAGCTGTCGTGTGTTTATTGCCGTGCATGGCGGCGAGGCTGCCGAGGAAAGCACACTGGAAGGCCTGATGGCGGCTCGCGCGTACATTCGCACCGAGATCCGCGACCGCATGGGGGTTCGTCATGTCCCGGAGATCACCTTTGCGATCGACCGAAGCGAAAAGATCAGCGCTCGCATGGATGAACTGCTTGGACGCATGAAGAAGCGAAAGAAGAAGCTCCAGGGCAAGCTCGAACGCGAGGCGCAGGCCCAGATGCAGGGCCAGAGCCAAGCTCAAGCTCAGGGTAGAACCCCACCCGCAGCGCAGACTCCCTCGAACCCAGGCAATAACGGTTCGGCCCCCGACGCCCCCGTCGCACCGGAAGGGGCGCACCCGTCCGCCGGATGACCCAACCCTTCTCGATCTCCCAGCCGGAGCCGCCCGTGTTGCTGACGGATCGGGCCGCAGCCGTCCCTGCGCTGCTTGCCCTGTTTTGGGAGCATGAGACGTTTCTGGTGACCTCGCATGCCCGGCCGGATGGCGACGCCATCGGTTCGGTGCTGGGCACGCTGCACCTGTTGGAGGCCATGGGTAAGCAGGTCACAGCGGTTATGGCCGATCCCGTTCCCCTGACCTTCGCCCAGCTGCCAGGCAGCGCGCGCATTCGGCAGCTGCAGCCCGCACACCGGGCGGAGGTGGCGGTTGTGCTGGAGTGTGATTCGGTCGCGCGCACCGGCTTTGATGGCCTCGCCGCCGACCTCATCGTCAACATCGATCACCATCGCAGCGGAGCGTCCTTCGCGGCAGTGAACTGGATCGATCCAGACGCTCCGGCGGTGGGCGCGATGCTGTACGAACTTGCCGCAGCCTCGGGGCTGCCCCTCTCCGCCGCCATGGCAACCTGCCTCTACGCGGCTCTGCTGACCGATACCGTGCACTTCACCTCCGCTTCCACCAACGCCGAAACCTTTGGGGTCGCCAAGCATCTTGTCGAGCTGGGAGCCGATGCGCCTGGGATAGCCGAAGCGGTGTACCACTCCTACCGGCCGGCGCGCCTGTGGGTACTGGGTGCGGCGCTGCGGCGATTTCAGATCGACGGTCCCGTAGCTTCGAGCGCGCTTACGTATCAGGAGATCACCGAGGCCGGTGCGGAAACCGAAGATTGCGAAGGCGTCGTAAACTATGTTGTAGGCGTGGAGGGTGTCCGAGCGGGCGTGTTTCTTCGCGAACTGCCCGATGGCCGTTTTCGTGCCAGCCTGCGCAGTAAAGGCTGGGTAGATGTGGCTACCGTTGCGGAGAGGCTGGGCGGCGGCGGACACCGTAATGCCAGCGGATGCACGGTGGATGGGCCCCTGGAGCAGGCTCTCGAGCAGATCACGAGGTTGCTGCAGACCGCCTGCACGCAGGCAGAACACACAAAGCAGGACTCTTGACCGTCTCTGATAGGCTGGGTGTCGCTTTCGGCAGATCGCTTCCGGCCCGTTGTTCTCGGCGAGATATCTAATCGATCCATTGACCGCTTCCTCACAATCCGTCGTCGTTGTCACGGCCCCGGTGCCGCAGCGAACTCGCCTGCTGCCCACCTGGCTGCGAGAGCTCCGGCGCACGGAGACGGTCTGCTCCGGCATTGAGTTCGTCATCCTGATCGCCGTCACAGCGTACTTCATGCTGTTCGGCCTGGTGCCCTACTTCGGCGGCGATCGTCTGGGACTGGTCGGTGCCGACGAGCCCCGTTACGCCCAGATCGCCCGCGAGATGCTGGCCGCGCACTCAACCGATTGCCACGAGGTGCATGCCCGGGTCACACCGCACAGTCTGCGGCCGCATGATCTCCATGCGTCCTACGAGTGCCTGGTCGGCGGTACCGTAACACCTATCCTGTACGGCAAGCCTTGGCTTGAGAAACCCGCGCTGTACTACTGGCGCGCCATGGGTTTCTTCAAGGAGTTCGGCGTTTCGGACTGGTCGGCGCGGCTACCCTCGGCCTCCGGTGCGGGCTTTCTCATCATTTTGGCGTTTCTGCATCTGCGGCGGTTCCGCCCCGGGGGGCACCTGGATGCCGCGCTCATTATGGCCTCCACGGTAGCTATCGTTGGGTTTGCCCGCGGCGCGTCCACCGACATGCAGCTGGCTGCGCCCTTCTGCGTGGGGATGCTGGGCTGGTACGCCTGGTATGAGACCGGCAAAAAGTTCTGGCTCTTCGATCTCTACTTCTTCGGGGCCTTCGCAACGCTTGCCAAAGGCCCGGTAGCCCCCTTCATGGCGCTGGCGATCATCGTCGCCTTTCTTGGTTTGCGCAAAGAATGGTCCGCGCTGCGCCGTACTATTTGGATTCCCGGTGTGCTGCTCTATCTGGCCATGGTGCTGCCGTGGTTTATCGCGGTGCAGCGGCGCAATCCGAGCTTCTTCCGCGAATTCTTTCTGCAGCATAACCTCGAGCGCTACACCACCAACCTCTACCAGCATCACCAGCCGTTTTACTTCTACCTCGTCGTTCTGGTGATCGGCATCATGCCCTGGTCGGGACTGGCGATGCGGGCGCTCTGGGACGCGATTGGGACCTCGATTGCGGAGTGGAAGGTACGCCGCCGCCCATGCCGCTACGTCGGCCACATTCGTGCCGGGGATGCGTTCCCGGAGTTTCTGGTGCTCTGGGCGGCGTTTCCCATCGTTTTCTTCTCCTTTTCCGGTTCCAAGCTGCCCGGCTACATCCTGCCGTCGATCCCGCCGATTGCCATTCTCACGGGCGACTGGCTGTACCGCATGCGCCGGCACGGTCTGCCTTCCTGGCTGCTGATCACACACGCCGTGCTGACGGGATTTCTCACCTTTGCCCTGCTGCTTTGCCCGCAGTACATGGTCTACGCCAAGATCGTTCCAGCCGCCAAAACTTTTGCCTGGACCGCCGCTCTGGGTGTCCTGAGCGCACTCGCCGTCTGGTTCGTCGTGCGGAACTTCGGCGTGCACCGGCTCCGGGCAATCACACTGGTGCCGCTGGCCGGATGCTTATACTTCCTGCTGGGCATCAACGGCCCCTTGTTGGATCTGAACTACTCTGCCCGTCCCCTGGCCCGCGAGATCGTTCGCACAGCCCCGGAGGTTCATGAAGTGGCTATGCTGGACGTTCGGCGCGATCTTCGTTACGGTGTAGCGTTCTATCGCAACCAAGCCGTCGACCAGTACCGTCTGGATGGCGTACCGGAAGAGGAGCATGTGCTTGTGGTGCCCACCAAGGAGGCGCCTCTGCTGCCCGAGTTTTTGGAAGGGCGCATCTATCAGCAGCTTTTCCTCTATCCTACCCAGGGCCTATCGATATACAGGGTGCTGCCGCGGTCACAAAACTAGAACGCGGGCGGTCTGTGCCTACAACGCGGCCGGCCCCTCCTCACTCCGATTAGGCTTCCATCCATGTTTACATCGGCTCGGCAATTCGAGGTTCTCGACCTGCGGCACTTTGGTGCCGGCGTGCTCCGGCCATTGCTGCTGGAAGAAGCCGCGCTCTGGGACCGCCGCCTGCTGTGGGATTACCGGCGCTCGGTCCAGCTCCTTCTGGAGTACGTGGACAGCCGTTCGCTCACCGGCTATGTCGCGATGCGCGCCGGTCGTGTTGCCGGCTATGCCTTTGGCGTCTGTGAGGCGACCAAGGCTGTGCTGGGCGACGTCTATGCCTTCGGAGAGGGCGAACAGCTCGATAATCCGGTCTCCGAACTGCTGCTGCACCACCTGCTCGAAACGCTCCAGGCCACACCGGGTATCGACCGCATTGAGTCGCAGTTATTGCTCTTTCCTGACGGTGCCCTCTATGAGCCCTTTCGGACGGGTGGAATGCGTCCGTTTCCAAGGCATTTTATGGTTTGCGACCTGCCGGCTCCGACACCGGCTACGCTCGCTTCAGCCGCTGGGCGGGAACCCGAGCGCTGGCAGCCGGAGTCCTATCTACCCGCGGCCGCGCTGATCCATGAGGCTTACCAGGGCCATACGGATAGCGATATCAACGACCAGTACCGCACGCTGACTGGGGCCAGGCGCTTTCTCCACAATATCGTCCACTTCCCTGGCTGCGGCATCTTCGACGCGTCTGCCTCCTGGGTGCTGCACAACCCACGCTCGGGCGAGATGCTGGGTCTGGTGCTCTGCTCGCGCGTGCGCGAAGATGCCGCGCACATCACGCAGCTTTGTGTGCGGCCTTCACTGCGCGGTGAGGGTTTGGGCAATCTGCTGCTTGGGCACTGCCTTGCGCAGCTGCATCAGCACGGTATCCGTACCGTTTCCTTAACAGTGACCGAGGGCAACACGGGCGCGCGCAGATTGTATGAGCGCCATGGATTCCATACCCTGCACCGCTTCGAGGCCTGGGTATGGAACAAAGGGGACCGGTAGAGCTTCCTTCGATCTCACGGCACGAAACATCGACAGATTATTCGTGTTCTAGTGTGAGAATGCGACTTTACGCTCCAGTACGGACGGTGGATCTTCGCATCGCTCCGGTAAACTCTCTCCGTGCACGCATGGCCTCTGGAGCGAACCCGATGAAATGGATCTTTGCCCTCTGTGTCGCTTGTTTGCCGAACGCGGTCGCAGGGGCGCAGAAGGCTACCTGCCCCGACGCCCCGTCGCACATTGCCATGGAGAGCGGATCTTACAGTTCCCAACCCGGCGTTTCGTTTGCACTGCATCACTTTTCCGCGACGCTGGTTCCATTGGGAAATACGGATCCGATGTGTTTTCAGAAGATGACGGACGTCGCCCACGCCGAGATCTTCGTCAGCAATGAGAGCATCACGCATATGTTCGCGAAAAAGCTGGGCGCGACCGATAGCAAGATCCGCAATCTAACCATTCAGCATGACTTTGGCACGGTGAAGCTGAGCGGCGAAATCGTCAAAATTATTCCTATTAAATTCTCCATCGAGGGTCCCGTAACGACGGACGGTACCGTGATCTCCATGAATGCCACGAAGATCGTTGCGGATGGTATCCCAGTCAAGCTATTGCTGACGATGGTGGGTGAACACCTCGGCTCGATGCTGACCTTTAAAGGTGTCGGCGGGGTTACGGTGGACGGCAATGTTATGTCCTTTTCACCGGAAAAGGTCGCGCACCTGAAGGGCTATCTAACCTCTGTCGAGGCCACCCCGCAGGGTTTAACGCTGCACTATGGCAGAAAGCCACACGCCGTTTTCGCGGCCTCGAAGGCCAACACGCCGTAGTGTGGCGGACGACGCATACGTTGGCATCCCAAGCTCACACACTTTGTCATCCTGAGCTCCGGGAAGGACCTGCTTTTCGGCGTTTTCGTCGCGCCCACCCACTGCTCCAAACAGCGCAACCGACGCTTGCGGGACCGCTTAACAAACGCAACGCCCAACAAACGCCTTTATTCCACGTGATAGTTCGGCGCCTCGCGCGTAATAACGACATCGTGCACGTGGCTTTCGCGTAGGCCAGCTCCCGAGATGCGGATGAAGCACGCATTCCTCTTGAGTTCCTCAATTGTTCCGCAGCCAAGATAGCCCATTCCGGAGCGCAATCCGCCCACAAGCTGAAAGACCATGCTCTGCAGCGGCCCTCGATGCGGTACGCGACCTTCAATGCCTTCGGGGACAAACTTGGCCAGCCGGTTGCCACCGGCGTTCTCGGGCTTGGTTAGGTCGACACGCTCGGTGCCGTCACCGGTCAGGTCATCCTTGCTTTGAAAGTAGCGTTCGCCTGAACCCTGTGCCATCGCGCTCAGCGACCCCATGCCGCGATAGGCTTTGAAGGAGCGTCCCTGATAGAGAATCGTCTCGCCCGGTGACTCATCCACGCCTGCAAAGAGCGAGCCCATCATGCAGACATCCGCGCCCGCGGCAATCGCCTTGGTGATGTCTCCCGAGTACTTGATACCGCCATCGGCGATAATTGGGATGCCGTGTTCCCGGCCCGCGCGCGCCGCCTCGGAGATGGCCGTGATCTGCGGCATACCCGCACCCGTCACCATGCGCGTCGTGCAGATCGACCCCGGTCCGATCCCAACCTTTACCGCATCCGCACCGGCATCGATGAGGGCCAAGGCTCCCTCGTACGTCGCGATGTTCCCGGCTAGCAGATCCACCTCCGGGAAACGCTTCTTGCAGTCGCGAACGGCCTCAAGCACGCGCGACGAATGCCCATGGGCAGAGTCGATTGCGAGCGCGTCCACCCGGTTCTCGATCAGTGCCGCGGCGCGCTCCAGAAAGTCTCCCGTCGCGCCGATCGCGCCTGCCACCCGCAGGCGGCCCTGATCATCCTTGCTGGCCTGCGGATACTTCAGCTTTTTCTGGATGTCCTTGACCGTAATGAGGCCTTTGAGTTCATAGGCATCGTTGACCACCAGCAGCTTCTCGACACGGTGCTCATGCAGAATCTGCTCCGCGGCTTCGAGCGTCGTGCCTACGGGCACGGTAATGAGATTGGCTTTGGTCATCACATCGCCGATCGGGGTATCGGTCCGGGAGACGAAACGAAGATCGCGGTTGGTAAGAATGCCGACCAGCTTGCCCGCACGCGTGACCGGAACGCCGGAGATCTTGTAGCGCCGCATGACCTCGAGCGCGTCCGCTACGGAGCGCTCCGGTTCAATCGTCACGGGATCGACGATCATGCCGCTCTCGGAGCGCTTTACCTTATCGATCTCGCCGGCCTGCGCCTCGATCGACAGGTTGCGGTGAACGACCCCCAGCCCACCCTGCTGCGCCATGGCGATGGCCATGCGGCTCTCCGTCACGGTATCCATCGCGGCCGACATGAGCGGTGTGGTGAGGGTGATGCGCCGCGTTAGCCGGGTTTGGGTGCTCACCTGGGTCGGCACCACATCGGAGTAAGCGGGAACAAGTAACACATCGTCAAAGGTCAGGGCTTCAAGTACGGGATTGCTGATCATACGGTTCCCGAAATTGTAGTCCTCCCACGAAGGTTGGAGGCCTGTACACGGTTGGGGCGTTGAAAGCAACACCGAAATACCCGCAAACTTTGTCAGGCTCTTCGCTCAAGCGACCGTGACTAACACCAAGAGACACCAAGAGGTTTGTAATGTCCTTTGATTTACTCCAGGCGGAGCAGCCGTCGGGCTGTGGCGCATGCCGCAACGGAAATGGACTCGGGTTCGAGTTGAGCATGGCCTTTCAGCCCATCGTCGACGTCCCCCGGCGGTCTGTCTTCGCCTATGAAGCGCTGGTGCGTGGAACTGATGGCGCTTCGGCTGGACAGGTCCTGAGCCGGGTAAACGAAGAAAATCGTTAAACCTTTGACCAGCTGTGCCGCGTGAAGGCGATTGAGTTGGCCTCGAAGCTTGGGGTACCGGAGCGCAATGCCAAGCTCTCCATCAACTTCATGCCGGGCGCGGTCTACAGCCCCGCTGCCTGCATCCGGCGCACGCTGGAAGCGGCGAAGGAGCATGCCTTTCCGCTCGATGCCATGATCTTTGAGATTACCGAAAACGAGCAGATCGCCGACACAGGTCACCTGCAGCGAATCGCCCAGGAATATGCCCGGCATAACTTTACGTTAGCCCTGGACGATTTCGGTGCCGGCTACTCAGGCTTAAACCTGTTGGCTGAACTGCACGGCGTGGGTTTGGTAAAGCTGGACGGGGCCATGATCCGGAACATAGACGGCAACCCTCGCGCACAGCGTGTAGTCGCCTCGGTCACCCGGCTATGCCAGGAGCTTGATATACAGGTTCTCGGCGAGTGCGTGGAGACCGCTGAAGAGTGCGCCGCGCTGCTCGATTGCGGCATCGAGCTCATGCAGGGGTACCTGTTTGCGAAACCGGCGTTCGAGGCGCTGCCGGAGGTGTCTTGGTCCGAGATGCAGGCTGAGAGATCCTTCACCCTGCGCACCAGGACGCAAGCGAATTTGGCTCTTATCTAGGTGTTGAGCTCCACTCGTCGTCCTGAAACGCACGGCATGCTCTCCGTATTCCTTCGGCACCGTGGAGACCGGAGCAATACAGAGATCCTTCATTGCGCTTCAGGATGACGGCGTCTGTGGGCTTTTGCCGTGAGTGATGTGGCAAATGAATCACGCCTACAAGCGTCATCTCGATCAAAGGCGCAGCTGTAGTGGAGACCTACGGTTTCATCCGTCAATCAGAGCTTTACTAGCTTCAAGCATGCGCCAGTGCCGTCTTCTTCCCTGACCGAAGCCGTTTCTGCGCCGCGAACGCCAGCCTTACCGCAAGCAGCAAGGCAAGCACAGCCGTGTCCTTCCATGGCGTGCGGACACCGGTTTTGACCAGCCACCAGTAGTGCACAGCGGTGGCAACCGCAGCCAGGTAAATCAGCCGGTGCAGCCGCTGCCAGTTCTTGCCGCCCATCCACCGCAGGACCCGCTGCGGGCTGGTCGCCGCAAGCGCCAAAAGAATTGTCCAGGCCAGCAGCCCGACCTGAATGAACTGCCGCTTCTTCACGTCATCAAGCATCGACGGCCAGATCAACTTCAATTGCCGCCAAGGCTCGGCGAGGTGCCCGGCATGCAGACCCGCCATCGCCGCCGGCACGTCGTATCCCGAGAAGAGAAAGATGTACGTGAGCAGATGCAGCGTGGCGTAGAAGAAGGCATACAGCCCCACCATGCGGCGAAGGCGGACGAGAGAAGCCAGCGAGCCATGCAACCGTCGCACCGGCGTAATCGCAAGATCCCCCAGCAGAATCCAGAGCGCCCAGTCGCCGGTGAAGTGCGTGATGTAGTTTACCGGATCAGACTGGTTGGCGAGGGCACCGCTGCGATAGCTCTCGAGCAGGTAAACCAACGGCAGCAGAAGGAGCAGGTGAACAAGACCCTTCAGGTACGGGATGGCGCGAGTTGGCATGGGTGGCGCGGAAAACCTCTGGAAATAACCTGGATAGATCTGTTCTACGCCCAGAACCTTGCCCAGTGGCTAAACCATATTGCAATGGCTGATATTACAGCGGGGGTAGAAGTTCCGCCCTTCAACAAAACAGCTTGATGGGAGCTGCGTCAGTAATTTTTGCGCAGGTCCATGCCGGCGTAAAGACTCGCCACCTGATCCGCGTACCCGTTGAACGGTAGTGTCGGAACAGTTTTAGGAAAGATGCTGGCCGAGTTCAACAGCCGCTCGTGAGCCTGGGTCCAGCGCGGGTGATCTACAGAGGGGTTCACATTGGAATAGAACCCGTACTCATTCGCGGCGAGCTCATTCCATGTGGTCGGCGGCTGCTTATCGGTGAAACGAACTGTCACAATCGATTTAGCCGACTTGAAACCATACTTCCACGGCACGATGATGCGAATCGGCGCACCTTGCTGGTTGGCCAGCGTTTCGCCATAGGAGCCAAAGGTGAGCAGCGTGAGCGGGTTCATGGCCTCATCCATGCGTAAGCCCTCGGTGTAGGGCCAGGAGATGCCACCCGGCAGAATTTCCTGTCGCGAATCGGCGAGCGACAGGAACTGCACATACTTGGCGCTGGGCAGCGGCTCCATCGCGTTGATGAAGTCTGCTAACGGGTATCCGTCCCAGGGGATCACCATCGACCAGGCCTCCACGCAGCGGAAGCGATAGACGCGCTGCTGCATGGGCCGGTAACCGATGATCTTGTCGATATCGAGTGTCTGCGGCTTCTTGCACAGGCCTTCAACCTTCACCGTCCACGGACGCGTGCGCAGGGTATGCGCATTCTGCGCGGGATCGCTCTTGTCTTCGCCAAACTCATAGAAGTTGTTGTAGCTCTGGGCCTTGGCCTGCGGGGTCACGTCCACGCCGGGCACGGTGTAGGGCGAGCTCACGGTGTTGAGCTTGTTCGCCGCTCTTGCAAGCTGTGGAAACGCGGCTCCCACCGCGGCTGCGGCTCCCACCGCACCCATTCCCTTCAGCAACTGGCGGCGGTTCGCCTGGAAGGCCGTATAGGCTTGCTTCGAGGTGATCTCCGAGGAGGGAATCTGTCGTTCCGTGCGCAAAAGCATGCCATCGCCTTCTTCCCGGCGGCGAGAAAGCATCTTCCCAACGCGCCAGCTATTGGACGCCCTCAAGGCGTCCCGGTTACGGAACGTTTGGGGAAGTCTGCCGGATGTTTCCGCTCCCACCAAAGAAAGAGGACCGAACCCGCCAGCGCCACAATCGCGCTCAGCACCAATTCGCGGCTGAAGCCGACTCGGGAGAACACCACAAAGCCAAAACCAAGCAATGCAAGCACCGGCGGCAAAGGGTATAGCCAGATTCGAAACGGCCGGGACAAGTTTGGTTGACGCACTCGCAGCACGATCACGCCGATCTGCTGCAAACCGAACTGCAGCACGATGCGTAAAACCACGAGCGCGGCGATCACATCGCGCAAGGCAAAACAGCAGCATACACAGGCCACGCCGCCCAGCACCAGCAGCGACACATGCGGAAAATTGCGCCGGGGATGCAACCGACCGAATGCGGCGAAGAAGTTTCCATCGCGCGCCGCAGCGAACGGGATGCGCGAGTACCCCAGCAGCAGCGCGAACACGCTCGCAAAGGCCGTAATCATCACCAGGAGCGCAGCCAAGCGCCCCAGCCACATCGCCCCCTGCGCACCCAAGCCAGGCGCGTAGGCCGGCTGCATGGCCGCGGTCAGCAATGCGGGCTGGCTGCCATCCGTTGCCATACGCATCATGGCCGGAGCGCCAAGCAAGGCCAGAACGCTGGCATTCAAAAGCAGATAGAGCCCCGTGACGATCGCAATCGAAAGCAGCAACGCCCGTGGGATCGTCTTCCCAGGATCGCGTACCTCGCCGCCAAGAAACGTGACGTTGTAGTAGCCCCAGAAGTCATATGTCGCGACCAGCATCGCCGAACCAAGCCCCACAAAAAAGGCGTGCGTCGGCCGAAACGCCCCCGCGGGAAAGGCCGTCACGCGCGACCACTGGCCGTGGAACAGCGCCGTTACCACAGTCCACCCAATCGCCGCGAGCACAATCAGGAGCAGCCCGCGCCCCAGCGGCTCCACATGCAGGAGATTGCGATAGAGCAGCAACACCGCCACTAGGACGGCTGCGATGGCGAAGGCTGTCGGCCAGCCGAGCGCCGCACCCAGGCTGTACGGGCCAATTTGTGCAATATGCACGGCCGTATGCATTCGCAAGCCCGGCAGCAGGCTGCCCGCGTACTGGGCTAAACCGATGCAGCCGCTGGCCACGCTGAGCGGCGCGGAAAGGCAAAGCTGAAACACAAACAGAAAGCTCAGCCAGCGGCCAGTGCGGCCCGGAAAGATGCCGCGCAGGTAGGCGTATGTTCCGCCGGCTTCCGGCATCGCCGCGCCCAGCTCCGCCCACACCAGGCCATCACAAACGGCGAGCAGCGCCCCAAGAATCCAGCCCAACATCGCCTGCGGCCCGCCCATGGCACCGATTAGCAGCGGCAAGGTGATGAACGGCCCTACACCGATCATGTCCAGCAGGTTCAGCGTGACGCCACCGCGCAAACCGAGGGTACGATGTAGCTCCGGGGCGGCGTTCTGCATTCCGCCGAGTGTACCGGAGGAGGCTGGCTGCCCCATGCATCGCATATCTTCACCAGGCAATGAGTGGGTGGCCTAAGCGGGCCATGAGGCGCGTCTCCCCACGCATCGCGACGGAGCCGCGATGAATGGGGCACCAAATAACATCCAGATCGTTTATGAGAGCCTTAAGGGCATGAAGCTCGCCCTCGCAGCCGCGATCTGCCTCGCAGCGACCGTCTCAGCCCAGCAGCCCCGTTTTGATCCCGCCAATCTGCGCGGCGAGCATATCAGCCCGCGTACCGGGCGAGAGCTGCCCATCGACCTAGGCGCGCGCGGCCTGGAGCAAAGCCTGCGCAAGCTCAACACGCGCGCCTCGCTGATGCTCATCGTCGCGCATCCGGACGATGAGGACGGCGGCATGCTTACGCTCTACTCGCGTGGCAGGGGTGCGCGTGTGGCGGACCTTGCGCTGACACGTGGCGAGGGTGGCCAGAACGCTGTAACCGGCGACTTCGAGGACGCGCTCGGCCTCATCCGCACCCAGGAGCTGCTCTCGTCGGACCGCTACACCGGCGTCGACCAGTTCTTCGGCACGGAGGTCGACTTCGGCTTCTCAAAGACGGAGGAGGAGGCGTTCGCGAAGTGGACCCACGAGCGCGTGCTCTTTGACGCGGTCCGGGCGGTGCGCCTGTATCGCCCACTCGTCATCGCCGCCGTCTTCCTCGGTGGCGTGACCGATGGCCATGGCCAGCACCAGGTCTCGGGCGAGATCGCCCAAGAGGTCTTCAAGGCCGCAGGCGACCCAAAGGTCTTCCCCGAACTCACAGCCGAGGGCATCCTCCCGTGGCAGCCCCTCAAGGTCTACGCCCGCGTGCCCATGCAGGCCATCACCTCGCAGGGGCTCTTCGACTACGCCACGGGCCAGTACGCATCGGCCCGCTTCATGAACTACGTCACCGGCGAGGTCACCACGACAGCTCCCTCGGTTGATGTCACAGCCCACGAGGGTGAGATCGATCCCCTGCTCTCCGGTCCCGGCGAAGAGCCGCGCAGCTACGTCCAATTCGCCCGTATCGGCCTGGGTTTGCAGAAGACGCAGATCGGGCCGGGCGTGCGGCTTGCCGCTCCGGGTGTGTACGACATTGGCTATCACCGGTACGGCTCGCGCCTGGCAAAGCAGCCCCCTCACGAAACCAGCTTCTTCGATGGCATAGATATCGGCATTGAGGGCATCGCCGGATTGTCCTCTGCGCCTCCGCCGGCGTTGCGAGACGGCGTTCGCCAACTCGAGGCCAACCTGGCCCTGGCAACGAAGGCCTTTGATCGCCTGCACCCTGAGGCGCTCGCGCCGCAGCTGGCCAAAACACAGCAGGACCTCGGCAAACTGATCTATGGGCTCGATGAATCGAAATTCCCCGGCGAGGCCGATGTGCTGCACGAGCTGCGCATCAAGCAGGTCCAACTTAATGACGCGATCACGCAGGCATTGGGTCTAAGCCTGAGTGCGGACGCTGCCTCTGACAACGCCGACATTCCCCTGCGCAGCACACCGCTTGTGAACACCCGATTGCAAAGCACGGCGCAGGAGCCGGTCGGCATCTTCGCCGAGGACCTCGAAAGCGCGGAGGGTAAGCGGGTAAACCACATCCTTGCCATCAATGCGGAACCCACGGTCACCGCCGGCAAGCCATTTGCGCAAGCGTTGCAGACAACGCCGGAGCTCACCGCGGAGATCACGCGCGCTCCCTTCGATCGCATGGCCCTTGAACAGCCGGTTTACCGTTTGCGCGACCCGGCTCTGCGCAACGCTCCGGCTGCCCCTCCAACGCTGACCGCGTGGGCTACCCTGCGCTACCACAATATCGAGGTGAGCCTTGGCCGTGCTGTCGGGGTTCGGGGTCAACCCATGAGCGTTGTGCCGCCCGTGAGCGTGCGTCTGCAACAGCGCGCCCAGGTCCTGCCCAGTGAGGACAAAACCCTTCCGGTCGTGGCAGAGGTCGTACGGATCTCTGCTGAGGACGGCGATCTCCACCTGGCGACTCCGCCGGGCTGGCGGTCCGATCCCGCGAGGCAGTCTTTAGCCGGTAAAACCAGCTTTGTTGTCCATGTACCGCCTGCGGACAGGGCGGCTGCCTTGAAAGCCACGGCGACGGTCGGTGGCCAGCCGTACTCCGAAGGTTTTCGCGCGGTCGGATACCCCGGAATCCCGCTCACCAACTTTTACACCCCGGCTGTAGAGCACGTTGTGCCGATCGATCTACGCCTGCCGGCCCACAAACGCATCGGGTATCTCTCAGGCACAGGGGATCAGGTGCCCGAAGCCCTCGCCTCCATCGGCCTGCCCGTCACACTGCTCACGGTGCCGGAGCTTACGGCGGAGCGACTCGCCCAGTTCGATACGGTCATCTTGGGTGTGCGGACCTATAACGCTCATCCGGATCTCCATGGCGCTCCCACGCAGGCGCTCTTGGCATGGGTCCGAAGCGGCGGCAACGTCCTTGTGCAATACCAGAGTGCCGAGTTCAACGAGGCCGACGCGCCCTTTCCGCTCGCGCTTGGGTCATCGGAAAAGGTGGTGGATGAGACCGCGCCGGTCAAATTTCTGGATCCGGCAGCCGCGGTTTTCGCCGCGCCGAATCGCCTCACCCCTGCCGATTTCCATGGCTGGATCGAGGAACGCGGGCATGGCTTCCTGCAGACCTGGGACCCGCGTTACAACGCACCTACGGAGGTCCACGACCCCGGACAGGCACCGCAACGGGGTGGGCTGGTGACCGTTTCGCTGGGCCGCGGTCACTGGACCTACTGCGCCTTTGCACTCTATCGGCAGCTGCCTGAGGCGGTACCTGGGGCGTTTCGGGTTCTAGTCAACCTGCTCGGGCTCGCCGACACTCAGCCCTAATCTTGGATCGAATGCAAACATGCAAAGCAAAGAGCGGCCCAGGGGACCGCTCTTTGCTTTCTATAATCAGTCCCTCACAAATTACGAGTGCCGGCGGGGGGCGGTATGTGTTGTCGTGCGTGCAGGAGCCGCCTTCTTCGGCGTGACGACCGCACCATCGCTCATGGTGATCATCAACGGGGTCTGGGTATAGGAGGTATACGTGCCCGAGAGGGTAATCGTAGAGCCGACCGCCGGTATCGCGGTCAACGGAGCCTTCATGTTGAAGGTGAAGTCCGCCGTTTTGCCCTGCACCGAATCCGGCGACACGGAGACCTGGAGTTGGTCCGCCGTGGCCATAATCACGATCGCACCGGGGATCTCCACCGTCTTCCCCTTCACCGTGTCGAATACCTTATCGGCGTCGGCGGGCTGGCCGTATTGCAGCACAAACTCCTTGTCGCTCAACGCCAGGGTAGCGAGATCGGGCGTTGTGGAGATCAGGTTTTTCACCATGTCTTCCGGCTTGGGAGCCGGGGTGACCGTCGTACCGAGGTCAGCCGGTGGCGTTACGTTGGCCTGCGCAACCGTTTGGAAGGCCGGGTACCCGTCCGGGGAACCGTGGTACTTCTGGAAGCAGAATGTGGCCAGCTTTTGAATGTCCGCGTTCACCGGAGCCGGCGCGTACTGCCCTGCCCGTGTGGCGTAGTAGGCACAGTTCAGGTAGTCAGGCGGTGTCGACGTGTAGTAGGCGTTGGCCAGCGTGTACTCATCCTGCAGCACGGGACCGACGGTGGTGAGCTGCTTGGGATCGGCTCCCTTGAGCTCTGCCTGCAGAGCGGTAATGGCTCCGGCATTGTCTTTCTTTGCCATGTCGTCATCAGCGATGGCGGACTCGAAGGTGGGCGACGCCTTTTGCTTAAGGGCATCGAAATCGGCTGCATTGCCGCCCGCCGGGGCGGTTGCATTTAGCCCGCGCTGCGCAAAGCTGGCAGCCTGATCCAACCCAGCCTGCTTGGCGGTGGCATCGGTCAGCTTATCGGCGTCGGACTTGCGGTAGTACACCTCAAAGGTGAGTGCACGCAGGTTGCTGGGGTCCACGGCGAGCAGGCGGTCGGCGGCGTCCAGGGTTTTGGTCTCATCCCCGGTCTGGCTGTAGGCGAAGAGGATCTGGTTCAGTGCCTGCGCCTTCACGCTGGAGTTGGGGTACTGCTTTAGGTAGGCCTCAAAGGCCGCTGCCTTGTCAGCAGGTGTCGTGGCGGTCACGCCCTTTTGGTAAGCGTTGTACTCCTCCTGCGACATCTGCACCTGACCAGTCGCTCCGGCGGCCCCGCCCGCAGCGGGTGTGGACGGGGTGGCAGGGGTGGCCTGGGCCACGGCAAAAGGCGTGAAGGACACTGCGCCGGCAGCTGCGAGCAGTGATGCAAGAACGACCTGTTTCATAAAAACTCCTAAAGTTTCCAACTCGTGACATGGGCCAATATGCCGCCGCAGCCCAAAGCCTAGGCCGTTCCGCGACCTATGGCGAATGATGCGGATTATAGGAACCGATGTTGCTCAGGCGCAAATGTTCCCCGAGCACGACGGTTTACCCCTCCCTCGGAGAGGGCAAACGCGCCGTTCCGTCCAAACCTGAAGCTCCCCGCCACAACGATCTCAGATCCTCTGCCCCGACCCCTATCTGTGGGGTAGGGTTCCCCTTATCCACAACATCTTGTCCTGCGGTGTTGCTTGAGCAGGTACGTCACCATAGCATGAAGGGGCGCGGCTGGAGAGAAAATGGAGCCGTGGGCGAGGCGAGAAAACAAACGTGCTCCAGCTGAAAAAGGTCGGGATCCTCGGCTTCAAATCCTTTTGTGATCGCACGGAGGTCCAGCTTGAGGGCCACGGCATCACGGCGATCGTCGGGCCCAACGGCTGTGGCAAATCCAACATCTCCGACGCGATCACCTGGGTGCTCGGCGAGCAATCGGCCAAGAGCCTGCGCGGCCTCAAGATGGAGGACGTCATCTTTGCGGGCACGCGCGACCGTCGCCCCACCGGTATGGCGGAGGTGTCGCTGACGCTGGTCGACCCGGCCGTCTACGAGCCGGATTCGGAAGAAAGCGCAACCGCGCCGAAGCCGGAGCTCGCCGGCGACTGGGATGAGCATGCCGCCCGCGAGAAAACCGCTGCGGAGACCGAAGAGGCTACGCTCGAAGCCCAGCCCGGCCAGACGTACGAGGCTGAAGGAGCCGTCTCTGTTGACGTCGAGGGTGCCGAAGCACAAACCGCGGAAGAGGGCGGGGACGTCGTGCTGAAGGTGCGCCGGCGCAAGTTCGGCCGCGGAGCTGTCCGCATGGGCGAGGTCATCGTAACGCGGCGGCTGTTCCGCTCCGGCGAGAGCGAATATCTGCTCAACGGCAAGATCTGTCGTCTGCGCGACATCCAGGACATCTTCATGGGCACCGGCCTGGGCGGCGAGAGCTACGCCATCATCGGCCAGGAGCGCATCGGGCAGCTGCTGAGCTCGAAGCCGCTCGATCGCCGCGCCATCATCGAAGAGGCCGCCGGGATTACTCGTTTCAAAGCCAAAAAGCGGCTCGCTGAGCTGCGGCTGGAGTCAGCTAAAGGCAATCTCTCGCGTGTGGACGACATCTTCGAGGAGGTCACACGCCAGGTCGTCGTCCTGAAACGGCAGGCGGGCAAAGCCGAAAGGTTCGGCGAGCTGCGCACGGAGTTTGTGGCGAGGTGGCGCGTTGTGCTGGCCAGCCGTCTTGCCCAGATGGATGCAGAGGCACAGGGGCTGCATGGGGAGATCGAGCGCTTAGGCAAGGCCATCGAGAACGGTGCGGAGGTGTTAGCGGCACTGGATACCGAGCACACCGCCGGCACCGCGCGCCGTGATGCGCTCGACGGCGAGCTGCGCGAAGCCAACACGCGTGCCAATGCCAGCGCCGTCGACCTGGAACGCACGCAGGCCCGCATCGGGGCCAACACCGATCGTGCAGCCGAGCTCGCACAGCGCATCGCCGCGGCCAATGATGAGTTGGCGGGGGCACGCGAGGCCCTGGCGCACCTGGCGGGTGAACGTGAGCAGCACCGGATGTTTCTCGAGACGGCCACTGCCGAGGCCAACGCTCACCGGACCGAGGCCGGTACGCAGCAGGCACGCGCGCACGAGGCCATGCGCGGCGTACTCGCCGCCGAAGCGATGGCGGAGGGGGGCCGTCGCAACGCCCTGAACGCCATGGGGCGGGCCAACGGCGCACGCAATGAGATCGCCCAGGCGGAGGCCGCGCTGGCCGGCCTCGACCGCGAAAACGAGCGGTTGTCGGCGGAGTCGGACGCGGCAAGGAAGGAGCTGGACGCACTCGGGCAGCAGCGCGGACAGGCCAAGCTGGCGTTCGAAAGCGTCACCGAGAAGCTGAAACGACTGGAAGGCGAGATCGTCGAGCTGCGGCAGCGGCTCGAACAGCGGCGCATGGAGGAGACGCAGTCCCGGCGTCGCGGCGACGGCCTACGCGCTGAGTTGGCCACCCTGCTGGGCCGCCGCGGCTCGCTCGAAGCGCTGATTCGCGAGCACAGCTACTCCACCGACACCGTTCGTAATATTTTCCGTGCCAACGCCAAACGGGCGCAAGCCAATGACGGGGGCATCGCTCCGGTGGGCACGCTGGCCGATTTCCTCGAAGTCGATGGCCGCTATGAAAGTGTCGTCGATGAGTTCCTCCGCGACGAGTTGAACTACATCGTGGTGAAGAGCTGGGATGCCGCCGATGAGGGTGTCCGCATGCTGCACGGTGATGTTGCCGGGCGCGCTACCTTTCTCGTGCACCCCAACGATGCGCAGGCCGCGTTCCCCTTTATCGAGGGCATGCAGAGCTCGTCCAACCACCACCGCGAAGGCATTGTCCCGCTCACCGATTGCGTGCGGGTATTGAACGGCTTCGGGCGTTCGCTGGAGGTCATCCTGCCCAAGTTGCGCGAAGGCTTTGTCGCGCCGGACTCAGGTACGGCCCGCACGCTGGCCCTCTCCAACCCACAGGCTTTTTTTCTGTCTCCTACAGGAGAGACCTTCCATAACGTCACCGTCACCGGCGGCAAGCCGCGCACGCAGGGCCCGCTGGCGCTGAAGCGCGAACTCGCCGAGGTGCAGACCAAACTGGATGCGCTCGAACGCGATCTCGCGGGCAGCGAGCTTGCTACCGCAGCCCTCACCCGCGACATCGCCGAGATCACCGCCACGCTGGATGCCCGCAACCACGAGCGCCGCGATACCGAGCGCGACTCCGCCAACTCCGGTGCCGCCTTGCGGCAGATGGAGGCTGAAGCCGGCCGCCTGGAGCGGCGCATGAGCGAATGGCATCTGGCCCTTGCACGCAACAAGGACCAGCGCGGCGGCCGGGAGGAGCTCATCGCCCGCAAGCGCGAGGAGGCCGAGCGCCTCGAAGCCGAGCGCGCCCACTTAGAGGCCCAGGTCACCGAACTCACGGCCAAGCTGGGCACCCTGCGCGCCGAGCGGGAGGAGCTGCAGGCAGCCGCCAGCGCTGCCAATGCGGCCTTGGCGGGCCTGGAAGAACGCCGCCGCAACGCCGGCGCGAATGCCGAACGTACCGAGCGCCTCTACGCCGCGCAGGATCAGCGCATCACGCAGATCGAAGCTACGGTCACGAATGCTACAGGCGAGCGCGCGCGGCGCGAAGAGGAAAACATCTCTCTCGTTGCCCAGGCGGACGAGCTTCGGGCCACACGTGCCGAGGCCGGAAGCCTCGCCGAACGCCTGACCGCAGAAGGCACCACCCTGCGCACACGGCTTGGCGCATTGGACAGCCAGCTGCGCGTTTTGCGTGCCGAAACCGAGGCGCTGCGTGAGCAACGCTCCGGCCACACCGCCCGGCAGGCCAAGCTCAGCTCCGACATCGAGCATCTCGAGGCGACCTGCCTCAACGATCTTTCGGTCGAGCCGCAAACTTTGCGCGAGGACACCACGATCGTCCGCATTGCCGCCGAAGCACTAGCCGCTGAGGACGAGGCCGCCCGCACCTTGCGCAAGCGCATGGAGGCCATGGGGCCGGTGAACATGATGGCACTTGATGAGCTGCGCGAGGCCTCCGAACGCCACACGTTTTTGGAAACCCAGCGTAAGGATCTGCTCGATTCCATCAACAACACGCAGGCCTCGATCCGCGAGATCGATCAGGTGTCGCGCGAGAAGTTCGACGAGGCCTTCCGCATCATCAACGACAACTTTTCCACCACCTTCACCAAGCTCTTCGGTGGTGGCCAGGCCTTTCTACGGCTCACGGAGACAGAGGAGGGCAATGAGAGGGACCTCGCAGGCCTGGACATCATCGCCTCGCCCCCGGGTAAAAAGCTGCAAAATGTCCTTCTGCTCTCCGGCGGCGAAAAGGCGCTCACGGCGCTGGCGCTGCTGGTCGGCACATTTATGTTCCAGCCCGCGCCGTTCTGCGTGCTGGATGAGGTAGACGCCCCGCTCGACGAGACCAACATCGGCCGCTTCGCCCGTCTCATAGCCGAGATGAGTGATACCACGCAGTTCGTGATCATCACGCACTCCAAACGCACCATGGAGCAGGCCGATGTGATGTACGGCGTCACCATGCAGGAGCCCGGCGTGTCCAAGGTAGTCAGCGTGTCGCTGGGCGGGCGTAGCAGAGGAAAAGAAGCGCGCTCGGCAGCATGAAGTCATCTACGCCCATGCCGTTGTGGCAAAAAACCGTTTTCGGCTTCGGTCGCATAATACTTGCAGTCTGCGTGTTAATCACGATCGCCGCCTATATTCGCCCTGTCCATTCGACGAATTACCTTGAGCAAGCACGAGAAGGCGTCCCGTAGGTTAGATGGGGTCTGACAACAGCTCTCTTAAGTTTGATTCTCTGCCTATTCGGTACCCGCTGGACACGGATATGCACTATCGCTTTATCGCTACTTTTACTCTGCTTGTGGTACACGATTGGCGTCTCCCTATTCTGAGTTCACCGAAGAGGAGCAATCTCTGTTTGACTTAGGACACTCCTGTTTACATACTCGGAATCGGAGGATCGGCCATGAACATCGAAATCCAACAACCAGAACTCGGAGCCCTCATCGAGCAGCGCATGGCCACAGACCGCTTCCGCGACGTGGAAGACGTCCTCTTTCAAGCGCTGAGATCAACTGCAAATTTCGACTCGACCAGTTCCGAACCACACCTCGCCGAGGTTCTCGCCCAAGCGAGAGCTCTCCTAAACGGTGAGGAGTTGGACCTTACCCGCGATCCATCTCCGGGGCGTCCGGTCGACCTGTCGTGAGTTCCGGTTTCTTGTTGGACACGAATGTGGTTTCAGAACCAACCCGGCAACGTCCAGAACCTCGTATCGAGCTCTGGCTTCGAGCGCAGCCAAGTAGCGACCTCTGTATCAGCGCCATTACGGCAGGTGAGCTCAGGAAGGGCATTGAGCTCCTGAGCCCGAGTAGGCGTCGTTCGTCGCTTGAGCATTGGTTAACGTCTCTTCCTTCCAGGAAGGTTTCCCACTCGCATTCTCCCCATAACAAGGGTGATCGGCGATCGCTGGGGCTGTCTGACCGCCAAACGCCAGCTTGCGGGCATTCCGCTCGATGTAGCAGACGGTCTGATTGCCGCGACCGCGCTGGAGCACAATCAGCTACGGGTGGTGTGAAGTAAGACATGCCCGGCCACTGCAGCCCAATGACCCTCAACGCCCTGGATTGGCTCCTACTCCTCATGCTCGCCTACTCTGCCGTTCGAGCCGCCATGAACGGCTTCTTTCGCGAGACGTTTACACTTTGCGGCTTCGTTGTGGGTTTCCCGCTCGCCTGCTGGTACTACCGCGAAGGCGCTCACGCCTTGGCCGGCCTGATCACCACGCCCGCCTTCGCCGACTTTGCTGCCTTTCTGCTTACCCTGGCGGCGGTGACGATTATTTCCGGCTTGCTGGGCCGGCTCTTTCGTCGCGGTGCACGCACGGTGGGCCTGGGCTGGGCCGACCGCCTGGGCGGCGCGGCCTTTGGCCTTGTGCGTGGAGCCATGATCGGAGCGGCCTTTCTGCTCGCCCTCACAGCCTTTCTGCCGGCCGCGCCCTGGGTGCGCACCTCGCGGATCGCTCCCTATTTGCTCCGGGGAGCGCATGCGGTATCCTTCACCATGCCTGCGGATCTCCGGCTGCGGCTCAGCGAAGAGCTGGTCCAGCTGCGGGCTTGGGGACGAGGCAAGCACAGCTCTCCCGATTGGATCAAGTCCGGGCTCTCGTCGCACACTGAAAACTGATATCTCAGCCAAAGCGAGGAAACGCGAGTGAAGCGCGAGCTGGACCATCTTGTTCTGGGAATGCAAGCCGGGGGCATGACCTACGTAGACGCGGTGCGCGAGTTCAAGAAGCGTTTCATTCTTGAGGTGCTTGCCCGTCACCGCGGCAACCAATGCAAGGCTGCCGAGGAACTCGGCATGCATCGCAACACCCTCAGCCGCACGCTGACCGAGTTGGGGCTCGACTCCGCGCAGATCCGCCAGGGCATGCGCCGGCCGCCACGCTCCGTGCACCCTGGACGCGCAGAGCCCGTACGCACGGAGCTTCGTGTGGTCTCGGGCGGACGTTAACACGCCCGCCTCGTCCAAGCAGGTAGGCATGACGCTTCCAACCAGTACCTTCCGTATCCTGCGCTATCGGGTATCGCACTTCAGTTCCCACACACTGCCGGCGACGCTGGGCCTTTGCGCGATAGCGGCTCTCACGACGTCAGGGGGACGCGCCCAGACTCCTGCAGCAGGCAACGCTCCCGGGAGCGTCCCCGCCGGGGTTGCCGCGCCTGCCCCGATGGTGCCCAAGCAGCCCAGGGCGGAGGAGCCCGCGCTCTCCCCGAAGGCATTGCGGGAGGCGGAAGCGGCCTACATTCGCGGCGCGCGCGCGCTTGACCGCAGAGACCTGGCAGCCGCCGAGCGTGAGTTTACCCGCGCCGTTACGCTGAATGCACAAAATCGCGATTACGCCCTCGCGCTGGCGGTTACACGCGAGCATAAGCTCACGGATTTGGTTCAGCGTGCGGCCAGGGCGGAGAAGCTAGGGCACACCGCTGAGGCTGCCGACCTGCTCACGCAGGCGCACGCCCTCGACGCCGACAATGCTGTCGTCCGGCAACACTACGAAGCAGATGGCCGGCTGTTGCCCTTCGCCGGTCCGGCACTGTCCTCCGCCGACCCCATGCGGGTCCAGCGCGCCGCCGACGCCGGCACGGTAGGCCCCGCGGTGCAGCTGGGCACTATCCGCGGGAGGCAAACGATCCATGCCCGCGGCGGCGCGCAGGAGATCCTCACCGCCCTTTGCACCGCCTTCGGCCTAAAGGCCCAGTTTGATCCTTCGGTCAGTGCAAGCGAACCTATCCGCTTCGATCTGGAGAATGCGGATTTTGGTGAGGCCAGCCGCGTCGCCGGAAGCCTCACCCACACCTTTGCCGTACCGCTGCAACCCGGCGTCGTGTTCTTCGCGAAAGACACACCTGAGAATCGTACTCAGTTCCAGCCGCTTGTCGAGGAGACCCTCTTTATCCCGGGTGTCTCGGCGGATGCGCTGACGGAGTATGCCAACCTCGCGCGCAACGTCTTCAATCTCAAGGTGGTCTCCGCTGTCGGCTCCTCCAGCGGATTGGTGCTACGCGGCGATGCGGAGACTCTCGATCGCGTAAACGCCACCTTCGCGGACCTGATCGACGGGGGTGCCGATGTCATGCTCGATCTGACACTGTATGAGGTAGACAAGTCCCGCACCCGTACGCTGGGCGCGGCGACCCCATCCTCCGCCGGCGTCTTTCCTGTCGCTGCCACTGCGGAAAACCTCATCAGCCAGAACCAGTCGCTGATCTCTGCCGCTATTGCCTCCAATCAGCTTGTGCTCACGGGTAATCCGTATACCGACGCGATTGCGGAACTGGGCCTGCTGCTGGCCAGCGGCGTGGTGACTTCAACCCAGTTCAGCGGTCTCCTCGGCGTCTTCGGACACTATGCCGGACTACCCCTGGCAGGTGTTTTCCTAGGCTCGAGCACCACCTTCAATGCCCTGCTGAACTCCTCCGACATCCGTGTCCTGGACCAGGTCCAGCTACGCGCCGGCAATGGCCAGGATGCCAGCTTCCGCGCCGGCACGCGTTACCCCATCGAGACCGGCATCTACAACTCCGGCGGTGCCTCGAGTTCCCTTACCGCCGCGGTTGCCGGGCTGTCGATCAACGGGACAAGTGTGGCGTCGCTCCTGTCGCAGTACCAGGGCGCCAGCTCGGTCTCCGTGCCGCAGGTGCAATACGAAGATCTCGGGCTTACCTTGAAAGCAACGCCACAGGTGCTGCGTTCCGATGCCGTTACGATGAAGCTGGACTTTAAGATTGAAGCGCTTGGCGCGGGTTCGGTCAACTCGATCCCGGTGCTTAACAACCGGGCGCTGACCTCCCAGGTCACCATCCCCGCCGGTCAGACAGCGCTGCTGGCGAGCGTCGTGACGAATAGTGAGCAGCGCTCCATCTCGGGGCTGCCCTTTCTGAGTGAACTCCCCGGCTTCCAGGGCACCGAAACAAGCAAGCAGGTGAACACCACCGAGCTGCTCATCACCCTCACGCCGCATGTCGTGCGCAACCGCCGCGTTGAGGTGGCAGGACGTCGTCTGCTGATGCCGCCGGACAGTACGCAGCGCCAGACAGGGCCCGAATAGCTTTGCCTCACTCTGTGTTCGCTTTTGCGTCACGAATCTTTGCATGAAACGTCGCCCTTTGGTATCTTCGAGTGGAAGGGCGGGAGTAGCTCAGTGGTAGAGTGCTTCCTTGCCAAGGAAGATGTCGCCGGTTCGACCCCGGTCTCCCGCTCCAAACGCCCTTTCTCCACCGTCTTGTGCCGATAGCTCCCTATTGTGTGCTTTGCGTCGGTGAGCGTACAAATACGGGGCTCTTGTTCAAGGTCTAGGGCGCGGTACCCAAGTGGTAAGGGAGAGGTCTGCAAAACCTTTATGCGCCGGTTCGATCCCGGCCCGCGCCTCCATACTTCTCAATTACTTACAGCGGATTAGCCCAGAGGCGGCCACCTCTGGTTGCCAGAATGGTTGCCATTTGGCAATACCACCGTCATACGCTCGCTGTTTGGAGGGCTCTCGCGGCAGAGAAATTGCCGCTGAGCCTTCCGCTCAGCGTCTCCGCCGCAGCGTCCGCAGAAGCGTCTAGGACGTGGGCGTAGAACCTTTTCACTAACGAAATGGCGCGAAGCAGTGGAACTGACGATAGGTGGCGAGTCACGAGGGAAGGTTGTGCTCGTTCCGGACAGCCTAGCCGCGGCCTAACAGGATGGCCCAATCTCTCGCCTTCGTCATAGTTCTTCGGATGTAGGAGGCTTTATTGGAGAGGCCGGGATTGCAGGAGAATCAGTCGTCCTGAAGGGCAAGCTCGATCCGGTCCTCGCTGATGCCATGAGCGGGCCGACGACGCCGTCAGCCATTAGACCCCAACCCCGCACGTAGGAACTTTGGTCGACCCTAATAGCCGCCGCGTTGGCCATCTCCTCTTGCCCCGGCAAGGCACCTGGTTACTGGATGGCGAAATACAGCACACGAGGTATCTCATTTGTTGAACACCTCGCTCTCTTCAAGATGAGAGAGAAGTTTCTGGTGCTTGGGTACCCAGCCAAGACGTTCCTGCGTCAAGCTGCTAGACGCCGGATTGTCGATTGCTACGAAGGAAGCGGCAAGTCCAAAATCTTTTGCGACCTGCGCAGGCTGCTTCGATACGACTGGCACATTCAAGCGCTGTCCAATGATTGCAGCGATCTGCCGCAGGGGAACACCCTCTTCAGCGACACCATGATAGGTACCCCCTGCTGGGCCGTTCTCAAGCGCCAGACGAAAGAGTCGAGCGGCATCCAAGTGGTGAACAGCGGGCCAGCGGTTTCCACCGCCCCCAACATATGCAGATTGCTTCTTTTTCCGTGCGACAGGGATCAGCAGGGAAACAAGACCGAAAGCACTTGGCCCGTGCACAACAGGGGCAAGCCTGATCGCTGAGGTCCGAAGGCCTCGCGAAGCGAAGTCCTTTAGGACGTCTTCCGTTTGGGCACGCGGAAATCCGAAAGCTGTTGGATCGTGGTTGTAGGGTTGATCTTCCGTGGCGAGATGTCCGTATTCCATTCCCATGGTGCCAAACGTAGCGACAAACGGGCTGCCTGTCCCCAACGCCTGGCCGATTGTCAAAACCGCTTGACGGTCAGCGGCGATGCCGGCACTCATGAACCGCTTGAAGATGCCGCCAGGCGCGCCGCCCATCAACACGCGAAGTCTTGTGCCGAGAGGCATTTGAGAAAGCTGATGATAGAACGCTGTGTGTATGGCACCATCCGCGGCGGACGCGCCTCGGCGCAGACAATCCAAGTCCTCGATGCTACCGCTCAGAACGCGCGCGCCAGCATCAGTAAGCTTCCTTGCAGAAACGGTCGAACGAGCCAAACCGGTGACCTCATGACCCGCCTCGAGGAGTTCTTTCACGATAGCGAAACCAATCAATCCAGTCGCACCAGTCACAAATATACGCATAGACGTTTCTCCTTCATCTCAATGAACTGCACAGAACTCATAGATCTCTCTTTAGAGGAAGATTGGTTGTTAAACGCGGAGTAAGGGTCTGCCTGCCATGGCCTGGCGATACATCAACCAGACGATCGCTGCGTAGACGGTGGACCCTGCTACAACTCCGCCAATCTGAAAGTGTTGGCTCAGACTGGTGTGGCTGAGGAGCAAGCCAAGGAGCGGGAACGCCTGAAGCGAGTGCAAAGCGAAGAAGTGCGCAACCCGCAAGTCTCCAAAGGCTGTGCTCCAGTTCACAAATGGCAGTCCGTGAACTCCATCCGGAGCGCCTATCGTATGGCCGCCATGGGTCACCATGGGCTTTCCTTGCGCGCTGCCTGCGAGGAACACGAGCAGCCCGAGACGGACACCCCACGTCACGGCTGCCGGCCATTTTGGATGTCCAATGAACGCCAGGGCGAGAACCGATACCGCGCCTAGAACGAAAAAGGCCAAGAACACCCCCATCGCCAACCAGATCCTCGAATCGAACGGCGTGCTTTCGTTCATATGTGAGCGCACCCCACGAAGAGACTGCAGGGAGATCAGCATGTTTTCCGCTGAAAGCGAGATCAAGATGGTCGCCGCAATCGCGGTGCGGGCACCCGCATAGCGTTCGAAGCCGTTGAGAATTGCGGCAAACGTTACAAAGGTGATCATGATCGATAGGTCGAACTTCAGCGGTTTAATCCAGGGATTGATGCCTAGAATCTTACGCTTGTCGAAGGGCATGGCTACAAGTGCAAAGAGCGCCAGCCCGAGTTGCAGCCATACTCCATACGCCAGAATCGGGTACGCCGTAAGCCACCCTAGTATCGTCGTCAGCATATCTTCCTTTCCTCGCTACCGGTTCATGCACCGAATCGCCAAAATACATCTATGGCTCGCCTTGAAGTGACCAGTCAATTGCGAACGGAGCCCGAACCGGAGTCCTTGATTTCACGAAGTGGCAGCGCAAAAGGAGTGCGGTCCGCCGCCTAGAGTCATATCGCTTCATCCACGGCGCCAAAGGTACGGCGCAGAGTTAATTTCAGTAGAAGATAAAGTGCCAGTCCCGCCGGCCCGAAGAAGAGCGTCAAGAGGAGGCAGGGTGCCACAAGCCATGGAGAGATTCCAACCCGCTTTGCGTCGCGCGCCTGCCATGCTCCGGTAAAAAGATCGAAGGCGGTATAGTGGATCCACCCTGCGAGCAGTGCAAAGGGCGATCGGAACAGGATGCTTACCTGCGAGAGCGAGCGGAAGCCGGAACCAGGCGGCACCTTGTGCGAGACCAACAGCAAAATGTATACGGCTGCAATGAGCAGCGGCGCGACAAAGGTCGCCAAGAGTTGGCTCACACGCCATCGCGGAGCGACGAGCAAGAGTAGCCAGCACGGCAGCGCGATGGCTCCACTCAGGCTGAACAGCACGGCTAACCGCACGCCGTACAGTGTCTCGGCTTCCATGTCCCCTCCCCTCTAGTTACTTGCTGGATCAATCTGGCTTGAGCCTCTGAAAGCCCGCTAGGCAATTCGGAAGCGCAGAAAGGCGGCCTACGGACCGACTTTTGCAAGATGGAGGCGGTCAGCGAGAGCTGATGTGAGGCCGCCGCGAGTGTTGTGGCTCATGTCTTACCTCCGACGAAGCAAATCGGCCATCTTTCAAAGTGGCTCTTTTTGGTGAACTTCGTTCACTTTATCATGAAGCACTGCGTTGACCGAAAGGATGCATCTATGGCGAAACAACCTAAATCCTTCCACCATGGCGATCTGAGACGGGCGCTGATTGACGCGACGCTCAAGTTGGTGCGTTCTGTCGGGCCACGTGGCTTCACGCTCAATGAGGCGTCTCGTCTGGCCGGCGTCGCCAAAAGCGCACCCTACAAACATTTCAAAGACAAGGATGCCCTGCTGGTGGAAGTTGCCCTGCTCGGCACGCGGCGCATGGAACAGGATCTCAGGTCCGTATCGGGACTGGGAGGGACACCACGTGAGAGGCTGCTTGCGGTCGGTTTGGCATACATTGCCTTCTCCAGGCAGCATCCGGACTTCTTCGCGGTCATGTTTCAGGCCGGTATCGACAAAAACTCCTACGAAGAGTTGGAAGTGGCTGCCACGTCCGTGTTCAGCATTGCTGACGAACTCGCGAAGGAAATAGAGGATTCCCTCGTGAAGGCAAGGCGATTAGCGCTGGCGGTGTGGACCATGGCTCATGGCTTCGCCATGCTGCTGTCTGAGGATGCATTTGCCCGAACGAAGAACGTGACTTTACTCGAGACAGACGCTCGGCAGATGCTGGCGATGGTTCTGCGATAGGCCTTCGAGCGCCCACTCCGACTCGCATCAAAAGTCAAATGCCCAAGAAGCATTGGGCCGCTGTCCGAATCCTTCCACAGAACAAATCTACGTCTAGACCTGCAGGCCCACATGCGATAACAGGACGTGAGCTTGGCTGATCGGTTCAAACAGCGGCTCTGTCGCGTTAACTTTCGGGGAGTGGTTCACCCCTTGGTTATTTCCTCAAGCAGCGAGGCACGCTGCAGTTTGATTTAATTGTGATGAAGATCCAGAGATCGCCAAATCTACGACTTCTTTCGCTACTCGGTTATTTCGTCAAGGCTGACGCTTTTCGAAATGACTGCGAGCAAATCTTAGTTCGGTTTGGCTGCGCTACGGACGCTGTGGCTTCGAGCTTTGAATCTCTTCAGAGGTTTTCCCGCCAGATGCCCACCACTGGCATAAGCAATTGTTTCTCGTCGTGAAGCTGCCGGATCCGGTCCTCTTCCATGAGGACCCACGAGCAGACGTGTCTTACATTAGAGTAAGAATGTTTGCCAAGGAGGTAAGCCAATGAGATCGACAGCCGTGATCAGCACTAGAGGACAGATCGTCATTCCCGCCAACTTGCGGAAGAGATACCGCCTTGAGGAAGGGACTACAGTCGTGTTTCAAGAGGAACGTGGCCGTCTCCTTTTGAGAGCCGAATAACTTCCAAAGAATCTATGCTCTTCAGGGAAGCTTGCGAGACGCTACGCTTGAAGCCGATCTTAACGAAGAAAGGCGGGTTGAACGCAAGCGCGAGGACGAACCATGAAGGACTACGTTCTTGATGCAAAATGCTGTTCTGCGCTACTTCGGTGTCAGTGATGGACAGGGTGTCGACAAAGTACGCAGTCTCTTGCAGCAAGCTGACGCAATCAGGCGCGGCTGTCGATGTCGGCGATCAACATAGCAGAGGTCCTCTACATTCAGCTTAAGCACTTAGGCGAGCAGAGAGCATCAGACTACGTCCAGGCCCTTCAGCACGCCGTGACGATCATCGATGCAACAAGTAACAGCGCGATCGAGGCCGCGACATTGAAAACACCGTTACAAACTCGGCTATGCGGACAGCTTTGCCGCAGCCCTGGCGCTATCGTCGCTTTGCATGAGTATTCCAGGCCTCAGCACTTACCTGAGCCGTGACAAACTTTCCGCCCAGCTAAGACCAGAGAATGAGTGTATGGCTTGAGGTTGTCATCTGCTAGGAAGGTCAAAATCACTATCTGCTAAATCGATCTAAGGCACAATTGATCTTGTCGAATAGAATCCATTTATCAGGCGCACCGTGGTATGTGTCCTGATTCCACTTCAATGGGCAGCCGGGCTTCGATTGTCCGTTACTGACTGTACGCTGCATCTAGCACGCGGGGCAGCAGCGTGGCCTCACGAACAGGGTATCCATCGAGCTCTTTAGGCTGCCAGACGGTCGCCTCTTCGATGTAAGAATTCCTGCTAGATCTGGCGATTTTTAAACCCAGAAACAATCAGGCGAAAGAGGGATCAGGGCAAAAAGATGAGCTTTCCCCGCGCCTTGCTGGCCTTCGATAGATCGGGTAGGCTGCATTTCCCAAGTCAATGCCGGCCAATTGGGAAGAACCTTTCCCAAGGCTGAGTCGGCTTGCTCTATGGCCGGATTACCGTCAAGTGAAATGGGTGTGCATCTGCAGCCGCGTGCGCAACCGCCTCGTTTGCGTCGTTCAGCGAGAACGTCGTGACGGAGAACTGATTCAGGTCTAAAAGGCCGGCATGAATAAGGCTGGCGAGCCGGCTGACGGCGTTCGGCGAGTACATCCACTGTCCGCGTAACGTGATCAGGTTTCTCATGATCCAGGGATAGGGAAGGTCAAGACCCGGACCTCCAAGCATGCCAACGCCTCCCATCAGGATGACGCGTCCGTACGGGCGAACTGTCATCATAGCCGCGCGTACCGCTGTAACGCTCGCCGCGGGCGGAAGCAGGTCGAGCACGCAGTCGATCGGGCCGGGTGCGGCTTGCTTCATCCGTTCGCGGTCAGCCGCTTCGTCACCCGTCAACTTCACCGGTCGCACGCGAGGACCAAAGCGACGCACAAGCTCTTCGAGCATGATCTCGTTTCTTCCGGGTGCGATGATGCAGCCTGCCCCCATGGCGAGTGCGACTGCAACGGCAGAGCTGCCGAAGTTTCCGGTTGCGCCGCTCACCAGCAGCGTTTCCCCTGCCTGCAGTTCGGCTGCGAGCAGACCGCCGTACGGTACAAGCAAAGTCACCAACGCACACCACTGCGAGGCGTCGTCGTTGGATCCGATTGCCCCGAGACGGATGGCGTTCTCGGTTGGGACCCGGATTTGCTCTGCGAAGGGACCGTCATGAAAGAAGTCCTGCAAGCGCAGGCCGCCCCCATCACGCGCGCTCCAGCCCTGGAGCGTGATGTCCGGGGTGAGTGCGTTGTCCCGCGATCTCACGGTGGGATCACAGAGTACCCAGTCGCCAGCGGCAAGTTGGGTCGCGTCAGGACCGATTGACCGTACCCTACCGATGGCACCGCACCCCGGCACGGCAGGCAGATTCAAAAGGTACTTCCGTTCTCCGCTGAATACCTCACTTGCATAAGGTAAGACGGGGGCCGCAACGACATCGACGATGACCTCTCCGGTTCCCAGAACCGGATCAGGCACATTTTCAAGGCTCAGCTTTGATCCAAATGCCCTAAGGACAGCAGCTTCCATCGATACTCACCTCATTTCTTCCTAGCCTGAAGCATGCAGGATCTTCTAACAAGGCCTGGTACTATCCTAGGATTCATGAATATCTCTATGGACGGCTTCGGCCCGGCTCAATCGCCTGCAAGCCGGAATGAATTAGGCGACTTCCTGAGGTCGCGGCGCGAGAAGCTGGCGCCTGAGCTCGTAGGTATCAGAAATGGACGAAGACGGCGCACCCCAGGTCTGCGGCGTGAGGAGATCGCGGAACGCGCGGGAATCGGGATCGACTGGTACATCCGCTTGGAGCAGGGACGAACCGTCAGCCCATCAACCACCACCGTCGATGCCCTGGCCAAAGCTCTGCGGCTTAGCAAGGTGGAACATACTCATCTCCGGGCGCTGGCCAAAAATCCCGATCGCTCCGCCTTCTCTCGTGAGATCGTCCCAGAGACGATCCGTCGTATGGTCCAGAGCTTGACTCACCCGGCCTACATCACTGGCCGCCGATGGGACGTTCTCGTTTGGAACGAAGCAGCCGCAGAGCTTATCACGGACTTCAGCTGCATCCCTCAGGGAGATCGCAATATCCTGCTTCATGTCCTGACCGCTCCGGCAATGAAACGTCTCTTTGCAGAAGCCTGGGCCCATGAAGCGAGACGCATGCTCGCTCTATTCCGAACGACTTATGATTTTTGGGCTGGCGATCCTTAGTTTAACGAGCTCTTGGATCAACTTCGACAGGGATGCCCCGAGTTTGAGAACTGGTGGGAGACACACGATGTCGGCAGCAGCGCCGGTGTCCAGAAGGTGCTTCATCATCCCACCAAAGGTCTCCTCCGTTTTGAGACCGCATCGTTTCAGGCCAATGATGATCCCTCGCTCAAGCTAGCCATCTACACGCCCCTTCAATAGCCGTACAAGATCGGCCGTGTAGCCAAAGAACTTTTCACCCCCGACGGAGCGTCTGCGACGCCTAGCAAACATCATTAGCCCTGAAGCGAATTAGGGACCTCTTTTCAGCCCATGGTCGTCTTCCGAAGATCGTCATTCCTGCATGTTCATCAAATCCTCGATCAGCCCCGGCCCGGTCGGCTCCCAACCAAGCGTCTTCCGCGTCCAC
>CAXTUW010000016.1:66257-92369 GCA_964247595.1 uncultured Acidobacteriaceae bacterium | reverse complement strand
GTGCTGGGGATTTCTTTTAAGAACCAGCCTCGGGCCCGACAAACCTGATCGATCTCATGGGGTCCGGTTGGATCCGGGTAGATCGCCGAACCGCGTCTGATGTGGGATCCGCAGGCTTCAGAGAAGGCGTGGTATCGCGTTTGGAACATCCCGAGCGGCTGAAAGATGTGCGTCACAGCGTATTGCTCGAGCGGTTCACCGCTGAGTTTTTCCACCAACGTACCGAGCAGGATGAAGTTGATATCGGAGTAGACCATCTTGGTACCGGGGGTGCCGGTGAGCGGGGCCGTGAGGGCGCGGTGGAGGCCTTCGGCCTTATTGGGGGTGGCGAGCCCCCAAGGGTCTTTGAGGTCGATATCGGGTCCTTCGCCGGAGAAGTGGGTCAGGAGCAGGCGAATGGTGACCTGGGCGCGTTGCGGATCTGTTTTGCCATCCACCGTGGGATCGAATTCGGGCAGGTAGTGATCTAGCGGCGTATCGAAGTCGAGTTTTCCCTGTTCGTAGAGCTGGCCAATGGCGGTCGCGGTGACGATGCATTTGGTAAGGGAGGCCATGTCGAAGACCGTGTCTTCCGTCATGGGCTCGGCGGGGGTGGGCGTGCCATCAAGACCCGGTTCCCCGGCGAGCTTGCGGTTGCCGTAGGCGTGTTGAAAGGCGATTTTGCCGTTGTGGCCGATGACGACAACGGCTCCGGGGAGTTTGTGGGCGGCGATGGCGTCGTTGATGAGTGTGGAGACGAGGGTGAAGTCGGGGTCTCCTTGAGGCTGGTCGGCGGACCCCACCCTTTGCGGTGGAGCTGCAAAGGATGGGGCACCCGGTGTTGGGCGCGGTTTGGGCGGTGCAGAGCGTCGATAAGGGGTTTGTGCCCGGGCGGAAGAGACGCAGATCCCCTTCGGGGATGGCAACAAGAAGAGTAAAAGTGCGGTGCCGGCGATCACCGTGCGCTTGGCGCTTAGCGTCCCCCCCAACAACTTGCTGGCGAGGGAGCCGATGGCGAACGTCGCAGCGGCACCAATGAGCACGAACCAGGTAAAGGCGATCTTTGGAATGGTGAGATGGGGTCCCGTGAGCGGGCCGAGGTGCGCGGGGAACGAACCTTGCCACAGCCAGAGGTTCAGGGCGAAGCCGCACAGCATCCCGACAGACGCGCCATATTCAGTAGCGAAACGGGTGAGGGTGCCGAGGAGAAAGACGCCCAGCAGGCACCCATAGGCGACCGCGGCGATGGACAGGCCGATCTCGACGACGTGGCCCTTGCCGCCGACGCGGACGGAGTAGACAGCAATCGCGAACAACACGAAAGCCCACAGGACGGTGGAAGACTTCGCGACGAGGTTGCGTTCGCGGCCATCGGCTTTGGGGCGCATGCGGACATAGAAGTCGACCACAGTGGTGGACGACAACGAGTTTAGGGCGGCAGAGAGATTGGACATGGCGGCGGCGAGAATCGCGGCGATTAACAGGCCGGCGGTGCCTACGGGCATCTCGCGGACGATGAAGGTGGGGAAGATGTAGTCATTTGAGCGGAAGCTGGCGGCGGCATGCGGGCCGAGCCGCTGGCCATAAAAGACCCACAAGCCTGCACCGATGAGCAGAAAAAAAGTGAACTGCATGAAGATGACGACGCCGGAACTGAGCAGAGCGAGTTGCGACTCGCGGAGGTTGCGGGCGGCAAGCAGGCGCTGGACCATCAGTTGATCCGTCCCATGCGAGGCCATCGTCAAGAAGGTGCCGCCAAGCAGGCCCGCCCAAAAGGTGTAGTTCTGCGTAAGATTCAACGCGAAATGAAACATCTGCAACTTGCCGGCGGTTGCGGCCGTATGAGCAATGACAGGCCAGCCGCCAGCGACATGGTGGCCGAGCGTGAGCAGGGCCACGAGCGTACCGCCGACGTAGATGGCCATTTGCACGACGTCGGTCCAGATAACGGCGGCAAGACCGCCCTCAAAGGTGTAAAGCAGGGTTAGTGCGGAGATGATGCCGATGGAAAGCACGTCGCCTGTGCCGATGGCGATGGCGACGACGATCGAAACAGCGAAGACGCGAACGCCCTCTGCCGCCGCCCGGGTGAGCAGAAATAGGCCGGCCGTGACCTTGTGCAGAACCGGGCCGAAACGGCGATCGATGAGTTGATAGGCCGTGAGCATCTCGCCGCCAAAGTAGCGCGGCAGGAACAGCCCGGCGACGACGACGCGGCCCAGCAGATAGCCGAGGACGACCTGAAGAAAGCCGAAATCGCCGGCGAAGGCCACGCCGGGAACGGAGACAATGGTGAGCGTAGACGTTTCGGCGGAGACGACCGACAGGGCAATGGCCCACCAGGGGATGGTGTTGCCCGCCAGGAAGTATGCCTTGAGAGATCTTTCCGGCTTCCCTTTGACATTCTTTTCTCTGAAACGCAAGCCGAATAGCGTGATCGCTACAAGGTAGGCCACGATGATCAGCAGGTCCGGCGTGCGCAGGTGCCCGGTACCTGAAACGACGGCGCTGAGGGCAGTGAGGGCAAGCGATGCGGGGCTAGGCGGCAAGGGTTCTCTCCATGGGCGGGAGCGGCCCGCGAACGCGACGCCGAACGGCTATGCGATTTATGATAGCGGCCCCAAGGAAAGACTCACAGAAGGGGAGCGGTACACGATGGGATTCTTTCTCGCGATCGATGCGGGAGGCACGAAGACGGAATGCTGGCTCGCCGATGATGGACAGGTGCTGGCCCGGGTTGCGGGCGAGACCATCAAGCTCCTGAACGTAGGCGCTCCTGAGGCAACGACGCGCTTGCGCCATTTGCTGAACGCGGCGGCAACGACGTCGGGAGTTTCGCTGGGAACCATCACGCGTACGTGTGTAGGGCTGGCGGGTATTTCGAGCGCGGGCGTACGGCAATGGGCGGAGATCACGCTGGGCGAGCTTGTGTCAGGCGAGCTGATCCTGACTGGTGATGACGAGATCGGCCTGCAGGCGGCCTTCGGTACCGGACCGGGCGTTATTGTGATTGGCGGAACCGGATCGCGTGTTGTGGGTCGCTGCTCGAATGGCGCGCGCATGCATGCGGGCGGATGGGGACCGATGCTGGGCGATGAAGGCTCGGGGCACTGGATCGGGGTAGAGGCGATTCGCAGTGCCCTGCGGGCCCGCGATCGCGGTGTGCCGGGCACGCTGCTGAAAGAGATCAGCAGCGCGTGGGGCGTCGACACGGTTGGCGCTCTGATCGCGAAAGCAAACCATCCAGCGCGGCCGGACTTTTCCGCACTGGCGGAGGTGGTGACGGCGTGCGCGGCCAAGGGCGATGCCCTGGCGACAAGTGTGCTGGAGCGCGCCGGGGAGGAGCTCGCGGCGCAGGTCGGCATTGTGGTCTCAAAGATGATGGCAGCCGGCTGCGGCCTGCCGGAGGCGCGCCGCATTGCCTTCACAGGAAGCGTGCTGGTCAAAGCGGCCCCCGTGCTCGCGGCGATGCGCGCCGCCTTGGGACGGGTTCACCCGGGCATTGAGGTCGATTCAGACCCGGTGCAGCCGATCGAAGGGGCGTTGGCGCGGGCGCGAAAGGGCAAGACAGCTCTGATGCACTCCTGAAATATGCCCCAGTGGCCAGAGCCACGTTGGTAGACCAGGGGCGAAAGCAAATCGTCTGTGGCTGCGCAGCAGGCGAACCGTAGATTTCCCCTCGGGAATGACAGAAAGAACTGCAAAGGGCGTTGTACGCCGTCAGGTAATTTGCCCTAAAGCCACGTTGACAGATTCAGTGCTAAACCACATTGCAGACGTCACTCGGGAGGGGCAAGCGGCGCGGTTGCGGCTGGTTGCGTCGGCGCTGGGATGCCGAGTTGGGTGGCTGAGGGCAGAGTTTTGCTGCTTTCCCATTGCCGCTGCGCGCTGCGTAGGGCGTCGATGCGGGTCCACCAAAGGCCGACCGTGTAGTCGTAGTGCTCCAGCACGGGCCGGAGGGCGTAGGCGCGGTTGGTGCGGTACCAGAGCTGCTCGTAGAGATCGCGGCACAGGGAGTAGCCGTCGGTGATGTCTTCAAGGCGACCGTTGACGCCGCGGATGTCGGAGAGCTCGCGGGCGACGTTGGCACGAGTTTTCTTGTCTGGGGAGGCCGCGTCGAGTTGGGCTGCGGCATAGCTTTGCGCCATCTCATCGGCCACTTGAAACTTGAGGCCCATGAAGTCGATACGGCGCGCACCGAGTTCGAGAGCGTCGATCGCGTCGGGCTCGCGGAGGGTAGTGGGGTTAGAGGGTAGAGCGTAGATGGCGGTGGGGGATTCCGTGGCGGACCCCACCTTAACGCCCGCTGGTGCCGGGCGTGAGGATGGGGCACCCGCAGTCGGGGCACCCGGATCTGATGGGGCACTCGAACGACTGGCGGGGTAGGCGGCGCGGGCTTCAGCGATCAACTGCATGGCTTTTTCGGCGTGTAGGCGGAGCTCGTGCAGGTAGGGGCGGAGCTTGGCGGCGGTCACCTGGCCGTCCTTGGACCACGGGTCGAGCCAGAAAAGGCCATCGGAGCCGTCCCCGACCTTGGCTGTGTTCTTGAGCAGATCGTGAGCGGCCATGATCTCGGCCTGGGCCGCGTTCAGCTTGCCGGTGGCGTCGCCGTGGAAGAGGGAACCGTAGCTGGCCTGAAAGTCTGCCGGTCTGGCTGAGCCTCCCGTCCAGGCAGCGTCAGCACCGTACAGGATGCCGAACCAGTTGTTGCTGGCGAGGGATTCGCCGTCGTCATGCCAGATTGTGTTCAGCTGCCCGGTGGCACCGGCAGCTTTGCCCTCGCGGGTGAAGTTCCCGATATTGTCGAAGGCGTAGTTCCAGTTGGGGTACATTCGCGACCAGTTGCTGATGCCGGGAGCGATCCAAAGCTCGAAGCCGGCTTCGGTGAAGGGCGTGATGTATTTGGCGTAGCCGGCTTTGCGCGGGTCGTACCACCAGGCGACGGCTACGGTGTCCTTCTTGAAGGCTGGGGGGGCGGTTCTGAGCAGCGGCGGGGCGTCCTGGGCGATGTCGCCCCAGAAGAGCAGCTTGCGGTGCAGCGGTTGGAGCGCGGTGTCGATGCGTTCGACAAAGTCGAGGTAAACCGGGGCGAGACCCCCGGCATCGACGGCGGACTTGGTCCGCCCCAGGCCGAGGTCGACGGTTTCATCCGCGCCGATGTGTAAAAAGGGGCCGGGATAAAGCTCGGCAAGCTCGCCGAACTCCGCCTTGATGATGTCGAGCGAGCGCGGCTGGCCGGGTGCGAGAACGGCACCGTGCGGGGTCTCGGCGACATCGGCGTACCCCTCATAGGCGAGGCTGTGGTGGAGGTGGCCGAAGGCCTCCTGATCGGGGATGACGGTGACATGGAATGGCTTCGCATAGGCGACGAGTTCGCGGGCGTCGGCGGCGGAGACCGAGCCGCCCGGGGGCGCAGGCAGTGGATTCGAGGTGTACTGCTGGGTGTGCTCGAAGTATGGGGAGTACACGTTATTCTTGTAGGCGGCGAGGGTGCGGATGAGTTTTCTCTGGAAGGCGAGTGTGTCGACGGGGCCGCGGGAGAGGTCGTCACTGAGGCCACGGTAGCGGAGCGAGGGCCAGTCGCGGATGTTCGCGGCATGGAGCGTGCCATGGCCGGATGGGTCCACCTCGATGAGCTGCTTGGCCGTCTGCGCGGCATAAAAGACCCCCTCGGCTGTGGCACCGGTGAGCGTGAGGGTACCGGGCGTGTAAGCGATCGTGTAGCCCTCACCCAGCATGGCTGCGATGAAGTTGGGATCGGGGTGCGCGGCGAGGCGCTGCAATACGAGGCGCAGACCTGAGCCCGTGGTCGCGATGCCGCGCTCGGCCAGTGTCTGACGAAGGTCGTTGGCGGCAAAGGTGTCCTCCGCGTCGCAGCCACTGCATACGATCTGAACACCGCCGGGGAGCGGTTGGTCGCCTTTGGCGCTGATCTCGCGGGGCATGGGAATCAGGTGCAGTGGCGTCTGGGCTCCGGCTTGAACGGCGGTAAGGGCAAGAATGAGGGCCAGGCGTGCTGGAAGCGGCATGTGGTCTACGGTACACGGCGAGTGGAGGACCAAGGCTGGTTGTATTTCGAGTTTTTAGCGGATGAGTTCTGCGTCTGGTTTTAAAACCCTACACAGGCGGGCAAAAGGCTAGATTTGCCATGCAATGCGGAGCGGCTGAGGCGCATCCAAGACCAACGAGGAGACATGATGAGGATCAGCGAGGAGACACGATGAGCGAGAAGAACGAAGAGCACGCGAAGGACTACCACGAGTTAAGCGGCGGCGCGGCGCGGGAGAAGATTGGGGCGCTGATCAAAGGCATCCACATCTGCATGATGACCACGGTGGCCGAGGACGGCTCGATGGACGCACGGCCCATGGCGGTGCAGGACAAGCCGTTTGACGGCACGGTGTGGTTTCTGACCCGGGGCAGCTCGGGCAAGGTAGACGAGGTGCAGAAAGACCGGCACGTGACGCTGAGTTTTGCCGAACCCTCGGACTCGAAGTACATCACGTTGAAGGGCAAGGCGAGCGTCAGCGGCGACCGCAGCAAAATTCATGATCTTTGGAACATCATGTATAAGGCTTGGTTTCCGAAGGGCGAGGATGACCCGGATATCGCCGTCATGCGCGTGGACGTAAGCGAGGGCGATTATTGGGAGGCGTCGAGCAGCAAGGTGCTTTTCTATGCAAAATATGCGATTGCCGCGGCAACGGGTGGATCGGTGGCGATGGGCGAGTCTGGACACATAAAGGTGTAAATAGTTGTAAGTTGTCAGTGGCCAGCGCTGTTGCTCTTCCGTGGGCAGCTGGTTACTGGCAACGGATTACTTCTTAGAGCGGTGCGGTGCCGTCCACGACAGCGACACCCGCTGGCGGCGTAAAGACGAAGGCCTCGTCCGGTGCTGGGACGTTTTCCTGCATGTCGGTAAAGGTGAAGGTGGTGCGGGCACCGTCCAGCTCTTCGACCTGCAAGGTGTGAATCATGCCCACGGCATCGACGGTGAGGGCAACGTCGCGAATGCGTCCCTGCATGCCTTTGGGTGTGCCGACGAGACTGTAGCCGCCATCGATCGGTGCCGCGGAGAGGTGGTCGAGCTCCTTGGCCAGTTCGGTATGGCCGAGCAGGAAGCGTAGCGGGGAACGAAGGTCGTCGAGTTGTTTGGCAGGCAAACGACTGGCTTGGGCATCCCCTGGTGTGTAGCTGATCGCATCCTTGCCGTCTAGTAAAAACAGTTTGCCTTTGGGCGTGTCGTAACTCCATCGCATGCGGCCGGGTTTGCGGAGCAGCAGGGTACCGGACTCAGTGCGGTCCATGCCCATGCCCTGGTAGCGCTCCGTGTAGCGAGCCTCGAGTGATTTCAGGTGGTTGTAGTGAGCGTCGACTCGCTTGGCGAGTTGCGTAGTTGACGGAGTCTGGGCTGGGGCGGATGGGGGTAGGGCAAATGCTACGGACGCCAAGAACGCAACGGTGCGCCACGATCCTTTAGCGGTACAAGGGGATGCGTCTCGCGAATGAAGCAAAATCCTGGTTAGGGCCCACCTTAGCCGCGATGAGGCTGTGGCTAAGATGGGCCACCCGGCTGAAACAGCAGGTTTCCTTCGGGAATGACGGAAACAAGACAAAGCTCTATTGCAGGATTTCGGTGCAGTTGGAGCCGCCTTTAGGGTCAAAGCGAATCTGGCCGCTCTCATCGGAGCAGTAGCCATTGTTGCCGCTGCGGCCGACAGAGATCGGGGTCGCGGTGACCTGGTAGGAGTTGTACTGATCCTGGTTATTGACCGTGTTCTTGGAGCAGTTGGAGATCACGAAGTTATACCCGGACTTGGACCCTGAGGCGAGGTCGTCGGGAATCAGCTGCGCGGCTTCGGCAGTGGGCGTCCCGGCACCGGTCTTGCCACCCAGGGGCGCGAGACCGCAGGCATAGCCGTGGCTGGGGAAGTTGGAGTTGTACTCCGCCTCCATGGAGTTGAGCATGCGTACAGAGGCCAGCGCGGAGGTTTGGTCGGCCTTGATGTGGACGTGCTCATAGCCCGGGATGGCGAGTGTAATCAGGATGAGGATGATCGACATCACGATGAGCAACTCAACCAAGGAAAACCCGGACTGCTCTTCATGGAGCCTGTACGCAGGAACGATTTGAGGAGATTGGGGAGTCATGGTTCAGCGACCTCGAAGCCTACGGCCCTTTCACGGGAACGCGCGGCGAATCTGCAAAAGTGGTGTGACTGCCGGTGGGGCGTAGCGGCGTGTCGTCCCGAAGTATAGACGTTCCGGGGGTCGCATCGGTAGACGGCCTGCGGGGGAGTGGGTTCAAAGCCACGCCCGCGGTTGCAATGGTGTAACGCAAAGGTGGGATTGCGCATTCCGAAATGCCTGTTCGGGATTGCTGTTGACGATTTTTGTTCCCCTTTGTTAGTCTCACGCCTCCAGCGATTGCCTGCTCTTACGCGTCCGCTGTTTCCGGGAGTTTTATGCATACCTTGCTGCTGGTGGCTTTAGTGTATTTTTTGATCAATTTACTCTGCGCCGTGCTGCTGCACCTGCATGGGCTGCGCCAGGCGCACCCACCGCTACGGTTTTTGGAGGTACTGATGCACTTTGTACTGTTCAGTGTGTCGGCTGTGCCGGTGCTGCTGGTAATTTCGGTGGAGGCCTTCTTCGGCGAAGCGAAGGGTGCGGCGTTTGGGCCCGTGGCGCAGCCCCGGTAAAAGCAAAGTGGTTTCTGAGACCCAGCACCAGATTGCTTGGACGCGATCTAACAGCAGGTCCCCTGCGGGAATGACAGCAAGAAAAGGACGTCAGGAAAGTTAGCTGCGGCTCAGCAAACGAGCCCCGAGCGTTCGATCTTGAGGTCGCCCAAATTGCCGAGCAGCGTCAAGGTCAGGGACTCGGAGCGTAAAAGATCGTTGGCAAGCCCCTGGATGTCCGCAGCGGTGACCCGGTCGACCTCGGCGGTGATCTCATCCACGGTGAAGAAACGACCGTAGTACATCTGTTGGCGGGCCAGTGAGCTCATGCGCGCGCCGGTGCTCTCCAAGCCGAGCACCATGTTGGTCTTAAGCTGTTCCTTGGCGCGGCTGAGTTCCTCCTCTGTTACAGGTTCTGTTCTCATGCGGCGAAACTCGGCGAGGGTCAGATCGAGGACCTCGCGGGTATTTTCAACCGCACACCCGGCGTACACGGCGAGTGAGCCTGTGTCGCGAAACGGGCTGGTTTCACTGTAGATCGAGTAGGCAAGGCCACGCTCTTCGCGCACAGCCTGAAAGAGCCGCGAACTCATGCCGCCACCCATGACGGAGTTGAGCAGATAGAGGGCATAGCGGTCCTTGTGAGCGGTTTGCAGGCCGGGAACGGCCAGGCAGAATTGCACCTGTTCGAGGGACTTCTTCTTCTTCAACGTGATGTGCGAGAAGGTGGCCGGTGCCGCTGTGCGCGCGAGTTTGGCGGTGGTGGAGGCGGCGAGAGAGGCGAAGGCCTGCGCCACCTGCGCGACAAAGGCGTCATGCTCAAGGTTGCCGGCGGCGGTGAAGAGCATGTTCGCGGGCGTGAAGCGGCGAGCGTACTCCGAGAGCACGATCTCCTGGGTAAAGCTGGAGACGGTCTTGGCGGTGCCGAGGATGGGGCGGCCAAGGGCATCGCCCTTCCAGAAGCCCTGCGTGAAAAGCTCATGGACGAGGTAGTCAGGGTTGTCTTCGTCCATTTTGATCTCTTCGAGAATGACCCCTTGCTCACGGAGGATGTCCTCGGCGGCAAGGGTGGGGTGGAGCACCAAATCCGAGAGCAGATCGAGGGCGATCGCGATGTTGCTATCGAGGACCTTGATCGAAAAGCAGATGGTTTCCTTCGAGGTGTAGGCGTCGAGGTTGCCGCCAATGGCGTCGACCTCGCGGGCAAATATCTGAGCCGACCGTGTTGTCGTGCCCTTAAAGACCATGTGCTCGATGAAGTGCGAGATGCCGTTGGTCTCAGGCGTTTCGTCGCGCGAACCGGTATCGACCCACACGCCCATGGAGACGGAGCGCAGGTTGGGCATGCGTTCCGTGATGACCTGGAGGCCGTTGGGCAGGGTGGTGGTGCGAATGTCGCGGGTGTGCGGGGTGCTGAGGGCCGAATTTTCGGCCAGGGGAATGGAGATTGGCATCAACTAGATTGTTTCATTGATTTTGAATTTTCATCCAGCCTGGCCTTCCGCCCCCGGCATGCGAAATCGGGTGGTACGCCGAATAACATGCGGCGTACCGCCCGATCGTAGCGACTACCTGGATGATTCTCCTCTGGCTTTTTGCCGCTAGGCCCTTGCCGCTGGATCTCTGCCGCTAGATCTTTCCCGCTGAAGCGGGTGTGGAGAGGATTGCCGGGTCGTCCATGTGCGCTGAAGGTTTGGATACACCTAGCTGCTGCAGCATACCCGCTTCGTCGGAGCTGCCCCAGCGCTCCGTGATTTTGGCATCGCCGTTGAATTTAGCGATCTGTACGCCCCGGGCCTTGATCTTCTTGCCGGTAGCCGGGATGCCTTGGAATGGACCCTGCTGGGTGCCCGTGACGGTGTAGGCAATGGCCACGCTATCCTCGTCGGCGGTCATCTGCTCGACAGCGATTTTCAGGTCCGGGAAGGCACTGCGGAATTGGGTGAAGAACTTGATGAAGCCCTCGGGGCCGGAGCCCTGATCGGGTGCGGGGTCGTGGTCCTTCACGTTTGAAGCGAATATTTCATGAAGCTGTTCGAGGTGACCGCTGTTGACCGCTTCACCCATCTTCTTTGTTGTTGCGATGTTGGCTTCCTTGCCCATTGAGTGCTCCTGAGATTGAGATGCGCCGTGGAGGGACCGTGTTCGCGGCAGCTCCTCTATCGATAGGCGGCGACGGCAGTAAACTGAAGACAGTATGGACTCTCGAGCACTTTTTGGTTTGGGCATCGAGCCGCTAACGGAGCTGATGGCGAGCTTCGGGCAGAAGCCGTACCGTGCCCGGCAGATTTTTGAGGCGTTGTACAAGCAGCGTGTGGCAGCGATCGAGGAGATGACGACGCTCTCCGGGGAACTTCGGGCGCGTTTGGTCCACGAAGGCTGGGCTGTGGGCTTGCCGGAGCTGGCGCAGACGGCGGTCTCGGTGGACGGAACGGAGCGCTATCTCGTGCGCATGGCCGATGGCGAGACCGTGGAGACGGTGTGGATGCCCGATGGCGACGGCGGCGAACGGGGCGACGGCTCTGATGCCGGCGAGGAGGCTGGAGTTGGCGTCGAGGGCAGCGCGGGCGAGACGCAGATTCCCTTCGGGAATGACAACAAGAAGGGCAAAGGCGAGACGCAGATTCCCTTCGGGAATGACAACAAAAAGGGCAAAGGCGAGACACGGATTCCCTTTGGGAATGACAACAACACAAGCACAGGCGAGCGCAGCGCGAAGCAGCGGTTTGGAGCTCTAGCCGGGCGGGGTTACCGGCGAGCGACGATCTGTGTTTCCAGCCAGGTGGGCTGCGCGGTGAATTGCCAGTTTTGCCTGACAGCCAAGCTGGGCATCAAGCGAAACCTGACCGCGGGGGAGATCGCCGGGCAAGTGGTGGCGGTGTTGAACCGCCACGGGATTCTGGTAGGCCAGGATCGCATCAATCTCGTTTTTATGGGCATGGGTGAGCCGTTTTTGAACTATGACGAGTTCATGGCGGCGGTGCGGCGGCTCGTGGAGGGGATTGGGATTCCGGAGTCGCGCATGACAGTGTCGACCTCCGGCATTCTGCCGGCGATCGAGCGGTTTGCCGCTGAGCCGATTCGGCCGAAGCTGGCGCTCTCTCTGAATGCCTCAAACGATACCGTGCGCGAAGAGGTGATGCCGATTACGCGCAAGTGGAAGATCGGCCAGCTGCTGGAGGCGTGCCTGAAAATTCCGCTACGAACGCGGGAGTGGGTGACCTTTGAATACGTGTTGCTGGGTGGCGTGAACGATCAGCCGCAGCACGCGCGTGAGGTGCTCGCCCTGCTCGACGGCATGCGGGCCAAGGTAAATCTGATTGTGTGGAATCCGGGCCCGGGTATCGCGTACTCCCAACCGGAGCCGGCAGCGGTTGAGCTGTTCCAGCGCACCTTGATCGAGGGCGGTATCGCGACCTACGTCCGCCGCCCGCGGGGACGCGATATCTATGCCGCCTGCGGACAGCTGAAGCGGACGGTGGCCGAAGGAGCTGTCCAGGCTGCGCCGCAGCTGGTGGCGATCGGGGCAGTTGGGATTTAGGCAATCGGTCGCCGGTAAGGGGGACGGCTCCCGCCATGAGCTAACGCAGATTGCTTCGCGTCGGGTCTTGTTCAGGTCCGAGCCATGAGGCTCCCAGCCATGAGGGTTCGAGCCATGAGGGTCAGAGCGATGAGGGTCAGAGCGACGAGGTTTTATGCAGTGAGAGGTTCGTGCGAACGTCATAGATAGCTGTGGGTGGTCTGCGCCAGGCCTTGGCTGGCGCGCCGTAGTCCCAGCTCCATCACACAGTCGGCGACGGCCTCATAGTTGTGGCGCAAAACCTCGCCTTCGTGGGCGAAGTTGCCGGTGATGGGCTCGACACCTAGGGCACGGATCGCGTCGAGATCGGCTTCGATGGGCTTTTGACCCTCGGCGGCGTACTGGGCCACCGTCTCGGGGCGGATGGGGCCGGTGTTGACGAGGGCGTAATCGAGGATGGGCTCGCCGTTGGCATGACGCAGAATTTTTTCAATGTGCTGCGAGGCGGTAAGGCCGAGACTTTCGTTCGCCTGCGTCATCAGGTTGCACACGTAGACACGGGTCGCGCTTGAAGCGGCCAGGGCCTCCGGAATACTGTGCACGAGCAGATTGGAGATGACGGATGTGTAGAGCGAGCCGGGGCCGAGGGTGATGAGGTCGGCTTCGGCGATGGCTTCGAGGGTCTCAGGCAGCGGATCACAGTGGGCGGGCTCAAGTATGAGCTCGACGATGCTGCTCTTTGAGGCGGAGATGCGAGTTTCGCCGCGAACCAGGGTGCCGTCCTCCATCTGCGCGGCCAGTGTCGCGTTGGCAGTCGTGGCAGGGTAGATACGCCCGCGGGTGGCGAGAATCTGGGAGGACAGTTGGACGGCCTGGACGAAGTCGCCGCTGATCTCCGTGAGGGCGGCGAGAAATAGATTGCCGAAACTGTGGCCGCGCAGATCGCCTGTGGAAAAGCGATGCTGAAACAGCTGGCTCAGCATGGCCTCATCTTCACTGAGCGCAACCATGCAGTTGCGTACGTCGCCGGGCGGGAGGATGTTGAGGTCCTCGCGCAGGCGGCCGGAGGAGCCCCCGTCATCGGTGACGGTGACGATCGCGGATAGGTCGCGGATGCGGGGGGTTCCCAGCGCTTTGCGACCGGCGAGATCGCGACCGAGCAGCGAGAGCGGCTGTGCCACCTTGGGCGCGGCAACGTACCGCTTCAAGCCTCGCAAGAGCGTTGAAAGGCCCGTGCCGCCGCCAATGGCGACGACACGAAGCGGCTTGCCTGTCTGATTGGGAAGCGGCATGGGGTGAGTGTAGCGAGAGTTCGACAGGAGAGCTCTCCTCGGGCATAAAGAGGCCAGGATGAAGGAGGCCGGGACGAAGGAAGCTATGCCTCGGGGTAGAGGAGTTCCGTAAAGCGCGGGTCTTCGCTCATGTTGGCGAAGTCGGAGTCCGAGCGCGCCTGGATGCGGTTGCGCGGGTTCAGGCGAATCGCGTTCTCCAGGTGCTCCAGGCACTCATGGGTGGAGTTGGTCATGCTGGACAGCAGAGCGAGACCGTAAAAGGCATAGTCGCAGTCGGTGTTGTCGAGCAGAATGAGTTGGAAGTGCTCGCGGGCGTCCTCATAGTTGCCGTGGTTGAGCAGCGAGATGGCATAGTCGTAGCGCTCTTCGTGGCTGCGGAACTCGGTGGTGCCCTCATGAATCTGCGCCACGCAGGCGGAGATGTACATGCGGATGCGGTCGGCGAGATCATGCGGAGCGCCGGCAAGCAGCTCGTTGAATGCCGTATGGGCTTCCGTGTACTTGCCTGTGCCCATCAGGCGCAGGGCTTTTTCGTAAAGGTCCAGAAGGCTTTTGCGGCTTGAATCTTCGGCGGGAATGGGCGTGCCCGCCAGCGTGCGGGGCATGCGATGCAGCTTGCCGCTGCGCTCCTCTCCCTTGCCGTTGCGTGCGGAGCTGGTGGAGGAGGGCTGCGAGATGGGAGTTGCCGATTTCATGGCCATAGTTCACTCGTGTGTGCCCGATCGATCTGCGGGCGGTATTTTGGATCTTTGCATTTGAATCTTTGCTTTTGGATCTTGGAAGGCTGTCGGAGTTATAAGTCGTGCAGCCCCTCCGGGTCAATGCCCCTGTTGTGTGGTGTGCGCTCGTAAAGCTACGGCGAAGGCTTTCTATCTTTGCCCTTTGCTTCGGTGCTTTGGACGGCTCCTTGGTAGAGAACCGGATTCAGAGTGGGGTCGTTGTACATTTTCATCTGTCTGTAAAGCTTGAACCGGCGCTGGCCGCCTCCGATATCTGTCCATAGCTTTACGAGACAGGCGGCCAGATCAGATTGCTGCTCCTTGAGTACGGCGAGGCGCTCCCGGTTCCGTAAACGGTGCTGTTCGTCCGGGGCGGAGCGGTGGGCCTCCTCGTGCGTATGGAAGACCTTCAGCGCGAGAATGGAGAGCCGGTCAATGATGAGGCCGGGGGTCTCCGAGTGAAGGGGTGCCGTCTCGTCTTGATCGATGGAATCGAGCAAGAGCACATCGATCTGTTCCACGAGGTCGTTACGGCGTTGGTTCAGGGCGTCGATGGCGCGCTTGACTTCGGCAATGGTCCGGTCGGTGGCGTGCGGGTCGCGAGCGTTGTCTTCGCAATGCCAAAGGTCAAAGTTGGCACGATGCTGTTGGAGAGCCAGGTGCTCAAGCGCCGAGGTGGTCAGAGGGTCCGGGCTCCCGGCTCTATGCCCTTGAGCCGCATGCCAGTTTTCGGTGGCACGCCGTTGCAGGCCGGTGATGTGGGCGACGTTGAGCATAACGAGGGCGTTTGCGAAGGCCCATCGACGGAGCATAGCGGGCTTTGCTTGCGCATGGCAACCCAACCACTACCTTGTACATGGGCCACGGTTTGCGCTGCGGGAACCCGACAGCGACACTGAGAGGGTGAACGAGCCTGCGGTGAAGAGGGTTTTGATCTACCGGCTGGGCAGCTTGGGCGACATGCTGATCGCCCTGCCGGCATTGCATCTGGTGGCCCGGGCGTACCCGCGCGCGGAGCGCCGCCTGCTGACCAACAGCCCCGTGCATGCCAAAGCTCCGGCAGCCGCGGCCGTGCTGGAAGGTACCGGTCTGGTGGATGGCTACCTTCGCTACACCGCAGGCACGCGCAGCGTGAAGGAGCTGCTGAGCCTGTGGTGGACGATCCGGCGCTTCCGGCCTGAGGTGGTGGTATACCTGGCGGCGGCGCGTGGTCTCGAAGCGGCGAAGCGAGACCTGCGGTTCTTTCGCCTATGTGGCGTAAAGGAGGTGGTGGGCGTGCCGCTCACAGGAGCCATGCAGGCCAACTTCGGCGGTGCGGATCCGGAGTCTGTCGAAGCGCAGGAGAGGCTCGACCGTGCCGATCTGGAAGCGGAGGCGGCACGGCTCGTGCGCAACCTGAGCGAGCTTGGCGAGGGTGATCTCCACAGTGCGGCTAGCTGGTCGCTGCATCTGGCCCCAGAGGAGCGGCGACGCGCAGCGGAGGCGATTGGCAGCGATGCGCTCGGCTCGGCTCCCATCGCCGTGAGTGTCGGCACAAAGGTGCAGGCCAAGGACTGGGGCCGTGAGAACTGGCAGGCGTTGCTGTCACGCCTGGCGGGGGAGAAGCCCGGGCGGGGGCTGATCCTGCTGGGGGCACCGGAGGAACATGAGGCCAGTGCGTTCGCCGCAGCGCGTTGGATGCGCCAGGGTGGCGCGGCGGTGGTGAACCTGTGCGGCAAGCTGACACCGCGGGAGAGTGCGGCGGCCATCGAGTGGGCTCAACTGTTTGTGGGCCATGACAGCGGGCCGATGCACCTGGCGGCGGCCGTGGGAACACCCTCCGTTGCCATTTTTGCGGCACGAAATATCCCGCGGCAGTGGTTTCCGTTTGGCTCGCGAAATGCGGTGGTGTACCACCGCGTGGATTGCTGGGGTTGCGGGTTGGAAACGTGTATCGAGCAGGGGAAGAAGTGCCTTGTATCGATCACGGTGGATGACGTGATGGAGAAGATCCGTACTTTGATATGAAGCATCTATGTTGAGTCTCGCAGCCGCAATCCATATCTCATCTTCGATGACACAGCGTGGCTAGGCGACCAACAACACGCGATGCGATGATGAATCGCATATGACCCGTTCGCTGCCAGAGTTGCATGCCGTTCTTCAATTGCTCGCCGGAGGCTTCGGGCGCTTGCGTGTTCTAGTGGTCGGCGACCTCATGCTGGACCGCTACATTGTCGGTGAGGTCGATCGCATCTCGCCCGAAGCGCCGGTGCCGGTGTTGCGCCACGCGCATCGGTATGAGCGGCCAGGCGGCGCGGCCAATGTGGCGATGAACCTTGCGGGGCTTGGCTGCCAGGCGGTGCTGGCGGGCTTCTGGGGTGAGGATGCAGAACGCCGCGAGTTGGAGGCGCTGCTGGCGGCTGCCGGAGTCGATGTCGTGGGCGCGGTAACGACGTCGCTGCCGACGGTCTCAAAGACCCGCATTGTGGGGCGCACGCAGCAGTTGTTGCGGTTGGATATCGAGAGCCGGGAGCAGCCGTCGGCTGAGGACGGGGCACGATTGCTGGAGCGCGCCGAGGCGCTCGTCGCGAAGGCTCATGCGGTGGTGCTTTCCGACTACGCCAAAGGCACACTCACGGCCGAGTTGTGCCAGCGTGTAATTCGTAAAGCCAGGGCGGCCGGCGTGCCCGTGCTGGCGGATCCGAAGTCGCCGCATTTCAGCAAATATGCGGGAGCCACGGCGGTGTGTCCCAACCTCCATGAGCTCGCCCTGGCGACAGGGGTCGACGGGGCTGAGACCGAGACACTGCTTGCGGCAGGGCAGGGGCAGCGGCGTGAGCATGATCTGCGCTACCTCCTGGTGACGATGAGTGAAAAGGGCATTCGCGTGCTGTCGGAGGGCGAGCCGTACCACTCGCCGGCGCGTGCGCGGGAGGTCTTCGATGTGTCTGGCGCGGGCGATACGGTAATTGCCACGGTCACCGCTTCATTGGCAGCGGGATTGGGGATTGTAACGGCGGTGGAGCTGGCCAATCTTGCCGCAGGAATCGTTGTCGGCAAGGTCGGCACGGTGCCGATCGCGCATCATGAGCTGACGGCGCTGCTGACGCCCTCCAAGAGCATCAGCAGTGCGGAGAAGGTGTTGGAGCGCGAGGCCTTGCTGGCGCGTGTGGCGGACTGGCGCGCGGCGGGGGAGACGATCGTGTTCACCAATGGCTGTTTCGATCTGCTGCACGTCGGCCATGTGACCCTGATGGAGGATTGCCGGCGCTTCGGCTCCAAGGTTGTGCTGGGTTTGAACACCGATGAGAGCGTGCGACGGCTGAAAGGGCCGGCTCGTCCGGTGGTCGGGGAGCGCGATCGCGCACGGGTGATGTCGGCCCTGGGCGCAGTCGATGCGGTTACTTTGTTCGAGGAGGACACACCCGTCGATCTGATCCGGGCGCTGCGGCCGGATGTGCTGGTGAAGGGCGGCGACTACACGGTAGAGACCGTGGTGGGGCACGAGATGGTGCTGGCTGCCGGGGGCCGGGTGGAGATTGTGCCAACCGTCGAAGGATTTTCGACAACAGGCATCGTGCGCAAGCTGCAGGACGCGGGCGGGCCGGCCTAAGTGAGTGTTGTGCTGCGGCTTCGTGAAGAGTCTCTCCGTGGCTAACCCCACGCCGCCGTGGATGGCTTACGACGGGACTGAAGCGTTCAGCGAAAGAGCTTACAAAAGCAGCTGGACGCAAAACTTGCAAGGAACAGTGATAGAGACATATCGGGCAAAATCCTCGACGGGAGTGGGTGGATGGCGGAAGAGAGTGTCGGACAGCCGGAGCTGCTGTGCATCAGCACCTATGAGAAGGGGCAGGCCTTCTTAGAGGAGGCGGCGAAACTTGGCTGCCCGGTAACGCTGCTGACCGTACACAGCCTCTCCGACGCAGACTGGCCGAAGGGCGCGCTCACCGGCTTTGGGACGATGCCGGAGGACCTCTCGCCCGAGGCCGCATTGCCGTACATCGTGAGACTGGCGAAGCATCGCCGCTTCGCGCGCATCGTCGCGCTGGATGAGTTTGATTTGGATACAGCGGCGCTGGCCCGGGAACACCTTGGCCTGCCGGGAATGACGCGTTCGGCCACGCGCCCGTTCCGGGACAAACTGGCGATGCGGGAGACCGCGGCACGCGGTGGGGTCTCTGTACCGGAGTTTACGGGGGTGGCGAATCACGATGCGCTGTGGGCATTTCTGCAGCGCACGGAGGGGCCATGGATGTTGAAGCCACGCGAGAGCGCCTCGGCCATCGGCATACAGAAGTTCTCCGATCCGAACGCCGTCTGGCCGATGCTGGAGCGGCTCGGCGATGAAGCGAGTCATCACCTTGTCGAGCGCTTCGTGCCCGGGGAGATCTACCACGTTGAGGGACTGAGCTGGGAGGGGAAGCTGCTGTTTGCGCTCGGGCACAAATACGCTCAACCGCCGTTCGAGACGATGCACTCGGGTGGGATCTTCTCGACGCGCACGCTGGAACGCAGCAGCGACGAAAATCAGACGCTGCTACAAATTCATGCACAAACGTTGCAGGCGCTGAACATGAGGACCGGACCGACGCATAGTGAGTTCATCCGTTCGCATGCGGATGGCCGCTTTTACTTTCTGGAGACTGCTGCACGTGTGGGCGGGGCATACATCGCCGAAGTGGCCGAAGCAGCGAGCGGCCTGAATCCCTGGGCGGAGTGGGCGCGCATGGAGGTGGCCCAACTGCGAGGCGAGGTGTACACGCTTCCCCCTGCCATAGGGGAGTACGCGGGTAGCGTCATCTGCCTTGCCCGGCAGCAATGGCCGGACCTGTCAGCCTATGATGCGCCGGAGATCATGCAACGGTTGCGCAAACACCACCACGCCGGGCTGATCGTGCGTTCACGATCGGCAGCACGCGTGAGGGAACTGCTGGAGGACTACAACCGGCGGTTTGGGGTGGATTTCTACGCGCGAATGGATGCGCCCGAGAAACCAACCTCCTGATATCGAGCTCGCGTCTTGAAGGCTGTGCAGAATAGAGCGTTCTACGCGCGTTTTCTGCAACTTTCGTCCTCTTGCGAATAACGTGACCTCAGCTAGGCTTGGATCTGAGTACCGCTGGTCTCAAATTTGCTGCCGCCGAGCGTGCCCGTGCAGAGTGTGATCGATCTTTTTGCAGCTGGCTTTACCTTCCTGCTGTTCGCATCCGTGTACCGGAAGCGAGGTACGGCAGCGGTACGTTTCTGGACGGCAGGCTGGTTTTGCGTGCTGCTGCACTTCGCCGCGCTTGCCTTGCCCGTTCATAGCATGACAGGTAGAAGCGTGCAGACCATCGCCGCGCTGGGCATGCTGATCCTGTGCGGGATCTGCTTTGTGCTTTCACGGGCGGAGTGTCACGCCACTGCGAGAAGGTCACTGCGGGTAGCCTCTTTACTGGGCATTCCGTGGCTGGCTGCCCTTGTGTTCGCGTCGCTGCCGCAGCCGTGGTTTAACGCGACGGTTTCATGTGCGCTGGCAGGCGCAGCGGCCATGCTGCTGCTGTCGATGAAGGTACTCCGCCCGGGCAAGCTGCAGACGGTGTGTCTCGCCTTCATGGTGTTGGGGTGCCTTGGCTGGCTGGCTGGGGCCGTGCACGCGTACGACATGGACGCTGCGCGATACGTTGTACTAACCGAGTGCTTCGGATTGAATGCGGTGCTGCTCAGTTTCGGCGGGCCGCGCTTCTCGGCCGCAACGCTGACCACGAGCGCGGGAGCGGTTGCGTGGACTCTGGTGTGGCCGGGTGCGAGCTTGCTGCAACACTTCACGCCGACCGTGGTGGCCGGCGCGGAAATAGGGAATCTGCCGGCATATCTGCTGGCGGCAGGCATGATCCTCACCCTGCTTGAAGAGGAGATGCGATCGGCGGCGCTGGCCAATGAGGAGCACCGGCTGCTTTTTGCTGGCAATCCGCACCCGATGTGGACGTACGACCGGGAAACGTTGGAGTTCCTGCAGGTAAATGATGCGGCTGTGGCGCATTACGGCTTCAGCCGGGAAGACTTCAGCGCGATGACGCTCCTGGATGTGTTCTCGGCGGAGGAGAGCACGGAGCTATCACGGGAGTTGCGTGAGGCGGGATCACAGCAACTCACCGGGCCCTGGCTGCACCATCGCCGCGACGGCTCGACGCTGCAGGTGGACATTGCGAGTCAGCCGCTGGTGCATGGAGGCCGCCCCGCGATCTTCGCGATGATGCATGACATCACAGAGCGGCAACGGCTGCATGCGCAGCTGATGCGGCAGGCGCATCATGATGTGTTGACCGATTTGCCCAATCGTGTGCTGTTCGAGCAGCAGCTTGAGGATGCTCTGGAGTACGCCGAGGAGAGCGCGGGTAGAATCGCCGTCTTCTGTATCGATCTGGACCGCTTCAAGCAAATCAACGACAGCTTCGGCCATGCCGCCGGCGATCTTTGCCTCAAGGAGACCACGCGGCGCATCACGCGTTGCTTGGCCGGTCACGGTGTGCTGGGACGCAGCGGTGGCGATGAATTCATGCTGTTTCTCCGCGATCTGAAGGAGGCAGAAGAAGCGGAAATCTTTGCCTCCCGGCTCTTGCGGGAGATGCGAACCACGGTATCGTTTGGAACGACGGATCTGGAGATCGCGGCCAGTGTGGGTTTCGCGGTCTACCCCGATGATGGCGAGGGCATCGATCAGCTTTGGCGCGATGCCGACGCGGCGATGTACCAGGCCAAGCGCGCCGGGGGCTCGCAATGGGTGCGGGTGTCTGCGGAGATCAGCGCATCGACGCATGAGGCCAACGAGATCGAGCAAAGCCTGCGCCGTGGCCTAAAGACAGGCGAGCTGGAGGTGCACTATCAACCGCAGATGACCATTGACGGCCGACTGCACAGCATGGAGGCCTTGTTCCGATCGAAGGATCCCATGCTGAAGCTGGTGTCCACGGGGCGCATGATCGCTATCGCCGAAGAGAGCGGGTTGGTCGTCTCGTTGGGAAACTGGGTCCTTGAAGAGGTTTGCCGGCAAACGCGGGCGTGGATCGATGCGGGGCTGGCCCCGGTGCAGATTACGGTGAACGTGTCCGCCCTGCAACTCACCCGTTTTGATTTTTCGCGCCATGTGGCCCGAACGTTGGACCGCTATCGGCTGCCGGCACGCACACTCGAGTTCGAAGTAACGGAGTCGGCGATCATGCCGGATCGAAGCGGCGATACCCCGTACCAGATAGCAACGCTGGCGCGCATGGGAATTCGCTTTGCACTCGATGATTTTGGCAAGGGCTACTCCTCCCTTGGTCGCTTGCACCAGCTGCCTGTGGATGCTCTGAAGATCGACGGCTCATTTACAAAGCGCATCGCTGACTTCAACGGCACATACCCAACCGTGAAGGCCATTGTGGCGCTCGCGCATACCTTTGGGATGAAGGTGGTGGCAGAGGGCGTTGAAAATGAAGAGCAGCTCCGCACCCTGCGCTCCTTGGGATGCGATCGCGTGCAAGGCTTTCTGTTCAGCCGTCCGCTGCCGCTTGAGGAGGTGACAGAGTTCCTTCAGGCCATGGAAGACTGTGCACCGCGCGAGGTTGTGGCATAGCCCTGGCCCTTTTAAGGGCATAGTCCTGGCCTTCCAATCTGCTCGACTGCAGAAGCCGTTGCGGTTCATTGCAGAATGATCCCGGCAGTCTCGCCGGAGGTCGGGGCGATGGAGCTTACGCTGCCGTGCCGCACTGAGTCCGGAACCCGTCTCCGATGTCCGATCTGCGATGTAGACAAGCCTCAGAGCATGCACATACGAGCTCGACGGCTGCTCCCATCCTGTTGACCTTGTTTCGCCGGGCGTGGGCGGAGCCCTTGACGACCCTCGTCTAGCACACATCACACGCGCGCCGTGTGAACCATTGGTGTAACAGGTGACAAGGAAGTGTCCCACTCTGGCGCAAAGGTGGGATTACGGCGTTGGGATCGTGGGTTCCATACTCACCGGGTGCCTATCACAGTACCAAAGTACCCGAAACTTTCCCCGGGTCTCCCGCGCCTGTTGCAGCCGTTGTCCCTAACGGGAACGGCTGTGCGGGATCGCTGTGATTTGTCTTATGTCTCAGCCCTTAGGCCGCAGATCTTCCTGCCGTTTTTGTTGCATCCCTTCGCGTGTTCCCCCGCAAATTTCCGGTCGCGCTCCTCTTGTGAGCAGGCCCTTTCCTCTTCAGGAGTCCCATGCCAACTCTGAATGCTTTGCGTTCGTTCTCGCCCCAGCCAGCTCTCTCCGCCAACCATCCCGCGACCAGCTGGAGCGTAGGTGCACCCTCGCTGCCCGTGGGAGCGCGCCCAGGCGGGCTCAGCCTGCAGGGCCTGCGGCTTCTGCTGGGCCTATTGGCGCTCATTTTGAGCGTGGTGGGACTCTCCGGTTGTGGTGGCGGTTTTGGTGAGTTCAAGCCCACCATCACCTCGGCTGTGAATGATCAGACCGTCAAGGCGGGCGACACGGCAAATTTCACGGTCGCGGCCACGGGCACGGGGCCGATTACTTACCAGTGGTACAAAAACGGCGTCGCGGTCCCGGGCAGTACGGCCACAAAGTTTGCCATGGTGGCGCAGGGAAGCGATACGGGCGCGAAGATCTCCGCCGGCGCGACCAACGCCGGTGGAACGGCGATGAGCATAGGTACGCTGACCGTGCAGGTGGCACCAACCATCACCACACAGCCTGTAAGCCAGACGATCGTCGCCGGACAGACGGCGTCGTTTAGCGTCGTCGCCACCGGCACCGCCCCGTTGACGTATCAATGGTTTCAGAACGGTTCCGCCATCAGCGGAGCCACGTCGGCCAGCTACACAACGCCTGCGGTGTCCGCAACGGGCATGAACACATACACCGTGACCGTTTCCAACGTGATCGGCAAGGCGACGAGCGCGCCCGCGACGTTGACGGTCGGTTCTGCCTCCCCCACGCTACAGTTCGCACCGATCGCGACGCAGACCTACGGCAATCCCACGTTTCCGGTGAGCGCAACATCAGCCTCGAGCGGCTCGGTAACTTACACGGTGGCGAGTGGTCCGGCAACGATCTCCGGCAATACTGTCACGATCACCGGGGTAGGTCCGGTGGTGCTCTCCGCAAGTCAGGCCGCGAGCGGCAACTACGAAGCAACCACTGCAACGACCACCTTTACGGTGAACCCGGAGGTGCCAAAACTACAATTTGCGCCAATCTCGGCACCCACGGCAGGCGGTACGCCATTTGCTGTCAGCGCGACCTCGGCCTCGAGCGGCGCGGTGACGTATACCGTGGTCAGCGGTCCCGCCACTGTCTCCGGCGCATTGGTGACGGTGACCGGCACCGGCCCGGTGACGTTGAGCGCCAGCCAGGCAGCCAGCGGTAATTACGCCGCAGCCACCGCCACAACGACCTTCACGCCGGGCGCTCAGAACGCCACGTTGGCGTTTGCGCCGATCGCGACACAGACCTTTGGAAACGCGGCCTTTGCCGTGAGCGCGAGCTCGGCTTCAAGCGGTGCGGTCACCTACAGCGTGACCAGCGGCCCGGCGACGATTGCCGGCAACACGGTAACTGTGACGGGCATCGGCACCGTCGTGCTTGGTGCCAATCAGGCCGCCAACGGGAGTTACAACTCCGCGACGGCCTCGACCAGCTTTGCGGTGAACCCAGCCGTACCGGCCTTGCAGTTCGCTCCTATCGCGGCACAGACGATCAACAGCGCGCCCTTCCAAGTGAGCGCGACATCAGCTTCTTCAGGCGCGGTGACCTACTCGGTTGTCAGCGGCCCGGCAACAATCTCCGGCAATACCGTCACGGTGACCGGCAACGGAACCGTAACGCTGAGCGCCAGCCAAACGGCCAGCGGTAATTACACGAGTGCGACGGCGACGACGAGCTTCGGGGTGGGTTCACAAACGCCCAGCCTCGCCTTTGCTCCTATCGCAACGCAGACCTTTGGCGGTGCACCCCTGCCGGTGAGCGCGACTTCGGCCTCCAGTGGAGCCGTGACCTATGCGGTCGTGAGCGGCCCGGCGACGATCTCCGGCAACACGGTAACCACGACAGGCGTTGGCACGGTTGTACTCTCCGCGCAGCAGGCGGCCAGCGGCAGCTACACCTCAGCCAGCGTAAGCACCAGCTTCAACGTGGCGGCGGCCGCGCCAACTCTGGCGTTTGCCCCAATTGCCACGCACAGCTTTGGCGACCCTCCGTTCACCGTTACTGCCTCATCGGCCTCCAGCGGTGCGGTCACCTACAGCGTGACCAGCGGTCCGGCGACGATCGTCGGCAATACCCTCACACTGACCGGCAATGGCCCCGTAGTGCTGAGTGCCAGCCAGGCAGCCAGCGGAAACTACACCTCCGCAACGGTTTCTACGAGCTTCACAGCCGGTGCGCAGACCCCGACCCTGGCCTTTGCGCCAGTCGGAGCGCACAGCTACGGTGATGCACCGTTCACGGTGAGCGCGACGTCAGCTTCTTCGGGCGCGGTGACCTACACCGTCATCAGCGGCCCAGCGACGATCTCGGGCAATACCGTCACGGTAACCGGGGCGGGAACCGTCATCCTCGGCGCGAGCCAGGCAGCTGCGAATGGGTATAACGCGGCCACGGCAAACACCACCTTCTCTGTGGGTGCGGAGGTGCCGACACTTACGTTTGTGCCGATCGCGACACAGGTCTATGGCAGCGCTCCGATCCCCGTGAGTGCGACCTCGGCCTCGAACGGCGCTGTAACCTATGCGGTCGTCAGTGGTCCGGCCACGGTCTCAGGCTCCACCGTAACCACCACCGGCATAGGCAACGTCATTCTGAGTGCCAGCCAGGCGGCGAGTGGGAGCTACGCCGCAGCTGTAGCCACCACAAACTTCAACGTAACCGCCGCGACTCCGACGCTTGCATTCGCGCCCATCCCGGCGCACAGCTATGGCGACGCACCCTTTACGGTAAGCGCTACCTCGGCCTCTTCCGGCGCGGTAACCTACGCGGTGATCAGCGGCCCGGCAACAATCTCCGGCAACACGGTCACGCTGACCGGCAACGGCGCAGTCGTACTCGGTGCCAGTCAGGCCGCAAACGGCAACTACGGCTCGGCCACCGCACAGACCAGCGTCGCGGTCGGCAATGCCACGCCAACACTAACGTTTGCGCCGGTTGCCAATCACACCTATGGCGATGCGCCATTTCCTGTGAACGCGACCTCGGCTTCTTCCGGTGCGGTGACCTACTCGGTGGTCAGTGGCCCGGCGACGATCTCCGGCAACACCGTAACGATCACCGGCAATGGCGCAGTCGTTATCAGTGCGAACCAGGCGGGGAGTGGCAGCTACAACGCGGCGACCGCACAGACCAACTTCACCGTTGGAGCTGCTACCCCGACGTTGACCTTTGCTCCGATTGCGAACCATAGCTACGGCGATGCGCCCTTCATGGTAAGCGCTACGTCGGCCTCGTCCGGTGCGGTCACCTACTCTGTGATTAGTGGTCCGGCAACGATCTCCGGCAACACCGTAACGCTTACCGGCAATGGCTCCGTGATCCTCGGCGCGAGCCAGGCCGCAAACGGGAACTACAGTTCGGCGACGTCGCAGACCAGCATTGCGGTCGGCAGCGCGACACCGAACCTGGCCTTTGCGCCGATTGCGAACAAGACCTACGGCGATACAGCATTCACCGTCAGTGCCACCTCCGCTTCATCCGGCGCGGTGACCTACTCGGTGGTCAGCGGTCCGGCAACGATCTCCGGCAACACCGTCACTCTCACCGGTAACGGCAATGTGGTCTTGGGTGCCAACCAGGCGGCGAGCGGCAGCTACAGCGCAGCAACAGCACAAACAAACTTCACCGTAGCGACAGCCACCCCGGCGCTGGCCTTTGCGCCCATCAGCAATCACACCTACGGCGATGCACCCTTCAACGTGAGCGCCACCTCCGC